>JBFXAZ010000234.1:0-2685 GCA_050183765.1 Reyranellaceae bacterium | reverse complement strand
ATCGCTGTTCGCTCCCGCCACGGCATCGAACCACTCCTTCCGATCCTTGCTCCCATCGGAAAAAGTGTCTTCGATGTCCCCGAACGGGTGTCCTCGATGTCCCCGGTCCATACACGGGGGAAGGTAGTGGTTCTGGCCGCCGCCCCAGCGTCGACCGATGACGCGCTATCGGCTGACCATCGAGTACGACGGCCGGGGCTTCGTCGGCTGGCAGCGCCAGGACAACGGACTGTCGGTGCAGCAGGCGCTGGAGGAGGCCGTGCTCGGCTTTTGCGGCGAGCGGGCGCATGTCTATGGCGCCGGTCGCACCGACGCCGGCGTGCATGCCATCGGCCAGGTGGCGCATGTCGACATCGCCAGGCCGACCACACCGGACACCGTGCGCGACGCGCTGAACGCGCATCTTCGGCCGGCGCCGGTCTCGGTGCTTTCCGCCGAGGCCGTCGACGATGCCTTCCACGCTCGCTTCTCGGCTACGGGCCGCCGCTACCTCTATCGTATCGTCAACCGGCGCGCGCCGCTGGCGCTCGACGCCGGGCGCGCCTGGCAGGTCGGCGTGCCGCTCGATGCCGAGGCGATGGGCGCGGCGGCGCAGCGCCTGCTCGGGCGGCACGATTTCACCAGCTTCCGCAGCGCCGCGTGCCAGGCGCGCTCGCCGGTGAAGACGCTGGACCGCTTCGACGTGACGCGCGCAGGCGACGAGATCCGCCTGGAGATTGCCGCGCGCTCGTTCCTGCACAACCAGGTGCGCATCATGACGGGCACCCTGAAGCTGGTCGGCGAGGGCAAGTGGACGGCCGACGACGTCACCGCCGTCCTGGCGGCGCGCGACCGCACCCGCGGCGGTCCCACCGCGCCGCCGGACGGACTCTATCTCGCCGCGGTACGCTACGACGATGGATCAGCCCGGGGTGCCGGGCAGGCGGCCGATGACGTTGCCGACGATGATGAATAGCGTGACGCTGATCCACAGGTTGAGCAGTGCCAGGGCGATCGCCTGGCCGACGCCGGTCGACAGCGACCCGCGCAGGATGCGCGTCAACCAGTAGACGCCCATCACCGTCAGCACCAGCGACAGCCCGTCGCCCAGCCATGTGGGTGCGACCTCGCCGACCGCCACCGTCATGGTCCACAGCACCATCATCGGCAGGTTGGCCCAGTTCATCGCCACCACAGCGCCGATATAGCGCTGGCTCCAGGCCGTGCGCCGCGCGATCTCGAGCAGGACGACGGGAAAGGCCGTCCACTCGATGATGTAGCGCAGCGCCTCGACCAAGATGATCAGGTTGTCGGAGGCTACCGTGTCGATGCGCTGATAGGCGATCAGCGAGCACAGCGCCTGCAGCGGTGCGACCAGCAACGCCACGCGGAACGAACGCCAGAAGCCCTCCCGCGTGCGATCGAGCATGTAGAGACCACCGCCGTCACCCCACATCAGCCGCCAGGCACCCGATACCCCGTGGGCGATCTCGGTGCGACTCAGCATGGCGGAGCAACTCTGTGGGACGCGTGCATCTGATGGCACCATAGGCCACCGCGTGCGCCGTCGCGACAGGCTACTGAAGCAGCGCGATCCCCGGATTGGTCGAGCGGCAGATCGAGATGTGGTCGGCCGCCAGCGAGGGCCCGCGCGGCAGCACCAGCCCGGTCTCGGCCATCTTGTGCGCGAAGGCGGCGAGATGGCCGGTGGCGATGCGTGCGGCGGCCCGCGGCAGCGGATCCATCAGCAGCGCCTGGGCGATCTCGTCGCGGTCGCGCTGGGTCGCCGCCACCGCGTCGAGCACGCGGTCCTCGTCCGGGCTGACATAGGGACAGTTCATGCAGCGCACGTCGAGCGGCCGGCGCGTGCCGGCCACCAGCGCCTCCATGAAGTCGCAGAACGGCGTCAGCCCGTCGCCGATATTGGCGTGATGGAAGCCGCACCGCAGCGTCGGCGGCCGCGCCGCGCCATCGCCGCGCCTCAGCCGCCACTCGCGCAGCGCCCAGACCACAAAGCGCTCCGCCAGCCTCAAGCTGTCCAGGGTACGCGCCTCGACCGGGCAATCGTGGGACATGGCGGCATTCTCCGGCGGCTGAACTCGGACGTGCCTACATTATTGCTATTAAGAATGAGTCGCAACATTGAATTAGGAAGGCATGCGCCCGCTGCCGTTGTCGGCAGCGGTCTGAGATCGGATCTAGCGTTTCTCGGGCGGCTTGCCGCTGGCGGGCGCGGGTGCTTTGGCGCCGAAGGCGATGGGCACGCCGAGCCGGCGCATGATGGCGTACTGCTGGAGCATCGATAGCGTGTTGTTCCAAGCCCAGTAGATCACCAGGCCGGCGGCGAAGGGCGCCAGCATGAAGGTGAACATGATCGGCAGGAACTGGAAGATGCGCGCCTGCACCGGATCGGCCGGCTGCGGATTGAGCATCTGCTGCATGTACATCGTGAAGCCCATGATGATGGGCCAGATGCCGATGTCGAAGATGTGCAGGATCCCCGGCACCTGCCAGTGCCACAGGCCGAAGCCCTGCAGCAGGGTGAGCGGATCGGGCGCGGCGAGATCGTGGATCCAGCCGAAGAACGGCTGATGGCGCATCTCGATGGTGGTGTAGAGCACCTTGTAGAGCGCGAAGAACACCGGAATCTGGATGATGACGGGCACGCAGCCGGCGGCGGGATTGACCTTCTCCCGCTTGTAGAGC
>JBFXAZ010000233.1:0-2989 GCA_050183765.1 Reyranellaceae bacterium | reverse complement strand
CCGGTCCTGTTTGCCCTCGCTCGCGCGCTCGCCGAGGCGTGGCCCGGCGACGTGTCGCGCGCCGGGCTGCTGTCGCGAGCGTTCCGCGCGCGGCACGCGGACGAATCGCACCGCGCGCGGCTGCGGGTCGAGATCGGCCGCCTGCGCGCGGCGCTGAAGACCCTGGTCGACCTGCGCGCCACGCCCGAGGGCTTTGCGCTCGCGCCGCGTCGCGCGCGCGAGATCGTCGTGCTGGCGCCGCCGGTGGAGGACCGGCACGCGGCGGTGCTCGCCTTGCTCGCCGACGGCGAGTCGTGGTCGAGCTCGGCGCTGGCGATCGCGCTCGATGCCAGCGCGCGCACCGTGCAACGCGCGCTCGACGATCTGGCGGCGTCGGGCAAGGTGCAATCCTTCGGCCGCGGCCGCGCGCGCCGCTGGGTGAGCCCGCCGGTGCCCGGATTCCCGACCGTCTTGTTACTCCCCGGTCCGCTGCCGGGCGACTAGATCAGGGGCACCAGGAACCCGAGGAGGCCCGCATGAAACGCTCAGCCGCGGAAATCGTCCGCGAGTACACATTCGCCGACACCGACAATATCGGCGGCGTCACCTTCGATGGCCGGCAGGTGTGGTTCGCGGCGGGCGACCGTCTGAACGCCTTCGATCCCGCCAGCGGCAAGGTCGCGCGCACGCTCGAGGTCGCCGCGCATGCCGGCACGGCATACGACGGCAAGCACCTGTTCCAGATCGCCGAGGATCGCATCCACAAGATCGACCCCGCCACCGGCGCGATCCTCAAGACCATCCCCTCGCCCGGCGGCGGCGGCGATTCGGGCATGGCATGGGCCGAGGGCACGCTGTGGGTCGGCCAGCATCGCGGCCGCAAGATCCACCAGGTCGATCCCGAGACCGGCGCGATCCTGCGCACCATCGAGTCCGACCGTTTCGTGACGGGCGTCACCTGGACCGACGGCGAGCTCTGGCACGCCACCTGGGAGGGCGACGAGAGCGAGCTGCGCCATATCGATCCCGTGACCGGCGAGGTGCTGGAGCAGCTCGACATGCCCAAGGGCGCCAACATCTCGGGCCTCGAATCGGACGGCCTCGAATGGTTCTATTGCGGCGGCGGCCGCACCGGCAAGGTGCGCGCCGTACGCCGGCCGCGATCTGGCACGAGGCGCGATCCGTAGATGCCCAAGGAGTTGGCGCTACCTATCGCACGTAGTCTTCAGCGGGGATCGCGAAGTTCACGTTCTGAGCTTCGCGACGGCTCATGGTTGTAACGCCGACAAGGTTTCCATAGGCGTCGAACAGGCCACCACCAGATGACCCGGGCGATATTGGTGCGCTGGTCTGGATGAAGCGCACACCGCCGTCAAAGGTGCGTTTCGATGAAACAATACCCGGCGCCATGCTCAGCTCCAGCCCTTGTGGCGCTCCAATTGAGTAGACGGGTTCGCCGACGTTGAGGTCGGCGAACGGCCGAACACTGACGAAGACCGGAAGGTCGGCCTCGGCGCGCAGTACGCAGCGATCAGCATCGGCATTGGCCGAGACTACATCGGCCTTGAGCACGCTGCCCCCGCGCAGCACAAATACGACGTCTGCGCCCCTCACCACATGGCAGTTGGTGAGGAGATGACGGTTGGAAATCGCAACTGCAGAACCTTGGTTGATGCCAGGGTCCCGTGCTGGACCGCGATCTGTAAATGCAGCCAAGACGAAAACCGAACCTGAAACACGTCGGAATACATCTTGCGGGCGCAGCTCCGTTTCGTCGGCCAATTTCAGCTTGATACCCTCAACCTTTCCAGATCTATCGATGTTTCGATAAGAATCCGCAGGGCGTGCTGAGGAGGCCGCTGGCGGCGGAGGTGACGGCGTCTTTGGGGTCGATCCAACCACAGCGCCATGCGGTCGAATGTCGTAGTCGACCTTAAAGCCATTGGCGATCGCGGTGATGAGAAACTCATACTTGCCGGCGTCGTCGTGATCCATTCTGTAGGCAAACTGGGCGAGACCGGACGGCCGTAGTTCTGCTCTCTGATAGTACCAATATCTGCCTCGAACCCCGGAAACGACGAACCACGTCTCTGTGCGCACCGAGTAAAGAATCCTTGCATCGGGAGAGGTTGGATTGGCGAGAGCGTCGAAAATTCCCTTGAAGGACGATGCAGAGACCTTGGGGATAATTCTTACATCAAGACTCGCGCTCGGAATCGATGTCGTGAATTCGACCCCACCATTTTCGAGTCGGCGTCCCGGTGAAAATGCTCGCCCGGGATAGCCGATCGAGTAGCCAACCGAGTCATCACGAAATGTCGTCCAGCCCCAATGATCCCGTGTTGCCATCCCCTGGCGCACGAGTTCTGTCGCCTGCTCCGGTTCAAGCATGCCTGTTGGCTTGAATCCTTGCGAGCGCTGCCAAGACTCCACCGCCGCCCGCGTCATTCGGCCGAAGTCGCCGTCCACCATCGAGCTGTAGTGCTGTGTCCAGACGAGAGCCTTCTGAACGTCGACCGTACGGATGAGATCGGCCGACAGTGGCCCGGCGCCTGGTCTATCAAATGCGCTGGCCGGCCCCTGCGCGACAGCATACTGACTGCATCCCCAGAATGCGACGCCCGCCGCTAGCAACTGCAGATATCGGAGGTACCCCGATCGAGCCACCGTCTTCCCCTCATCGGCCGGCCACATCCTGCGATGCGGCGCGAGACCAGACAAGCGCGTCGGGCGTTCTTTGGATAGTTTTGCTCGCCTGTTCCGGCACCACTTATACGCGATATCGATCACCAAGCAGCCGCCGATGCTCCGCACGGCCTTCTGAACACAGCCCTGCAGCCAGTAACGCGCATCACCAGATGGCGTCATAGCCGCCATGCGGCAAGCCGGCTGAGGCCGGGCACTCGACGAGGGCCCCGGCGCTGCTATCCTCGCGGCCAAGCAATCAGGACCCGAGGGAGCAGCGCCCGACATGCAGCGGCTGATCATCGAGAAGAGCGGACCGGTC
The DNA here is from genome assembly GCA_050183765.1 of Reyranellaceae bacterium. Taxonomy (GTDB): domain Bacteria; phylum Pseudomonadota; class Alphaproteobacteria; order Reyranellales; family Reyranellaceae; genus JAFAZJ01. The sequence goes on along the minus strand of JBFXAZ010000233.1, from coordinate 3 downwards.
ACC
>JBFXAZ010000232.1:0-2304 GCA_050183765.1 Reyranellaceae bacterium | reverse complement strand
CGCAACCTTCTGCCGGAAGGCGTGATGCGACATTTCTCGGCTTCGCCGCGCCTCGCCAGCCTCAGGTCAGATTGGGGTGAACACGCGCCGCATGCGACAGCAGCCGCTGGCGCACGAGGTCGATGGCGCTACGCAGGTTGTAGTATTCCTCCGAGAAGCCGAGTGGCACGGGGATGGTGCTCACGGCATGGTCGATGCGCTCGATCTCACGCCGCTGGTTGTCGATATCGCTGCCGCCTGGATCGGCCGAGACCTTCGCCTCGAGCACCTTGAGGCGGGCATACCAGTGCAGCAGCCGACGCTTGATGCGCCACTTGTAGAGCCAAGGCACCCCTTTCGCGACCGGGATCATCAGCCCCGCCAGCGGCACCGCGAGCACGATCATGCGCTCGATGAACGTAGCCACCCAGAACGGCAGCCATCGCTTGAGAAGGGATGCTCCCGACTTGTAGTACCGCTCGACGTCCTCGGCGAGCTCGAGCTCGGGATCGACCGGCTGCGGAAACTCGCCGAACCGGTGGAACAGGCCGCCCTTGCCGTGCACCTCGCGCATGGCGTCGATCATCAGCCCGGCGAGCGCCGGATGCAGGCCCTCGCGCGCCACCACCGCGGCGACGGGCGCCAACAGAATGACGTCGCGATCCGGCACGTTACGCACCAGATCGAAGGCGCCGCGCGGCAGCACGATCCGCTGCAGGTAGGGAAGCCGCCGTGCATAGGCGTCGGCCTGCGCGAAGCTCATCAGGCGCACGCCGTCGGTGCGCATGAGGCTCTGCACCAGGGCCGATTCCGGAGCCATCGCCAGTAGCACCGCATCGACCTCGCCCGCGACCAGCGCGGCGGCGGCGGCCTGGCCCGTGACTGGCAGGAGCGTCGCCGTGCCGGCGTCGAGCTCGTTGGCCGCCAGCAGCGCCATGGCGAGATGCCGTGTGCCGCTGCCCTCGGGCCCGACTGCGATGCGCCGCCCGCGGAGCTGGTGCAGCATGTCGATCGGGGCATCGCCGCGATAGAACACCCAGAGGGGCTCGAGGAAAGCACGGCCGAGCGAGACGATCGCCGGCGAGTCGCCCTGGCCGGCGATGCCGCCCTGCAGCAAGGCGAGATCGATACTGGCCGTGCGATCCTTCAGGATGCGCAGGTTCTCGAGCGAGCCGGCGGTGCTGCGCACCTCGAGCTGCACGCCGGAGCGCGCGAGCACCTCGGCGTAGCGCTTGCCGAAGCCGTAGTAGGCGCCAGACGTCCCGCCGGTCGCGATCACGAGCCTGGACGGAGGCTCGGGCTGCACGAAGCGCATGAGCAGCCAGATGGCGCCGAGCAGCACACAGGCCGCCATCACCAGCAGCGGCCATATCTCGGTCATCTCCGAGCCGGGATCCGACCGGAGCGGCGGCTGTCGTGATCGATCCGGCCTGCCCTCGTCGCCACTCGCCATGCGCCGCCTCGCACCCTCCCGCTGGCCTTGCTCGAGGGAGCACATACCGTCCGGACAGAGACGACGGCAATCGAGCTTCATCCGCCGTCAACATCATTCGCATCGGGCACGTGGCCGTGGCGCCACCGCCGGCCATCATGGGAGCCGGCGGAGCGCGCAACCCTGGTCCCGCCGTGACGAGCCAGCACCCCAAAGCGTGTCGTCACTGCCACAACCGATCGTGCAAGCTGAGGTAAACGGCGTTCGCTGCTTGCTCGACGAAGGATTAACAGTCTAGCTGTTTCGCAGAAGTCCTACGTTGTAGATCAATGCGTGGCTCGGGGGACGAGTATGCGTGAGATGCGTAATGGGGGGGAGGCGCTTGCGGGCGTCGTTTCCGGAGGAATGTCCGCGCTGAGGCGCGTCGCGAGCTACACCGCCATGGCTGCAGTCGCGAGTGCGATGGGAGCCGGCGGGGCCTGGGCGCAGTGTACCAACAACGGATTTGCGAATACGTTCATTCCCTTCGCTCAGGGAACGGCCGTCAGCTCGATCATCACGACGCTGGGGGCCGTCAACACCGCGTCGCTGGCTCAGAGCACGGCCTTCGTCGGGGTGCCGAGCAACGCCGCGCCCGATCAGATGGGTGGCGGGCACTGGTCTCGGGTCATCGCCGGCTCGGTGGAGACCAACAGCAACACGGTGACATCCGGCTCGGCTCCGGGCTTCGGCATCGGCTCCGGCACGGACAGCTGCCACACCACCACGAAGCAGGACTTCGTCGGCACGCAGGCCGGCATGGATATCTCGCGCTTGAACTTCGCGGGCGGCGGCAGCGTTCACTTCGGCGCGACGGCCGGCTACTTCGACGTGAAGTCGAAGGATCGGACGCC
>JBFXAZ010000231.1:0-3265 GCA_050183765.1 Reyranellaceae bacterium | reverse complement strand
CACTGGCCGGCGGGATAAGTCGCTTCGGGGTAGACGGTGCGGTCGACCAGGGTGATGGCGTAGTCCAGACCGTACTCCAGCGAGTGATAGGGCACGCACAGATTGGCCACGGCGATGCAGCGATCGGGGCGATGGCTGGCGATGTTCCACACCACCGGGCTGCCCCAGTCGTGGCCGACCCACACGGCCTTCCGGATGCCCAGCGAATCGGCGAGCTCGATCATGTCGGCGACGATGTGCTCCTGCGCGTAGTCGCCCTGCGCTCGGTAGACGCTCGAACGGCCGTAGCCGCGCATGTCGGGGGCGATGGCGCGGAAGCCGAGCCCGCCCATCACCGGCAGCTGATGCCGCCAGGAGATCGACAGCTCGGGCCAACCATGCACGAAGATCACCGGCAGCCCGTCCGTCGGGCCGGCGGCGAGATAGAACGTCGTGTGTCGCGGCGACTTCGCGACATGCTCGGTGATCGCGGTCATTCGCCGAAAACCTCCTTGTTGTGCTCGCCCAGCCTCGGCGAGTCGCGCGAAGGCGTCGGACGCCGGCGGTCGAAGTTGATCGGCAGGCCCACCACCTGCATGCCTGTTGCCGGCAGCGTGCGCATCATGTCCATGGCCGCAAGCTGCTCGCTCTGCGCAAGATCGCCGATGTCGTTGACCGGCGCGCAGGGCACGCCGGCCCGGGCGAACAGCGCGATCCAGTGGGCTCGCGGCTTTGTGCGCACGATCGCCTGGATCAGGCCGGCCAGCTCCTCGCGCACCTCGGAGCGCTTGCGGTTGTTCTCGAAGCGCGGATCGCGCGACCACTCGGGCTTGCCCACGGCCTCGGCAAACTTCACGAACAGCCGGTCGTTGCCGGCGGCGATCACGATCGGCTTGTCGGCCGTCTCGAACGCCTGGTAGGGCACGATGATCGGGCTGCCGGTACCGTGCCGCTGCGGTAGCTGGCCCGAGATCCAATAGCTCTGCAGCGCGCCCGACACCCAGCCGGTCGCGGTCTCGAACAACGACGTGTCAATGACGCAGCCCACGCCCGTCGCATGGCGCCGCTGCAGCGCCGCCAGCGCGCCGATCACGCACCACATGCCGGTGGCCGCATCGTTGATCGCCGGGGCACAGAAGGTCGGCGGGTCCTCCGGCCGGCCGGTCAAGGTCATGACCCCGCCATAGGCCTGCAGCAAGGGATCGAAGCCCGGCGCCATCTTCAGCGGTCCCTGGTGGCCGAAGGCCCAGATCGAGCAATAGATCAGCCGCGGGTTGACCGCGCGCAGCGCCTCGGGCCCGACGCCCAGCTCGTCGACGATGCCCGGCCGCAGATTCTGGATCAGGATGTCGGCGTCCTTCGCCAGCGCCTTCAGCCTGGCGACATCGGCGGCCGCCTTGATGTCGAGCGTCACCGAACGCTTGCCGCGGTTGTTGGCGCGGAACATCACGCTGTCGCCCTCGACGAAGGGCGGCCCCCACAGCCGCGCGTCGTCGCCGCCATCGGGCTTCTCGACCTTGATCACGTCGGCGCCCATATCGGCGAGGATCGCACCCGCCAGCGGCCCGGCATAGGCCTGCCCGACCTCGATCACCTTGATGCCCGCGAGCGGTAGCGTCATGCGGCGTGTCCTCGACCCGTTGTCCGGCGATTACAGGCCGACCGGGGTCATACCCGCAACCGCCGCGCTTCGGGCGTTCCGCAGGACGGCGGACGTGAATGCTTTGGCTTCTCGCGTTCGTCTTGATCTTCGGCATATCGGGCCGGGTTGACTTTATTTAACCCACTTGTTTAATACAGACTGGCAGGTTCGGAGCGACCGATGCGTTTGCACTATGGCTGGGCGATCGTCGCAGCGGGCGGGCTGATGGGCTGCGTCGCCATCGGCACGCTGTTCTCGCTCGCGGTCTTCCTGGAGCCGATGTCGGCGGCGACCGGATGGTCGCGCACCGGCATCTCGACCGCGATGACGCTCGATTTCGTCACCATGGGCGTCGCCGCCTTCGGCTGGGGCGCGCTGCTCGACCGCTTCGGACCGCGCCTGGTCGTGCTGTCGGGGGCGCTTCTGCTGGGGCTGGGCCTGTTCCTGTCGAGCCGTGCCACCTCGCTGCTGGAGTTCCAGATCGTCTATGGCGTGGTGGTCGGTGCGGGCGCGGCCGCTGTCTTCTCGCCGATGATGGTGACGGTGACCGGCTGGTTCGACAAGCACCGCGCGCTGGCGGTGTCGCTGGTGTCGGCGGGCATGGGCATGGCGCCGATGACGATCTCGCCTTTCGCCAGCTGGCTGATCCAGACCCATGACTGGCGCACGGCGCAGATGTGGATCGCCATCCTCGCCTGGGCCGTGCTGGTGCCGACATCGCTGCTGGTGCGCCCGGCGCCGCCGCAGAGCCCGGCGACCGCGGCGGGCGCCGGCGGCGTCGCCGATCCCGGCATGACCGTGGGCGGCGCGATGCGCTCGCCGCAGTTCATCGTGCTGGGCCTCACCTTCTTCCTGTGCTGCGCCACGCATTCCGGTCCGATCTTCCACACCGTGAGCTACGCCATCGCCTGCGGCCTGCCGGCGATGTCGGCGGTAACGATCTACAGCGCCGAGGGGATGGCCGGCCTCGCCGGCCGCCTCGTGCTGGGGCTGGCCGCCGACCGCTTCGGTGCCAAGCGGGTGCTGGTGATCGGCCTGCTGGTGCAGGCGGTCATGGCCGGGGCCTACTTCTTCACGCGCCAGCTCGGCGAGTTCTATGCCGTCGCGGTGGTCTTCGGTTTCGCCTATGGCGGCGTGATGCCGCTCTACGCGGTGATCGCGCGCGAGTACTTCCCCATGCATCTGATGGGCCGCGTGTTCGGCGGCGCCGTGGCGCTGTCGAGCCTGGGCATGGCCTTCGGTCCGCTGGCCGGCGGCTGGATCTTCGACACCTATGCCAGCTACGGCTGGCTCTATATCGGCTCGTTCGGTGTCGGCCTCGGCGCGGCGGCGATCGCGCTCGCCTTCCCGCCCTTCGCCGCGCGCGCTCGGGCCGAGCAACAGGCGGCCTAGCGATCAGCGAGAGGGGCTGGAGCGGGTGAAGGGAATCGAACCCTCGTCGTAAGCTTGGGAAGCTTCTGCTCTACCATTGAGCTACACCCGCGCTCCCGCAGATGTAACGAAAGCCTGATATCCGGGTCAACGGCAGCGGGCGCCGGTTGACAATTTTTGGCTTGCCCGACGAATCCCCAGTCCAAGCCGGATGTTTCGTGGCACACTTGGCGCCGAGTGAATGATCACATTTGTTTCGTCCCCTGCCTGGGA
>JBFXAZ010000230.1:0-3324 GCA_050183765.1 Reyranellaceae bacterium | reverse complement strand
TTCGCCGGCTACTGGAACGCGGCGAGCATCCATTTCGACCGCATCGTCTACCTGCCGATCACCGAGAACACGGTGCGCCTGAACAACCTGCGCGCCAACAGCCTGGAGCTGATCGAGCGCGTGCTGCCCAGCGACGTCGCCGACCTCAAGAAGGATGCCCGGGTGAAGGTCGTCAGCGGTCCCGGCCTGGCGGCGACCTATATCTCGTTCAACCTCGCCAACGGCCCGCGCGCCCAGGCGCCGATCAACAAGATGCAGAAGCTGCGCGAGGCGCTCGACTGGGCGCTGGACCGCGAGGCGCTGGTCCAGGTCCTGTCCGACGGCGTCTACCTGCCGGGCAACCAGTCGGTGGCGCCCGGCACGGTGTTCTATACCAAGAGCATCCCGGTGCCGAAGCGCGACCTGGCCAAGGCCAAGGCGCTGATCAAGGAGGCCGGCTTCGACCGCGTGAAGATGCACATGTCGGTGCCCAACACGACGGAGTTCAAGCAGGCGGCCGAGATCATCCAGGGCATGGTCGGCGAAGCCGGCATCGACATGGAGATCCAGGTCTTCGAGACCGCGACCCTGCTGGCCGACTGGACCGCCGGGCGCTTCGAGAGCCTGCTGATCCTGTGGAGCGGCCGCGTCGACATCGACGGCAACATCTACAGCTTCAAGGCCTGCGACGGCGCGCTCAACGGCGGCAAGTACTGCAACGCCGACGTCGACAAGTACCTCAAGGAGGGGCGCGGCCGCGTCTACCTGCCGTCACGCCTGAGCGCCTACGAGGATGCCGCCAAGATCTATCTCGCCGAGCGGCCGTACATCTACCTGTACCACCCCACCAACATCTTCGGCCTGTCGGCCAAGCTCGACGGCTTCCGCGTCATTCCGGACGGACTGATGCGGGTGCAGGGCCTGAAGTTCAAATAGCGCCTTCCTTCCCCCGTCTTCGGGCAGCGCCGCTCCAGCGGCGCTCCTGATGCGTCGCTGGCGCGACGCGGCCCCAGCGACAGGAAGGCTACGCCGCGGCCCGATTGCTGTGGTTTGCTGTTGGGTTCGCCATGGCAATCAGCGGCGGCGTGTCTGCCGATGCGCCGGCTACGGGTGGCGGGTCGGGATGGTCCGCCTCCGCGCAGGGGCCGAGGGACTCGGACGGCGCCGGGAGCGGCGGTGCCTCGCGGGCGGCTTCGCAACTTTGCCATGGTTTGCCATGGTCTGGCGCGTCGGGCGGGGCAGCGGGCGCCGCCACCTCCGGGGTCGTGGAGGGAAACGCCGGATAGCGGCGCCGCGCGTGACGGCCGACGCGCTGGTGGACCTCCCAGTCCAGAATCGAGAGGTACTCCACGCCCTCGACCGTGTAGCGGCGCACCAGGCCGCGCGTCGCCAGCTCCTCGATCATGGCGCGCACGGCGTCGTCGTCGAGGGCGTCGCCGGGAAACACCTGCAGGCGCAGGGTGCGCGGCCGCAAGGGCAGCACGCCGAAATCGTCGGCGAAGTTGCTCAGGCCGAGCAGCAGCAGGCGGGTCATCGGCGCGCAGTCGACGACCGCCTCGGTGGTCCAGAATTCGGGGGAGATCAGACGGGCACGGGGCATCGGGGGCTCCAGGGGTTGTGCTGGAGCGAGGGTATGCCTGAGCGGCCGCGGGTCCTATTTATGCCCCTAGGAATGTCGAGATGGCTGAAGCGATATCGATTGAATCACCAGAATCCGTGCCCGCAAGTGCTGCAACCAGGAGGTCGAGACGCGTCGCGAGCACGGCCGCGGCCTCGTGATCCGCATCCATAGGTTGAAATGTGGGTAATTCCCGCACGGGGACTGGACGAGCAGCCTCAAGGCGCGTAGAACCCGCGCCCCCAGGAGGCTGAGATGAGCGAGCGGACCTACGACGTCCTCGCAGAGGACGGTCACAAGCCGATCAAGATGTGGACGCGTGGCGTTGCCGTGGAGGACGCCGCGGCGAAACAGCTGCGCAACGTGGCGTCGCTGCCCTTCGTCGGGCCGCACGTCGCGGCGATGCCTGACGTCCATTGGGGCATGGGTGCCACCGTGGGCAGCGTGATTCCGGCCAGCGGCGCCATCGTGCCGGCGGCGGTCGGTGTCGACATCGGCTGCGGCATGTGCGCGTCGCTGACCAATCTCGTCGCGTCCGATCTGCCCGACTCGCTGCTGGGCGTGCGCACGGCGATCGAGGCCGCGGTGCCGCACGGCCGCACCGACAACGGCCGTGAGAACGACCTCGGCACCTGGCGCGGCAACCCGCCGCCGCAGGTCGTCGAGGCGATCGCCGAACTGCGCGATGGGCTGGAAAAGGTCGTCGAGACGCGTCCGGCGCTGGGCCGCGCGGCCAAGCGCATGCCCGGGCATGCCGGTACGCTGGGCACCGGCAACCACTTCATCGAGGTTTGCCTCGACGAGAGCGACCGCGTGTGGGTGATGCTGCACTCCGGCTCGCGCGGCATCGGCAACGCCATCGGCCAGCTCTTCATCGAGCTGGCCAAGCAGGACATGCGGCGTTGGTTCATCAACCTGCCGGATGAGAATCTCGCCTACATTCCCGATGGTTCGGAGCACTTCGGGCCCTACCTGAAGGCGCTGAACTGGGCGCAGAAATTCGCCCGCACGAACCGCGAGATCATGATGGCGGCGACCCTGCGCGCCATCGGCGAGGCGCTCGGCCGGCCGGTCGACGGTACGGCGATGGCGGTGAACTGCCACCACAACTACGTGTCGAAGGAGCGGCATTTCGGCAAGGAGATGTGGCTGACCCGCAAGGGCGCGGTGTCGGCGCGCGAGGGCGAGCTCGGCATCATCCCGGGCAGCATGGGCGCGCGTTCCTACATCGTGCGCGGCAAGGGCAACCGCGACAGCTTCATGTCGTGCTCGCACGGCGCCGGGCGGGCGATGTCACGCGCCGAGGCGAAGCGCCGCTTCACGCTGGAGGACCATGTGGCGGCCACGTCAGGCGTCGAATGCCGCAAGGACGCCGAAGTGATCGACGAGACGCCGGGCGCCTACAAGGACATCGACGCCGTGATGGCCGCGCAGGCCGACCTGGTCGACATCGTGCACACCCTGCGCCAGGTGGTGTGCGTGAAGGGTTGAGCGTCTTCATCTTTACCTTCCCCAGGAGGGGGAAGGTGCCCGAAGGGCGGATGGGGGATGCCGAAAACGAACGCCGGAGTCCGGCTTCAACATCCCCCATCCGTCGCTACGCGCCACCTTCCCCCTCCGGGGTGTTTGGAGGGGAGACATCGAGGACACCCGTTCGGGGACATCGAAGACAGTACAGCAGTCCGAGTTGGCTGACATGCTGTTGAGGTCTTCACAGTGGTTGCAGG
>JBFXAZ010000229.1:0-3639 GCA_050183765.1 Reyranellaceae bacterium | reverse complement strand
CCGAAGGGAGTCGTTGCGCCGGCCACCCCCAACCGGCGCATCGCGCCACCTTCCCCCGCCAGCGGGGGAAGGTAGTAGTTGTGTCGGCTTCCCTGATCGCCCTGCAACAGGTCGGCATGACCTATGAGGCGGCGAGCGGCCCGGTGGAGGCGCTCGCCGACATCTCCCTGCGCGTGGGCACCGGCGAATTCGTCTCGCTCGTGGGCCCGTCGGGATGCGGCAAGTCCACCCTGCTGCGCATCATCGCCGGCCTGCGGCCTGCGACGAAGGGCAAGGTCATCGTCACCGGGCGCGAGGTGACCAAACCGATCCCCGATATCGGCATGGTCTTCCAGGCGCCGATCCTGCTGAAGTGGCGCTCGATCCTGCAGAACGTGCTGCTACCGGCCGAGCTCGCCGGCCGCGACGCGGGCAGCCTGAAGGGCCGCGCCCTCGAGCTGCTCGACATGGCGGGACTCGGCGGCTTCGCCGAGAAGCTGCCGCGCGAGCTGAGCGGCGGCATGCAGCAGCGCGCCGCGCTCTGCCGCGCGCTGCTGCTCGATCCGCCGCTGCTGCTGATGGACGAGCCCTTCGGCGCGCTCGACGCGATGACCCGCGACGACATGGCGTTGGAGCTGCTGCGCATCTGGGGCGAGACGAGCGGCACGCGCAAGACCGTGCTGTTCGTCACGCACTCGATCGCCGAGGCGGTGTTCCTGTCGGACCGCGTAGTGGTGATCACGCCGCGACCCGGTCGCATCGCCGCCGACATCGCCATCGACCTGCCGCGCCCGCGCACCGTCGAGCTGCGGGCGTCCGAGGCGTTCGGCCGGCTGAGCTTCAACGTCTTCCAGACCCTGACCGGTCGGACGGCGGCCGGCGGCGTTTCCTAGGCGTCGAGCAGTGGCGCGAAGCCGCCGTAGATCATGCGCTTGCCGTCGAAGGGCATCTCGCCCATCGACTTCATGCGCGGATCGTCCATGAGCTTCTTCCAGGCCTCGTCGCGTGCCTGCTTCGAGGGCCACTCGATCCAGCTGTAGACCACCGTCTCGTCGGGCGTGGCTTTCACCGCGCCCTTGAAGTCGGTGACCTTGCCGTCGGGTACATCGTCGCCCCAGGCGTCGACCACGCGCACGGCGCCGTACTCCTTGAACAGCGCCGCCATCTGCGTCGCCGCGGCGCGGTACGCATCCTTCTTGGCCGCCGGCACCGGCACGACGACGCCGTCGATATAGCCGGCCTTGCCGCTGCCGCGGGCGTCGGAGATCGGCTCGAAGCCGCCATAGATCATGCGCTGGCCGTCGAACGGCATCTCGCCCAGCTCGTGCATGCGCGGATCGGCCATCATCTTCTCGTGCGCCGCATCGCGCACCTTCTTGTCGGGATACTCCAGCCAGGCGAAGACCACGACCTCATCGGGCCCGGCCTTCACCGCGCCCTTGAAGTCGGTGAGCTTGCCGTCGGGCACGTCGTCGCCCCAGGCCTCGACCTGGCGCGTGGCGCCGTACTCCTTGAACAGCGGCGCGGCTTGCGCGGCGTGCTGGCGATAGGCGTCCTTCTTGGCGGCCGGGACCGCGGCAACGAAGCCCATGATGTACGACATGACTCTACCCTCCTGCTATTGAGCGGCCGCGGCAGCCGGTTGATGTGCCTTGAACACGGCGATCTGCGCGTCGAGCGCGCGCTGGAAGGCGGGACGCGCCTCGCAGCGTGCCTGGTCACGTACGAGATTGGGAAAGGCGGCGACGATGCCGGTATGCCGCACGATGCGCAGCATCGCGGTCGACAGCCCTGCCTCCTCCAGCGCCCAGCGTGCCCTGAGGTCGCGCGCCAGGCCGTGCGCGACCTCCGGCACCCATTTGCAGGCGCGGATCTCGATGGCGGCGTCGGGATCGACAGGCATCGGATGCTCCCATTGACGGATTGGGTTGATATCAACATACTTGCGGAATGTCAAAGGCGCCGATGATCTCCTACGAGACCACAGAGCACGTCCGCGACCACTGCCTGTGCCTGCAAACGCAGCGCGCGGCCCGAACGCTGGCGCGGCGTTTCGACGCCGCCCTCGCACCGCTCGAGCTGACCAATGGACAGTTCTCGCTGCTGATGTCGCTGAACCGTCCCGCGCCCGCCGCCATGGGCGACGTCGCCGCCTTGCTGGCGATGGACCGCACCACTCTTACCGCTGCGCTCAAGCCGCTGCAGCGGCGCGCGCTCGTGACGGTGACGCAGGACAACACCGACCGGCGCAGCCGGCGCCTCAGCCTGACGCGCGACGGGCTGGCGCTGCTGAAACGCGCGCTGCCGATCTGGCGGCGCGAGCACGCCGCGCTCGACCGCCTGGTCGTCGGCAAGGATCCCGGCGACCTGCGCACGGCGCTGCGCGCGCTGACCTGACGGATGCCTGCCAACGGCCGAGCGTTCGATCCAGCCGACGGCATCGAGCCGCTAAATGTAGCGCCGCAGCGACGGCAGCGCCTGGAGGACGCATGCGCGACCCTCGTCGATCGCCTCGTTGGCGCGATGGAACTCCATCAGCCCGATGTCGCGCAGGCGTGGCACGAGCATCACGTGCGGCGGTTCGCCGGCGAGGCGCGAGCGGGTGATGCGGTCCTGCATGATGTTGATCGAGTTGGCGAGCACGTCGAAGTATCCCGGCGCCGACGGGCCGGGCGAGACCAGGCGCGGCGCGATCTGGCGAGCCTGTTCGCGCCATGCCGCAGGGAATTGCTCTATCACGCGCTCCAGGAACTCCGGGTGGGAAGACGCCGCCGCGGCATCGTCGCCGACGCGTCGTCCCACCAGATCGTCGTTGAGGTTGACGGCGACAATGACGTCCGCACCCAGTGCGCGGCAGACCGAGACCGGGACGGGGTTGGACAGGCCGCCATCGACCAGCCATTGGCCGTCGACCCGGACCGGGCTGAGAATGCCGGGCAGCGCGATCGAGGCGCGGACCGCCTCGTCGATCGCCCCGCTGCGCAGCCAGACCTCGCGACCGCTCGCCAGGTCGGTGGCGACGGCGGCGTATTGCCGGGTGCGACCCTCGATCGGCCCGTCGACGCCGAGCTGGCCGAGGAGGGCGACGATGCGCCGGCCATCGATCAGCCCGCCACCCGACAGCCGGACATCGAGAAGCCGCACAATCTGGCGCCAGGTCACGGCCTGCGCCCATTCTCGCAGCGCAGCCAGCCTGCCGGCGACATAAGCCGCGCCGACCAGCGCGCCGATCGATGTCCCGCAGACGATGTCCGGCTCGATGCCGGCCTCGCCCAGCGCATCGATGACGCCGATATGCGACCAGCCGCGCGCCGAGCCACTGCCCAATGCCAACCCGATGCGGGGCCTTGTCATGACGCGATGCCTTCCGATCCGGCCGACGCCGGTCGTGCCGCGCGATCAGGCCGGCGGGTCGATCTTGCCGCCGGCGTCGAGCCAGCCCTTGAAGCCGCCCAGGTTGCGCACGTTCTCGTAGCCCATCTCCTTGAGCGTATGGCCGACCAGCGCCGAACGACCGCCCGAGGCGCAATAGGTCACGATCGTCTTGGCGCGTTCGTACCCGGCGTCGTGCATCGGCGAATTGGGGTCGGCACGGAACTCGACCAGGCCGCGCGGCACGGCGAGCGCGCCGGCCACCTTGCCCGAGGCCGCGACCTCGGC
>JBFXAZ010000228.1:0-3710 GCA_050183765.1 Reyranellaceae bacterium | reverse complement strand
GTGGGGGGGGGTTTCGTGCGGCATAACGCGGCCGTGGTGCTGCTATTCCCGGCCCCTCACCCCGACCCTCTCCCCGCGCGCGGGGAGAGGGAGGAATGCCCACGCCTCTCAGCCCGCCGCCTCGCGCAGGATCCGGGCGTCGCGTTCGGGGCTGGACGGGTTGATGGCGAGATCCGTCGCCAGCTCGAAGCCGCCGCGATTGGTCAGCCGCGGCAGGATCGAGAAGCGCCAGTGCAGCGACACGCCCCCTCGCCCTTCGGTCTCGATCGATTCGAGCGCCAGGTTGTAGGGCGGCGTCTCGAGCAGGCCGTCGAGCCGCGCGACCGCCCAGCGCAGCAGATCGCCGAGCTCGTGCAGCTCCAGATCGTCGGCGTCGCCGAACGAGGCGGCGTGGCGCCGCGGGATCAGCACGAGCTCGAACGGCCCGGCGGGCGCATAGGGCACGGCGAGCACGAAGCGCGGCGTTTCGCGCACCAGCCGCTCGCGATGCGCCAGCAGGTCCTCGACCTCGCGGCAGGTGGCGCAGCGCCCGTAGCGCCGATGGTGGTTGCGCGCGCTGGCGGCGATGCGCTTGACGCGCGGCGGCAGCCTGTCCATGGCGACGATCTGGGCGTGCGGATGCGACAGCGAGGCGCCGGCGCGCCGGCCGCGGTTGCGAAACAGCACGACGTGGCGGGTGCGCGGCTGCGCCGCCAGCGCCACGTAGCGCGCCCGGTAGGTGCGCAACACGGCATCGAGCTCGACGTCGGTGAAATTGGCGAAGTCGCCGTCGTGGCGCGCGCTCTCGACGATCACGTCGTGACGCCCGAAGCCCGCCTCGAGCCTGCCGCCCGAGGCGTCGCGCGCGCCGCTGGTCTCGGCGTCGACGGCGAGCGCCGGGAACTTGTTGGGCACGACCCGCGTCAGCCATCCCGGCGGATCGCTCGCCGGCATCTCCTCGAGGATCTCGGGCAGCAGGGCCTCCTGCCCGGCGCAGAACGGGCAGGTCGCGTCGTGCCAGCCGACATCGGGCTGCGCGTGCGCCCAGTCGCGCTTGCCCGGCCGGTTGCCGCGCTCCGGCGCCACCAGCACCCAGCCGCCGGAATGCGGATCCTGGCGATACTCGCTCATGCGCCGCGCCTCATGCGCCGCCTCGGGCTTCGGCCGCGGCCACGCGCCGCTTCACCGCCACGAAGCTGTCGGGACTCACCGACAGCGAATCGATGCCGCACTCGACCAGAAACTCGGCGAACTCCGGATGGTCGCTGGGTGCCTGGCCGCACAGCCCGACCTTGGCGCCGGCCTTGTGCGCCTCGACGATGACGTTGCGGATCATCCATTTCACCGCCTCGTCCTGCTCGTCGAACAGCTCGGCCAGCTCCGCCGAATCGCGATCGACGCCCAGCGTGAGCTGCGTCAGGTCGTTGCTGCCGATCGAGAAGCCGTCGAAGCGCTCGGCGAAGGCCTTGGCGAGGATCACGTTCGAGGGGATCTCGCACATCACGTAGATCTGCAAGCCCTTCTCGCCGCGGCGCAGGCCGTTCTGCGCCATCACCTCGAGCACGCGGTCGGCCTCCTTGACCGAGCGGCAGAAGGGGATCATCACCACGACGTTGGTGAAGCCCATCTGCTCGCGCAGCCGGCGGATGGCGCGGCACTCCAGCGCGAAGCCGTCGCGATAGCGCGGCGAGTAGTAGCGCGAGGCGCCGCGAAAGCCGATCATCGGATTCTCCTCCTTCGGCTCGAATTCGGCGCCGCCGACCAACTCGGCGTACTCGTTGGTCTTGAAGTCGCTCATGCGCACGATGACCGGCGCCGGATGCAGCGCCGCCGCGATGCGGCCCAGCGCGCGCGACAGGCGGTCGACGAAGTACTCGGTCTTGTCGTCGTAGCCCGCGGTCAGCGCCTCGATCTCGCGCTTCGCCGCCTCGTCGCGCAGCGCGGGGTAGCGCGCCAGCGCCATGGGATGGACGCGGATGTGGTTGCCGACCACGAACTCCATGCGCGCCAGGCCCACGCCGTCGGCCGGCAGGCGCCACCAGTTGAACGCCGCCGCCGGGTTGGCGAGGTTGAGCATGACATGCGTCTTCGTCGCCGGCAGCGCGCCGAGATCGAGCGTCTCGGTCTGGATGTCGGCGGTGCCCTCGTAGACGAAGCCCTCGTCGCCCTCGGCGCAGGAGATGGTCACCGCCTGCTCGTCGTGCAGCAGCTGCGTGGCGTTGCCGGTGCCGACCACCGCCGGCAGGCCGAGCTCGCGGCTGACGATGGCGGCGTGCGAGGTGCGCCCGCCGTGGTCGGTGACGATCGCCGCGGCGCGCTTCATGATCGGCACCCAGTCGGGATCGGTCGTGCTGGTGACCAGCACCGCGCCGTCGACGAAGCGATCGATGTCGCGCGGGCTGTCGATCACGCAGACCTTGCCGCTCACCGCGGCGCTGCCGATGCTGTGGCCGGACACCAGCTTGCGGCCCGCATGCGTCACCCGATAGGTCTTGAGCGCGCTGGTGTCGCGGCGCGACTGCACGGTCTCGGGCCGCGCCTGCACGATGAACAGCTCGCCGGTGGCGCCGTCCTTGGCCCATTCCATGTCCATCGGCTGGCCGTAGTGCTGCTCGATGACGCAGGCCCAGCGCGCCAGGGCGAGGATCTCGGGGTCGCCGAGCACGAAGGCGGCGCGCTCGGCCTTCGACGTCGGCACGTTGCGCGTCGGTCGCTCCTCGCCGGTGGCGTAGATCATCTTGCGGTCCTTGCCGCCCAGCCGCTTCTCGATGATCGGCGACAGCGCGGCCTGGGCCAGCAGCGGCTTGAACACCTGGTACTCGTCGGGATCGACCGCGCCCTGCACGACGTTCTCGCCCAGGCCCCACGCGGCGTTGATCAGCACGACCTTGTCGAAGCCGGTCTCGGTGTCGATCGAGAACATCACGCCGGCGCCGCCGAGGTCGGAGCGCACCATGGCCTGCACGCCGATCGACAGGGCGACCTGCATGTGGTCGAAGCCCTTGGCCTCGCGATAGGTGATGGCGCGGTCGGTGAACAGCGAGGCGTAGCAGCGCCGGCAGGCGCTGAGCAGCGCGCGCTCGCCGCGCACGTTGAGGAAGGTCTCCTGCTGGCCGGCGAAGCTGGCGTCGGGCAGGTCCTCGGCCGTCGCGCTCGAGCGCACCGCGACCTCGGCGTCGGGCCGGCCGATGCGCCGGCACAGCTCGCGGTAGGCCGAAGTGATCGCCGCCGCCGTCGCCACCGACCACTCGCCGCGCAGGATGGAGCGGCGGATCGTGTCGCCCGCCTCGGCCAGCGTGATGCGTCCGCCGGCGAGATCCGACAGGGTCGCCTTGATGCCCTGCTGCAGGCCGTTGCGCTGAACGAAGTGCCGGTAGGTCTCGGCCGTGGTGGCGAAGCCCGGCGGCACGCGCACGCCCTTGCCGCCCAGCGAACGCACCATCTCGCCCAGCGAGGCGTTCTTGCCGCCGACGCGCGCGACGTCCCGGCGGGTCAGATCCTCGAACCACACGATCGCGTCAGTCGTCATCTCGTCCTCCGGCGTGGTCTCTCTTCCTCCCTCTCCCCGCGAGCGGGGAGAGGGTCGGGGTGAGGGGCTGGCCATTGTGCAACCGGAAACATGCCTGACACTACAGACCGGATACATGCCTGACAGTCTCGATGATTTGTTCTTGCGACGCAGCCGAGCGGGCCGGCCGGCCCGCTCGGCTGCGTCGCAAAGTCTTGGTCCG
>JBFXAZ010000227.1:0-3821 GCA_050183765.1 Reyranellaceae bacterium | reverse complement strand
GGGAATACATGCGGTTCTACGAAGCCAATTTCGCCGACGCGATGAAGACCTTCGACTCGCATCCCTACAACGTGGTGAAGGCGCTGTTCCGCAAGGGCGATCCGGCGGGGCAGGGCAAGCCGTCGCGGACCGCCGAGGTGCGGCGCAACGGCGGCTGGTTCCGCGGCGGCGTGGTGCCCGACGTGCCGCGCGATGCCGATGTCGTGACGGAAGAGGATCTGCGAATCTACGCTGCGGCGCTGGAGCGCAACGGCTTCTTCGGCCCCGATTCCTGGTACGTCAACCATGCCGCCAACGCCGCCTACGCGGCGACGGCGCTCAACGGCGGCTATCTCGACATGCCGGTGCTCTTCCTCGCCGCGCGCTACGACTACACCTGCGAGAGCGTGACCTCGCGCCTGCCCGAGCCGATGCGCCAGTACTGCCGCAACCTCACCGAGTCGATCGTCGACAGCGGCCACTGGATGGCGCAGGAGAAGCCGGTCGACGTCAACCGCGCGCTGACCCACTGGCTGGCGACCAAGGTTCCCGGCGGCTGGCCGGGCTGATCGTCAGAACACCGTGCCGTCGGGCGACCACTCGCCCTTGCGGTCCTCGATCTCGATCACCCAGACGTCGGGATCGCGGCCCACCTGGCGGGCGATGTAGGCGTCGGCCTCGGGTTCGGGTACGGGTTTGGGGCCGGTGCCCTTCGCCCAGCCCTGCTCGCCGTCGAATGTGCTGGTCTGCGTGAAGACGGTGACGCCCGCGTCGAAGCGGTTGACCTTCACCAGCACCGTGCCGGCGTCGGGATCGCCGCGCCGCACGACCACGGCGGGGATCATGCGCCGATCGCAGAGCCTGATCTGGGCCGAGACCCACAGGCTGGTGGTCAGTCCCATCGCCATCAGTGCAGCGCCGCGTCGAGGCCGTCGAACACCGGCCGTGCCGCGCGCCAGTGATAACCGACGACATGCACGCCGGCCTGGCCCACCGCCTCGACCAGCGAGGCGCGCGCGGCCTCTGGCACGATCAGGATCGCGGCGGCGCCGTCGCCGCCAACACGGCGCAACAGCAGGCGGCCGACCGCGCGCTCGATGCGATCGACGGCGGGATCGGTGGCGATCTCCAGCAGCGGCGGCGCAGCGCGGCGCGGCGTGAACAGCGGATCGCCGCCGCCATTGGCCGACAGGCCGCGGCGCGCCAGCTCCTCGGCCAGTGCCTCGAGCACCAGCGGCCGGTCGCAGGCCGCGCTCATGGCGTGCCCGGTGTCGCTCGCGGCCGGCGCGGGAGTGGCGGCATCGAGCCTGGCCGTGGCGCCACCGCCCGACTTGAAGCGATGCACCGCCGAGACGAAGCGGCCGACCTGCCGGGCCAGGCGCGGACCTTCAAGCGGGCCGATCACCAGCAGCTCGGTGATCGTGCCGTCGGGCCAGCGCGCCGCCTGCCAGTTGCCCGACGCGGCGAAGTCGCGGAAGGCCTGCTTGCGCTGGCCGGCGCGGGCGCCGCCGATCTTGCCGCTATGGGCGAGATAGAGCGCGTCGTCCTCGTCGCGCAGGACGGCGCCGGCGATGCGCCGGTCGGCGCCGGCGAAGGGCAGGTTGATCTCGCAGGTGATGGTCTCGGTGCGCGTCGGCGTGTCGGGCGCGTGCCCGAAGGCCAGCCAGTGCCGGTTGCGCAGCAGCGCCGGATCGTGGCGCCACCAGAAGCCGTGCTCGCGCAGCCAGGCGATGTCGCCCTTGGCCTTGCCGCCGCCGTGCCAGGTGATGCTGACGCCGCGCACCGGCAGGCCCGTCAGCCGCCGGTGCAACACGCGGATGGCGCGCGCGATGCGACGTCGGTCGGCCAGGACATGGAGCATTTCCGGACATATACCCGAGCGCTGGCATGGAGGCGAATCGCGCCTTGCTCCCGGCTGCGCCATCCGGCATGAGACGCGCCATCATGGCAGCCCCGCCGCTTCTTGCGCTGAACGATGCGCGCTATCGCATCGGCGATCAGGTCATCCTCGACGGCGCCTCGCTCGGCGTCGGCCGCGGCGAGCGGCTGTGCCTTGTCGGCCGCAACGGCGCGGGCAAGTCGACCTTGCTGCGCCTGCTGGCGGGCGAGATCCAGCCCGATTCGGGCGAGCGCTTCATGCAGCCCGGCGCGCGCGTCGGCACGCTGCCGCAGGAGCCCGACCTGTCGCCCTACGACTCGGTGGCACACTACGTCGCCGCCGGCCTTGCCGACGCGCACGGCCCCGAAGACCACCGGGTCGCGGCGGTGCTCGACGAGCTGAGGCTGGATGGCGCGGCGCTGCCGTCGAGCCTGTCGGGCGGCGAGGCGCGCCGCGCGGCGCTGGCGCGCGTGCTGGCTGCCGAGCCTGATGTCCTGCTGCTCGACGAGCCCACCAACCACCTCGACCTGCCGACCATCGAATGGCTGGAGGCGCGGCTCGAGGCGTGGCACGGCGGCTACGTGCTGATCAGCCACGACCGGCGCTTCCTGTCGCGCCTGGCCAAGGCGGTGCTGTGGCTCGACCGCGGCGTCGTGCGCCGCCTCGATGAGAGCTTCGACAGGTTCGAGGCGTGGTCCGACGCGATCCTCGAGCGCGAGGAGACCGAGCGGCACAAGCTCGACCGGCTGATCGAGCGCGAGACGGCCTGGGCCGGCAAGAGCATCCGCGCGCGGCGCACGCGCAACGAGGGCCGCCTGCGCCAGCTCAAGGAGCTGCGCGAGCTGCGCCGCACGCAGATCGCGCAGACCGGCCGGGTGAAGATGGAAGCCGGCACGGCGGAGCAGGGCGGCACGCTGGCCATCGAGGCGAAGAACATTTCCAAGCGCTTCGGCGAGCGGCTGATCGTCTCGGACTTCTCGACCCGAATCCTGCGCGGCCATCGAGTCGGCCTGATCGGCCGCAACGGCGCGGGCAAGACCACGCTGCTGCGCATGCTGATCGGCGAGCTGACGCCCGACAGCGGCACGGTCCGGCTGGGCGTCAACCTGGTGCCGGTCGTCATCGACCAGCGTCGCGTGCAGCTCGATCCGGCGAGCACGCCGTGGAAGGTGCTGGCCGACGTCAACGATCACGTGATGGTGCGCGGCCGGCCGCTGCACGTGATGAGCTATCTGCGCGAGTTCCTGTTCCGCGACGACCAGGCGCGCCAGCCTGTGGGCACGCTGAGCGGTGGCGAGCGCAACCGGCTGCTGCTGGCCAAGGCGCTGGCGGCGCCGTCAAACCTGCTGGTGCTCGACGAACCGACCAACGACCTCGACGCCGATACGCTCGACCTCCTGCAGGAGACCTTGGCCGACTACGACGGCACGGTGCTGCTGGTCAGCCACGACCGCGATTTCCTCGATCGCCTGGTGACCTCGACCATCGCCATGGAAGGCGACGGCACGGCTGTCGAGTATGCCGGCGGCTACAGCGACTACCTGCTGCAGCGGCCGCCGCCGAAGGAGACGCCGGTCGTCTCGCGGCCGGCACCGCGCACGGATACGCCGCCACCGCGCAGCGAGAGCCGCCGCAAACTGAGCTACAAGCAGCAGCGCGCGCTGGATGAGCTGCCGTCCCGCATCGAGACCCTGCAAGCCGAGATCGCCGCGCTGAATACCAAACTTGCCGACGCCACCCTCTACGCGCGCGATCCCGCAACGTTCAACACAGCAATGACGAAGCTGTCGACGACGCAGTCGGCGCTGACCGCCGCGGAGGACGAGTGGCTGGAACTCGAGACCCTGCGCGAGGAACTGGCGGGTTAGCCCGTTGTCGTCCTGAGCGCAGCGAAGGACCTCGCGGTATTGCGGTCAGATAACAGCGTCGTGTCCGTCTCCACCACCGCGAGGTCCTTCGCTGC
>JBFXAZ010000226.1:0-3999 GCA_050183765.1 Reyranellaceae bacterium | reverse complement strand
GCTCGTCGGCGACCATCGGCGGCGCCGAATTGTACGTGCTGACCACCGAGACGCGCAGGCCGCGGCGCTGCACCGCCTCGACCAGGCGACGGAAGTCGCCGTCGCCGGAGAACACCACCACGTGGTCGAGGTGCTCGGCCATCTCGAGGACATCGATGGCCAGCTCGATGTCCATGTTGCCCTTGATCTTGCGCCGCCCCATGGCGTCGGTGAATTCCTTGGTCGGCTTGGTCACCATCGTGTAGCCGTTGTAGTCGAGCCAATCGACCAGCGGGCGGATCGGCGAATACTCCTGATCCTCGACCAGCGCCGTGTAGTAGTAGGCGCGCACCAGGCGGCCGCGGTCGCGGAAGACCTTCAGCAGCTTGCGATAGTCGATGTCGAAGCCCAAGGCTCGGGCGGCGGAGTAGAGATTGGCACCGTCAATGAAGAGGGCGAGGCGCTCTTCGGGGTAGAAATGATTTTTCATCGCGACAGTCCTTAATGAGTCCAGAGGGGCAGTAATTCTTGGTTGGCTGACCCGGTTGGCTCCGAGGTGCCGACAATTTTGAAAACGATACAAACTACCATGGAGTGTACGTTAGTCAACAAAGGACGGCAAGATATTGATGATTTGTCAAGGAGTTCGTAGCGTCTCTCAGGCGGCGTTCGTAAACTACTGACACGCCAAGGGAAATAATCAGTGAGTATCTATATCGGGTTAGGCGCCAATCTTCCGCATCCCGAGTTCGGGCCGCCGATCCGGACCCTGACGCATGCCCTCGCGTGCCTGAACGACCGCGGCGTGCGGCTGGTGAGGCTCTCGCCATGGTACCGCACCGCGCCCGTGCCGCTGTCCGAACAACCCTGGTATTTCAACGCCGTGGCCGAGGTGGCGAGCGGCCTCGCGCCCGACGCGCTGCTGGCGACGCTGCACGGAGTCGAGGATCGATTCGGCCGCGAGCGCACGGTGCGCAACGCTCCCCGCTTTATCGATCTCGATCTCTTGGACTACAGATCGATCATTAATCATCTGAAAAGTCCGGGATTATCTGAGATTCCTCACCCAAGACTTCAAGAAAGGGCCTTTGTCCTGCTGCCCTTGCGCGACGTGGCGCCGGACTGGCGTCACCCGGTGACCGGCATTCCGATCGACGCGCTGATCGCGGCCTTGCCGCCCGAGCAGGTCGCCGAGCGACTTGCGTGAGCGCGGCCGCCCAAGCCTCGGGAAAGGCTTGCCATCGGCGGCCGGCGCCGGTATCACCGCGCTCCCCCGTTTCCCGTGATGGAGGCCCGCCGTGGCGCGCGTCACCGTAGAAGACTGCATCGTGCAGGTGCCCAACCGCTTCGACCTCGTCATGCTGGCGGCCCAGCGGGCGCGCGACATCTCGGCCGGCGCGCCGCTGATGCTCGACCGCGACCGCGACAAGAACCCGGTCGTCGCCCTGCGCGAGATCGCCGAGGAGAAGATGCAGCTCGAGGTCCTGCGCGAGTCGATCGTCAAGGGCCTGCAGAAGCACTCCGACATCGACCGTCCGGAGGAGGGCGGCGAGATGCTCGAGCTCGAGCAGGAGCTGGCCGCGACGCTGGCCCAGCAGGGCGCCGAGGCGGCCCAGCCGCGCGCGCTGCCGGGCGCCGACGAGTACGACGACAGCGATCAGCCGTAATCCGCCCAGGGTCATTCGCTGCACAAGCGCCGGTCGGCCCCGCCGTCCGGCGCTTTGCTTTTCTCGTCTACCTTCCCTCGGAGGGGGAAGGTAGATGAGCGCGCGTGGCGATCTTGCCGCGCAGCGATTATATTCGATTCATGATCCGCCAGTTCGAACTGGTCGAGCGCGTCAAGGCCTACGATCCCGCTGCCGACGAGGATCTGCTGAACCGCGCCTATGTCTACGGCCTGCGCAAGCACGGCGCGCAGAAGCGCGACTCGGGCGACCCCTATTTCTCGCATCCCCTGGAGGTCGCCGGCATCCTCACCGACATGCGGCTCGACAGCGCCTCGATCGTCACCGCGCTGCTGCACGACACGGTCGAGGACACGGACGCCACCCTGGAGGAGATCGAGCAGCTCTTCGGCCCCAAGATCGCCAAGCTGGTCGACGGCGTGACCAAGCTGTCGCGGCTGGAGCTGCAATCGGACCGCAGCAAGCAGGCGGAGAACTTCCGCAAGCTGGTGCTGGCGATGTCCGACGATATCCGGGTGCTGCTGGTCAAGCTGGCCGACCGGCTGCACAACATGATGACGCTGCACTTCGTCAAGGACCCGGAGAGCCGCAAGCGCATCGCGCGCGAGACCATGGACATCTACGCGCCGCTCGCCTCGCGCATCGGCATGGAGCGGCTCAAGGACCAGCTCGAGGATCTGGCCTTCTCCGAGCTCAACCCGGAGGGCCGGCAATCGGTCGTGGTCCGGCTGGGCTTCCTGCGCGAGAAGGGCCGCAGCGCCGTGCCGCGCATCACGGCGGAGCTCACCGCGACCCTGCAGGAGAACGGGCTGCAGGCCGAGGTCAACGGCCGCGAGAAGTCGCCGCACTCGATCTGGCGCAAGATGCAGCGCAAGAACGTCTCGTTCGAGCAGCTGTCGGACATCATGGCCTTCCGCGTCATCGTCGATTCGGTGGCGGAGTGCTACCAGGCGCTGGGCGCGATCCACGGCCGCTATCGCGTCGTGCCCGACCGCTTCAAGGACTACATCTCGCTGCCCAAGCCCAACGGCTACCGCTCGCTGCACACCGGCGTGCTGGGCCCGCTGAACCATCGCATCGAGATCCAGATCCGCACCCGGGAGATGCACGACCAGGCCGAGCACGGCGTGGCCGCGCACTGGATCTACAAGGACGGCGACAGCCACATCGAGGGCCGCCAGTACCGCTGGCTGCGCGAGCTGCTCGAGATCCTCGACAAGGCCTCCGGACCGGAGGAGTTCCTCGAGCACACCAAGCTGGAGATGTTCCAGGACCAGGTGTTCTGCTTCACGCCCAAGGGCGAGCTGATCACCCTGCCGCGCGGCTCCACGCCGATCGACTTCGCCTACGCGGTGCACTCTGAGATCGGCGACACCTGCGTCGGCGCCAAGGTCAACGGCCGCATCGTCCCGCTGCGCCACGAGCTGCGCAACGGCGACCAGGTCGAGATCTCGACCTCGAAGGCGCAGACGCCGTCGCCGGAATGGGAACGCTTCGTCGTCACCGGCAAGGCCAAGGCGGCGATCCGCCGCTTCGTGCGCACGCGCCAGCGCGAGCAGTATCTCAGCCTCGGCAAGTCGATGCTCTCGCGTGCCTTCAGCGACAGCGGCGAGGCGATGACCGAGAAGGGCCTGCAGGGCGTGCTGGCCAACTTCAAGCAGGCCAGCGTCGAGGACCTGCATGCCGCGGTCGGCGCCGGCCTCGTCGCCGCGCGCGACGTCGTGGTGGCGGTCTATCCCGGCCTGAAGGCGCAGCGCACCCGCGGCGGCGGCGATGTCGTGCCGCTGGCGCGCGCGCGCGCCAAGCTGCGCGAGCCGGGCGAAGCGATCACCGACGGCAAGGGCGCGGCGATCGCCATCCGCGGCCTGATCCCGGGCATGGCGGTGCATTTCGCGCGCTGCTGCCATCCGCTGCCCGGCGACCGCATCGTCGGCATCATCACCACGGGCAAGGGCGTCACGATCCACACCATCGACTGCGAGACGCTGGAGAGCTTCGCCGACACGCCGGAGCGCTGGATCGACGTCGGCTGGCAGTCGGGCGGGGAGAACATCGGCAAGTATGTCGGCCGCCTGAAGATCACCGTCGCCAACCAGCCCGGCACCCTGTCGAGCATGACGACGGTGATCGCCAAGAACGACGGCAACATCAACAACCTCAAGATCGTCAACCGATCGCCCGACTTCTTCGACATGATCGTCGACATCGAGGTCAGCGACGTGCGGCATCTGGCGGAGATCACGGCGGCGCTGCGGGCCACGCCGGTGATCAATGCCGTCGAACGCGCAAGGATGTGAAGCTGTCCGGGCCGCGCCGCTCCCTCGGCGCGCATCAT
>JBFXAZ010000225.1:0-4120 GCA_050183765.1 Reyranellaceae bacterium | reverse complement strand
CCGCACACCGCGGACTTCATGTCGCTGATCTTCGAGAGCGAGCAGCACATCAACCTCGAGGACGACGTCGCCAAGGCGCGCATCCCGATCGTCCTGCCCGAGTTCCCGCCGAAGCTGAACAACACCGGCGTCAAGCAGTGGGAGGAGCGGCTGCGCACCCGGTCGTGGCACCTCAGCGTGCAGCGGCCGAACGACCCGCTTGAGACGGTGGAGGTCGGCCGCGACGAGCAGCCGGCGTTCGCCATCGACCTCCACACCATTCCGGCGCACCAGCCGAGCTCGCCCAAGGGCGTGCTGCCGTTCGTGGTGTTCCGCGGGCCGAGCTTCCATCTCGAGATCGCGATGCCCAAGACGCCGATGCCGTTCTTCCATCGCAACGTGCGGGCGAACGAGACGGTGTTCGCCCACCACGGCAGCGGCGACCGCGAGTCGCTGCTCGGCAACGTGTCCTCGCCGGTCGGCTCGATGACCAACTACCCGAAGGGCATCGACCACCGGGTCGGCGACCGCGGCGGCGAAAGCACCTGCCTGATCTGGGAGACCCTGGGCGACGTGCGGCTGGCGCCGGGGCTCGCCACGACCTGACGCACCTTCGGACGCGGCGCCCGCTCAAACCCGCGGGACGCAACACGGCGGCGGCGCCAACGGCGCCGCCGCGCATTTCCGGCAACGAGATCACGACGCAGGACCCACCGCCATGACCACGACACGCATCGTCACCCAGTCCCTGGCCGAGCGCGACCGCCGCTGGGCCGCCGTGCGCACGGCGATGGCCGAGCGCAACCTCGACGCGCTGATCGTGCGCGGCATCTCGCTCAAGTGGGACGGCGGCACCGCCAACATCCGCTACCTGTCGCAGATCGGCGGCAACGGCGAGGAGGCGATGATGGTCTTCCCCGCCGAGGGCGAGCCGCTGGTCCTGGTGTGGGCGTCGTCGCAGCGCGACTGGTGGGCGCAGGCGCAGGACTGGGTCACGGAATTCCGCCAGGGCAACCCCAACTGGGCGTCGGCGACCGCGGCCTGCGTGCGCGAGGTCGGCCACGAGCGCGGGCGGATCGGCGTCGTCGGCATCGGCGGGCGCAACGAATCCGGCCAGTGCATGTCGTGGGACATCTACACCGGCATCCGCGAGGCGCTGCCCGACGCGCATTTCGAGCCGGCGAGCGACATCCTGGAGCGGATGCGCATCACCAAGTCGCCGGAGGAGGTCGCCGTGATGGAGAAGTCCGGCGCGCTGTGCGACGCCGCGGTGGCCGCGATGCTGGAGGCGGCCGGCCGGCCGGGCGTCAAGTCGCACGAGGTCTATGCCGAGATCCTCTATGCCTGCTACCGCGCCGGCGGCGAGGCGCCGATGTTCCTGATGTACGACGCGGACCCCGCCGCCTACCACGCGCTGCGCTTCCCGACCACGCGCACCCTGGAGCCGGGCTACGTGCTGCTGCAGGAGATCCTGCCGAAATACGCCGGCTACTTCACCCAGATCATGGTGCCGGTGTGCGTCGGCGACCCCGACCCCGAGTACCGCCGGCTGAGCGACGCCGCTGTCGCGGCCTATCACGAGGGCGTCAAGGCGGCGCGGCCGGGCATCACCACCACCGAGCTCGCGCGGATCATGAACGTGCCGATCGTCGAGGCCGGCCTGACCTGGACCCGCCCGCAATGGCACGGCACAGGGCTGGAGAACGTCGAGCCGCCGACCGACCGCAGCTTCCCCGGCAGCATCAACACCGGCCGCGAGGTGACCTTGCGCACCGGCATGATCCTGGGCATGCAGCCGATGGCCGCGTTCGCCGACCACCGCAAGGGCGTGCAGGTCGGCGACACCATCGTCATCACCGACACCGGCTGCCGCCGCCTGAGCAAGACGGAGATGAAGCTCTACGCGGTGTGAGCCGCCGCTCGCGCGTAGACGCAGAAAGGGCGGGCCTTTCGGGCCCGCCCCCAATGAACGTCGGACTTTGCGGCCGACCGGCCGCGCCTACTCCACGAAGCGATTGGTCATCATGTCCTCGACCGCCGGCAGCGAGGTCATGCTGGGATCGTGCTCCTTGAGGAGCGCGGTCATCTTCTTCCAGTCGTCGGGGTTCATCCAGCCGATCGGCTTTCCCTTGGTCGAGTCGGAGACCATGTAGTCCGGGATGACCTCCAGCGAGTATTCCGCCAGGTCCTCGACCGGATCGATCTTCTCGTAGTTCGCGAAGACGATCTTGGCCGCCTCCAGGGTCGCTTCCTTCGGCTTGTCGCGCAGGTATTCCCACGCGCGCTGGGTGACCTTCACGAACTTGCGCACCGACTCCGGGTCGTTCGCGATCGTGTCGTTGTGGACCATGACCGCCGGCCCGAGCAATGGCAGGTAGTGCGAGAACGCCACCTGCTTCACGATCTCGTTCTGCCGCTTCTTGAACATTGCGGGAGACGTGGTCCCCAGCGCGCTGTTGCCGGAGATGTCGACCTTCTTGGCGCCCCAGATGCCGAAATAGCTGCGGAAGTCCCAGTTCTGCAGCTTCACCTTGCTGGCATCGATGTTCACCGACTTGGTGAAGGCCGGCCAGATGATATGCGCCATCGAGCCGGGCACGATCCCCATCGTGCGCCCCTCGAAGTCGTGCAGCGTCTTGATCCCGGTGGACTCGAAGTACGCGACCGACAGGATGTCCTTCTGGCCCCACATCGCGACGATCTTGAGCGGCAGCGGCGACTTGCCGCCCATCGCCTGGGCATAGGAGCTGGACGCGACCATCGAGAAGTCGCCGCCCTTGCCGGTCATGATCTGCAGCACCTGCGCCGACCCGCGCGTGCCCTTGATCTCCAGGTCGAACCCGGCATCGGCGTACCAGCCACGCTCCTTGGCGATCCAGAAGCCGAAGTGCTGCGGCTGGTAGCCGATCCATTCGACGACCAGGGTCGCCTTCTTCAGCGCCGGCTTGTCCTGCGCCATTGCCGCGCCGGTGAAAGCGACCGCGAGCGCGCCGACCGCCGCCGCGAACGCTCGTTTGGGACCGAACGATCCCCCGTTGCGCATGCTGCTGTCACCGATCATTGCGCTTTCTCCGTCGTTGTATTCGCGTCCCGTGCACGCTGGCAGTAAAACTATCGCGTCGATTGGCACGGCGCTACAAAATTGGGGTTGATGTTGTATCGCGCTGTCGGTTCAATGCGCGCAACCTTCCCGGAACGAGATCAGGGGTCACAGTGAGCGACGTCCAAGCGAATAATCCCCTGGCGCCGAGCGACAGCGACCTGATCGTCGACATCCGCAATCTCGACATGATCTTCGGGACCAAGTCGGGGCGGGTGGTCGCAATTGAAAACATCTCGATGGACATCCGGCGCGGCGAGTTCTTCGTCATCGTCGGCCCCAGCGGCTGCGGCAAGAGCACGTTGATGCTGCTGGTCGCCGGCATCCTGTCGCAGACGTCCGGGACGCTGCTGGTCGGCGGCAAGGCGCTGAACGGGCCGTACACCGAAGCCGGCATCGCCTTCCAGCACCACAATCTTCTGGAATGGCGCACGGTGCTGAACAACGTCCTGCTGCCGCTTGAAATCCGCGGAGAAAAAGGGCCGAAGAGCCTGTCGCGCGCCCACGAGCTGATCGAGATGGTCGGCCTCAAAGGGTTCGAGAACCACTATCCGCACCAGCTCTCCGGCGGCATGTGCCAGCGCGCCGCCCTGTGCCGGGCGCTGGTCTGCGGCCTGCCGCTCCTGCTGATGGACGAGCCGTTCGGCGCGCTCGACGCGCTGACGCGCGAGGAGCACCAGCTGATGCTCCAGGACCTCTGGCTGCACGATCGCCGCACGGTGCTGCTGATCACCCACGACGTGCGCGAGGCGGTGCTGCTGGCGGACCGGGTCGCGGTCATGTCGGCGCGGCCCGGCCGGCTGCGCAAGATCGTCACCATCGACCTGCCGCGGCCACGCGACCAGGAGGTCAGCGAGACGGTGGAGTTCAACCGCTACGTCCACGAGATACGGGCCGAGCTGTTCGACGCCGGCCATGCGCGGCCGCGCCGCGGCGGAGCCGCCGCATGACGGGAAAGCTCCTGCCGCCGATCATCCTGCTCGTCGTCTTCCTGGTCGGCTGGGAGTTGCTGGCGATCCTGCTCAAGGTGCCCGACATCAT
>JBFXAZ010000224.1:0-4159 GCA_050183765.1 Reyranellaceae bacterium | reverse complement strand
AGCCGGGCGCGTCCCAGGCGACGACCCGCAGCCGGCCGCCAAAGCCGTCGAACTGGTAGCGATAGCCGGTCGCGTTCGAGCCGATGCCATGCAGGCACACCAGGGCCGGCGCCTCGGCCGTCCCGCCTTCGCGCCAGCCAAGGGTCAGTCCGGCCATCGCCGGCGGACCGGCGAGGACGGCTGTGCGCAACGGCGGGATCGTTGGGCGCAGGCGGGCGAAGCGTTCGTCGGTGGCGCTCACGGCGCGTCCCTCATGCCGCAGCCTCGAACAATATCGCCGCGCCGCGCGCCGCCGCTGCCGGCACGATCACCTTGTCGCCGGCCCGCGTCACCGGCACGCCGCGCCCGCGCAAAAAGGACTCCGTGGTGGCGAGGTCGCGAGTGCCGACGCCGAAGCCCGCGATGCACGGCAGCGCAAGCGGCTCGGCGCCGGGGATCGCCGCGTCCAGGTCTTCGGGACCGACAATGGTCACGCGCGATGTCTCAAGGCGCACGATGCGGCGCGCGCCCTCGCGCACCACGGCGTGCCCGGTCGCCGCAGCGTAGATGCGCGCATAGGCGTCCGGGTCGGCAACGCAGAATATCGCGTCCGTCATCGCGACGGAGCCATTGGGATGGGCCTGCCAGCGCGACTGGAAGATGTATTGCGGGGTCAGGTGCCGGGCGGCCTGGAGGAGTTCCTCGGGGCCGCCGGAATCAGGACGCACGACGCGCTCGAACGCTGCGGTCCGCTTGCCCTCCGGCGTGTCAACATCGCGCTCCAGCCGAACCACGCCGGAGCTTGCGATGCCGGCATCGCGAAGCTGCACGTCGAAGCCCGCCATATCCTCCGAATTGAAGCAGATGATGTGCAACCCGTCATAGGCGGCGAGCCATCGCTCGCGCCGCGCGTGATTGGCGTTGGCGGGATCCGGCGTGCCGAAATGCGCGTTGATCTCCAGATAATTGCGCTGGAATAGGGCGCAGCGGTTGCCAGAACCCGACGGCCGCACCGGAACGCCAGGGCGGTCCGACCATTGGTGTATCGACAGCGGGGTCAGCACGAAGCCGAGCGATTCGTAGGTCGCGAACGTCGTCTCGAAATCACGCGTCATCAGACCCAGGTGATGGAGGTCATCGACCTTGCCCTTGTTTTCCACCTTCGCCCCCTACTTCAGCGCTCGCGCGGCGGCGACCACGGCTGCGGCGTCGAACTTGTTGTAGTCGTCGACCAGCGCGTTGGTGAACATCGCCTCATAGGGGATTTCGAGCGTGCGAAGCTGGCCGGCGGCATGCAGGACCTCGGCCACGGTACGCAATGGTTCGGCGGCAAACGCGCCCCACCTTTCTCCCGCCGCCGGAAACAGCTTGTCGAAATAGGCGTTCATCACGGCCTTCTGCTCGGCCATGATCTCGGCGTCGCTGCCCCGGCTCGGCTTCTGATCCGGCCATTGCTTCCAGTACATGCGCACGCAGGCCTCGATGTTCGCCTGGCAGGCAATCGTGCCCTTGGTGGTGGCGCGGCCATAGCCGGCAAGCAGCTTGGGATTGTTGCGGATGGTGTCTTCGTGCGCGACGAAGCCGTGTCCCATGATCTCGGCGAAGCGCCCGATCGGGATGCGGCGTATCGCGACGCCGCGCGTCGGCAACATCTCATGCAGCGCAACCAGCGTGAACAGGGCATCGACGTCGCCCTTCATGAACGGCGGCAGTGCCGAGGCGCCTGCGGTGACGTTGACGAACTCGACATCGGCGCCGGTGCCGATCGAGCCCTGCCGGAATGCCGTGTCGAGAATCTTTGACGGCAAGGCCTCGAAATTGGGTATGCCGATCTTCTTGCCCTTGAGATCGCCCAGCGACTTGAGCGGGCTCGACTCCTTGACCACGATCTCCCAAACCGTGCGGCGGTAGTGGTTGTAGACATAGCGGACCGGCGGGCGGTCGCGGCCAGGCTGGAACACGCCGAGCATCGGGTCGGGCTCGATGTGCCCGACATGGATCCCTTTGTTGACGATCTGCGGGATCTGGTTGCCGGCACCCAGGATGGTGACCAGCTCGAACTCGATCCCTTCCTCGGCAAAGTAGCCCATCTGGGCCGCCATCGCCCACGGACCGTAGGCAATGCTGGCCGGTCGGTTGACCGCCATGACGAGCTTCTCGGCCGCGGCGGCAGGCGTTGTCGCGGCGGGTGGCAACCCGACGGCGGCAATTGCCGCCGCGACGGCGAATTTGCGCACAGTGGCAAAGGTGCCGGTCATGCTTCTCTCCTGCGCCCGCCCGAGCGGCGTTCAATAGACTTCGACATTGATTTCGCCATCGCGCCGCGCCTCCCAGAACACCACGCGGCGGTGCAGCCATCGGATGAGCCCAGTGCCGCCGAGTCCGAGCGCGGCAAGCACGACGACGACGGCGAGGATCAGCCCGACGTTCAGATCGGCGGCCGCCGCGGTGATCATGCGGCCGAGCCCCAGCCTGGTCGAGATGAACTCCGCGACCAACGCGCCGATCAATCCGAGGACGACCGCGATCTGCAGGCCGGCGAAGATCGAGCTTGCCGCAGCGGGCAGCTTGACGTGGATGAAGATTTGCCACCGGGTGGCCGCCGAGGCCCGCATCACGTCAATCAGCGCCGGGTCGGCTTGCTTGATGCCGACCATCGTATTGACGAACACCGGGAAGAAACAAATCAGGGCGACCATCACGATCTTCGATTCGGCACCGAAGCCGAACCATACGAAAAGCAATGGCGCCAGCGCGACCTTCGGCATCGACTGCAGTGCGATGACGTAGGGGTACAGGCAACCTTCGACTGTACGGGATTCCGCAACCAGAGTGCCGAGCGCGACCGCCGCCGCGCATCCCATCACGTAACCTGCGGCAAGGCACTGCACGGTGAACAGCAAATGCGGCCAGATCGTGCCGCGCGCGAAGGTCGCGATGAACGCGCCGGCAACTTCGCTGGGATGCGGCAGGATGAAATCGGGCACGTCGAAAGCGGTGACGTAGCCGTGCCAGGCGGCGATGAAGACTACAAATGTGGCGGCTGGCAGGACCAGGTTTCGCGTTCGCTGGTTCATGGCGGCGCTCGGTCGGCTGGCGCACCGAAAAGGCGCCTCAGGTGGTTGCACAGTTCCCCAAACCGCGCGCTCGCCATCGTGTCGAGATCGCGGGGTCGCAGGAATGGCACGCGGATATCGTCGATCACGCGCCCTGGCCGCGGCGACATGACGACCACCCGGTCGGCGAGGAAAACGGCTTCGGGAATGCTGTGCGTGACGAACACAACCGACTTGGCTGTCGTCAGCCATAGTTGCTGCAGCTCGATCATCATGTGTTCGCGGTTCATCGCGTCGAGCGCGGCGAATGGCTCGTCCATCAACAACACCGCCGGGTCGTGGACTAGTCCACGGGCCAACCCGACGCGCTGTTGCATGCCGCCCGACAGCTCAAAGGGGTAGTTGGCGGCGAATGTCTCGAGGCCGACGAGACGGAGCAGGGCAAGCGCATCCTCGCGCGCGGCGCGCATGTCGCGCCCAAGGCAAAGCGGGGTGATCAGCACGTTGTCGAGAACGGTCTTCCACGGCATCAGCGCCGGCTGCTGGAAGACAATGCCGACATCGGGGCGCGGCTTGTTGGTGGCGGTGCCATTGAGCAGGACATGCCCTGCACTGGCCGGGATCAGTCCTGCCACGATCTTCAGAAAAGTAGACTTGCCGCAGCCAGACGGCCCGAGAATCGCGACGAATTCTCCGGCGGCAACGTCGAGCGACATATCCTTTAGTGCCGCGATCGTGCCGGTTCGCGTTCGATACACCAGCGTCACGTCGCGCGCGCTGAGAACGGCTGGCGGTGCTGCGGCGGGCGCGTCGCGTTCGATTTTGGTGGAGGCCGTCACGTGGGGCCATCCTGCGGGAGCTTGGTGATCGACCCGGCCTTCTTAGAGCGACCGCATGGGCGGTGCGATTCCGCAAAGCATATCCCGCCGGTCGAACCATCCGCAACTGCGATACGGCCGGCAGTCCGGCCGCGTGCGGTCAGAACAAATCCAACTGGTCGCCGGCGCGGGCGGGCGGGCAGAACTGCGTGGTGTCGAGGTCGAAGCGCCGGCGGTTGAAGCCGAAGCGCGCGGCGGCGCGGGTGAAGCGGTCCTCAATCAGGTCGGCGTAGGGGCCGGCGCCGC
>JBFXAZ010000223.1:1335-4411 GCA_050183765.1 Reyranellaceae bacterium | reverse complement strand
CGTGCCGCTCGACGTGTCGCGCTGGCTGATCGTCGTCTGCCCGCACGCGGCCGATGGCGGGCCGGACGCCGCGAAGGCAGTCGCCTTCGTCGCCGGTCCCGGCCAGGGCGTGACCTATCGCGCCAATACCTGGCATCACGGCCTGACCGTGCTCGATCGCGCCGCGCGCTTCGCGGTCCTCATGTGGCGCGACGGCGGGTCGACCGACGAGGAGTTCGTCAAGGTGTCGCCGTTCACCGTCACGGTGGACGGCTGACGCGTCCAACCGCGGAGACCGATCATGGCCTGGGAATCCAAGCGCGACTTCATCGGCTACGCCGGCAAGCCGCCCAACCCGCAATGGCCCAACGGCGCGCGGCTGGCGGTGAACTTCGTCATCAACTTCGAGGAAGGCTCGGAAGCCTCGATGCAGGACGGCGAGGGCTACACCGAGACCGCGCTGACCGAGGCCAGCACCTCGGCCACCGACGTGCGCGGCCGCGATCTCGGCGGCGAGTCGATGTTCGAGTACGGCAGCCGCGTCGGCTTCTGGCGCCTGCACCGGCTGTTCCAGGAGCGCAGCCTGCCGCTCACCGTCTATGGCTGCGCGCTGGCGCTGGAGCGCAACCCGCCGGCGGCGCAGGCGATCCGCGAGGCCGGCTACGACGTGTGCAGCCACGGCTGGCGCTGGGTGAAGCACTTCCTGCTGAGCGAGGCCGAGGAGCGCGAGCACATCCGCAAGGCGGTCGAGACCATCCAGCGCATGACCGGCGAGCGGCCCTACGGCTGGTATTCGCGCTACGCGCCCAGCGTCAACACGCGGCGCCTGCTGGTCGAGGAAGGCGGCTTCCTCTACGACTCGGAGACCTACAACGACGAGCTGCCCTACTGGACCACGGTGACGGGCAGGCAGCACCTGGTGATCCCCTACTCGATCACCAACAACGACACCAAGCTGCTGGGCAATATCGGCGCCACCGGGGACTGGCTGGAATACATCCAGGGCGCCTTCGACATGCTCTACGCCGAGGGGGCGAGTGCGCCCAAGATGATGAATGTCGGCCTGCACATGCGCATCATGGGCCACCCCGCGCGCGCCTGGGCGCTGCAGCGTTTCCTCGACCACGTGATGAAGCACAAGGACGTCTGGGTGACCCGCCGCGTCGACATCGCGCGCCACTGGATCAAGACCCATCCGTATCCCGGCAAGGGCTTGAACGAGTAGCCCATCCTTCCCCCGGAGGGGGAAGGTGCCCGAAGGGCGGAAGGGGGATGTCGAAGACGAACGCAGGAGCCCGTCTTCAACATCCCCCTTCCGTCGCTGCGCGCCACCTTCCCCCTCCGGGGGAAGGGAACGGGCCCCGCGTTTACAAGCCCCGCCGCGCTCGCTAGAACCGCCGCGATCGGCGCCCCCGAGGCGCCCCAGGAGGGAAGCCGTGAAGATCACCCGTACCGTCAAGAAGATCCTCGACAACTACGAGAGCGACAATCCCGGCACCAAGGGAAACCTCGCGCGCATGCTGATGCACGGCAAGCTGGGCGGCACCGGCAAGATGGTGATCCTGCCCGTCGACCAGGGCTTCGAGCATGGCCCGGCGCGCTCCTTCGCGCCCAACCCGGATGCCTATGATCCGCATTACCACTACCAGCTCGCGATCGACGCGGGCCTGAACGCCTATGCCGCGCCGCTCGGCCCGCTCGAGGCCGGCGCCGACAGCTTCGCCGGCGCGATTCCCACCATCCTCAAGGTCAACAGCGCCAACTCGCTGTCGACCAACAAGGACCAGGCGGTCACCGCCTCGGTGAAGGACGCGCTGAAGCTCGGCTGCTCGGCGATCGGCTTCACCATCTATCCCGGCTCGGAAGACCAGTACGAGATGATGGAGGAGATCCGCGAGATGGCCGCCGAGGCCAAGTCGGTCGGCCTCGCCGTCGTCATGTGGTCCTATCCGCGCGGCGGCAAGCTCGACAAGGCGGGCGAGACGGCGATGGATGTCTGCGCCTACGCCGCGCACATCGCCGCCCTGCTCGGCGCGCACATCATCAAGGTCAAGCCGCCGACCGACGTGCTGTGGCAGCCCGAGGCCAAGGCCGCCTACGAGAAGGCCAAGGTCGACATCTCGACCCTGCCCAAGCGCATCGCGCACGTGATGCAGGCGACCTTCAACAACCGCCGCATCGTCGTGTTCTCGGGCGGCGAGGCCAAGGACCTCGACGGCCTGTTCAACGAGATCCGCGGCCTGCGCGACGGCGGCGCCAACGGCTCGATCATCGGCCGCAACACCTTCCAGCGCCCGCGCGCCGAGGCGCTCGACATGCTCGACAAGATCATCGCGATCTACCAGGGCAAGATGTGAGCGACGCCACGCAGCGCTGCCGGCTCTACTTGATCACGCCGCCCGAGCTGCCGCATCCGCAGGTCTT
The DNA here is from genome assembly GCA_050183765.1 of Reyranellaceae bacterium. Lineage (GTDB taxonomy): Bacteria > Pseudomonadota > Alphaproteobacteria > Reyranellales > Reyranellaceae > JAFAZJ01. Next base: position 2,008 of record JBFXAZ010000223.1, on the reverse strand, counting down.
CGCCGAGGAGCTGCGCGCGGCGCTCGACGGCGGCGACGTGGCGGTGCTGCAGCTGCGGCTCAAGGATGTCGGCGACGACGCCATCGCGCGCGCCGCCGACATCCTGCGGCCGATCTGCCAGCAGCGCGACGTGGCGCTGATCATGAACGACCGGCCCGACCTGGCGCTGAAGCTCGATTGCGACGGCGTGCATGTCGGCCAGGAGGACGCGCCCTACGCCGAAGCGCGCCGGCTGCTCGGCCCCGACCGCATCATCGGCGTCACCTGCAAGGCCTCGCGCCACCTGGCGATGGAAGCCGCCGAGGCCGGCGCCGACTATGTCGCCTTCGGCGCCTTCTTCACCTCGAGCACCAAGACGGTGACGACGCCGGCGGCGCTCGACATCCTCGAATGGTGGGACGAGATGATGACCGTGCCGTCGGTCGCCATCGGCGGCATCACATCAGACAATTGCCGCCCCCTGGTCGAAGCCGGCGCCGATTTCCTCGCGGTGGCCAACGGCGTCTGGGGCCATGCCGACGGCCCGACCGCGGCGGTGCGCGCGTTCAACAAGATCTTCGACGAGCTGGCGCGCTGATCTTTTCCTTCTCCCCGCGCAGGCGGGGAGAAGGTGCCCGAAGGGCGGATGAGGGGCTTCGCGGAGTCTTGACGGCATCGATGCGTGTCGTTGCAC
>JBFXAZ010000223.1:0-1325 GCA_050183765.1 Reyranellaceae bacterium | reverse complement strand
CATCCGCCTCGCTACTGCTCGGCACCTTCTCCCTCGGGGCCGTCCGCGGCCCCTGACCTGCGCGGGGAGAAGGAAAAGAGGCCATGTGCGGTAGCGCTTCGGAATCAGCGCGCCACCGGCAGCCACAGCACGTCCTCGATGCGTTCGGCGCCAAGGCAGAGCATCACCAGGCGGTCGAAGCCCAGCGCGATGCCGGCGCAGTCGGGCAGGCCGTGCTCCAGCGCGGCGAGGAAATCCTCGTCGAGCGGATAGCGCTCGCCGTAGAGCAGCTGCTTCAGCGCCATGTCGGCCTCGAAGCGCTCGCGCTGGACGACGGCGTCGGTGAGCTCGCCGAAGGCGTTGGCCAACTCGACGCCGCAGGCATAGAGCTCGAAGCGCTCGGCCAGGCGCGGATCGTCCGGCTTGGGCCGCGACAGCGCCGCCATCGACACCGGGTAGTCGCACAGGATGGTCGGCCGGCCGAAGCCCAGTTTCGACTCGATGCGCTCCAGCATCACGCGGAAGAACACGTCCTCCCAGGTGTCGCCCTCGGAGGTGCGGATGCCGATGCCGCGCGCGGCGCGCGCCAGCAGCGCCACGTCGGGCGCATGCGGATCGGGCGCGGTGGCCAGCAGGTCGATGCCGGCGTACCGGTCGAACGCCTCGGCGACGGTCAGCCGCTCGAATGAGCCCTTGAGGTCGCAGCCGGCGCCGCGCCACGACAGCCGCCTGGTGCCGGCGGCGCGCGCCGCCGTGCGCAGCAGCGCCTCGCAATCGTCCATCAGGTCGCGATAGCCCGCGCCGGCGCGGTACCATTCGAGCATGGTGAACTCGGGATGGTGCAACGCCGAGCGCTCTGCGTTGCGAAAGACGCGCGCGAACTGGAACAGGCGCGGCACGCCGCCGGCCAGCAGCTTCTTCATCGCGAACTCGGGCGAGGTGTGCAGATAGAGCTTCCGTCGCGAATCGTCGGGGCCGACGAGCTCGCTGGCGAAGGCGCGCAGATGCACCTCCATGCCGGGCGAGACCTGCAGCGCAGGCGTCTCGACCTCGACGAATTGCTCGACGCCGAACCAGGCGCGCATCGCCGCGAGGATGCGCCCGCGCGCCTGCAGCGCCGGCAGCCTGCGCGCCAGCCGGTCGGGCCGCCAGTTGGGCACGTCTGTGATCTTCCCCGTCATGCGCCGCGACGCTAGCACCTTTCCCCCTCTCCCCGCTCGCGAGAGCTTTGCAGAAGTCTCGATTTTGTGGGTGAGGGTGGATTGCATGGGATCCGAGGTTGGGTGTCTGCGGTCTGTCTCAGGTCAGCCGCAGGGCTCGGCTGAGGTTGTAGGCGGTGCACATGA
>JBFXAZ010000222.1:0-4449 GCA_050183765.1 Reyranellaceae bacterium | reverse complement strand
ATCCGCACGCTCGACCGCCCGCGCGTCGCCCGTCACGAGCGGGTCCAGATCGAGCGAATCTCGGACAGCTTCGTGCGCGTCATCGCCTTCTATGGCTTCATGGAGACGCCGAGCGTCCCCAAGATCTTCGACCACTGCCGGCGCAAGGACCTGAACGTCGATTTCCCGGCCACCTCGTTCTTCCTGTCGCGCCGCTCGCTGAAGCCCACGACGAAAACTCCGATGCCGCGCTGGCAGGAGTGGCTCTTCATCAAGCTTTCAGGGCAGGCCGACGACGCCACCGAGTACTTCCAGATCCCCCCCGACCGCGTCGTCGAGGTTGGCACGCAAGTGCAGGTCTGAGATCCGTCAGGCGCTCGGCGGCGGGGCGGCCGGCGTGGGATCGTCTCAGGCCCGGTCCGGCTGCGCAGAGGCCGCCGCCGCGCTACTGCTGCGGTGCCATCTCGAGAGAGCCTCCATGCAAGCCATCGCGGCGAGCGAGGAGGCGATCATGGTGATGTGACCGACCGGCCAGCCCCAGCGATCGACGATCCAGGCGAAAACGGTCGGCGCCGCGGCGCTCACCAGCAGCACGGGCGTGGCGATGAAGCCGAGGATGGCGCCATAGCCCTTGGTGCCGAAGAGGGTCAGCGGCACCGCGCCCCGCACGATGGTGATCACGCCCTGGGCGGCGCCCATCAGCAGCGTGAATGCCAGCAGGACGGCGAAGCTGCCCTGGCTCGCGTAGAGAAGGGCGAACGACACGGGCACGATCGCGATCGCCACCCGCCCGATGGCCACCGGGCTGAGATTGCGGCCGAACATGATCTCGACCGCGCGCCCGCCGAATTGCGCGACGCCCTTCAGCGACGCCATCCAGACGGCTGTCGCCGTAACGAGGCCGGCCGCCTCGAGCAAGGTTACGAGTTGCACCGACACGATGCCGAACACGAAGCCGTTGAGCGACATCACCAGGGCGAACAGCCAGATGGCGAGCGTGCGCGACCGGCCTTCCAGCACCGGCGCGGCAGGGGTGCTGCCGAGGCTCGGACCGCCCGCCGCGATGGGTGCCTCGGGCTCCTTGCGGGCAAGTCCCAGCCAATGCAGTGGTAGACAGAGGCCGAGATTGAGCAGCGCGAACACCACCAGCGTCTGCCGCCAGCCGATCGCCTCCTCGAGCTGATGGCCGACGACCCAGAACACCGATGAGGCGAATGCGCCGTAGAGAGTAAGGTAGGAGATCGCCTGCCGGCCGCGCGTCGGAGCCACCTGGACCAGCGCCGCGAACGCGGCGTCGTAGAGACAGCAGCGCATGCCGACGCCGAGCAGCACCCATACCGCGAGATAGGCCCACTCCTCGGTCACGCGCGAGAGAAGGTAGAGGCCGAGGGCCACCACCACGGAGCCCACGGACATGACGATGCGCGCGCCGGCGCGGTCGATCAACCGCCCGACGAGCGGCGAGATCAGGCCCATCACCAGCACCGACACGGTGAAGCCGAGGAAGGCGAATCCGCGCGACCAGCCGAGCTCCTTCACGATCGGTGCCGCGAGCACCCCCAGGCAGTAGTAGCTGGTGCCCCAGGCCGTGATCTGGGTGATGCCCAAGCTGTGCACCGCCACGGCCATAGGCGACACGAGCCAGTCGAGACGCCGGGAACGCGCTGCCTCGCTGTCGCTCATGCGCCGCTCCTCGCCGTCCCGCAGCCGCCGAAACGGCGCACCCGCACGCCCTCGATCAGCTGCGATAGTCGGCGTTGATCGAGATGTAGTCGTGGGTGAGATCGCACGTGTAGATGCTCGCCCGCCCTTTGCCGAGGCCGATGTCGACGCGGATCGTGATCTCGGCGTTCTTCATGTACTGGGCCATCGTCGGCTCGTGATACTCCTCGGCCCGCTCGCCGTTGCGCGCCACGATGCGGTCGCCGAACCAGATCGACAGGCGGTCACGATCGGCTGCCTCGCCGGCCTTGCCGACGGCCATCACGATGCGGCCCCAGTTCGGGTCCTCGCCGGCGATCGCCGTCTTGACGAGCGGCGAGTTAGCGATCGAGAGGCCGATCGTGCGCGCGGCCTTGTCGCTCTCGGCACCTTCGACGGCGATGGTGACGAACTTGGATGCCCCCTCGCCGTCTTTCGCCACCATGATGGCGAGCTCCTTCAGGAGATCTGCCGTCTTCGCGCGGAAATCCGCAAGCGCCGGGTCGCCGGACCTCTCGATGCGCGGCTGGCCGCGCTTCGCGGCGGCGCCCGTCGCGAACACGAGGCAGGTGTCGCTGGTCGAGGTATCGCCGTCGACGGTCATGCAGTTGAAGCTCGTCGCGGCGCCGGCAGCGAGGGCCTCCTGCAGTGCCGCATGGCCGACGGCGGCGTCCGTGAACAGGAAGCAGAGCATGGTCGCCATGTCGGGCGCGATCATGCCGGCGCCCTTGCAGAAGCCGTTGATCGTCACCTCGACGCCGCCGATCACGGCCTTGCGGCTCGCGAGCTTCGGGTAGGTGTCCGTGGTCATGATGGCGCGCGCCGTGTCGTGCCAGCCCCCCGCCGTCGCCGACTTGGCGAGACCGCCGAGCAGGTGCGCGAACTTCTCGGCCTCGAGCGGCTCGCCGATCACGCCGGTGGACGCGAGGTAGACCTCGCCTGGTCCGCAGCCGACGGCCTCCTGCGCGAATTTCGCCGTCAGCTCGACCGCGGCGCGTCCCTTGCGGCCGGTGAAGGCATTCGAGTTGCCCGAGTTGACGACCAGGATGCGCGCCTTGCCGCCCTTCAGGCTTTCGCGGCACCAGAGCACCGGCGCCGAGCAGGTCTTGGATTGCGTGAGGACACCCGCCGCAACGGTGCCTTCGTCCATCACCGCCACCATCAGGTCGCGACGGTTCTTGTACTTGATGCCGGCCTCTGCCGAGGCGAAGCGGACGCCCTCGATGCTGGGTACGTCGGCGAGACGGGCGGGGGCGAAGGGCGAGACTTTGGCGGCGCCTGAGGCCATGGCAGCAGTGTCCTTGTCGTGGGTTTGGCGCGAGCTAAGCGGCGCGCGCGGGCGGGTGTCAATCGCTCGCGCGCGCCGGACCTCACCTTTGAGGATCTGGCGGATGGCTCACTTGTCGAGCCAGACGTCCTCGAACCGCCAGTTGTTGTAGATGCTGTTCACCTGGATATTGACGCCCTTCACCTGCGGCCGCCAGCAATTGCCACCGCGCAGATAATAGAGCATCGGCCGCACGGCTTCGGCGGTGAGCTTCTTGTCGATCTCCCAGGCGATCAGCTTGCGCTTGGCCTGGTCCTTCTCCGACGACTGCTTGACGATCAGTGCGTCGACGTCCTTGTTGCAGTAGTCCATGTACGTGCGCGAGCCGCACGCGTAGTTCTCGGGATAGTTCTGGTCCGGATCGTCGACACCGTTGCCGACCTGCGAGAGGGCCATCTGGTAGTCGCGCCGAACGAGCCTCGGTAGCTGGTTTGCCGTCTCGACCAGCTCGATCTCCGCGTCGATATAGATCTCCTTGAGCTGGCTGATGAGAATGACCGCGGCATCGCGATAGGTCGGGATGTTGCGGGTCATGATCTTGACCTTCACGGTCTTGTCTGGCCCGAAGCCGGCTGTCTTCATCGCCGCCCGGGCTTTCTCGCGCCGACCGGCAATATCGTCGCTGTATCCCGGAAGCTCCTTCAGCACCTCGGGCGGCAGGCTCCAGCTTCCTTCCGGCCCTGGCAGCATCGCGCCGCCGACATCGCCTTTCCCCTGTGTCAGGATATCGACGAAGGCCTTGCGATCCAGCGTATTGGCGACGGCACGGCGCACCTCGATGTTATCGAACGGCGCCACCGGATTCATGAGCACGTTGGCGGCGACGTTCATCGGCGCTATCTCGCAGACGGCTTCCGGCAGCTGGGCCTTGACGTCACCGATGAGGGGCACCGACAGCTCGAATGGAAAGAACATGTCGAACTGGCCCGAGACGAACGCCAGGATCGCGGTCGAGCGGTTGGGGATGATGGTATATTCTATTCCGTCGAGATAAGGGCGGCCGGGCTTCCAATAATCCGGATTGCGCGCCACCTTTATCGTCTTGCTCTTCTCGTAGCTGACGAACTTGAACGGGCCGGTTCCGATCGGGTGCTGACGCATCTGGGCCGGCGTGACGTGGCAGGGATAGATCGGCGAGAAACCCGACGAGAGGAGCGCAAGGATTGCCGGCTGCGGCCGCTTCAGGTTGAGCGTAACCTGCAGCTCGTTGTCGACCGTGACGCTCTCGATGTTCGTGTACCAACCCTTTCTGGCGTTGAGCCGGAAGCGCTCCTTGGCTTTGTCCTGCAGCAGATCGATCGTGCACTTGACGTCTTCCGCCGTGAACGGCTTGCCGTCGTGCCACTTGACACCCTTGTGAAGCTTGAAGGTGAGCTTCTTGTCGTCGGCACTCCAGCTCCAGCTGTCCGCAAGATCCGGCACGATATTGTCGAGCCGGTTCT
>JBFXAZ010000221.1:3565-4454 GCA_050183765.1 Reyranellaceae bacterium | reverse complement strand
CCTGATGCAGCGGCTGGTCGAGCCCGGCGCCACCGCGGCAGTCCCGCTCGAACTCCCGCCGGGCCCATATCGCATCCGCACGGTCGAGCCGGGCGGCGCGGTCGATGCCGAGATCGCCGGCCCGGCAGAGGGCCTGCCGGCGGTGACGGCGAGCGAGACCGCGCTGAGCGCGGGCGCGCCGCAGCGGCCGGGGCATTTCAGCTTCCACAACGGCACCGCCCGGCCGCTCCACGCCGTGCTGGAGGATCGCGCCTGGGCGGCGGACGCACTGACCGGCGAGCGGGTCATCGCCATGCCGGTGTTCCGCGAGCTCTGCCCGGAGCAGGTCTTGCGCGCCGGCGACGAGGTCGAGATGGGCCGGGTCGCGCTGCTGTTCTCCGACCTCAAGGGCTCGACCGAGCTCTATGAGCGGATCGGCGACAGCGCGGCCTATGCCATGGTGCGCGAGCATTTCGGCCTGCTGTCGGAAGCCGTGCGAAGTCATGGCGGCGTTCTGGTGAAGACCATGGGCGACGCGGTGATGGCGGCGTTCCACGAGCCGGCGGATACGGCGCGCGCCGCGCTCGCGATCGCCGCGCAGGTCGACGCCTACAACGCGCGCCACCCCGAGCGGGCGATCACGCTCAAGCTCGGCATGCATGCCGGGCGCTGCATCGCGGTGACGACCGCGGGCGTGCTCGACTATTTCGGCGGCACGGTCAACCTGACCGCGCGCCTGGAGGCGCAGAGCCGCGGCGACGATATCGTGGTCTCGCACGAGCTGGCCGAGGATGCCGGCGTCCGCGCCGTGCTCGCGGGGCTGCCGATGGAGCCCGGCAGCGCCATGCTGCGCGGCTTCGCCGAGCCCGTGCCGTTCGTGCGGGTGAGGCCGGCGGCGCGTCCTACCAGC
>JBFXAZ010000221.1:0-3555 GCA_050183765.1 Reyranellaceae bacterium | reverse complement strand
TCCTGCCCCTTGACCTCCTTCAGCAGCGCCTTGGCGCGCGCATTGTCAGGCTCCCGGTCGAGCGTGAAGCCGAGATTGTTGCCGATGTAGTCGTGGCCCGGATAGACCAGCGTATCGTCGGGCAGCCTGGCGAGCTGGCTCGCGAAGGTCTGGTAGAGCGCCTCGGGGTGGCCGCCGCCATGGCAGTTGCCGGCGCCCGCGTTGAACAGCGTGTCGCCGCAGAAGAGCGCAGGCTGGTCCGTGTGCGAAAGCAGGCAGACATGGCTCATGGTGTGGCCCGGCGTGTCGAGCGATTCGAGCTCCACGGTGCGCCCCACCTTGATGATGTCGCCGGCCTTCACGCCGCGATCCATGTGGGGGATGCGGGCGCCCGCCTTGTAGTGCGCGATCAGCTTGGCGTGAGTGGCATTGACCATCGCATCGTTGCCGCCGATATGGTCGTGGTGCTCGTGCGTGTTGAGGATCTGGGTGATCTCGTAGCCGCGCTGCTTGGCGAGCCCGAGGCACTTCTTGTGGTCGAGCGGGTCGATCGCCAGCGCCTCGCCGGTTTCCTCGCAGGCGATCAGGTAGTTGAAGTTCCGATAGTCGTTTCCGGTCCAGATCTGCTCGACGATCACGGCGGCCTCCCGCTGGGCATGTGCTGTACCTTCACCCTAGTCGGCGAGGCCGGAAGATCAAGCCGGCGCGAAAATCTCCTGCGGTTCCGCCATGCCCTTGAGCGGAAAGCGGCCGAGGGGGACGAACTCTCCGGGGCAGCGCGCCGCAAAGGCCGAGGAGACCACGAGCTGCCGGCCGAGCTGGCCGCTCATGCCTTCGAGGCGCGCCGCAAGGTTCACTGCCGGCCCGGTCACGGTGAAATCGAGCCGCGTCGGCGCGCCGACATTGCCGTACATCACCTCGCCGACATGGAGCGCGAGGCCGAAATCGAGCGGCGGCTTGGCTTCGCCCGCGCGCCGGCGATTGAGCCTGCGCATGCCCTGAACCGCCAATTGGGCGGCGACGAGCGCCATCTCGCAGGCCTCCGCCTCGCTCGTCCGTTCGTCGATGCGGAAGATCGCGAGCATGGCATCGCCGATGAACTTGAGCACCTCGCCGCCATGCGCGCCGAGCGGTTCGGCGAGCGCCTCGAAGAAGTCGTTGAGCACGGCGATGAGGAACGGCCCCGGCAGGCGGTCCGACAGGCCGGTGAAGCCGCGCATGTCGCAATACCAGACGACGGCCGGGATGGTCTCGACCGAGCCGCGCCTGATCTGTCCGGTCAGCACGCGCTCGCCCGCCCCGTGCCCGACATAGGTGTCGAGCAGCGTCGATGTCAGGTTCCAGACCATGCGGAGCTCCAGAACGGTGGCGAGGCTCGGCAGCACCGCATCGAGCATGGCGAGGTCGCCGTCCGTGAAGCCGCCCCGCCGCCGGGTGCTGATCGCCATCATGGCGGAGCGACCCCGCGTGAGGACCAGGCGGCGTGCCAGGTAGTCGGTATGCCCCTCTGCCTTGAGCTCCTGGAGGATCGGGAACGACGGTTCCTCGTCGCCCTCGAGCCGGCGACGCACCATGTCCGTGCCGTCGTAGATGAGGCGCGTCGGGCTGCTCAGGTAGATCTGGGTCGTCTCGACGCCGTGAGGTAGCCGAAGCTCCACGATCGCCGGCTTGGCCTCGGTCCAATTGTAGGCGACCGCTCTCAATTCGGGGTGTAACGTCGGCTGCGACAGGACGAAACGCGCGATCGGCAGCCCGGCATCGCGCAGCTTCGCCACCAACGAATCGAGAAGGGTATGAACGCTCGGTAGATGGCGCCCGTCCCTGACCAACCATTCGGCAAGATCGCCGCCTGCGCCCATGACCGTCTCGATCCCGCCCCGTGACGCCGTGCTCTAGCTTGTTGAGCAGAGCAGGATTCACGCTTGAGATGGATCGCGGAGCAATTCCATCTCAAACGATCCTGCTCTAACCGATACCGTATTCGATAGTCAGCAAAGCCCATCTCTCGGCAAAACGCCATGGACACACTGCTGAACGCGGTAATCCCGATCTTCGGGCTGATGGCGGCGGGCTTCGCCGCTGGGCGCTTCGGCGTGCTCGGCGCGGGCGCGAGCCAGCCGCTCAACCGCTTCGTGTTCTACTGCGCGCTGCCGGCGCTGCTGTTCCGCTCGGTCGCGTCGACGCCGCTTGCGGATGTCCTGCGCTGGGACTTCATCCTCGTCTTCACGCTCGGCATCGTCGGCGTCGCCGTGCTGTCGCTGGCGGCCTCCGCGCTCGCGCTCAAGGAGGGCATCATGGCCGCGCTGATGCGCGCGGTGAACGCCACCTACGGCAATGTCGGCTATCTCGGCATTCCGCTCGCGGCGGTTGCTTACGGCGAGCGCGCCGTGGTCGCGGCCGGCCTCACGGTCCTGATCAACGCGGTGGTGATCATCGCGCCGGCGACCGCCGCGGTCGAGATCGCGGCGCGGCGCGGTGCCGGCAAGGCGCATGTCCTGCACGGCGTCGTGCTGGCAGTCGCCAGCAACCCGCTCATCCTCGCGATCGTGCTCGGCCTCGTCATCTCCGCCTGGGGCGAGACCCTGCCCGTCCCGATCGACACGTTCCTCAGCCTGATGGCGGACACGGCCGGGCCGTGCGCGCTCTTCGCGCTCGGGCTCTATGTTTCCGGGCGGCCGTTGACGCGGCTCTATGGCCGGCTCGCGCTCGGCGCCGTCCTCAAGCTCGCCGCGTTCCCGGCGCTGGTCTGGGCGCTGGTCGCCTGGGTGGTGCCGCTCGATCCGGTGCTCGCGGCGGTCGCCATCCTGATGGCGGCGACGCCGATCGGGGCCGGTACCTTCGTGCTTGCCGAACGCTACGGGATCGACGCGGACGAGACCTCGACGGCGATCGTGGTCACGACGGCATTGTCGATCCCGACGCTCGGGTTCCTGCTGGTGTTGCTTTCCACATAGGTAGGCGGCCCGACCTGAGATCGCCGGTTGGCAAGCCGCGTCGGCTCGGCTCTAATCACGCGCCGCCGTCAAGGGTTCAGTTTCCGTCATGGACGTCATCGACGCGATCACCTCACGCCGTTCCGTGCGCGGCTTCCTGCCGACCCCGGTGCCGCGCGAGACCGTGGTGCGCCTGCTCGAGGTCGCGGCCCGCGCGCCGAGCGGCAGCAACATCCAGCCCTGGCGCGTGCATGTGCTCACCGGCGCGGCGAAGCAGCGGTTGAGCCAGGCCATGCACGAGCGTCGCGCCCGCGATCCCAAGGCCGAGTGCGCGCAGTATCAATACTACCCGGTGAACTGGCGCGAGCCCTACCTCTCGCGCCGGCGCAAGATCGGCTGGGACCTCTATGCGCTCTGCGGCATTCAGAAGGGCGACACCGAGAAGATGTTCCGCCAGCACGGCCGCAACTACGATTTCTTCGGCGCGCCGGTCGGCCTCATGGTCACGGTCGAGGCCGACATGGAGCTCGGCAGCTGGATCGATTGCGGCATCTTCGTCCAGTCAGTGCTGATCGCGGCGCGCGGTTTCGGCCTGCACACCTGTGCGCAGGCGGCCTGGGCCTATCATCATGACGTGGTGCGC
>JBFXAZ010000220.1:0-4458 GCA_050183765.1 Reyranellaceae bacterium | reverse complement strand
TTATCTGCACGCCTACGATAGCGTGTCGGACGCCCGGGCCGGGATCGGGCGCTACTTCGATCTCTACAATCGCCGCCGACCGCATTCGAGCCTTGACGACCGGACACCTGACCAAGCTTACTTCCACTACACCACTACGTCGCCGATCCGCGCGGCGGCCTAACCCCGGCAGACAGTCCACTTATCGAAGCGGAAAATCTGTCCGAACGACCGGGACCACTTCACTACGATCGCATGAAGACCGCGGTGACTGGCGAGGATGATGCCGGCCACATCGTCTACAACAGCTCGCTGTTGTCGCTCGCCCGGCACTACGGCTTCCTGCCCAAGGCCAGCCGGCCTTACCGGGCCAAGACCAAGGGCAAGGTGGAGCGCCCCTTCAGCTATATCCGCCAGGACTTCTTCCTCGCCCGCACCTTCCGCAACCTCGACGATCTCAACGCCCAGCTCGGAGACTGGCTGGCAACTGTTGCCAACGTCCGTGTGCATGGCACGACGCAGAGGGTCGTCGCGGAGGCTTTCGCCGCCGAGCAGGGCGAGCTTCAGGCGTTGCCGGCAACCCCGTTCGATGCCCTGTTGAAGCTCTAACGCCGGGTCAGCAACGACGGCCTGGTCTCGATCGGCGGCAACTACTACTCCGTCCCAGATCGCACGCGCCGCATCGTCGAGGTGCACCAGCTGCCGGACGTGATCCGCATTCTGGATCAGGGCCGGCTGGTTGCCGTACATCCGGTTCTGGAAGGACGCAAACGCACACGCGTGGCGCCGGAGCACAGGCTGGGCCGTATCCCTGCGAGGTCCGGCCCCGCGCAGCAGGCCACCATCATCGCCCGCACCGGCGATCACGTGCAGCGCCGATCGCTCGATATCTATCAGGCGATCTGCGAGGGCATCGCGGCTTCGGGAGGCCGGTGATGACGATCCATACCACCCCCTCGCTGCTCGACAGCATCAAGAAGAGCCTGGTAGCGCTGAAGATGCCGCGCGCGCTCGAAATGCTCGACGCCACCGTCAGGCAGATCGAGCAGGGCGAGGTCAACGCCATCGAGGCGCTCGATCACCTGCTCATCGAGGAGCTGACGCTGCGCGACAACCGGCGCATCAAGACATCGCTGATGATGGCGCGACTGTCGGCCGTCAAGACACTCGCCGGCTTCGACTTCGCCTTCCAGCCTTCGCTCGACCGCAATCGCATTCTGGCGCTGGCCGAGCTGAAGTTCATCGATCGCGCCGAGGTGGTGCACCTCTTGGGCCCGCCCGGCACCGGCAAGAGCCATCTGGCGACGGCGCTCGCCGTCGAGGCCGTGAAGGCCGGCAAGAGCGTCGCGTTCTCGACGCTGGCCGACATCATCGCCTCGCTGGCCAAGGCCGAGCGGGAGGGACAGCTCAAGGAGCGCATCCGCTTCCTCACGCGCGCCTCGCTGCTCGTGGTTGACGAGATCGGCTACCTGCCGGTGACGCCCGGCGGCGGCAATCTGTTCTTCCAACTCGTCAACGCCCGCTGAGAGAAGGGTGCCATGATCCTCACCTCGAACCGGGGCTTCGCCGAATGGGGCGACGTGTTCGGCGATCACGTCGTCGCCACGGCACTCCTCGATCGCCTGCTGCACCACGCCATCGTCATCCAGATTGAAGGATCGAGCTATCGCCTGCGCCAGCATGCCGACCTCGTGCCGGAGAACGTGCGGGCGAGGTCTAATATCAACGCGCCCGCCCAGCCCAAACGCCATGGCCGGCCGCCAGGAAAGAAAAACAACGATCCTGAAACCGGCTGATCACCGGACCCCACCCGTCGCCGCCACCTAGGGAAAATTGAAAGCCCACATTCGCGGAAAGTTCAGTGCCCATTGACAACTGTCGCGCGACAATCGTGACGACACGATACACCAGCAAGCGGACGTGGTCGCCAACGGCCAACGCGCCGCCGATCCGTCGCCCCGCGATGTCTCCTTCTGGGATCGAGCACCGGGGGCCGCACGGTGGCGGATCAGCGGCCTTGCGGTCAGCCCTGCAATCCGGGCGCCTCGTGGCCCGTGCGCTCGACATACTCCATGTAGCCGCCGCCGTAGGTGTGGACGCCTTCGGGCGTCAGCTCCAGCACACGGTTCGACAGCGCGGCGAGGAAATGCCGGTCGTGAGAGACGAACAGCATGGCGCCCTCGTAGCGCGACAGCGCGCCGATCAGCATCTCTTTCGTGGCGATGTCGAGATGGTTGGTCGGCTCGTCCAGCACCAGAAAGTTTGGCGGATCGAACAGCATCAGTGCCATGACGAGGCGCGCCTTCTCGCCGCCTGACAGCACACGACACCTCTTCTCGGCATCGTCACCCGAGAAGCCGAAGCAGCCGGCGAGCGTGCGCAACTGTCCCTGTCCCGCCTGCGGGAACTCGTCCTCGAGCGACTGGAACACGGTGCGATCGCCGTCGAGCAGGTCCATGGCGTGCTGGGCGAAGTAGCCCATCCGGACGCTCGATCCGATGGCGACGGTGCCGGCATCGGGCTTCGTCGCGCCGGCGACAAGTTTCAGAAGGGTCGACTTGCCCGCGCCGTTGACGCCCATCACGCACCAGCGCTCCCGGCGCCGCACCTGGAAGTCGAGGCTCTCGTAGATGATGCGGCTGCCGTAGCGCTTGCCGACCCGCTTGAGCGTTGCGACGTCCTCGCCCGAGCGCGGCGCCGGCTTGAAGTCGAACGTCACGGTCTCGCGCCGCCGCGGTGGCTCGACGCGCTCGATCTTCTCGAGCGTCTTCACCCGGCTCTGGACCTGCGCCGCATGCGAGGCGCGCGCCTTGAAGCGCTCGATGAACCGCTGCTCTTTCGCGAGCATCGCCTGCTGGCGCTCGAACTGCGCCTGCTGCTGTTGATCGGCGAGCGCGCGCTGGCCGATGTAGTACGCATAGTCGCCGGAATAGCTCGTCAGCTCGCCGCCATCGATCTCGACGATTCGCGTCACGATGCGGTCCATGAAGGCGCGGTCATGCGATGTCATCATCAGCGCGCCGTCGTAGGCCTTCAAAAACTGCTCCAGCCAGATCAGGCTCTCGAGGTCGAGGTGGTTCGACGGCTCGTCAAGCAACATGGCGTCGGGGCGCATGAGCAGGATGCGCGCAAGCGCTACGCGCATCTTCCAGCCGCCAGACAGGGCACCGACGTCGCCGTCCATCATTTCCTGGCTGAAGCTCAGGCCTGCGAGCACCTCGCGCGCGCGGCCTTCGAGCGCGTAGCCGCCGAGCTGCTCGAAGCGGGACTGTGCCTCGCCGTAACGCTCGATCAGCGCGTCCATCTCATCGGTCCGGTCCGGATCGGCCATCGCCGCCTCCAGCTCGGCGAGCTCCGAAGCCACGGTACTGATACGTCCGGCACCGTCCATTACCTCTGCCACAGCGCTGCGGCCGGCCATCTCGCCGACGTCCTGGGAGAAGTAGCCGATGGTGACGCCACGATCGACCGACACCTGCCCCTCGTCCGGCTGGTCCTCGCCGACGATCATGCGGAACAGCGTCGACTTGCCTGCACCATTGGGGCCAACGAGACCCACCTTCTCGCCCTTGAACAGGGCGGCCGAGGCGCCCGTGAACAGGATCTGGTGCCCATTCTGCTTGGCGATGTTGTCGAGATGAATCATGGAGACCGTGCGCTTGGGGGCGTCAGCCCGCCGCTTAAGCCATACGGCCGGGGAGCATGCAAGTCCGGGCTGCGACGCTGGGCCGGATCAGCGCATCTGCCGTCGATCGATCATCCAGATTGAAGCAAAATCTCGATCCGTCCGATTCCGGACCGGGCGGCGCCAGCAATACATGCAACCGCAAACAGGTCGTCTCCTACTGGGATCGACCGTCAGCACCCAATACGCCGGCAACCAGTGTTCCGGCGCCGACATTACCAAACGCCAGGGGCGCTACACGAGCCGGGCTCTGACGATCCTGTAGGTTACGTCTTGCGGCCGAAGGCAATTCGAGCGCTACTCCCGCGACATAAGTGCCGCGCCGATGCCGTCGCCGTCGAGGCGCTGGTCGACGTCCATCGTGACTTCCACGCGAAGCAACCTGCCGGTGAAGGCGAACGGCGCCTGATAGTGCGACACCGGCGAGCCGCGGTCGCGGCCGATATCGAGGCCCGACCAGGAGATGAAGTTCGGCAGGCCGAGCTTCGTCTCGACTCGCCCGGCAATTGCGCCGTCGATTTCGAGCGTAATCTCGCTGGTGCCGGGGCCGGTGGCCGGCGTTGGGTTCTCGATGTGGGAGAGACGGCGTACGCGCACGCCGAGCCGGAGCGCGCCTATCGCTGGGACGGGCACCTCCGAGCGAACGATCACATGCTCGCCGCCGACATTCATATCGTGCACGAGGCGGCCGTCCTGGATGTAGAGGCTGTAGCCGGATGTGGCGTCGCCGTGGGCGATGAGCACGCCGCTGCCAGCGCCGGCGAGTTCGACGAAGGCTTCGATCAGATAGCTGC
>JBFXAZ010000219.1:0-4573 GCA_050183765.1 Reyranellaceae bacterium | reverse complement strand
CCTCTTGCGAAGTGCCACTTACAGAATCACAGTCCCTACCGCGCACGCCATCGCCTTCTCAAATCCGAGTCACTGCGTCGCACCGAGATCTGTGCACCCCGTAGCGCGCAGGCGGGGAGAAGGTGCCGAGCGCCAGCGAGGCGGATGAGGGGCTTCTCGTCCAACAACACGCTCTGTTGTTGTTGACGTACCGCGAAGCCCCTCATCCGCCCTTCGGGCACCTTCTCCCCGCCTTCGCGGGGAGAAGGAAAGAGGGGAGAGACATGCGTATCGAGATCCTGTGCACCGGCGACGAGATCCTCACCGGCAAGACCATCAACACCAACTACAGCCACATGGCGCGCCGGTTGGGCGAGGTCGGGCTCGACGTGGTGTGGGGCACGACGGTGGGCGACGATCGCGAGGCGCTGCTCAAGGCGTTCCGCGAAGCCTCGCAGCGCGCCGACGCGGTGATCGTCAACGGCGGGCTGGGTCCCACCGTCGACGATCTCTCGCAAGAGGTCGCCGCGCAGGCCGCCGGCGTCGAGCTGGTGCTCGACCAGGAATGGCTCAAGCGCATGGAGGCGTTCTACACGCGGCGCAATCGCACGATGCCGCCCAACAACATCAAGCAGGCGATGCTGCCGCAGGGCGCGGAGTTCATCGACAATCCGATCGGCACCGCCTGCGGCTTCGCCGTCGATATCGGCAGGACGCGCTTCTTCTTCACCCCGGGCGTGCCGCGCGAGCTCAAGCGGATGCTCGACGAGCAGCTCATCCCGCGGCTCCTGAAGATGAGCGGCGTGGCCAGCGTCACGCGGCTGAAGCGCTTCCACTCCTTCGGCATCGGCGAGTCGCGCGCCGACCAGATGCTGCAGGGTATCGAGAAGCTTGCCGACGGCGTCGAGATCAAGCTGGGCTTCCAGGCGCACTACCCGCAGCTCGAGACCAAGCTCGCCGCGCGCGGCGCCAGCGCAGAGGCGCTGGCCCGCGCCTTCGCGCCGGTCGAGGCCGAGGTGCGCCAGCGCCTGGGCAATTTCATCATCGCCGAGGACGAGCAGACACTGGAGGGCGTGGTGCTGGGCGCGTTGCGCGAACGCGGCGGCTCTCTGTCGGTGGCCGAGATGTTCACCGGCGGCGCGATCGCCGCGCGAATCTCGCCGGTCGAGGGCGCCGAGCAGGTCTTCCGGCGCGGCGTGATCTCGCGCGACCTCGCCGAGCTGTCGCGCTCGGTCGGCGCCAACGCTTCGGAGATTTCCGCCGACAGCGCAGCGACCCTGGCCACCGCGTTGCGCCGCGGCAGCGGCTCGAGCCACGCCCTGGTGTCGCTGATCGAGCTCGACCCGGGCGCCGACCGCATCGAGTTCGGCGGCACGATCTGCCTGGGCATCGCCGACGCCGACACCACCGTGTCACGCACCGCACGCCTGCAGGGCGGCCGCGAGTGGCTGCGCATCGGCGCCGCCGAGCTGGCACTCGACTGTCTGCGCCGGCACCTGCTGGGCCTGCCGGTCGACGAGCGCGTCGATTTCGAGCGGCGCTAGGTCGGCGAGCGGAAAGACAGAGGCGCTCTGTCATCCCGAGCGCAAAGAGGGATCTCTCCGGCATTCAAAGATCCATCGCTGCGATCGGGATGACAGGTGCGCTCGAGCTATCGTGTGTCCCGCCGGCTGCCGAATACCAGGGGTGTCGACGCGCCGCTACAGTGGCTTCGAACCGGGCAGAATGGTGTGGTAGTAGGGCCCGTTCTCGGGGTCGATGACCCAGCTGTAGAGGACGAAGTAGACGTATTCGTCCAGGCTGCTCGACGGCGAGTATTCGTTGCACCAGTACATCTTGCCGGTCTTGTGATTCTGCACGGCGGTCTTGATGTACATGTGACCGCCGACTTCCACGGCGCAGTCGATGATCTTCTGGGCGATGCCGATGGGTCCGGGCAACGAGGGCATCCCGACCTTTTCCTTGAGCTTGTCCAGCAGGTAGTCCTTCACCTCGCCGACGACCTTGTCCTTGACGAACGACTTCAGGGTCGTGGCCAGCAGCGCTTCGAGCTTCTCGCCCACCTCGATCGCGAGCTTCGAGCCGTAGTGGCGAAAGCAGTACGCGAAGACATCGGCGACCTGCGGATACTCGAAATTGTAGGCGCCCACCCGGTAGGCCTTGGTCGCGTACTTGTTGTAGCGCACGACCCCTTCACGGCAATGGTACATGGCTCGCTCCCGCTAACAATCTTCTCGGCAAGTGTAGGAACCGCAGCGTCGGCACGCAAGAAAAGAGCAAGTGTTCAATTACTTCTAGGCATGGGCTATTCATGATTGGAATAGGGTCGTGACGCTCGCCGCAGCGCCCTGCTGCACTGCAAACCCGCGATGAACGAGGCGCTTGGCCGGCAATAGCGCCTGGGGTAAACGGGCGTTCATATCGAAACGGATCGCGGAAGGACGGGCGGATGTCGCAGGGGCATTTCGACGCGGTGGTGATCGGCGCGGGCTTTGCCGGCATGTACATGCTGCACAAGCTTCGTCAGAAGGGCTTCAGCGCCCGAGTCTTCGAGACCGGCAAGGATGTCGGCGGCACCTGGTACTGGAACCGCTATCCCGGCGCGCGCTGCGACGTCGAGAGCATGCAGTACTCCTACCAGTTCGACGATCAGCTGCAGCAGGAATGGGACTGGACCGAGCGCTACGCCACGCAGCCCGAGATCCTGCGCTACGCCAACCACGTCGCCGACCGCTACGACCTGCGCAAGGACATCAGCTTCGAGACGAAGGTGACGAAGGCGACCTTCGACGAGGCCAGCAGCACCTGGACCGTCGAGACCGACAAGGGCGAGCGCGTGGTCGCCAGCTTCGTGATCACGGCGATGGGCTGCCTGTCCTCGGTGAACACGCCGAAGATCGAGGGACTGGCCTATTTCAAGGGCCCGACCTACCACACCGGCAACTGGCCGCACGAAGGCGTGGACTTCACCGGCCGAACGGTGGGCGTGATCGGCACCGGCTCCTCGG
Organism: Reyranellaceae bacterium; assembly: GCA_050183765.1. GTDB lineage: Bacteria > Pseudomonadota > Alphaproteobacteria > Reyranellales > Reyranellaceae > JAFAZJ01. The sequence continues at coordinate 1,586 of JBFXAZ010000219.1, read as the reverse complement.
CGATCCAGTCGATCCCGATCATCGCCCAGCAGGCGAAGCATCTCACGGTGTTCCAGCGCACCGCCAACTACACCGTGCCGGCGCACAACCAGCCCCTGACCGACGACTACAAGCGCGCCATCAAGGCCGACTACAAGGGCATGCGTGCGCGCGCGCGCAAGCTGCCGGCCAATATCGACCTGAAGTTCAATCCCGCCTCGGCCATCGAGTCGACCGAGGAGGAGCGGCGCAGATCCTACGAGGAGCGCTGGGCCTATGGCGGCATCCCGTTCATGGGCGCCTTCTCCGACCTGCTGCTCAACGACGATTCGAACAAGACGGCCGCCGATTTCGTGCGCGGCAAGATCCGCGAGACGGTGAAGGATCCGCGCGTCGCCGAGCTGCTGTCGCCGACCAACATCATCGGCTGCAAGCGGCTGTGCGTCGACACCGGCTACTGGGAGACCTTCAACAAGCCGCATGTCGAGCTGGTCGACGTCAGCGCGGTGCCGATCGAGCGCATCACGCCCACCGGCCTGCGCCACGACGGCAAGGACTACGTCTTCGACGATCTCGTGCTGGCCACCGGCTTCGACGCCATGACCGGCGCGCTGCTGCGCGTCGACATCACCGGCCGCGGCGGCGTGAAGCTGAAGGACCGCTGGCAGGAGGGGCCGAAGACCTATCTCGGCCTGACCATCGCCGGCTTCCCCAACCTGTTCACCATCACCGGCCCCGGCTCGCCCTCGGTGCTGACCAACATGCTGCCCTCGATCGAGCAGCACGTCGAATGGATCGCCGACTGCCTCGAGGCGCTGCGCGCGCGCGGCGGCAAGACCATCGAGGCGACGGAAGAGGCGCAGGAGGGTTGGGTGAAGCACGTCGGCAGCGTCGCCGACATCACGCTGCGCTCGACCTGCAGCTCCTGGTATGTCGGCGCCAACATCCCGGGCAAGCCCAGAGTGTTCATGCCGTATATCGGCGGCTTCCCGGCCTATCTCGAACGCTGCGAGGCGGTGGTGAAGAACGGATATGAGGGGTTCGCCGTCGCTTAGAGCAACGAGCGGAAGGGTAAATCACCCTGTCATCCCGAGCGCAGCGAGGGATCCAGACCGATCCTGGATCCCTCGCTGCGCTCGGGATGACAATTGAGAACGACCGTGAAGCGGACCGTCACAGGCGGAACCTGGCAACGACCTCGCTCAGATCCTTGGCGCCAAGCTCGCCTCGCCGATAGGCCGCCACACGGTCGGTCGCCTCGCGTGCCCACAGGCGATCGATGTCGGGGTCGGAGCGGTCAAGGCTGTCGAGCACATCCTCGACCAGGGCGATGCGGTCTTCAGGCGGCAGAGCGCGAGCCCGCGCGATCAGCGTCTTGGCGTCGTTGCTCATTCCAGTTCCTTGCGCTGAGAACTCTGGAATAGCGGATAGGCCATCCACCGCTCAAGCCGCGGGCGCGCTACACAGGGGATCGCTGCAAGGACGTGCCGAAGAGATTTGTCGGCTCTCTTCGGGCCGCGCCGCTCCCGCGGCGCTCATGAAGCGTCGCTGGAGCGACGCGGCCCCAAGACGTTGAAGGCGGCCGCATGGTCGGGGCGCGGCCCACC
>JBFXAZ010000218.1:0-4647 GCA_050183765.1 Reyranellaceae bacterium | reverse complement strand
AATCTCCGGATGGAATCGTCGGGCGCCATCAGCCGCGACATGCTGCCGCCCGTCAAACGGATCGAGTTCACGCCCGCATGAGACTTTCGATAGCGATGGCACGCGGCTTGCGCTATCAGGCCGGCATGAGATTCATCGCTGCCTGGTTCGGGGCGGCCGTCGCGCTGAGCCTCTGCGTCCTGCTGGTCGGTTGGACCCGGCACCCCACGATGCTGGCATCGCTGGGGGGATCCTGCGTGATCCTCTTCGGCAGGCCGGACAGCGACATGGCCCAGCCGCGCAGCCTGCTGGGCGGCCATTTCGTGGCCGCCCTGACCGGGCTGGTGTTCCTTGCGCTGTGGCATGCCATCGGCGGGCCAAAGGATATCTGGATGATCGCCTCGGTGGCGACGGCGCTTGCGGTGATGATGATCACCGGCACCACCCATTCGCCGGGCGGCGCCAATCCGATCGTGATCTTCGCCGAGGATGCGAACTGGAGCTTCCTGGCGACTCCGGTGGCCACCGGCGCGGTGTGCATCTTCGTCGTGGCCCTGCTCGTCAACAACTACGCGCGGCCCGCGCCGCGCCCGCGATATCCACGCGAGTGGCGCTAGGCGCCGGCCGGCAGCGGCGTGGCTCCCCTGCTCGACCACGGAAAGCGCAGCGCCTCGTTGACGAAGGCGCCCACGGCCGGCACGTGCGGACGACCGCGCACGGTGACGATCTGGATCTGCCGCGTGATCTCGGGTTCGACCAGCGGCCGCACGCACAGCCCGGCGAGCGTGACCGAGTGCTCGGGGATATAGGTGAAGCCCAGCCCGGCCAGCGCCATCGCCTGCACCCAGTCGTCGCGGTCGCTGCGGAATACCGTGGTGACGCCGATGCCGGCCTGGCCGAAGAGATCGCCGACATAGCCGTCGAACTCGCATTCGGTGCGGTTGACATAGGTCTGCTTGTCGAGCTCGGCCAGGCGCACGGCGTTCAGGCGCTCGAAGGCATGACCCGGCGCGACGCCGATCACGAAGCGCTCGTCGTACAGCCGACGCGAATGGAAGCGATCGTCGATGCCGCCGGGCTGGGCGTAGATCGCCACGTCGTAGCCGCCCTTGGCGAGATTGTCCTCGATGGACCGGGCGTTGCCGTCGCTGATCATCAGGTTGATGCGGGGATGGCGATCGCGAAAGGCCTGCAGGAAGGGCAACAGCCGGCCCGGGCCGATGGTGCACATCAGCCCGACGCGCAGCTCGGTGTCCTCGGCCTTGGCGAAGCTGCGCGCGCGCTCCTTGGCGGCGTCGGTCTCGGCCAGCACCTGCGTCAGGTGCGGGCGCATCATCTCCCCCAGGCCGGTAAGGTGCGTGTTGTTGCGTTCGCGGCGGAACAGCGGGCCACCCAGCTCGTCCTCCAGACCCTTGATGGCCCGCGTCAGCGAGGGCTGCGATACGTTGCAGCGCTCGGCCGCGCGCGTGAAGTTCAGCGCCTCGCAGACCGCCAGGAAATAGCGGATTTGGTGCATTTCCATGGAGTGGCTTCCCCGAATGCCAGGATTCGACCTGTCTAGCCGCGTTCACCATACGTCGCGGCTATCGTAAGACAAGCAACTGACTATTTCCCTTCACCGCCACCGGCCATCAGGTTCATCAGATGGATCTTGCCCGCACGCTCGAAGCCCTGCGTGACCGCCATATGGCGGCGATCGACGACTTCGCCCGCCAGGCCTTCGAGGATGAGCTCGACCGGCTGCGCATGCTGCGCCTGATCGACGAAAGCCTGGGGCTGGGCGACATGCTGCCGGACTTCGAGCTGGCCGACGGCGCCGGCAGGATCTGGCGCTCGGTGGACCTGCTCGATCGCGGGCCGCTGGTGCTGGCCTTCTTCCGCGGCGGCTGGTGCCCTTATTGCGAGATCACCATGGCGGCGCTGAACGAAGCGCGCCCGCGCATCGAGGCACTGGGGGCCGCGGCGATCGGCATCTCGCCCGAGTTGCAGGAACACGTAACCGCGACGACGAAGAGCCGCGGCCTCACCTATCCGCTGCTCAGCGATCCGACCAATGCCTACGCCCGTCTGTGCGGCGTCGCCTACGAACTGTCGCCCGATCACGTCAGGATCCATCGCGATCGCAACCGTCCGCTGCCGGCGATGCACGGCGACAGCAAGTGGCGCCTGCCGGTGCCGTCGGTCTATGTCGTCGAGCCTTCGGGGCGCGTGGTCTTCGCCTTCGCCGACGTCGATCCGGCGCGCTGGCCCGATCCCAAGGACCTGCTCGACGCTTTGCGTCGCCTCGCGGGCTGAGCGCGCCGCGTATCGAATCGCAAGCCACCAGGCATTTCAGTTCGCGCGCATCGACGCGCATTGTCCGACCACACGGCGGGGGCGCTCGTGCAGGGAACAGGACAATGCTCAACGGAAAGACTGCCATCGTCACCGGCTCGACCAGCGGCATCGGCCTCGGCGTCGCCGAGGCCCTGGCGCAGACCGGCGCCAACATCGTGCTCAACGGCTTCGGCGACGCCATGGAGATCGAGCGCACGCGCTGCGATCTCGCCCAGCGCACCGGTGCCCGCGTCGTCTACTCGCCCGCCGACATGAGCAAGTCGGGCGCGATCGAGAACATGATCCGCCAGACCGTCGATACCTTCGGCGCAATCGACATCCTGGTGAACAACGCCGGCATCCAGCACGTGGCGCCGGTCGAGGAGTTCCCGCCCGAGAAGTGGGACGCCATCCTCGCCATCAACCTGTCGTCGGCCTTCCATGCCACGCGGCTCGCCGTGCCCGGCATGCGCAAGCGGGGCTGGGGCCGCATCATCAACGTCGCCTCGGCGCACGCGCTGGTCGGCTCGCCCTACAAGGCGGCCTATGTCGCGGCCAAGCACGGCGTCTACGGCCTGACCAAGGTCGTGGCGCTGGAGACCGCCGAGGACGGCATCACCTGCAACGCCATCTGCCCGGGCTACGTGCGCACGCCGCTGGTCGACAGGCAGATCGACGACCAGGCCAGGGCGCACGGCATCAGCCGCGACAAGGTGATCACCGACATCCTGCTCAAGCAGCAGCCCAACAAGAAGTTCGTCGAGGTCGCCGAGCTCGCCGCGCTCGCCGTCTTCCTGTGCAGCGACCAGGCCGGCTCGCTGACCGGCGTCGCGCTGCCCATGGACGGCGGCTGGACCGCGCACTGAGGGAGGGGATCATGGACGGCCATCAGGTCGCGTCCCGGCCACCCGGCGCGCGCGACAACGTCAAGCACATCAGCCTCGCCCTGCAGGGCGGCGGGGCGCACGGCGCCTATGCCTGGGGCGTGCTCGACCGCCTGCTCGAGGACGAGCGGATCGAGGTCGAGGCGATCAGCGGCACTTCGGCCGGCGCGATGAACGCCGCGGTCTTCGCCGACGGCATGGGCCGCGGCGGACGCGCCGAGGCCAAGCGCGCGCTGGAGGCGTTCTGGCGCAACATCAGCGAGGCGGCGCGCTTCAGCCCGCTGCAGCCTACGCCGTTCGACCGCATGACGCGCGGCTGGAATCTCGATCACTCGCCGGCCTTCATGATCATGGACCTGATGAGCCGCATGCTGTCGCCGTACCAGCTCAATCCGGCGAACATCAATCCGCTGCGCGACGTGCTCGTGAAATCGGTCGACTTCGAGCGTCTCGAGCACTGCCGCGCCGTGCGTCTGTTCATCTCCGCCACCAACGTGAAGACCGGCAAGGTCAGGGTCTTCGAAAGCGGCGAGATCACGCCCGACGTGCTGCTCGCCTCGGCCTGCCTGCCCTTCATGTTCCAGGCGGTGACCATCGACGAGGAGCCGTACTGGGACGGCGGCTACATGGGCAATCCGGCCCTGTTCCCGCTGATCTACGGCGCGGAATCCCGCGACGTGGTGATCGTGCAGATCAATCCGCTGACCTGCGACCAGGTGCCGACCACGGCGACGGCGATCATGAACCGGCTGAACGAGATCAGCTTCAACTCCAGCCTGATGCGCGAGATGCGCGCCGTGGCCTTCGTCACCGACCTGATCGACCAGGGCCGGCTCGACGGCGAGCACTACAAGCGCATGAACGTGCACTGGATCGAAGCCGAGGAGCACATGAAGGGCCTCGGCGTGTCCAGCAAGCTCAATGCCCAGTGGGATTTCCTGCTGCACCTGAAGGCGATCGGACGCGAGGTCGCCGGCAACTGGCTGGAGCGCCATTTCGACGCCATCGGCGAGCGCTCCACCGTCGACATCAAGTCCAAGTTCCTCTGACCAACGGAAACCGAACCATGAACCGCCAACAGATCCTCGCCGCGCCCTCGATGCCGGTGGCCGGCCCGAGCTATCCGCGCCTGCCCTATCGCTTCGTCGACCGCGAATACATGATCGTGATCTACGAGAGCGATCCCGCCGCGATCCGCGCCGCCGTGCCCGAGCCGCTGGTGCCCGATCCGTCGAACCAGGTCTTCTACGAGTGGATCCGCATGCCCGATTCCTCGGGCTTCGGCGACTATACCGAGAGCGGCGTGGTGATCCCCTGCTCGTTCAATGGCCGACCCTGCAATTTCGTCGCCCAGATGTATCTCGACGACGATCCGCCGATCGCCGCCGGCCGCGAGATCTGGGGCTTTCCCAAGAAGTACGCCCATCCCAAGCTGGCGATCGCCAAGGACACGCTGACCGGCACGCTC
>JBFXAZ010000217.1:0-4718 GCA_050183765.1 Reyranellaceae bacterium | reverse complement strand
CGAAGCGAGGAATCTCGAGATTCCTCGCTACGCACGGAATGACAGTGGGTGGTCTCAGCGCACCGGGGTCAGCTTGTAGATCGCGTTGCGGATGTCGGAGCTGACATAGACCGTGCCCGACTTGCCGACCGCGACGCCCGTGGTGATGAAGGCCGGTGGGCCGTCCTTGTAGGTCGGCAGGCCGATATCGAGGTTGGTGGCGACGATCGTGCGCTCGCCGCTGGCCGGATCGATGGCGACGACCCGCCGATGGCCCACCTCGGCGACGTAGAGTCGCCCGTCCGGCCCGATATCGATTCCCTCGGGTGCGACCAGGCCTTCGCTCACCGTCTTGCGGGCCCCCGACGCGATGTCGATCTGCACCACGCGCCCGCCGGCGGTCTCGGTGACGTAGACGACGTTGTCCGGTCCCTCGACCATCGCGGTCGGCGCGGCAAGCTCCTTGGCGATGGCGACCTGGTCCTTGCTGTCGGCGCCGGTGACGCGCAGCAGGCTGCCGGTGCCCAGCTCGAGCACCAGAAGCTCGCCTTTGGCGGTCTCGATCGCATCGACCGGCGCCTTGAAGCCATGCAGCATCGCCAGGCTCTTGCCGGTCTTGCGATCGACGCGCTGCACGCTGCCGGAGAACCAGCTGGTCAGCAGCACATGACGCGCGTTGGCGGAGATCCCCATGGGGTACTCCAGCGTGTCGCCCTGCATGCGCAATGCGGTGTGGACGGCGCCGCTGGCGCCGTCGACGGTGCGGTAGGAGAAGACGTCGGCGACGTGCAGGATTTCGCGCCCGCCGTCGCTGAACACGGCGATGTCGGCGGGCATCGCCAGCTTGCCCTCGATGATGGTGCGCGCCGCGCCGGTGCGCGTGTCGACCAGATAGACGCCGTTGTCGACCATGTTGGTGACGAAGACGCGGTCGCGGCCGTCGATCGCCAGATTGTCGAGGCCGGGCTTCAAGGTGGCGATCAGCGTCTTCTCGCCGCTGGCCGGCGTGACGCGCACCAGCTGCCCCAGCGCCGTGTCGACGACGTAGAGGTTGCCCTTCTTGTCGAAGTTCACCGCCGCGGGGACCTTGAAGCCCTCGGCCACGGTCGTCATCGCGCCGCCCTTGTCGACATCGATCTTCACCACGCGGCCACGGAACCACAGCGGGCCGTAGAGCAGGCCATCCGGTCCGAACCCGAAGCCGTTGAGCCCGCCCATGTCCTTCAGGAGCGGCTGCTTCTTGCTCTTGGGATCGGCGTAGTTGATCGGCTTGTCGGTCTTCAGCTCGATCTCCCACAGCGCGTCGCCGAGGAAGACCTGGCTGGCGAACAGTCGCGGCTCCTTGTCCTTCTCGGTCTTGAAGGCGAGCGAGTTGATGCCCGGCAGGCCGGTGGCGACGAGCTTGGGCGCGTCGTTGCCCTTGCGGATGTAGATGCTGCCGGTGAGGAAGCCGGTCCAGGCCATCGTGCCATCCGGGGCGATGGCGATGTCGTCCGCCATGCCGCCCTTGTCGGGATCGACGACGTCGTCGACCTCACCGCTGTCGACGTTGACGTGGTAGATCGACTGGCCGACCACGCTGCCGACGAAGAGCTGGTCGTCCTTGTCGAACGCCAGGCCGTGCACCCCGTGGAAGTGCGAGCCCGGCACCAGGATCTGCGTGATGAACGACGCCGGCGGTGCGACCGGCGCAGGCTTCTGCGGCGGCGGTGCCGCCTGCTGTGCCGGCGGTTGGGGCTGCGCCGCAGGCGCGGCGGGCGGCGCCTTCGCGGGAGCAGGCGCGGGCGCAGGCTTCGCGGCAGGCGGTGCGGCGGGCTTGGCCGGTGGCTGCTGGGCGGTGGCGGGAATCAGCGCGGCGCCGAGCAGCAGGATCAGCGCGGCGGACGCGCGGCGGACGACTTGGCCTGGCGACATGCGGATACCGGGTACAGCCTCGATGGGATCGCGACGGACTGTAGACCGCCGCCCCCGGCCATTGGAAGCGGCGCGGCGTCGCTGGCCGCGATGCGAACTGTGACCATGGGAAGGCTTTCCCGGTCCCGAGGATCGGCTACCATCCGCGCACGAACGCAGGAGGGAACAGCATGTCCGGACCGCTCACCGGCTACCGCATCATCGAGCTTGCCGGCATCGGCCCGGCGCCGATGGCCGCCATGATGATGGGCGACATGGGCGCCGACATCATCCGTGTCGATCGTGTGAAGACGCACGTCATGGATCGCTTCGCCGATCCCAAGTTCAACGTCCATGGCCGCAGCCGCCGTTCGGTCTCGGTCGACCTGCAGAAGCCGGAGGGCGCGGAGGTCGTGCTGCGCCTGTGCAAGAGCGCCGACGGCATCATGGAGCCGTTCCGGCCCGGCGTCGCCGAGCGCCTGGGCGTCGGTCCCGACGTCTGCCTCAAGGCCAATCCCAAGATCGTCTACGGCCGGATGACCGGCTGGGGCCAGACGGGGCCGCTGGCCAAAGCCGCCGGCCACGACCAGAACTACATCGCGCTGACCGGCGCGCTGCACGCCATCGGGCGCAAGGGGCAGAAGCCGGTGCCGCCGCTCAACCTGGTCGGCGATTTCGGCGGCGGCGGCATGCTGCTGGCCTACGGCATGGTCTGCGGCCTGCTCGAGGCGCAGAAATCCGGCAAGGGCCAGGTCGTCGATGCCGCCATGGTCGATGGCGCGGCGCTGCTGCTGGGTGCGCTCTACGGCATGGTCGGCGCCGGGCTGTGGAACGACAAGGAGCGCGAGGTCAACATGCTCGATGGCGGCGCGCATTTCTACGACACCTACGAGACCAAGGACGGCAAGTACGTCTCGATCGGCTCGATCGAGCCGCAATTCTACGCCCTGCTGGTCGAGAAGGCCGGGCTCTCGGGCCAGAACCTGCCGGCGCAGCACGATCGCGCGCAGTGGCCGATGATGAAGCAGAAGCTCGAGGACGTGTTCAGGACCAAGACGCGCGACGAGTGGTGCCAGATCATGGAGGGCAGCGACGTGTGCTTCGCGCCCGTGCTGACCATGAGCGAGGCGCCGCATCATCCCGCCGCCAAGGCGCGCAACGCCTATGTCGATGTCGGCGGCTTCAACCAGCCGGCGCCCGCGCCGCGCTTCAGCCGCACGCAGGAAGCGACGCCCAAGCCGGCGCCCAAGCGCGGCGCCGATACCGAGGAGGTGCTGGCGCAGTCCGGCTTCTCCGCCGCCGAGATCGCCGAGCTGAAGAAGGGCGGCATCGTCGGCGCGGCGGCGTAGTCTCCGGTGTCGTCCTGAGCGCAGCGAAGGACCTTGCGGTGATGAGAAAGAGCACCATGGCGATGTGTGACCGCGATACCGCAAGGTCCTTCGCTGCGCTCAGGACGACGTAGACCATGATCGTCGCGGTCATCGGCGCGGGCGTGGTCGGCATGGCCACCGCCCGCGCCATCCAGCGTGGCGGCCATCAGGTGGTCGTGCTCGACGGCGTCGATCCCGGCCGCAAGACGTCGTTCGGCAATGCCGGCTTCATCGCCATCGATCACGTCCTGCCGCTGGCGCGGCCATCGGTGCTCAAGCGCGTGCCGAGCATGCTGCTGGACCGCGACGGCCCGCTCACCGTGCATCTGCCGAGCCTCTTCTGGTTGATTCCCTGGATGCTGCGCTTCGGGCGCGCCGCGTCGAGCGCGGCGGAAGTGAGCAAGGGCGTCGATTCCTTCGGCGCGCTGATGGCCGAGGCCAACATCGCCTGGAAGGCGGAGATCCAGGCCTCGGGACTGGGCGAGCTCTTCAAGTCCAAGGGCGCGCTGTATGTCTACGAGACCATGGCCGGCTTCGACGGCGGTGCGCAGGAACGCGCGCTGCAATCGGCCAAGGGCACGGCGATGGAGATCGTCGACGGCGATCGCGCGCGCGCGCTGGCGCCCGGGCTGTCGCCGCACATCGTGAAAGGCGTCTACTACCCGCACGGCATGCACACGGTGAGCCCGTACCATGTCGTGACCGCACTGGCGGAGCGCTTCGTCGCCGAGGGCGGGCGCATCGAGAAGGCCAATGTCACGGGCTTCGACGTGGCAGGAGAACGCGTCACGGCGGTGCGCACCGGCGGCACGTCGATTCCGGTCGATGCCGTCGCGATCTGTGCCGGCCGCGCCTCCGGCGAGCTCACCCGGCATCTCGGCTTCAAGGCGCCGCTGGTGGCCGAGCGCGGCTACCACGTAATGCTTGAGCCGGACAACGTGCGCTTCGACCTGCCGGTGTCGCCGGCGGAGCGCGGCTTCTTCATCACGCCGATGCGCGAGGGCCTGCGCGTCGCCGGTACGGTCGAGCTCGGCGCGCCCGACCGGCCGGAGTCCTGGCATCGCGCCGATCTGCTGAAGAAGCACCTGCAGGCGATCTTCCCCGGCGTCGGCGGCGCGGAGACAAGCCGCTGGATGGGCGAACGCCCGTCGCTGCCCGATTTCCGGCCGGCGATCGGCCGCGCACCGCGCCACGTCAACGTCTATTGCGGCTATGGCCACCAGCATGTCGGCCTGACCCTGGCGACCGCCACGGGCCGGCTGATCGCGCGGATGCTCGACGGCGATGCCTTGCCGCCGGCCCTGGCGCATTGCGATCCGGGACGCTTCGGCTAGGTCTTGCCTTCCCCCGTGTACGGACCGGAGACATGGGTAACAGGTGTACGGGGACATGGTTGACAGTTCCGCATGGTAACCGGGGAGGTTGTCATGCCGTTCAAGGAGCAGTCGATCGTGGAAGGACGGCAGGAGTTCTGCA
>JBFXAZ010000216.1:0-4739 GCA_050183765.1 Reyranellaceae bacterium | reverse complement strand
CGGCGCCGCCTCGGTGGCGCTCTTCGCCTCGGGCCGGCTCGGCTCGATGAGCGGCAGCGTGATTTCCAACGTGCTGACCACCGGCACGATGACCATCCCGGCGATGAAGCGCACCGGCTTCAAGCCTTCGGTGGCCGGCGCGATCGAGGCCTGCGCCTCGACCGGCGCGGTGCTGGCGCCGCCTGTCATGGGCGCCACCGCCTTCGTCATGGCCGAGTTCCTCAACATCTCCTACGCCGAGGTGGCGCTGGCGGCGGCGGTGCCGGCGGCGCTCTACTACTTCGCGCTGTTCATGCAGATCGACTTCAACGCCGGGCGCAACGCGATGAAGGGCCTGCCGCCGGAGGACATGCCGCGCATCGGCCAGGTCTTCCGCGAGGGCTGGTACTTCATCTTCGTCATCATCCTGCTGGTCGTGCTGCTGCTGGTGATGAAGCGCGAGAACTGGGCGCCGTGGCTGGCCACCGGCGTGCTGCTGATCCTCAACCAGGCGTTCTCGAAGCACCGCTGGGGCCGCAAGGAGCTGCTCGGCTTCCTCGAGGGCAACGGCCGCATCTTCATCGAGCTGGTGGCGATCCTGGCCGGCGTCGGCCTGCTGGTCGGCGCCTTCTCGCTCACCGGGCTGACCGGCTCGCTGACCAACGGCCTGCTCTACATGGCCGGCGACCAGCCGCTGCTGCTGCTGGTGATGGGCGCGCTGACCAGCTTCATCCTCGGCATGGGGATGACGATCACCGCCTGCTACATCTTCCTCGCCGTGCTGCTGGCGCCCAGCCTGATCCAGGTCGGCATGAACCCGCTCGCGGTGCACATGTTCATCATGTACTGGGGCATGGTCTCGTTCATCACGCCGCCGGTGGCGCTGGCCGCCTTCGCCGCCTCCTCGGTGGCCCAGGCCAGCCCGATCGAGACCGGCCTGCAGGCGATGAAGATCGGCAGCATCATCTACTTCGTGCCGTTCTTCTTCGTGATGAACCCGTCGCTGGTGCTGCAGGGCGAGATGCTGGATTTCATCGGCCACTTCGCCACGGCGGTGGTCGGCGTCACCCTGGTGTGCGGCGGCCTGCAGGGCTACCAGGGCGGCATCGGCGACCTGCGCGCCTGCGGGCCGCTGGAATGGCCGGTACGCGGCGCGCTGGTGCTGGGCGGCCTGATGTTCGCCGCGCCGGGCGGCGGGCTGATGCCGTTCTCGCCGCTGCAGATGACGTTGGGCGCGCTGATCGTGTCGGTGCCGGCGCTGGCGTTCGCCTGGATGATGGCGCGACGACGGGTGCGAACGGCGTAGCCTTGTCATCCCGAGCGCAGCGAGGGATCCAGGCAGCGTCCCTGGATCCTTCGCTGCGCTCAGGATGACAGTCGGGATACAGCAACCACCGTTCTTCATATCGGGTGGACTTCGTCCCCGCCCGCGGGGCACCATGAACCGCCGTTCATACCGGCAAGCGCACGCGCCGCAGAGCGCGGTCGGAGGGAACCAGTTCAATGTCGGGCGTTCTTGCGGGAATCCGCGTTCTCGATTTCGGCCGCTACATCGCGGGCCCGTTCTGCGGTGCGCTCTTGGGCGACATGGGCGCCGAGGTGATCCGGCTGGAGAAGCTCGACGGCAGCGAGGACCGCTGGGTGGCGCCGGTCGACGAGGCGCGCAAGGCCGAGGGCATCACCTTCCTCCAGATGAACCGCAGCAAGCTCGGCATGACGCTCAACCCGACCAAGCCGGCGGGGCGCGAGATCGTGGCCAAGCTGGTGAAGACCGCCGACGTGGTGATCGCCAATCTGCCGTTCCAGACGCTCAAGGAGATGGGGCTGGACTACGACACGCTGTCGGCGATCAACCCGCGCATCATCCTGGTCACCAACTCGACCTTCGGCATGGTCGGCCCCTATGCCGACCGCGTCGGCTTCGACACCATCGGCCAGGTGATGTCGGGCGCCGCCCATCTCAGCGGCTTCGGCGACAAGCCGGTGCGCATGGCCTCGCCCTATGTCGACTTCATGTCGGCGGCGCTCTCCGTGGTCGGCGTGCTGGCGGCGCTTCGCGAACGCGATACCAGCGGCAAGGGCCAGATGATCGAGACCGCGCTCCTGAAGAGCGCGCTCAACATCGCCAACCCGCTGCTGATCGAGCAGGCGATGCTCAACCTCAACCGCGAGCGCGTCGGCAACCGCGCCTTCACCGCCGGCCCGGGCGATTCCTTCCAGTGCAAGGACGGCTGGATCTACGTGCTGGCCATCGGCCAGCCGCTGTTCGTGCGCTGGTGCAAGATGATGGGCCGCGAGGAGCTGATCGAGGATCCGCGCTTCAAGGACGACCTGGCGCGCGGCGACAACGGCGAGGAGATCAGCGCCATCATGCAAGAATGGTGCGGCACCCGCACCCGCGACGACGTGCTCAAGCAGCTCGCCGCGGCACGCGTGCCGGCCGGCCCGATCTACACGCCGCAGGAGGCGCTCGACGATCCGCACGTGAAGGAAGCCGGCTTCTTCAAGCAGGTCGAATATCCCGGCCTGCCCAAGCCCTACCCGATCCTCGACCAGCCGGTGCGGCTCTCGCGCACCCCGCTGGAGATCAAGAGCCGCCCGCCGACCCTGGGCGAGCATACCGACTCGATCCTCGCCGACCTCGGCTACTCCAAGGACCAGATCGCCGACCTGCGCAAGCAGCGGGTGGTTTAGCTTCATACCATGAGCGAGCCGGCTGCCGCCCGGCCCCTTTCATGGGCGGAGCCGGTCGGCTTCGCAGCTGGCGCGGCATGCGCAGCAATGATCAGCGTCTGGTTGCGCACCAGTGCCAACGCCGTGGCCTCATGGTTCGGAGAAAGCGGAGGAGGGAGCTGGGAGTGGCTGCCGGATGGTCCGTTGATATATTTGGGCGTGGGCGTCAGCGCCTTCGTGGCGGCATTGCTGCTGTGGCCACGACTGGTAGGGGACAAACCCCGGTCCGTCGTGCACATGGTCGGTGTCAGCGTCATCATTTCGGCCGTGGTCTTCCTCGCGATGTGCATCGGTATCGCGATCTCCGTCCGAAGCTTTAATGTCATCGTCGCATTCGTCTTCATGCCGTTCACCGTCGGCTGGAAGCTCACGCTGCTGGAGATGCTGTGGGGACTGATCTGGGGCCTCAATAGATCGCCAACTTGGATCAGCAAACCCAATGGTGAAGCCTGGGACTGATCGCTCTCCCTGTCGCGCTTTGCACTTCCCCGCGGGAGGGAGGATGCCGCCAATGTCGCGACGAACCGTCCGGCCGTCGAGGCCGGCCTTGCGCTCCTGGAAGCGGGCGGCGAGTTCGCCGACGGCGTCATGGCCTACGAAGGGGCGTGGCTGGGCGCCGAGACCTTTGTGTCGTTCGACAGGCAGGCCGTGCCGCCGCTGTCGAACCAGGAACAGGCGGCCCGTCCGCTGTCCTGACGCGAGACGCATTCTCGTTCCGCGCTGCGCAATGCGAACGTCGTTTTCTTGCCGCTGCCAGAACCCGCCCATACAGTCGCGCCCAATCAAGACGCGTTTTGCAGCGGGAGGAAATTGGTCATGTATGCGTCAGCAAGTCGACGGAGGTTTGTCGCCGGTGCCCTTGGCGCCGGCGTTGCGTTATCGGCGCCGGCGGTGCGCGGCCAGGCGTCGGCGTGGCCCAACAAGCCGGTGAAGGTGACGGTGACGTTTCCCGCCGGCGGGCTCACCGACGTGTGGGCGCGCACCTACAGCGAGTACGCCTCGCAGAAGCTCGGCCAGAGCTTCATCGTCGACAACAAGACGGGTGCCTCGGGCGCGATCGGCGCCGAGCAGCTGTCGAAGGCCGCGCCCGACGGCTACAGCCTGATGTTCACGATCTCGACCACGATGATCATGAACAAGGTGCTGTTCAAGAAGCTGCCCTACGATCCCGACAAGGACTTCGTGCCGGTCGCCTTCTTCAGCGCCGGCCACCTGCCGACCATCGTGCACAAGGACGTGCCGGCGAGGAACCTCAAGGAGTTCGTCGACTTCGCGCGCAAGAACCGCGTCAGCCTCGGCACCTACGGCGCCGGCTCCTACTCGCACGTCGCCATCGCCGAGCTGAACAAGTTCTACGGCCTGAGCATCGAGGCCGTGCACTACCGCGGCGAGGCGCCGATGTGGCAGGACGTGGCCGCGGGCGCCATCCATGGCGGCAGCGGCAGCTACGCCGCGGCCGCCGGCGTGCTGCAGTCCGGCGCCGGCCGGGCGATCGCCGTGCCGACCGCGACGCGCATGAAGAAGCTGCCCGACGTCGCCACCTTCATCGAGCAGGGCGTCGACGCCAGGGGCTTCAAGGTGCAGGGCTGGATCGGCGCCTTCTACCAGACCGGCACGCCGATGGAGATCGTGCAGAAGCTGTCGGACATCTTCGTGGAGTGCGGCAAGACCGAGCGCGTCGCCAAGATCCTCGAGACCTTCGGCATCGACGACGCGGCGCGCGACCACAAGTACATGAAGAAGATGATCGACGAGGAAGGCCCGGTGTGGATGGACCTGGTGCGCGGCCTCGGCCTCACGCCGCAGTAGCCGCGCTCCCGTCGTCCTGAGCGCGAGCGAAGGACCTCGCGGTCGGCGAGCCCATGCTAGCGTGGCGACCGCCCGCACAACCGCCAGGTCCATCGCTACCGCTCAGGACGACGGAGAGATCCCATGCCCGCCATCACGATGAAGGACCGGCTTGCCGCGGCGCGCGGCAAGCCGCCGGAGGAGGCGAAGTTCTACTGGTCCGGCGGGCCGGTCGAGGT
>JBFXAZ010000215.1:0-4789 GCA_050183765.1 Reyranellaceae bacterium | reverse complement strand
AGCAGAAGAAGGTCGGCCAGCTCTCCGGCGGCGAGCGCAACCGCGTGCACCTCGCCAAGATGCTGAAGACCGGCGCCAACGTGCTGCTGCTCGACGAGCCGACCAACGACCTCGACGTCGATACCTTGCGCGCGCTGGAGGAGGCATTGGCCGATTTCGCCGGCTGCGCCGTGATCATCAGCCACGACCGCTGGTTCCTCGACCGCATCGCCACCCACATGCTGGCCTTCGAGGGCGACAGCCAGGTGGTGTGGTTCGAAGGCAACTACCAGGACTACGAGGCCGACCGTAAGCGCAGGCTGGGTGCGGAAGCCGACCAGCCGCACCGCATCAAGTACAAGCCGCTGGTGCGCGCTTGAGTCACGCGAGAGCCCGCGTCGCCGCGCGCATTGCGGCGGCATTGGAATTGTGCGAAATCAGCCAGGTACAGCGTCCGGGCCGGCCTGTCGCGGCCCTGTCGCGGGTCAAGTCCGCCGCGGCGCTTCCATTCACACTCGGTGCATGAGCCTTGGCGGGGTTGCGGCAAAGAATCGGCGGCTTCCTTCAATCGCCCATCGGTCGTCTGCTGAAGGATATCGCGCGGCGCTACCGCGGCGGCCTGTGGACGGTGTTCATCATCTCCAACGTCGTGGCGATCGTCGGCGCGCTGCAGTATCCGCTGATCACCGTGTTCGTCAGCGCCGTGGCCGGCCAGGTTCCGCAGGACGGCATCACGGTCGGCATCATCGACTGGCTGCGCCATCTGCCCGGGCTCAACACCTTCGAGGGCCAGCGCGGGGTGATCATCAGCATCCTGGTCGTGCTGTTCTTCCAGATCTCAGTCAATGCCCTGGTGACGTATCTCTACTCGCGCGCCGTCGCCAACGTGAACGCGCGCATCGCCGACGATCTCACCGTGCTCGCGGCCGACAAGGCGCTGGGCATGCCGATCGAGTTCTTCGACCGCTCCAACACCGGCGAGCTGCGCTCCAGGCTGACCGAGCCGCCGCTCAACGACATCCCCTACTTCATCTTCAAGCTGCAGGAGATCGTCGCGCAGCTGGTGCGCCTGCTCGCGACCATCGTCGTGCTGTTCTGGCTGTCGACGCAGCTGACGGTGCTGATGGTGCCGGTGGGTATCGTCATCGGCTTCCTGGTGAACCGCACGCACCGGCGCATCTTCAGCCTGCTCGACGCCATGCGCGCGGTCGAGATCAAGTTCGCCGGCCAGTCGCACGAGCTGCTCGAGGGCATGCGCATCGTCAAGCAGAGCAACCAGGAACTGCGCATGCGCGATTCCTACGCCCACACCGGCGGCGACCTGATCGAGCGCCGCCGCGTGCTGGCGATCAAGCAATCCGAGCAGAATTTCGTGCTCGAGGTCGGCGGGCTGCTGATGATCAGCTCGGTGTTCGCCGTGCTCGCCCTGTCGGACTGGGGCAGCTTCGGCCAGCGGCTGGGCGTGGGCGTCGGCTTCTTCGCCGCGATGATCCGGGCCTACCTGCAGCTGCGGCAGATCGTGGCCGACGTGAACATGCTGGCGCCGCAGCTGCCGCGCGTGATGGGCTATGCCGACATCGTGCTGGCGGTC
Organism: Reyranellaceae bacterium; assembly: GCA_050183765.1. Lineage (GTDB taxonomy): Bacteria > Pseudomonadota > Alphaproteobacteria > Reyranellales > Reyranellaceae > JAFAZJ01. The sequence goes on along the minus strand of JBFXAZ010000215.1, from coordinate 3,219 downwards.
GAGAACGCCAAGCCGGCGAGGCCGGCGGAGCCGCCGCCGGTGGCCAGCAGCCCCGGCGCGCTCGACGTGCGCGGCGTGTGGTTTCGCTACGTCGAGGACCGCTGGGCGCTGAAGGATATCAACTTCTCGGTGGCGCCCGGCTCGACCACGGCGATCGTCGGCCTGTCGGGCTCCGGCAAGACGACCCTGCTTGAGATCCTCGCCCATCTGCGCTTCCCCGAACGCGGGCGCGTGATGCTCGACGGCAGGGACCTCGGCGACTACGACGCCAACGGCCTGCGCGGCGCCATCGGCTACGTCAACCAGGACCCGTTCATCTTCAACGGCAGCCTGCGGCGCAACCTGGTGTTCGCCAAGCCCGACGCCAGCGAGGAGGAGATCGAGAAGGCGGTGCGCATGGCGGCGCTGACCGACGTGGTCGCCGCCTTCAACGGCAATCTCGACGTCGAGATGGGCGATCGCGGCCGCCTGCTGTCGGGCGGCCAGCGCCAGCGCGTGGCCCTGGCACGCGTGCTGATGCAGAAGCCGGCCTTCCTGATCCTCGACGAGGCGACCAGCGCGCTCGACATTAGGACCGAGCGGGTGATCTTCGATCACCTGATGGCGACGCGCCAGGAACGTGGCTTGGTCGCCGCCACGCATCGTCTGGTGTCGACCACCAACTTCGACCGCATCGTCATGATCCACGACGGCCGCATCGTCGAGGAAGGCTCGCACAACGAGCTGATGGCGCATGGCGGCATGTACCACGACCTGTTCAAGTTCCAGACCGACGCCATCGCCTTCGCGCCGCAGGCCAGCCTGGCCTAGTATCATGTCCGCGCTCAGCCAGATTCGCCAGGTCGACTACACGGTCGTCTACTGCCGCGACATGCCGGCGATGCGGCACTTCTACGAGAGCGTCATGGAATTCCCGCTGCTGCGGGTGCTCAGCGAGCGGTGGATCGAGTTCCGCATCGGCGCCAACACGCTGGCGCTGACGATGCCCAATCCGCGCTTCGGCGGCACCCTGCCGGCGCCCGGCGAGCTGTGCCTGCAGCTGGCCTTCCGCGTCGCGCCGGCTGCGGTCGCCGAATGCGCCGCCGCGCTGCAGGCGAAGGGCGTGCCGCTCATTGCGCCGCTGACCGACCATCCTTTCGGCCACCGCACGATCTTCTTCCGCGATCCCGACGGCAACGTGCTGGAGATCTACGCCGAGCTTTGATCAGCCAGGCACGTCGGTGCTGCCCCGGCTCCATTCCAGCAGGCGGCGCTCGATCAGGTCCATGAGCGCGGTGAGCGCCATCACCATCAGGGCGACGATCAGGATCAGCGCCAGCACGCCGGCGACGTCGAAGCGGCCGCTGAAGCTCTGCAGCAGCACGCCCAAGCCCCGCTTGGCGGCGATCATCTCGCCGATGACCGCGCCTGCGCTGCAGTAGATCAGCGTGAGCTTGAGGCCGGCGAAGATGCCGGGCAGCGCCCAGGGGAAGCGGACGTGACGGAACAGGCGCAGCTCCGAGGCGCCGAACAGCCGCGACATCAGCAGCAGGTCACGATCGACGTTCTTCAGCCCGCCCAGGGTGCTGAGCAGCATGATGAAGTAGCCGAGCGAGAAGGCGAGCACGACCTTCGAGGCGATGCCGATGCCGAACCACAGGATGAACAGCGGGCCCAGCGCGATGCGCGGCATGCTGTTGAACGCCGTGAGGAAGGGCGAGACGATCCGGTTGAGCCAGTCGTTGCGATCGAGCACGACGGCGCTGGCGATGCCGAACACCACCGACAGGACGAAGGCGAGGGCGATCTCGAGCACGGTCGTGCCGAGATCGGGCAAGACCTCGCCGTCGCGGAACAGGTGCCACAGCGACTGCGCGACGCCCACCGGCGTCGACACGAAGGCGGCGTTGGCCAGGCCCAGCTCGACGGCACCCTGCCACAGCCCCAGAATGATGGCGAGGAACACGGCGCGTGCCGCGAAGATCGAGCCCGAGCGGTCGCCGGCCGGGCGCACCGCCGCGCCAAGCCTGGCTTCGGAGTTGGCGATGTCGGTCATTGGGCGCTCGCCTTCAGCGCGGTCCACGTCCTGCGGTAGAGGTCGTGATAATGCGCATCGGCCTGCAGCGCGTCGGCCGATCGCGGCCGGTCCAGGTCGACGCGGATTTCATCGACGACGCCCGTGCCCCTCTTCGACATCACCAGCACCCGGTCGGCCAAGGTGATCGCCTCGCCGATGTCGTGGGTCACGAAGACGACGGTCGCGCCGCTCGCCTCCCACAGGCCCAGCAGCTGGTCGTGCAGCACGAGCTTGGTTTGCGAATCGAGCGCGCTGAACGGCTCGTCCATGAGGTAGAGGCCGCGGCCGACGGCAAAGGCCCGGGCCAGCGACGCGCGCTGGCGCATGCCCTGCGACAGCCGCGAGGGATATAGATCGCGTGCGGCAAGCAGGCCGACCTTCTCGACATAGGTCAGCGCGCGGCGCGTGCGCTCGGCCCGGCCGACGCCGGAGAGCTCGAGACCGTACTCGACATTGCCCAGCACGGTGCGCCACGGCAGCAGCGCATCGCGCGCCAGCACGTAGCAGATGTCGCGCCGCCCCGCGGCCGGCGACGCGCCGGCGACGGTCACCGACCCTGAAGCGGCCGGTACGAGGCCGGCGATGACGTTCAGCAGCGTGGTCTTGCCGCAACCGCTGGCGCCGATCAGCGCCACGAACTCGCCCCGCCGCACGCTGAGCTCGACGCCGCTCAGCGTGTTGCGCGGCAGGCCGAAATTCACGTCCAGGCCGCGCACGCTGATGTCGATCGGTGGTCCGCCGGCTGTCGAGACCGCGGCCGTCATGGCGGATCCTAGTTGGGGCAGCGGAAGCTCTCCCGCGCCGTATCGGCGACCACGTCCTTGCGGGCCTTGGGCGCGGCGAGCTGCTTGTTGTCGACCAGCAGCCTGGACCAGGTGTCGATGGTGCGCGGCGTGATCTCGGGACCGAAGGTCGGCAGCAATCCCTTGACCATCGTCTTGAAGGCGGGATCGGGCAGATCCGGCACCTTCACGAACTTCCGCATGAGGGCGACGACCTCGTCGAGATTCTCCGGCTTGCTGAACCAGCAGTAGGACTCCTCGAGCGCCTTCGAGAATCGAGCCACCACGTCGGGTCTGTCCTTGATCGTCGACAGGGAGGCCCACCATCCATTGTAGCCGAGATCGTGGAAGACCTTGGGGCCCTGGTTCTTCGCGAAATCG
>JBFXAZ010000214.1:0-4828 GCA_050183765.1 Reyranellaceae bacterium | reverse complement strand
CAGCCCTTCGCGCTGCCGTACCAGCACGTCGGCCAGGCTCATCTGACCACTCTGACGCTCGCTCATCGATCCGCCTCCGCCGATCGACCATACGAATCACAACCCCTAGACTTCTGCAAACCTCTCGAAGGCGGGGAGAAGGTGCCCGAAGGGCGGATGAGGGGCTTCGCAGAGTCTCGACGGCAACAGTGTTCGTCGTGGCGCGAGAAGCCCCTCATCCGCCTCGCAATTGCTCGGCACCTTCTCCCCGCCTTCGCGGGGAGAAGGGAAAAGCATCAGCGCGCCATCTCGCGGTCCCAGCGCTTGATCCAGTCGTTGCGACTGGCCGCGACGTTGGCCCAGTCGATCTGGTGGATCTTGGTGTCGGTGGCCAGGCCGGCCGGGCGCGGTACCGCCTTGTTGGTGGCCAGCGAGAAGGTCGGGCCGGCCAGCTTGGTCTGCAGCTCCGGCCCGAGCATCTCGTTGACATAGGCGAAGGCCAGCTCGGGCAGCGGCGAATCCTTGATCACGGCGATGCCCGAGGGCATGGCGAAGACGCCTTCCTTGGGCGCCACGAGATCGATCGGCGCGCCGGTCGCCTTGCGCTCCAGCGCGTAGGACGACATGGCGCTGACGATCATGTAGGCCTCGCCCTGCTCCAGCAGATTGTAGGCCTGCGGCTGCTGCGTGTAGATCGTCAGCAAATTGGGCTTGAGCGAGACCATCTTCTTGAAGCCGGCATCGGTGTCCTTCTGCGCCTCGGCGATCGACATGCCGTTGGCCAGGTGGCCGGCCATGAAGATGTTGGACAGGCCCTCGGTGTTCTGCAGCGAGGGGATGATGACGCGGCCCTTGTACTTCGGATCGAACGGCTCGGCCCACGAGGTCGGCGGCGCCTTCATCACCTTGGTGTTGTAGGCGATGCCCAGCCAGGGCTGCAGGTAGTTCGCCCACATGCCGTCCATGTGGATCGAGCCCGGCACGAGGTTGGGCAGGTTGGGCGTCTTGGCCGCCGTCAGCTTCTCGAGCAGGCCCTCCTTCACCGCGAGGATCATGACGGGATCGTCCATCTGGACGACCGACATGTACTGCTTGCCCTTGTTCTTCTGCATCTTCTCGAGGTTCACCAGCGAGCGCGTGCCCTCGAAGATGATCTTGCACTTGTATTTCTTCTCGAACGCCGGGGCGACCGTCGCCTCGACCCACGGCTTGTGGCCGGCGGCGCCGCCCACGACCAGCTCCTTGGTCTGCGCGCGCAGCACCGCCGGCGCGGCGAGCAATGTCGCAAGGCCTGCGCCCGCGCGGACGATGGTGCGCCTTCCCAGCTTTGGCGAAAGATCGATCTTCATGCCCGGCCCCCTCGGCTATCTCGCCGCAGCTTCGGTGCGGCCGATTCTGCTCAGCAATGAGCGTGCCAAGGGGTCGGGGATGTAAGTATCATTTAGAATCAAATAGATAGATATGCCCAGTGGCCCAAGCGCCGATATCGCAGGCCTCCATTTTGTGCACAATCTGGAATCATTTGTGCATGATCAGCCGCCATGATCGATCACCGGCACTGGCTTCCGCATGACCGAAGGCTGTAGCCTGCCGCCGATGGAAGAGGCGGATCTGCATGCGTTGTTGTCGCGTTTGCTTCTGGCAGGACGTCTGCCGGGCGGCGTGAAGCTGCGCGAGCATCGCCTGGCCGCCATCTTCGGGGTGAGCCGCGAGCGCGTGCGCAAGGTGCTGCACCGGCTGGGCCACGAGCGGCTGCTGATGCTGGTGAAGAATCGCGGCGCCTTCACCATCAAGCCCGATCTGCGCGAGGGCCATCTGGTCTACGAGGCGCGGCGCATCCTCGAGGCCGGCATCGCCGCCCATCTCGCCGACCATCTTACCGACGAGCAGCTGGCGCGGCTGCGCGCGCATGTCGACAGCGAGGCGGACGCGCTGCGCCGCGACGACCGCACCACATGGCAGCGCCTGTCGGCGGAGTTCCACTACGTGCTGGCGGAGATGACCGGCAATCCGATCGTCGAGCGCCAGGCGCGCGAGCTGGTCGGCCGCACCATCATGCTGGTCACCCATTACGAGACCAGCGTCGGCTCGGCCTGCGGCTGCGAGGAGCATCGCGCGATCTTCCGCGCCCTGGCCGCCGGCGAGCGCGCCAAGGCGGTGAAGGCGATGAGCCATCACCTGTCGCTCGTCGAGACCCGCCTGCGCCCGCTGATCGCCGCCGAGGAAGCCCCCTCGGTCGACGACATCCTGATCGAGGAAGTCGCCGCCTGGCGCCGCGCGCGCGACACGACAGATCGACAAGACGCCGCCGCTCCCGCGCGCATAGACTAGGCTCCCGCGGAACCGTCGCCAGGGAACCTCGCAGTGCCGGATCAATACCAGGGTCAGTCGCTCAGCCGCCTTGAGGATTCGCGGTTTCTCACCGGACGCGGGACCTACGTCGCCAACGCGATTCCGCCGGGATGCCTGCACCTCCACGTGCTGCGCTCGCCGCACGGCCATGCGCGCATCGACCGGCTCGATATCGGCGCGGCACGCACGCTGCCGGGCGTCGTGGCGATCTACACCGAGGCCGACCTGGCCGCCGACGGGATCGGTCCCCTGCCCTGCGCCGCGGCCATCGAGTTCGTCGAGAAGCTGATCGTGCCGCCGCGGCCGGCGCTGGCCAAGGACATCGTGCGCCATGTCGGCGATCCGGTGGCCTGCATCATCGCCCAGTCGATCGAGGCGGCGCTGGAGGCGGCCGAGGCGATCGAGGTCGACTACACGCCGCTGCCTGCCGTCGTCGATGCCGCCGCCGCGCTCGCGCCCGATGCGCCGCTTCTGTGGCCGCAGGTGCCCGGCAATTCCGCCTATCTCTATCGTCGCGGCAACAAGGAGGCGGTCGACCAGGCCATGGCGGCGGCGAAGCACATCGTCACCGCCGATCTGCTCAACAGCCGCGTCGTGGTCGCGCCGATCGAGACGCGCGCGGCCATCGCCACCTACGACGCGGCGCAGGATCTGATGCACCTGACCCTGACCGGCCAGGGCGTGCACGGCATCCGCCGCCAGCTTGCCGAGGCGGTCTTCCGTATCCCGCAGGATCGCCTGCGCGTGAGCGCGCCGGATGTCGGCGGCGGCTTCGGCATGAAGAACTTCGTCTACCCCGAATGGGTGCACCTGCTCTTCGCCGCGCGCAAGCTGGGCCGGCCGGTACGCTGGGTATCGGAGCGGGTCGAGGATTTCGTCACCTCGGCGCAGGGCCGCGACTTCCGGGCGCGCGCGCGGCTGGCGCTCGACGACGCCGGTCGCTTCCTGGCGCTGGACGTGCAGGCGGTCGCCAACATGGGCGCCTATCTGTCCGGCGCCGGTCCGGGCAGCTCGACCGTGTCGGCGGGCAACGCGATGGGCGGCGTCTATGCCATTCCCGCGGTGGCAATGGAGGTGCGCGGCGCCTTCACCAACACGCCGCCGATCGACGCCTATCGCGGCGCCGGCAAGCCCGAGGCCAACTACCTCATCGAACGCCTGGTCGATCAGGCGGCGCGGGAAGCCGGCATCGACGCTGTCGAGCTGCGGCGGCGCAACCTGATCTCGAGCTTCCCGCATCGCACGCCCACCGGCATGCAGATCGACGGCGGCCGCTTCGTCGCCAATCTCGACGATGCGCTGCGCGTTGCCGACCAGCAGGGCTTCGAAGCCCGCCGCAAGCGCTCCGCGGAAGCCGGGAAGCTGCGCGGCTGGGGCTTGGCGTGCTTCCTCGAGACTGCGCGCGGCGCGCCGGGCGAGGTGGCGCGCGTCTCGTTCGATGCCGATGGTCGTGTGAGCCTGGCCGTGGGCACCATGTCGAACGGCCAGGGACACGAGACGACCTATCCGCAGGTCGCCGCCGACCTCCTGGGCCTGCCGATCACCGCCTTCCGCTACCACCAGGGCGACACCGACCTGTTGCCCAGCGGCAACGGCCACGGCGGCGCCCGCTCGATGCAGATGGGCGGCACCGCGCTGGTCATGGCGATCGAGGCGATCCTGGAAAAAGCTCGGCGTATCGCCGCGCATCTCCTGCAGGCGCCGGTCGAAGGCGTGCGCTTCCTCGACGGCCGCTTCGTGGTCGACGGCACGGATCGCGCCATCGCGCTCCTGGATGTCGCCGCCGCGTCGCGCGATGCCGCCAACCTGCCGGAGGGCGTGACGCCGGGGCTCGATACGCTGGCCAACAATCCCAGCGACCGCTTCGGCTTCCCCAATGGCTGCCACGTCGCCGAGGTCGAGATCGATCCCGAGACCGGCGCGGTGAGGCTCGACCGCTACACCCTGGTCGACGATTACGGCCGCCTGCTCAATCCGATGCTGACCCTGGGCCAGGTGCATGGCGGGCTGGCGCAGGGCATCGGCCAGGCGATGCTCGAGCACACCGTCTTCGATCCCGACAGCGGCCAGATGCTGAGCGCCTCGTTCATGGACTATGCGCTGCCACGCGCCGACGATCTGCCGAGCTTCGCCGGGCATCTCGATGCGTCGGTGCCGACGCAGTCGAATGCGCTCGGCGTGAAAGGCGCCGGCCAGGCCGGCTGCATGTCCGCGCCGCAGACCATCATGAGCGCCATCCTCGATGCGCTGCGGCCGCTGGGCGTGACGCACCTCGACATGCCGGCGACGCCGCTGGCGGTGTGGCAGGCCATCCAGGCGGCGCGCCCGTGATGACCTCTTCTTTCTTTCTCCCTCTCCCCGCGCGCGGGGAGAGGGTTGGGGTGAGGGGCTGCGCCTGTGCAACCGGAAACATGCCTGACACTACAGACCGGATACATGCCTGACAGTCTCGATGAGTTGTTCTTGCGACGCAGCCGAGCGGGCCGGCCGGCCCGCG
>JBFXAZ010000213.1:733-4858 GCA_050183765.1 Reyranellaceae bacterium | reverse complement strand
TCCCCGCGAAGGCGGGGAGAAGGTGCCGAGCGCCAGCGAGGCGGATGAGGGGCTTCGTCGCGCAGCATCCAACGGCGGTGGCATTGGACCGCCGCGAAGCCCCTCATCCGCCCTGCGGGCACCTTCTCCCCGCCTTCGCGGGGAGAAGGAAGGAACGCCATGCGTGACGACTTCATCATGCCACCAGCCGCTCCAGCGGTGCGCGGCGGCATCTCGTGTAGTGATCGTTGCCCAATGCGATCACCGGCATCTCGCCCTCCCGGCACGCCGGCTCGGCGAAGGGGCAGCGGGCGGCGAAGCGGCAGCCTTCCGGCGGCGCCGTCATGTCGGGCACGGCGCCATCGATCGCCGCCAGTCGCTCGCGCTTTTGGTCGAGGCGCGGCAGCGAGCCCAGCAGGCCCACGGTGTAGGGATGCTGCGGCTGGCTGAACAGCACCTCGACCGGCGCGCGTTCGACGATCTGGCCGGCGTACATCACCGCCACCTCGTCGACCAGTTCGGCGACGACGCCCAGGTCGTGGGTGATCAGGATGATGGACGCCTCGCCCTCGGCGCGCAGGTCACGCAGCAAATCCAAAATCTGCGCCTGGATGGTGACGTCGAGCGCCGTGGTCGGCTCGTCGGCGATCAGCAGGCGCGGATCGCACGCGAGAGCCATCGCGATCATCGCGCGCTGGCGCATGCCGCCGCTGAGCTTGTGCGGATAGTCGTCGACGCGCTGCTCGGGCGAGGGGATGCGCACGCGGCGCAGCATCTCGATGGCCCGCGCGCGCGCCTCGCGCTTCGAGGCGCCGCGATGGCGCACCACCGCCTCGCCGATCTGGTCGCCGATCGTATAGCTCGGGTTGAGCGAGGTCATCGGCTCCTGGAAGATCATCGCCATGCGATCGCCGCGCAGGTCGCGCAGCTTGGCCTCCGGCGCGCGCAGCAGCTCCTCGCCGTCGAAGCGCACCGAGCCGCCGATGCGCGCGGTGTCCTTGGGCAGCAGGCCCATGATGGCCAGCGACGTCACGCTCTTGCCGCTGCCGGACTCTCCGACGATGCCCAGGGTACGGCCGCGCTGCAGGCTGAAGCCGATGCCGTCGACCGCCAGCGTGTCACGGCGGTTGTCGCCGGCGAAGGACACCCGCAGATCGGCGACCTCGAGGATCGGTGTGGCCATCAGCGTTCCGACTGGGCCTTCGCCACGGCGGCGTTGATCACGTCGCGATCGAGCACGCCCGCCGGCTTCTCGCGACTGGGCATGAACTGGCGGAAGATCGTCCAGTGCTCGTGGCTGACCGCTTCCAGTCGCGTCAGCTCGGCCAGCGGATCGGCGTGATCGTCGACGCGCAGGTCGAGGTCCGAGTACTCCTGCGCGCCGTGGATCAGCAGCGCCGCCGATTGCTTGCCGCGCTTGTCGCCGCCCGCCGCCTCGCCCGCTTTCATCGCCGCGATGAGCCGCTGCGGGAACGGCAACGACGCGTTGGCCTCGTAGGCGTGCGCGGTGTCCTTAATCACCGCCGCGCCGGCCAGCATGTTGCCGGCGACGCTGAAGCTGTCGCGGATCAGGTGGCCGCACCAGTCGATACAGGCCGAGCCGGTGTGCGCGGCGATGCGGCCGGCCGTGTCCATGAGGTGTACCTGGCGCGACTCGCGGCCGTCATCGTCCCTGGTCAGCAGGTCGACGACATCGGCGGCCGGCACGCCCTGCGCCAGCAGCCTGATGCCACGGGTGCCGTAGAACGGATTGACCATCGCCTGCGTCGCCACCGCGCCGATTCCGGTGGCGATATGCGGCACGCGCGCGCCGACGGCGAAGAACCGGGTGGCAACGACGATGCCGAGTGCACCGGTAGCCGGATCGCGCGCGACGATCGACCAGGTCATGGTCTTTTTTCCTTCTCCCCGCGAAGGCGGGGAGAAGGTGCCCGAAGGGCGGATGAGGGGCTTCGCGGCAGTCCAACCATCAGTGAAGTGGTCGAGGGGATTCGAAGCCCCTCATCCGCCTCGCTGCGCTCGGCACCTTCTCCCCGCCTTCGCGGGGAGAAGGGAAGATGCGCCAAGATCCTCATCGCCCCGCCGCGTAACCCTGCATGCCGCGCGGGTTGGCGGCGGCCTTGCGGCGGATGCCGTCGCGCGACGCGGCGGTGAGGCGGCCTTCCGACCAGTCGTCGCCGACCTCGACGAGGTGGCCGCGCTTCTCCAGTTCCTTCACCGTGTCCTTGGGCACGCGGCCCTCGAGCACCAGCACGCCCGGTCGCGCGGTGCGCGGGAAGAACGAGATCGGGAAATGCTCGCTGTGCCAGGCCGGCGCGTCGATCGCCTCCTGCAGGTTCATGCCGCAATGGACATGGCGCAGGAAGAACTGGGTGATCCACTGGTCCTGCTGGTCGCCGCCGGGCGAGCCCCAGGCGAGATACGGCTCGCCGTCGCGCAGCGCCATGGTCGGCGTCAAGGTGGTGCGCGGCCGCTTGCCGGGCGCGAGCGTGCCGGGCTTGCCTTCGTCGAGCCAGAACATCTGCGCGCGCGTGCCCAGCGGGAAGCCCAGCGCGGGGATCACCGGCGAGCTCTGCAGCCAGCCGCCGCTGGGCGTCGAGGTCACCATGTTGCCGTCGCGGTCGATGATGTCGAAATGCACCGTGTCGCCGCGCGCCTCGCCCAGCCGGCCGACCGTCGGCTCGCCCGCGCCGCTGGCGGCCACGGCGCTGCGCGAGGCGTCGGCCTTGCGGAAGGTCACGACGCCGCCGAAGCCCTCGACCTCGCCGGGCCGCAGCTCCATCGACGCCTGCTCGCCGATCAGCTTGCGCCGTTCGGCGTTGTAGGTGTCCGACAGCAGCGTCTGCATCGGCACGTCGACGAACTTGGGATCGCCGTAGAACTTCTCGCGGTCGGCGAAGGCGAGCTTCGAGGCCTCGACCAGCAGGTGGATGAACTCGGCGCTGGTCGGGTCCATGCCGTCGAGCTTGTAGCCCTTGAGCAGCGCGAGCTGCTGCAGCATGACAGGGCCCTGGTTCCACGGGCCGGGCTTGCACACGGTGTAGCGGCCGTAGTCGTAGGTCGTCGGCGCCTCGACCGTGGGCGCCCAGTTCGCCATGTCGTCGGCATTTAGCACGCCCTTGTGCGCGCGGCCGCTGGTGTCCATCACGTCCTGCGTGCGGCAGAATTTGTCGATCGCCTCGGCGACGAAGCCGTGCGACCAGGCGCGCGACGCCGCCTCGATCTGCTTCACGCGATCGCCGCCTGCCGCCTCGGCTTCCTTGAGGATGCGGGTGTAGGTCTCGGCCATCGCCACGTTGCGGAAGATCGTGCCCGGCGCCGGCACGCTGCCGTTAGGCAGATAGAGGTCGGCCGATGTCTTCCAGTGCTGCGCGAACTGGTCCTTCACCGTGTTGATGGTGGCGCAGACGCGCTCGACCAGCGCGTGGCCGTCGCGCGCATAGGCGATCGCCGCCTCCAGCACGTCGCGCGGCTTCATGGTGCCGTAGTCGCGCAGCAGCAGCATCCAGGTGCCGAAGGTGCCGGGCACGCAGGCCGCCAGCAGGCCGGTGCCGGGCACCATGTCGAGGCCCAGGCCGCGATAATGCGCGATGGTCGCGCCCGAAGGCGCCGGCCCCTGACCGCAGATCACCTCGGTGCGTCCCTTGCGCACGTCGTGCACGATCACCGGCACGTCGCCGCCCGGGCCGTTGAGGTGCGGCTCGACCACCTGCAGCGTGAAGGCCGTGGCGCAGGCGGCGTCGAAGGCATTGCCGCCGCGCTCGAGGATGCCCATGCCGACGGCGGTGGCGATCCAGTGCGTGGTGGTGACGACGCCGAACGTTCCCTCGATTTCCGGCCGCGTGGTGAAGCGGTTCGGATTAATGCGGCTGACCATGTGTTCTCCCAGCCCAAGTGGGTAGCATCAACCATGCCACGCCGGTCAGGCGGGCACCATTGCCCGCCGCGCATCAGTGTGATGACGCTGGATGGCATCCGTCGCCCGAGGGGCAGGGCTATCGCACATGGATTGTCGATGCTCTTCGGGCCGCGCCGCTCCAGCGGCGCTCATGATGCGTCGCTGGAGCGACGCGGCCCGGAAATCCTTGCAGGCTGCCATCCGGTCGGGGCGCGCCACTCCAGTGGCGCGTCCTTGTCGATCGCCCT
>JBFXAZ010000213.1:0-723 GCA_050183765.1 Reyranellaceae bacterium | reverse complement strand
GGCGCGCCCCCAGCCCCATGAAGGCCATATGCGATCGCCCTGTCCTGGAGGGGAAAGGCAAGAGTCGTTGTCGCCCAGCGATCGAAGCGGTGAAGACGACATTCGTAGGGGCAAAAATAGGCGATTTCGACCTTCGGGGTTCTAATCCCGCGCCAGTGACCACACTGGAGATCGCCCTCATGTCCCGCAACCGCACCATCACCCCCGACTTCTGGACCTGGGAGGCCGTCATCGACTGCGCGCCGATGACCCGCCTTCTCTTCATCGGCCTGTGGAACTTCGCCGACGACCACGGCGTGCAGCCGCTGCGTCCGCGCACGATCCGCATGCAGGTCTTCCCCGGCGACACCATCGACAACGACGCCGTGCGCGCGATGATCGACGAGCTGGCGTCGCGCAAGCTGGTGCGCATCTACGAGGTCGAGGGCGTCGAGTACCTCGCCGTCGTCGACTGGAGCCTGCACCATCGCGTCAGCCGTCGCGCGCGGCGGCGCTATCCGGCCGATCCATCGATGCCGGTGCCCGAGCCGCCACCGCCGCCCGCGCAGTTTCCCGTGCCCGCTGACGCCGTCGAGCATGTCCCGCCCGGGGCACAACGCGATCCGCCGCGACTCGCGCCCATCGCGCAACCGGAGCGCTGGCGGCGCATGATCAAGAACCTGCTGCGCCAGTACTGGCCGCGCGATCCGCTGATCGAGCTGATGGACGACGAGGCGGCCGATC
>JBFXAZ010000212.1:0-4885 GCA_050183765.1 Reyranellaceae bacterium | reverse complement strand
AGTTCACCAACCCCAAGAGCGAAGTGATCCTGTGGCCCAAGAAGTACAAGACGGGCGACATCATCTATCCGTACAACCCGGGCTGATCGCGGCGAGGCAACGAAAAGGGGGCGGTCACCGCCCCCTATTTTGTGGGTCTTCCTTCTCCCCGCGCAGGCGGGGAGAAGGTGCCCGAAGGGCGGATGAGGGGCTTCGCGGCGTTTCAACAACGATGACGGCAGTCGTTGCATGAAGAAGCCCCTCATCCGCCTCGCTGACGCTCGGCACCTTCTCCCCGCCTGCGCGGGGAGAAGAAGAGACTTCCTCAAGCGCCCAGATAGAATTCGCGAATCAGGTCGTTGTTGCGCAGCGCCTCGGCGGAGTCGCCCTGGAAGGCGATGCGGCCGTGCACGATGACGTAGCCGCGGTCGGCGATGCGCACGGCCTGGGTGAAGTTCTGCTCGGCCATCAGCACGGTGAGCTCGAAGCGGTCCTTCAGCTCCTTGATCTTGTCGATGGTGCGCTTCACCAGCAGCGGCGCCAGGCCGACCGACGGCTCGTCGACCAGCAGGATGCGCGGCGCCGACATCAGCGCGCGCGCCAGCGCCAGCATCTGCTGCTCGCCGCCCGACATGCTGCCGGCCAGTTGGCGGGCACGCTCCTTCAACCGCGGGAAGGTCTCGAAGCAGAAATCGAGGTTGCGCTGGATGGCCGAGCGCGCGGTCGGACGGAAGGCACCGAGCAGCAGGTTCTCGTTGACCGTGAGCTTGGGAAACAGGCGACGGCCTTCCGGCACGAAGGCGATGCCCAGATCGACGATCTCCTCGGTCGACAGCCCGACCAGCTCGTGCTCGGTGCCGTCGATCGTGGCCGTGATGCTGCCGCCGGACGGCCGCACCATGCCCATCACCGACTTCATCAGGGTCGACTTGCCGTTGCCGTTGGTGCCCAGCAGCGCCACCGTCTCGCCGGCGCGCACCTCGAGCGAGACGCCCTCCAGCACGCGCACCGCGCCGTAGCCGGCATCGAGGCCGCTGATGGTGAGGCTACTCGCCAAGATAGGCCCTCACGACTTCCTCATCACGCACGACCTCCTTGGGATCGCCGTCGGCGATCTTGCGGCCGGCCACCAGCACCGCCAGGCGCTGCGAGAACTCCATGACCGCACGCATGATGTGCTCGATCATGATGATGGTGATGCCCTGGCCGTTGAGCCGGATCAGCAGCGCCAGGATCTCGTCGACCTCGGCGTGGCTCAGCCCGGCCATCACCTCGTCGGCGATCAGCAGCTTGGGCTCGGCGGCCATGGCGCGGGCCAGCTCGAGCTTGCGCATCTCGATCTGTGTGAGATCGCGCGGATGAAGCTGCGCCTTGGCGGCCAGCCCCACCTGCTCGAGCATCTCGTGGCAGCGTCCCTCGATGTCCGCACCCCTGATATGGCGGCCGGATCGCGCGTTCACGGTATAGAGGATCGGGATGCGCACGTTCTCGAGCAGCGTCAGGCTGCCGAACGGCCGCGGCAGCTGGAACGAGCGCGCCAGACCGCGGCGCGTGCGCTCGTGCGCCGTGAGCCCGTTCAGCCTCTCGCCGGCGAACTCGACCGTGCCGATCTCGTTGAACAACGTGCCGCAGATGCAGTTGACGAGCGTCGACTTGCCCGAGCCGTTGGGCCCGATCAGGCCGAGCCGCTCGCCCTCCTCGACCTCGAGCGCGATGCCGTCCAGGGCGACGAAGCCGCCGAAGCGTTTGCTGAGCCCGGAGACCTGCAGCAGCGCGCTCATCGCTTCTTCCGCTGGAACAGGCCGATGATGCCCTGGGGCGCCAGGATGACGAAGACCACGAGCAGCAGCCCGGTGATCAGCACGTTGAGCGCCGAGGAGATCGTGACGCTGATGTATTGCTGCAGGCCGCCCACCAGCACCGCGCCGACGACCGGGCCGACCCAGTTGGCCGTGCCACCGATCAGCGGCATGGCGATGGCGTTGACCGCGTAGTTCAGGCTGAAGCCGGACGCCGGATCGAGATAGGCGACGTAGTACGGCAGCGGCGCGCCGGCCATGCCCATGAAGGCGCCCGACAAGGTGGTGGCGACCAGCTTCAGCTTCAAGGTCGGCACGCCCGCCGCCTCGGCCGCCGCCTCGTCGTCGCGGATCGCGGCGAAGCCGTAGCCCAGCGCCGAGCGTTCGATCGCCCGCGCCGTGACCAGCACGGCGACGCACAGGCCCAGCATCACCAGGCACAGATAGCTGATGTATTCGCCGCCGATCAGCGGCGCGAGCTTGGGCCGCAGCACATAGGCGCCGCGCGCGCCGCCCACGAAGTCCCAGTTGGTGATCAGGGTCTGCACCACCACCGCCAGCGCAAGCGTCGCGATCGAGAAGAAGACGCCGCGCAGGCGCAGGGTCAGGTAGCCGGTGCCGAAGCCGACCAGCCCCGCGACCGCGCCGCCGATCAGCACCATGACAGGCAGCGGCATGCCCGGCGTCAGCTTGTGCCAGACCACCGTCGAATAGGCACCGATGGCGAAGAAGGCGGTGATGCCGAAATTCACGTAGCCGGTGTAGCCGCCGAGGATGTTCCAGGCAGTGCCCAGCACGATGTACTGCACCACGACATAGCCCGCGAAGAAGGCGTAGCTGTTGCCGAAGACGCGGCCCGCCGCATAGATCGCCAGGCCGATCGCGATCAGGATCAGCGCGAACGTCCAACCGCTGATGCCCGCGCTCCTCGACGAGGCGGGCGTGCTAGCGACCAAGGATGCCACTGGGCCTCACCGCGAGCGTGATCAGCAGGACGCCGAAGGCGACGGCGGGTGCCCAGGACGGGCCGAAGAAGGTCGCGGTCAGGCTCTCGACCACGCCCAGCGTGACGGCCGCGATCACCATGCCGGAGAAGCTGCCGAGCCCGCCCAGCACGCAGATCGCGAAGATGCGGCCGATATATTCGCGGCCGATCGCCGGCTCGACCGGCTGGATGATGATCAGCGAGGCGCCGGCGAGCGCGGCCGTGGCGAAGGACAGGCCGAAGGCGATGCGCTTGATCTTGACCGGGTTGGCGGCCATCAGCCGCAACGCCTGCTGATCTTGCGCCACCGCCTGGATCGCGCGCCCGGTGAAGGTGCGCGACAGGAAGAGCTGCAGCGCGACCACCATCGCCATGCCGACCAGGAAGGGCACCAGCAGGCGCCACGGCAGGTCGAAGAAATAGAGATCGAGGTTGGGCCGGCCGATGTACCAGGCCTGCACCGAGCGGTAATCGACGCCGAAGCCGAGGATCAGCCCCACTTCGGCGATGAACAGGATGCCGAAGAAGAACGACAGGCCGCGCAGCGACTGGTCGTCGCGCCGTTCGAAGGCGACGTAGTAGAGCTGATAGCAGATCATGCCGAGCAGGTAGAACGCCGGCATGGCGATCACCGTCGCCAGCAGCGGATCGAGCCCGAGCATCGTGTTGCCGACAAAGGCGACGTAGGAGCCCAGCAGGATGAAGGCCGGATGGGCGATGTTGACGATGTCGAGCATGCCGAAGGCGATCGCCACGCCGATGGTCACGGCGGCATAGAACCCGCCCAGCAGCAGGCCCGACAGAACGGCATTGAGCGTCAGATCGAGCGTCACGGCCATGACGTCGCTGTTCCCTCCCAGACGCGGCGATTGTTTCGCCTTCGTGCGCGGAGTGTGCGCTACATCGCGCGTCCTTGCCTAGTGGCGTTTTTTTTCGGGCAGCCGGGCTGCAGTGTCATCATGCCTCGTCCACGATCGGCCGACGTCGATCGTGGCCGTTGGCCCGGGACTTGCCGTGAGTCCCGCGGGAGGACTCATGCGCATCCTGCTTCTCAACCCCAACACGAGCGCGGCGATCACCGAACGGCTGCTCGCGGCGGCGCAGGCCGTCGCACAGCCATCGACCGAGATCGTGCCGCTGACCGCGCCGCGCGGCGTGCCCTACATCGCAACCCGCGCCGAGGCGCAGATCGGCGGTGCCGTGGCGCTCGAGATGCTGGCCGAGCACCACGACAAGGCCGATGCCGCCATCATCGCCGCCTTCGGCGATCCCGGTCTGATGGGCGCGCGAGAACTCTTCGACATCCCGGTCGTCGGGTTGGCCGAGGCCGCCATGCTGGCCGCCTGCATGCTGGGCCGCCGCTTCGCCATCGTCACCTTCGCTCGCGCGCTGGGTCCCTGGTACGAGGAATGCGTCGCCATGCATGGCCTGAGCGGCCGCTGCGCCGCCATCCGCATGCTCGACGAGAGCTTCACCGACATCGCTGAGGTGCAGGACGAGAAGGAGGACGTGATCGTCGCGCTGGCCCAGCGCGCGGTGGTCGAGGACGAGGCGGACGCGGTGATCCTCGCCGGCGCACCGCTTGCGGGACTCGCGGCGAAGGTCGCGGACCGCATCCCCGTGCCGGTGGTCGACCAGGCGCAGGCGGCGCTGAAGCTCGCCGAGGCGCTGGTCGCGCTCAAGCCGCGCAAGGCAACCGCCGGCACCTTCCGCCGCCCCGCGCCCAAGCCGACACAGGGTCTGCCACCGGCACTGGCCGCGCGCATCGAGCATCGGCCCCGTCATCCTGAGCGCAGCGAAGGATCTCGCGGTGATGCGACAGGAAGCGACGCCACGGACTGACCGCGATACCGCCGGATCCTTCGCTGCGCTCAGGATGACGGATCCTCATCATGTCGTCCTGAGCGCAGCGAAGGACCCTGCGGTGGTGCCAATGCGCGCCACGTCGAAGTGTGATCGCGCTGCCGCCAGATCCTTCGCTGCGCTCAGGACGACGGATCCTCATCATGTCGTCCTGAGCGCAGCGAAGGACCCAGCGGTGGGGCCAATGCGCGCCACGTCGAAGTGGGTTCGCGCTGCCGCCAGATCCTTCGCTGCGTGAAGGACGACGGGGCCTCGTCAT
>JBFXAZ010000211.1:0-4894 GCA_050183765.1 Reyranellaceae bacterium | reverse complement strand
GGCGCTCGGCACGCCGGTGCTGGCGCTGATCGCCTTCCTGCGCAGCGGCGAGCAGCGGCGCGCGATCGAGGCGCTGCAGGGCCAGATCAGGGATCTGCGCACCGAGCTGGCCACGCGACCGGCGGCCGCCGCGCCGGCGGCCGAGACGGCGGCACCGCCACAGGATGAGCTGCCACCGGTGATCGCGCCGGCCGAGGTTGCGGCTCCGACGGCCGTGCCGCCGCAGCCGGAGGTCGCGGCTCCGCCACCGCCGCCGAAGCCCGTCGAGCCCTTGGTCGCGCCGCTGCCGCCGCTGCTGGCACCGGGCGTTCCGCCGCCGGCCGCAGCGCGCGCACCCTCGGCGAGTCTCGAGCAGCGCCTGGGCGCGCGCGCCTTCGTCTGGCTGGGCGGCATCACGCTGGCGCTCGCGGCGATCTTCCTCGTGCGCTACTCGATCGAGCAGGGCTACCTGTCGCCGACGGTGCGCGTGATCCTGGCGGCGCTGTTCGGCGGCGCGCTGATCGCCGGCGGTGACCGGCTGCGCGCGCGCGACGAGCGCGTGGCCCAGGCATTGGCCGCGGCCGGCGCGGCCTCGCTGTATGGCGCGCTGTTCTCCGCCGTAGCGCTCTACCAGATGGTCTCGCAGGGCATGGGCGGCGCGCTGGCGCTGGTGCTCACCGGCTTCTGCATCGTGCTGTCGCTGCGTCACGGCATCTTCGTCGCCGCGCTCGCCTTCGTCGGCGGCTTCGTCTCACCGCTGGTGATCGGCGGCGAGACGCCCAACGTGCCGGTGCTGTTCGGCTACCTGCTGGCCACCGCCGCCGGCACGCTGGCGGTGATCCGTCATCGCGGCTGGTGGGTGCTGGGTTGGGGCGTGCTGGCCGGCACCAGCCTGTGGAGCCTGTTCTGGATGGTGCTGCGCGCCTTCGACGGCGTGCGCTACGGCGCCGACGGGCAGATCTGGGTCGGCCTGTTCCTCGTCGGCGTCGCCGCGCTGTTCGTCTGGGCGACCTGGCAGCGCGTGCGCGAGCAGGGCCAGCCCACCGACCACGTCGTGCTGCAGGTCTGGTTCGCGACCGTGATCACCGGCGGGCTGATCGCCGTCATCGCCTTCGCCGATCCGCTGCGCACGTCGGGCTGGCTGTGCCTGGGACTCTACGGCGCCGGCATCTACGCGTTGGCGCGCTACGTGCCGCGCTTCCAATACCTCGGCGCGCTGCCCCCGCTGCTTTCGCTGCTGGCGCTCTCGGCGTGGTGGTTCGTGCGCCTCTTCCCGCCGTCGGCGGCCGACGTCGATGCCTTCGGCCCGACCCTGCTGATCATGGGCGGCGGCTTCGCGATCGGCGCCTTCGCGCTGTTGTGGAACGCCGGCCGGCCGGGGTTCTGGGCCGGCGTCACGGTGGGCGCCACGCTGCTGCACTTCCTGCTGGGCTGGTACACGCTGGGCGACAGATTCCCCGGCATGCCGTGGTCGCTGCTCAGCCTCGGCCTGGCGCTGCCCTTCCTGGTCGGCGCCGACCGGCTGGCGCGCTGGCGCGGCGTCATGCCGGGCGCGACCGAGGCGCTGGGCGTGATGGCGGCCGGCGTGACGTTCTTCGTCGCCGCCGCCATTCCGCTGGAGCTGCGGCGCGAGTGGATCACCGTCGCCTACGCCTTCCAGCTCGCCGCCATCGCCTGGATCGGCTGGAAGCTCGACGTGCTCAGCCTGCGCCTGCTGTGCTGGCCGCTGCTGGGCACGGTGATGGTGCGCTTCGTGCTCAACCCCTACCTGCTCGACTACCCGCTGGGCGGCATCCCGTTCCTCAACTGGATCCTGTGGGCCTATGGCCTGACCATTGCCGCCTTCTGGCTCGGCGGGCGCTTCCTCTCGGCGGTGCGCGAGGATGCGCTGTCGGAGACGGTGAAGGCCTCCACCGTGCTGCTGGGCTTCGTGTTGCTGACCCTGGAGGTGCGCAGCATCTTCCAGCCGGAAGGCCTCTCGGCCGTGGGCACGACGTTCTACGAGCGCGCCACCCTGGTGCTGGCCTGGGGCGGCTTCGCCCTGGTGTCGCTCTTCGTGGCGCGCAGCACGGGTTCCAAGGTGGCGCTGATGGGCTGGCGCATCGTCGGCGGCCTGAGCGTGTTCCTCGCCGTGGTCGTGCAGACCCTGGTGATGAATCCGCTCGCCGAATCGGTGCATGTCGGCGGCACGCCGATCTTCAACGGCCTCCTGCTGGGCTGCCTGATGCCGGCGCTGTTGGCGCTGCTGGCACTGCGCATGGCGCGACAGGCGGGCGAGAGCCGCGCCGTGGTCGTGGCGGCGATCACCGCGATGATCTTGGCCTTCGCCTGGGTGTCGCTGGAGGTGCGCCATCTCTTCGATCCGCTGTTCGCCGGCGATCCATCCGACGCCGATGGCGTCGAGCTCTATGCCTACTCCGCGGCCTGGCTGCTGTTCGGCCTGGCGCTGCTGGCGCTGGGCATCTGGCGGCGCGTGCCGGCGCTGCGCCATGCCGGCATGATCATGGTCTGCCTGGTCGTGGCCAAGGTGTTCCTGATCGACATGTCCGGGCTCACCGGCCTGTTGCGCGTGTTCTCCTTCCTCGGGCTGGGCGCGGCGCTGGTCGGGCTGGGCTACACCTATCGCCACTTCGTCTTCGCCGCCGACGAACGGCCGGCGCTCGCGCCGCCACCGCCGCCGCCACCACCGGCTCCGACGACACCATGAGCGACCTGTTTCCCGAGACGCGCATCTCGCGCGATGCGCTGGAGGCCCTGCAGCTCGAACGCCTGCGCGCGACGCTCGCGCACGCCTACGCCAACCAGGCGCCGTATCGCGCCAAGTGCGAGGCGGCGGACGTGCATCCGTCCGACCTGAAGTCGCTCGCCGACCTGGCGCAGTTCCCGTTCACCGCCAAGAGCGACCTGCGCGACCACTATCCCTACGGCATGCTGGCCGTGCCGCGCGAACGCTGCGTGCGCGTGCACGCCTCGAGCGGCACGACCGGGCGGCCCACGGTCGTCGGCTATACCGCCGAGGACATCGTCACCTGGTCCGAGCTGATGGCGCGCTCGATCTGGGCCGGCGGCGGGCTGCCGGGCGACGTCGTGCATGTCGCCTATGGCTACGGCCTGTTCACCGGCGGGCTGGGCGCGCATTACGGCGCCGAGCGGCTGGGCTGCACGGCGGTGCCGATGTCGGGCGGCAACTCAGAGCGCCAGGTGCAGCTGATCGCCGAGTTCGGCGCGCGCGTGATCATGGTGACGCCATCCTACATGCTGGCGCTGGCCGACGAGTTCGAGCGCCAGGGCATCGACGTGCGCGACACCGCGCTGCGCATCGGCATCCACGGCGCCGAGCCGTGGACCGAGGGCATGCGCCAGGAGATCGAGCGGCGCACCGGCATCGACGCCGTCGACATCTACGGCATCTCCGAGGTCATGGGTCCCGGCGTGGCGCAGGAGTTCCGCGACAGCAAGGACGGCCCGACCATCTGGGAGGATCATTTCCTGCCGGAGATCGTCGATCCGCGGACCGGCCAGCCGGCGAAGGAGGGCGAGATCGGCGAGCTGGTCTTCACCTCGCTCAGCAAGCAGGCGCTGCCGGTCGTGCGCTATCGCACGCGCGACCTGACGCGGCTGTTGCCGGGCACGATCACCAGCATGCGGCGCATGGCGCGCATCACCGGGCGCAGCGACGACATGCTGATCGTGCGCGGCGTGAACCTGTTTCCCAGCCAGGTCGAGGAACAGATCCTGCGCGAGCCGGCGCTCTCGCCGCACTACGTGCTGGAGCTGTGGCGCGAAGGCCCGCTCGACTCGCTGAAGATCGTGGTCGAGGCGCGCGAGGCGCTGGGCGAGGAGCGCCGCGTCGAGGTCGCGGCCGCGCTGTCGGCGCGGGTCAAGACGATGTGCGGCGTGACCGCCGGCGTCGAGATCGCCGCCATCGGCGTCGTCGAGCGCTCGATCGGCAAGGCCAAGCGCGTGGTCGACCGCCGTCCGCGGTGAGAGGGCCACACGGAAGTAAGGCATTCGACGCTCAAATGATGTATATTTCCCAATGCGTGCATTTCACGCATGGGAGACACCATTCATGATATCCCGTCGCTATATTTGCGGCAGCCTCGCCCTTGCCGTGCCCTTTGTCGCCGGCGCCGCGCGTGCGCAGGCTCCGGAATGCCAGATCTTCACCAAGGATCGTCAGACGGCGACTACCCCCGCGGAGGCCCTGGCGCGGCTCAAGGCCGGCAACGAGCGCTTCGTCGCCGGCAAGTCGATCAACTGCGATCTGATGGCCCAGGTCAGGGCCACCGCCACCGGCCAGGCACCCTATGCCTGCATCGTCGGCTGCATCGATTCGCGCGTGCCGCCGGAGCTGGTGTTCGACCAGCGGCTGGGCGACGTCTTCACCGCGCGCATCGCCGGCAACTTCGTCAACACCGACATCATCGGCAGCCTGGAGTTCGGCACCAAGCTGGTCGGCGCCAGGCTGATCGTCGTGCTCGGCCACTCCGATTGCGGCGCGATCAAGGGCGCGATCGACGGCGCCGAACTCGGCCTGCTAACCGCGACGCTCGCGAACATCAAGCCGGCGGTGAAGGCCAATGCGTCCTATGCCGGGGACAAGACGTCGAAGAACACGGCCTTCGTGCAGGCGGTCGCCGACTCCAACGCCAAGCTGGCCGCCAGGATGCTGACCGACCGCAGCGCGGTGCTGAAGGGCCTGGTCGACGCCAAGCAACTGCTGATCGTCGCGGCCATGCACGACCTGTCGACCGGCAAGGTCTCGTTCTTCGCCTGACACCCCTGTCGTCCAGAGCGCAGCGAAGGACCTTGCGGGGGCTTTCCCCAACGCAAGCGGCGCCGGAGATCATCCGGCGCCGCCAAGCCTCGTCCGTTCGAGCGCGAGGTCCCACGCTGCGCTCAGGACGACGGG
>JBFXAZ010000210.1:0-4917 GCA_050183765.1 Reyranellaceae bacterium | reverse complement strand
GCAGGGTCGCGGTGCGCCACTCGATGCAGCCCCACACCCCGACCCTCTCCCCGCAAGCGGGGAGAGGGAGGAAGAGCCATAATTCCGTCACGCCCGCGGGCTATAAGGCTCATCGGTGGCGCCCGGCGATGTAATGGCTGGGGGTCAACGCCACCACTTCTTCCCTTTCGTTTACGTCCCTCTTCGATCACGCCGGGGTCTCGTCGCCCAGGCAGATGCCCAGCCCGCGTGCGGTGCGCAACAGTACGCCGTTCGGGTCGACGACGTGCGGCACGCCCACGACTTCCTCCAGCGGCACGTCGATCACCTCGCGGTTCGACCACGCTACCATGCGGCCGGTGCGGCCCTCGGCGACCAGGTCCACCGCGTGCACGCCGAGCAGCGAGCCCAGCAGACGATCTTCGGCCAGCGGCGTGCCGCCGCGCTGGACATGACCCAGCACCGTCACGCGCGTTTCCGCCCCGGTGGCGGCGTCGAGCTTGGCCGCCAGCCAATGACCGATCCCGCCCGCCTCCTTGATCGTCTTGGCGTCGAGGCCGGCGGGCCGCGCCGCCTCGGCGACGACGATCAGCGCGAAGTCGCGGCCGACGACGCGCAGCTCGCGCACATGATGCGACACCGCCTCGAGGGTCCAGGCGATCTCCGGGATCAGCACGATGTCGGCGCCGCCGGCGATGCCGGAGGACAGGGCGATGTGGCCGGCGTCGCGGCCCATCACCTCCAGGATCATCACGCGGTCATGGCTCGCCGCCGTGGGCTGCAGTCGGTCGAGCGCCTCGGTCGCCGTCGCCACCGCGGTGGCGAAGCCCACGGCGCGCTCGGTGCGCGCCACGTCGTTGTCGATGGTCTTGGGAATGCCGACGAAGGGAATGCTGCCCTGCGTGGCGAGCTTGGACAGGATCGCCAGGCTGCCGTCGCCGCCGACCCCGATCAGCGCGTCGAGATCGAGCGCGTGGAAGCCTTCGACGATCTCCTGCGAGCGATCCTTCAGCGAGCCGTCGGGCATCGGGAAGGCGAAGGGATCGCCCTTGTTGGTCGTGCCGAGGATGGTGCCGCCCAGGCGCAGCAGCGAGGCGTCGTCGGCGCCCGGCCGCAGCTCGTCCGCCTCGACCGGCCGCGCCAGCAGGCCGTGCGTGCCCTTGCGGATGCCGATCACGTCCCAGCCATGGCCATCGACGGCGCGGCGCACCACGGCGCGGATCACCGCGTTGAGCCCGGCGCAATCGCCGCCGCTGGTCAGCAGGCCGATGCGGCCGGTGCGCTTCTTCTTGGGTTTCATGCCCAGCCTCCGGCGTGCGCCAAGGTATGGCCGGTGACGAACCCGGCACCGTCCGAACACAGGAAGCAGATCGCCGCCGCCAGCTCTTCCGGCTTGCCCAGCCTGCCCATCGGGATCTGCGCCGTCATCCGCTTCATCGCCTCGGGATTGGCCAGCAGCGAGGGCGGGAAGTAGTCGGGGTTCTCGACGTAGTTCGAGCCCACCGCATTGACCGTGATGTTGTCGCGCCCGAGCTCCTTGGCGAGCGACTGCACGAGGCCCAGCGTGCCGGCGCGCGCCGAGACATACATCGAGTAGTTGGCGATGCCGCGCAGCGGCGCCGCCGAGGACACGAAGACGATGCGGCCCGCCTTCTGTCGGCGCATCACGGGCACCACCTTCTGCGCCAGCTCGAAGGGCTTCACCACCATGGTCTCGAGCGCGGCGCGGAAATCATCCAGCCGCGCCTCGGCAAGCGGCGCGCGCAAGGCGGGATACGCATCGTTGCTGACCAGCGCGTCGATGCGCGAGGCGAGCTTCAAGGTCGACTCGACGATCTTGCCCGGCTCCTGCGCGGCGAGCGCCCGCGCGCCGGGGAACTCGGCTTCGTAGGCCTTGCGCTTGGCGGCCGAGCCGAAGCTCTCGTCATGGGCGATCACCTTGGCGCCCTCGGTCAGCGCCAGGCGCGAGACCCCGCTGCCGGCGAAGCGGCGCACATGGGTGACCAGCAAGACCCGATCCTTGAGCAGCATCCCAGCGCCTCCGCCCGAACCAGTGCAGGCTGGGTTATCCCCTCCCACCATTCAAGGGCTGATTTGTCGTGGAATCGGAACGAGTTAGAGAGCGCCTAGCCGAGACGCATCAATCGCTCGCCGTTGCGCCGCAACCAGGCGCGGCTGGCGGCGACATCGCTTGCGGCAAGCCGCGCGGCGAGCGCCCAGAATTGCGAGCTGTGGTCGGCGTGCACGAGATGCGCCACCTCATGCGCCACGACATAGTCGACGATCTCGGGCGGCGCGAAGGCGAGCCGCGACGAGAAGCTCAGCCGTCCGCCGCGCGCGCAGCTGCCCCACTGCGTGGCGGTGTCGCGCACGCTGATGTGCGTGATCTTGCGACCGATAACCGTGGCCTTGGCATGCGCCAGCGGCGATATGCGCGCGCGCAATTCGCCGGCCAGCCAGTCGTGCAGGCGACGCGGCAGATGCTCGGCATGGCCCGCGACATGCAACGCGCCTTCCTCGAGCCACACCGTGCCCCGCCGGTCCGGTCGATGGCGCACGACATGCGGCGTGCCGAACAGGGGAATCTCCGCGCCATCCCTGAAGGGCACGGCCGGCGATTGGCGCAGCATGCGGCCGTGGATCCACGCCGCCTGCGCGTGGGCGAAGCCCAGCGCCTTGTCGCGCGCCATGCGCGGCGGCGCCACCAGCCGCACGCGGCCGCTGCGCTGATCGACGCGCAACGACACGCGCCGCGCCTTGGCGCTGCGTTCGAACATCACGACCAGCGGCACGCCGGCATGATCGATGGTGATCGCCTCCGGCGGCGGCAACGCCGGCTTGGGCTTCGCCACAACAGGCGTGCGTCTCTTCGGCCGGTTCGTGCCCGGCAGCAGATCGCGCAACGAGTCGAACAGGGACATCGGGGCAGCGTGCTCGAGGGGGACGATGAACGCTTGGTGTTGTTGTTCCCGGCACCCTGCCACATCCGGATTGCGCGAGACAATGCCGTCGTGGCGCAGGTGCGATGGTTGGCGCTAGTGTCGCGGCCATGACGCTCGACATCGATCGCCTGCGCGCCGAGACGCCGGGCTGCGCCCATGTGCTGCATCTCAACAACGCCGGCTCCGCGTTGCCGACCCGACGCACGCTCGACGCGACGCTCGATCACCTCAGGCTCGAAGCCGAGATCGGCGGCTACGAGGCGGCCGATCGCGAACGCGCGCGGCTCGATGCCTTCTATCCGTCGATCGCCCGGCTGATCGGCGCCCGGGAGGACGAGATCGCCTTCGTCGAGAACGCCACGCGCGCCTGGGATCTGGCGTTCTACACCCTGGCCGAGAGCTACAAGCCGGGCGATCGCATCCTGACCTGCGTCAGCGAGTATTCCAGCAACTACATCTCCTACCTGCAGGTGGCGAAGAAGTCCGGCGTCGAGATCGTGCCTGTGCCGGACGACAACATGGGCCAGATCGACGTCGGCGCGCTCGCCGGCCTGATCGACAGGCGCGTGCGGCTGATCGCGATCAGCCACGTGCCGACGCAGGGCGGCCTCGTGCAGCCCGCCGAGGCGGTCGGCCGGATCGCCCGCCAGGCCGGCGTGCCGTACCTGCTCGACGCCTGCCAGTCTGTGGGCCAGATGCCGGTCGACGTCGAGGCGATCGGCTGCGATTTCCTCTCCGCCACCGGGCGCAAGTACATGCGCGGTCCGCGCGGCACCGGCTTTCTCTACGCGCGGCGTTCGGCCTACGAGCGGATGGAGCCGATCTTCCTCGACAACCACGCGGCGCGCTGGACCGCGGCGGAGGAATACAAGGTCGTGGCCGACGCCAAGCGCTTCGAGAACTGGGAGCGCTACTTCGCCGGCGTGCTCGGCCTGGCCGCCGCCGCCGACCAGTCGGTGGAGCTGGGCATGGACGCCATCTGGGCGCGCATCCGCATGCTGGCCGACGGGCTGCGCGCGCGGCTGTCGGACCTGAAGGGGGTGCGCCTCGCCGACCTCGGGGCACTGAAGGGCGGCATCGTCACCTTCTCGGTCGACGGCGTGGAGCACACCGACATCAAGGCCAGGCTCAGGGCGCAGAAGATCAACTGCTCGGTCTCGACCCGCTTCTCCTCGCGCCTCGACCTGGAAGGGCGCGGCCTGAAGGACGTCGTGCGGGCCTCGGTCCACATCTACAACACCGAAGCCGAGCTCGACCGCTTCGTCGAGGCCCTCGATGCGGCGCGGCGTTGACGCCTTTGCATCGTCGGGCAGGGTCCGCTAAACCCCCGGCCGATGATCCTGTTTCCCGCCATCGACCTGAAGGACGGCCAGTGCGTGCGCCTGCTGCGCGGCGACATGACGGCTGCCACCGTGTTCAACAGCGATCCCGCCGACCAGGCCGCGCGCTTCGTCCAGGCCGGCTGCGAGTGGCTGCACCTGGTCGACCTCAACGGCGCCGTCGAGGGACGGCCGGTCAACAAGGCCGCGGTCGTGTCGATCCTCGAGGCGGTCGGCGACGTGCCGGTGCAGCTCGGCGGCGGCATCCGCGACCTGAAGACGATTTCGCTGTGGCTCGAGGCCGGCGTCCGCCGGGTGATTCTCGGCACCGTGGCGGTCAACGACCCGTCGATCGTGCGCGACGCTTGCAAGCAGTGGCCCGGCCGCGTCGCCGTCGGCATCGACGCGCGCGAAGGGCTGGTGGCGCTCGACGGCTGGACCAAGCAGTCGCAGGTCAAGGCGCTCGACCTGGCGCTGAAGTTCGAGGACGCCGGCGTCGCCGCCCTGATCTACACCGACATCAATCGCGACGGGGCGATGGGCGGCGTCAACGTCGATCAGACGGTGAACCTCGCCTTCCATCTCACCACGCCGGTGATCGCCTCCGGCGGCGTCTCCTCGCTCGACGATCTGCGCGAGCTCAAGCAGCACGAGGATTCAGGCATCGTCGGCGTCGT
>JBFXAZ010000209.1:0-5057 GCA_050183765.1 Reyranellaceae bacterium | reverse complement strand
AACCCCAGCTTCTCGTCCGACACGCTCTGCGCCTTCCATGGCATCGGCAAAGGCCCTCCTTTGCCCCATGGAAACTGTCAGGCATCTATCCGGTCTACTCTGTCAGGCATCTATCCGGTTCGTACCCCATCACAGGACCGCGGCCGCGGTTCGTCGCACGAACCCCTCACCCTCCCATCGCGCTCTCGCGCGACGGGTCCCTCCCTCTCCCCGCGAGCGGGGAGAGGGCAAATTCACCCCCCGCCCCCCTTGAGGTGGAAGCGCGGCTCGAAGCCGCCGATCAGGTCGAGCCAGTCCTCCATCAGCCGCGTCAGCAGGAAGCGCTCGCGCACGGTCTGCCGGGCCTTCTCGCCCAGCGTGCGGCGCAGCTCGGGATCGGACACCACCTGCACGATCCGCTCGGCCGCCTGCTGCGGGCTGTCGACCAGAAAGCCGTTCACGCCGTCCTCGATCTGGTGGCGGATGCCGCCGACCCGGCCGCCGATCACCGGCGTGCCCTTCCACATCGCCTCCGACACCGTCAGACCGAAGCCTTCCCGCGTCGATTTCTGCAGCACGACGGCGGCGCGCCGCTGCAGCGCGTTGACCAGCGCGGAGTCCTGCGCCGAGATGATGTGGATGCGCTCCTCGCGGCAGTCGCACAGCGACTGGAAGACGCTCTGGCCTTCCGGATCGTCGGTGGCGACGTTGCCGACCAGCACCAGGGTGGCGTCGACCTGCCTGCGCGCGATGTTGAACGCCTCGATGACGCCCTTGGGATCCTTCCACTTGTCGAAGCGCGACACCTGCACGACCAGCGGCCGGTCGGCGGGAATGCCGTAATGATCGAGACGATCGGCGATCTCGGCCTCGCTCAGCGCCTTGTTGGTCGAGGAGAACGGGTTGATCGCCGGCATGATGAAGCGCTGCGGCGGGCCGATGCGCTGGGCGTACTCCGGCAGCGACACGACGACGGCGTCGTACATCTCGATGAAGCGCGAGAGGTAGGACCACAGCTGCTTGTTGGGATTGGACAGATCGACGTGGCAGCGCCACACCCACGGCGCGCCCTTGCGGAAATGCCGGATCAGCGGCAGCGGCTGCGGGTCGTGCACGATGACGACGTCGTGGTCGAGATGCATGCGCGCGGCGTTCTCGTACACCACGTCCTCGTAGATCTCGCGCTTCAGGTCGCTGAGGTTGATCTCGTCGCCCTGCAGGGCGTTGTGCATCTTCTTGGTGACGCTGAAGAAATCCGGCCGGCCCTCGATCACGCGCCAGCCCGTGCGGATGCCGGCGCCGTTCATCAGCAGGGTCAGCGACGACAGCAGCTGGGCGACGCCGCCGCCGTATTGCGTGGAGTTGATGTTGACGACGTGCAGGTCGCGCAGGCGCCGCGCCTTCTCGAGGATGCGCTCCACGACGGCGGCGCCGACCAGGGGCTCGTAGTCCTCGACCGTCGTCAGGGCGCGGGGAGCGTAGGGTTCGTCCAGCAAGGCGCAGCTCCGCTCTGACGGTGCACGGATTCGGTGTCGTCACCGGGAAGCGTCACCCGGTTCGGGTCCAGCTCGACGGCGGGCCGGCGGCCTGCGGGCGATCGGTCGGGGGATGGTCGCCCCCGCGCGCCGGGCGCCATCATCCCGAGGCACGGCCCGGGCGCCTTGATGCAGGTCAAGCCTGACCGCGCCAGCAGCATACTGATGGTTACCTGACGAGCCAGCCGTTTGAACTTTGGCCCCTAATCGCCTGAAATGCCTGAAACTTGTGTCAGAGATTGGTCAGTTTAACGAATCCAGTCCATTAAGGACTTGATTTATTATCTTTAAAATCAATGACTTATGAATCTATTTGACCATCATCAGAAATGAGTTCATCTTGATCCAAATTCACGATCAATTAACGCATTCACTTTGACGCCATTCATTTGAGAGGTCGGCCCCGAAGCCGGCCCGCCATGGGAATAGCAATGATGAAGAACCTGCCCGCGCCGTTCGTCGGCGAGCGTTTCGCCACCATCCGCCTCGCCTCCAGCCGCCTCGCCGATCGCCTGGTCCGCGGCCTCAGGCGCCTGTCGGCCGACCGCAGCGGCGGCACCACGATCATGATCGCGCTGTCCATCCCGGTGGTCGTCGGCGCGCTGGGCGTCGGCGTCGATACCGGCGCCTGGTACATGGAGAAGCGCAGCCTGCAGCAGATGGCCGACGCCGCCGCCCTGGGCGGGGCGCGGGCCATGGCGGACGGGCTGAACCTGGCGAAGGCCGAGGCGATCGCCCAGCGCGACGCGGCGCGCAACGGCTATTCGACCAGCGGCGGCACGAACCTGGTGGTGCATTCGCCGCCGACCTCGGGCGCCTATGCCGGCAAGACCGGCGCCGTCGAGGTGATCGTCACCAGCCCGCTGCCCTCGCTGTTCAGCGGCTTCATGCTGGGCGCCGCCAAGCGCACGGTGAGCGGCCGCGCCGTGGCCTTCGCGCCGCCGGTGCAGGACAAGAACCTCGAGGTCGCCCTGGTGCTCGACGCCTCCTCGTCGATGGCCAGCCGCACCGAGAAGTGGGGCATGACCAAGATGCAGGCGCAGCAGAGCGCCGCCAACCAGCTGATCGACACGGTGATCCTGCCCGATCAGTCGAAGTTCACCTCGCGCGTGGCGCTGGCGCCGTTCTCGTCCTCGGTCAATGTCGGCTCGGCCTACTACAAGGCCGCGACCAAGAAGAAGCCCTCGGGCGGCTGGACGGGCGTGGTCGAGCGCAGCGGCAACTACCGCTTCCGCGACGAGCCGCCCAGCGCGGCCTACCGCTATTTCGGCAACTTCAAGAGCGCGCACAAGAACGCGCTGGGCGACTACGCCAGCTCGGTGCGCAACATGAATTCCCAGACGCCGGGGGCCGACAACACCATCGAGCCGCTGTCGAGCCTCGCGAGCGGCCTGCACGCCGACGTCGACAGCCTGACCTCCGACGGCACGACGGCGGCGCATCTGGGCCTGGCCTGGGCCTGGTACATGCTGTCGCCGAAGTGGACCGACATCTTCACCGGGTCCAACGCGCCCAACCCCTATGACGAGGAGAAGACCTACAAGGCGATCGTCATCCTCTCGGATTTCGACTTCAACACCTACTACGAGTCGGGCAACGGCTCGGCGAACCACCAGTTCGAGCAGCTGTGCACGCAGATCAAGGCCGCCGGCATCAAGATCTTCACCGTGGGCTATCACACCGTCGGCAGCGACAACAACAACCGCCGCACCGCCTGCGCCAGCCCCGACGAGGACGACGTCACCTACTCCTACACCACCGACACGGTCGACGCGCTGGTCGAGGCCTTCCACATGGTGGCCGCCCAGGCCGTCGGCGCCGCGACCGACACCGAGCTGCGCCTGGTCGAGTAGCGCATCCGTCTTGACCCGCATCAATGCGAGGGCGCGGCCGATCGCGACGATGACCATCGCGCCGCCATGCAGGGCGTGGCGATCGCGCGAGGGAGGCATGATGGATCAGGCGAACGCGGCGAGCGGCGCCCCGCCGGCGCGGGCGGCGGGCCAGGCGATCCTGGTGGCGGTCGACGGCTCGGCCTGCTCGGACCGCGCGGTGCGCCACGCCGTCGGCCTCGCCCGGGCGACGCCGGGCACCACGCTCCACCTGCTGAACGTGCAGCCCGCGGTCGACGGCGTGGTGAGCATGTTCGTGCCCGGCGCCAGCATCCGGTCGTTCCATCGCGAGGCAGGCGACAGGGCGCTGCAGTCGGCCGACGGGATCTGCCGCGACGCCGGCGTGCCCTATGAGAAGCATATCGGCGTCGGCCATGCCGGCGAGACGATCGGCCGCTTCGCCCGCGAGCTGGGCGCCGGCTCGGTGATCAGCGGCACGCGCGGCCATGGCGGCGTCGCCGGCGTGCTGCTGGGCTCGGTGGCCCAGGCCATCCTCTCGCATGTCGACGTGCCGATCACCTTCGTGAAATAGGCTGCCGCGCTCGCCTTGATCGAGGTCAAGGCTGCCGACCGTTGCATTCGGTATGCGGCTTCAGGTGTCGGGATGGCCGGTCGCGCTGATGACCCCGGCCGTCGCCGGCGCCTGGGGGCGGTCCTGCCCTTGGGTAGGACCGCCTTCCTTGCTTTCAGGTTTCGCGCGGCCCATCGGACTCCGGGCGGTGCGACTGCCGCGGATCGACGAGGTGCAGGCCTCGGCACGCCGGGCACTCGTAGGCGATCAGCGCGCCGGGCTCGGGCAGCTCCGATCGCTCGACGCTGCCCTGGACCAGCAGCCCCACGCGCGAGCACTTGAACAGGAAATTCTGCATGGCCTCCCGCGACGGCACGGTGTGCGCGCGGCCGTCAGAGCGAATCGAGGTAGTCGGCTGGTCGATTCGGGCCAACTCAGGGAAACTACGTAGAGACCACGCGCCCGTTCCCGGCCGCTCCATAAAGTGGCGTCTGCCATGGAACCCGGAGGGCCCTTGAGGCATTATCGAGTTCAATGAAAACGAACGATGCAAGGGCGGCTCAATGTTCCAACCGCTGCGGTTTGCGTCAGGGGTAGAAAGCGTCCGCTCGCCCGGCGGTGATCCGACCCCCGCGCCCGACGATGCGCCACCGGACGCATCGACGATCCTGACCGTCGAGGACGAGGTGATCCTGCGCGTCGTCGTCGCCGACTATCTGCGCGACTGCGGCTATCGCGTGATCGAGGCCGGCAGCGCCGAGGAGGCGCAGGACATCCTGCGCAGTGGCGAGCGTGTCGACGTTCTGTTCTCCGACATCAATCTCGGGCCCGGCATCAGCGGCCTGCACCTCGCGCGCTGGACGCGCGAGCACCATCCCGACGTACGCATCATCCTGACCTCGGGCGTTGCGCAATTGAGCCAGGATGCCGTGGGCCTGTGCGACGTGGCGCCGATGGCGAAGCCCTATGCCTACCCGGCGCTCAAGGCCCATGTCGAGCGCCTGCTGGCCATGGATTCTTCCGCTGCGTCGCGCTGAAGGTCGCGCGGCCGCCCCCGCGGCGCCGCGACCTGGCGCCATTTGATCTGCCTCAAGCCTCACCTTGCATTCCGCGGCTACCTTGCCTCCACGTCTGGAACCG
>JBFXAZ010000208.1:0-5086 GCA_050183765.1 Reyranellaceae bacterium | reverse complement strand
CGTCGAGCGCGGCACGGTCGTTGTCCTCGATCACCGCCGCGTAGCGTGTGCGCAGCGACCGTGCCCGCTCGGGATCACGGTCGACGGCCGCGCCGATCGCCGACACCAGCACGCGGCTGGTCTCGCGACTCAGCGCCGCCTCGGTCAGCGGCGAGTCCCAGCCCTTGCGCTCGGCCCGCTCGCGCACCTCTGCCCGCGTCGTGCCCAGCGCGCGGCGCAGCAGCGCGTCGCTGTTCCAGTGCAGCGCCGCATCGGCGTTCATCGCGGCGATGCGCTGGTCGGCGACCTGGTCGTACCAGCTCTGTCGCTGCGCGGCGCCGTGGCGCTCGACTACCTCGTTGAAGCGTACCAGCCGCTTGTCGGCGAGTTCCTGCAGCATGCGTCGCTGGTCGTCGTCGGCGGCAATGTCCAGCGTGCGGGCCTGGGCCTCGGTGTAGGCGTCGAGCACAGCCGGCGCCTGCTGCAGCGCTGCCTGGCCCTGCAGGTTGAGATAGCCGGTTTGAGGATCGAACAGCAGCGCCTGCTCGGTCTCGCCCAGCTTTGTGTCGGCGGCCTTCACCGCGGCTTCGTTGTCGCTGCCGAGATACTCGGAGACGGCGCGGGCGATGCCGACAGCACCCTGTGCGGCCTGCAGGCCGAGCCGCAGCGGGGGCAAGGAATTGAAAAGCCCGGCGTGGGCGTCGATGTCGAAGTAGCCGCCGCCGGGCACGGCCTGCGGACCGTGTCGTCTTGTGGGATCATCCATAGACATCAGCCCCAAGCACAGCTGGAGCAGTCCGATTTCCGTTCAACCACAGCAAACCACAGCAAGGAGCAGCCCTTGAGGTGGAACCCAGCGTTGCAGCCCCCGCCGCTGTCGAGGGGCGACGATCGCCGCTATGATCCGCCCGAGCATCGGGAGGGGAGCCCATGAAGTTCGCATTGCATTTCGGCAACAACACCTATCCCGATCCCGAGGGCGCGCGGAAGGTCGCGCGCGCGGCGGAGGCGGCGGGCTTCGACACGCTGTTCGCCGTCGACCACGTGGTGTTTCCCGACAACTACACCTCGACCTATCCCTATGCGCCCAGCGGCCGGCTGCCGGGCGGGCCGGAAAGCCCGATCCCCGATCCGCTGATCTGGATGACCTGGGTGGCGGCGGCGACCACGCGGCTGAGGTTCATGACCGGCGTGCTGATCCTGCCGCAGCGCAATCCGCTGGTGCTGGCCAAGCAGGTGGCGACCATGGACTTTCTCAGCGGCGGGCGCATCGAGCTGGGCATCGGCGTCGGCTGGCTGAAGGAGGAGTTCGAGGCGGTGGGCGTGCCCTTCGAGCGCCGCGGCAAGCGCGCTGACGAATACATCGCGGCGATGCGCGCGCTGTGGGCCAGGGACGCCGCCAGCTTCAAGGGCGAGTTCGTGAACTTCGACACGGTGAGCTGCAATCCCAAGCCGGTGCGCGGCGCGGTGCCGATCCTGGTCGGCGGCCATTCCGAAGCGGCGGCCAAGCGCGCCGGGCGGCTGGCCGACGGCTTCTTCCCTTCGATCGGCTCGTCGATCGATCCCATGGGGCTGTGGGACATCGTGCGGCGTGCGGCCGAGGCCAAGGGGCGCGATCCGCAATCGGTCGAGCTGCTGATGGGGTGCCCCGACGCGTTGCCGGACTCGGGCAAGGATCCGCATGCGGCGGTCGAGGACCGCATCAAGAAGGGCGTGCAGCGCATCGTCGTGCCGGCCACCGCCTTCCGCAAGAATCTCGAGGATGGCCTCGCGCGCTTCGGCGAGAGCGTCATCCGCCCCTTCTCCTGAGGACCACAGCAAACCAATGCATTTCCCCCCACAAGACGGACAACCCTGGCCCAGCGTCTCGCCGAGCGACGC
Organism: Reyranellaceae bacterium; assembly: GCA_050183765.1. GTDB lineage: Bacteria > Pseudomonadota > Alphaproteobacteria > Reyranellales > Reyranellaceae > JAFAZJ01. The sequence continues at coordinate 3,226 of JBFXAZ010000208.1, read as the reverse complement.
CGGCTTCGATGCCGATGCGCTGGCCGACGCGATCACCTTCGCGCGCGGGCACGAGATCGGCTGGCCGCTCAGCCTGCGCGATCACCTGCTGTCCGGGCATTTCGAGCAGCCCGCCGACGCCGAGATCATCGGCCCGATCCGCGACCGCGGCGCGACCAACGGCATGGTGTTGCGCGGCGGGCGCGTCGTGGCGCGCTGGGGCAACACGCGGCAGGAGGACTACACCTTCAGCGTCGCCAAGAGCTACATGTCGATCTGCGCCGGGCTGGCCTTCGACGACGGGCTGATCGCCGATGTCGACGAGCCGGTGGGCAGGACGGTGAAGGATGGCGGCTTCGACAGCGCGCAGAACGCACAGGTCACCTGGCGGCATCTACTGACCAATACCTCGGAGTGGGAAGGCACGCTGTTCGGCAAGAGCGAGAGGATCGACCGCGGCCGCAGTCTCGCCACCGAGGGCAACAAGAAGAAGGGTGACCGCATGCTGCAGGCGCCGGGCACCTTCTGGGAATACAACGACGTGCGCGTCAATCGCTGCGGCCTGTCGATCCTGCGCCGCCTGAAGCGCGGCCTGCCCGAGGTCTTCGCCGAGCGCATCATGCAGCCGATCGGCGCATCGGACGGCTGGACCTGGCGCGGCTACGCGACCTCGACCGTCGATGTCGAGGGCAAGCAGATCGAGAGCGTCGCCGGCGGCACGCATTGGGGCGGCGGCGTGTGCATCCACGCCGAGGACCAGGCGCGCATCGGCGTGTTGATGGCAAATGACGGCATCTGGAACGGCAAGCGGCTCTTGTCGCAGGAATGGATCGGGCTCTCCCTGCAGCCCTGTCCGCTGAACGTGAGCTACGGCTTCTTCTGGTGGCTCAACACGAACGGCATCCGGATGCCGTCAGCGCCGCACGACAATTTCTTCGCCGTCGGCGCCGGGGGCAACATGACCTGGATCGACCGCGAGCACGACATCGTCGCCGTGATGCGCTGGCTCGACCCGGCGCACCAGAACGAATTCATCGCCAAGGTGCTGGCGGCGTTGCGGTAACACCGTGTCGTCCTGAGCGCAGCGAAGGACCTCGCGGTGGTGCGAACGCATACCGTGCAAGCAACTGGCCGCGATACCGCCAGGTCCTTCGCTGCCACTCAGGACGACGCCTCAATTGTCATCCTGAGCGAAGCGAAGGATCTCGCAGTGGAGCGAGCGCACACAGTGCCAGTGATTGACCGCCATACCGCGAGGTCCTTCGCTGCGCTCAGGACGACAGCGAGGTCAGTAGAAGATGCCCGGCTGCTCGATGCCCAGCAGGATCTGGCCGACCTGCTCGAAATGCTGGGCGCGGGACTGGATCTGTTGCGAGACGGTGTGCAGGTCGCGCCAGCGGCGCTCGAAGGCGCTGCCGAGGAAGATCGAGGTGGTGCCGGCGGCCTTGTAGCACCAGTCGGCGACGCCTTCGGACGTCGCGATGGCATGGGCGCAGGCGAGGCGGACGCGGGCGCGGTCGGGCGTGTCGATGGGTGCCACGTCGTCGGCGTGGGCGTAGATGTCCTTGAGCGTCTCGACGAGATAGGCGCGCGCGGCGTCGAGCTCGGCGCGGGTGCGCGCGACCTTGTCCTGGACCGTCGCGCTGTCGGCGAGGCGGCCGAGGTAACGCGGCGCCTTCTCGGTCGCCAGCGCCATGAACGCCTCGTGCATGGCGCGCGCCAGGCCCATGGCGACGCCGGCGACGCCCACGGCGTAGAGGCCCTGCATGGTGAAGGCGTAGAGCGGCCCGCGCACCAGGCGCAGCGACGGATCCTCGCGCGTGGTGCTGAAGGCCTCGGGCACGAAGACGTCGTCGACGGTGTAGGAGTCGCTGGCGGTGCCGCGCAGGCCGACCACGTCCCAGGTGTGGATCAGGTTGGCCTGCGCCACGGGGAAGAGCAGGGTGCGGATAGTCGGCCGGCCCCATCGGTTCAGCCGCAGCGAGCCGTCGGCCTCGACCACCTGGCAATGCGCGCCCATCCAGTTGGCCTGGCGGCAGCCGGAGGCGAAGTCCCAGCGGCCCTTGACGATGTAGCCGCCCTCGACCGCCGTGGCGCGGCAGGCATTGGGCGGACCCCAGGCGATGATGCTGCGCGGATCGCCGTAGATCGTGCGCGCGACCTCGGCCGGCAGGAACGGCGCGATCAGCGCCGAGCTGTTGGCGACGAAGAGGTTCCAGCCCACCGAGCCGTCGTGCCTGGCGATCTCCTCGATGGTGTACAGGTAGGTCCACGGATCGACCTCGTCGCCGCCGCACATCCGGGGCAGGAGCATGCGCGGCAGGCGCGCCGCGTGCAGCGCCGAGAGCAGCGGCTCGGGGATGCGCTGCGTGCGCTCGATCTCGTCGGACGCGGCGGCGAGCTGCCCCGACACGTCGCGCGCCCGCTGCAGCGGGTCGGGCGCCGTGGCCGGGTGAAGCACCTCGGTCATCGCCGTCACCCGCCGGCCACTCCCTGCGTGTTGACGTAGAGCGAGTACAAACTGTGGCTCGCCGCCATGAACAGGCGGTTGCGGTAGCGGCCGCCGAAGCAGAGGTTGGCGCAGCGCTCGGGCAGGTCGATGTGGCCGATCGGCTGGCCGGCGTTGTTGAAGATGCGCACGCCGTCGAGCTCGGCGCTGCCCATGCCCCAGCCGCACCACAAATTGCCCTCGATGTCGACGCGGAAGCCGTCGGGCGAGCCGCCGGCGCCAGCGTCGATCAGCACCTTGCCCTTGCCCAGCTTCGTGCCGCCACCGGTGACGTCGTAGGCGAGGATCTGCCGGTTGGGCTCGGCGCGCGAGGCCACGACGTAGAGGATCTTCTCGTCGGGCGAGAAGGCCAGACCATTGGGGCCGGGGATGTCGTCGGCCATCACCGCGAGCTTGCCGGTCTTGCCGTCGAGGCGATAGACGGCGGGCTTGTTCTCGGACTCGTCCTTGTGGCCTTCGTAGTAGCCGAGGATGCCGAACACCGGATCGGTGAACCACACCGAGCCGTCGGACTTCACGACGATGTCGTTGGGCGAGTTCAGCTTCTTGCCGTTGTAGCTGTCGGCCAGCACGGTGATCGAGCCGTCGATCTCGGTGCGCGTGATCCGCCGTGCGTCATGCTCGCAGGTGACGAGGCGTCCCTGGCGGGCGCGCGTGTTGCCGTTGGCGTTGTTGGAGGGCTTGCGGAAGGCCGAGACCTGGCCGGTCTCCTCGTCCCAGCGCAGGATGCGGTTGGTG
>JBFXAZ010000207.1:0-5363 GCA_050183765.1 Reyranellaceae bacterium | reverse complement strand
GCGCATCGGCGGCACCGGCGCGCGCGCCGCGGCGCCGGTGCTGGGCGACATGCTGCACAACCGCGCCTATGGCTGGCAGAGCGCCGGCCAGATGTTCAGCCTCACCTTCATGCGCCACATGCACGATTACGGCACGACGCCGGCGCAGGTCGCCTCCGTGAAGGCGATCCACAGCGAGCACGCCGGCAACAACCCCAAGGCCTATTACAAGGACCGCGTCACGGTCGAGGACGTGCTGAACAGCCGCTACATCTGCAAGCCGCTGCACCTGCTGGATTGCTGCGTCGAGACCGACAATGGCACGGCGCTGATCGTCACCTCGGCGGACCGCGCCAAGGACTGCAAGCACACGCCGGCGCTGATCCGCGGCGTCGTCGGCCGCTGCAACAAGCCGCGCATGGACATGCACTACCAGTGCGGGCCGATCTCCACCGTGGCCGGCCACTACGCCAAGGACATATTGTGGCCCAATGCCGGCGTCGGACCCGAGGATGTCGACCTCACCGGCTCCTACGACGCCTTCACCTTCACCACCATGCTGCAGCTCGAGGATTACGGATTCTGCAAGAAGGGCGACGGCGGCCACTATGTCAGCGACGGCACGATCCGACTGGGCGGCAGGCGGCCCAACAACACCAGCGGCGGCCATCTCTGCGAGGGCTACACGCACGGTCTCAACATGGTGATCGAGAACGTTCGCCAGCTGCGCCACGACGTCGACGATTCGTGTCCCATCGGACCCGACGGCAAGCGCCAGCACACCTACGACTACCGCCCCGGCGGCTGCCGCCAGGTCAAGAACGCCGAGGTCAGCGCCAATCTCGGCTGGGCGATGCCCGGCACGGGTTCGGCCATGGTCATGCGGCGCGGCGGCTGAGGGAGGACACGCACATGGCCATCAGCGCGACCTATCTCGGCATGCCGCTCGAGATCAACGATCTCGACGTCGAGAACCTCGAGTACTTCAAGCACTGCGCGGCGCACGACTTCCACCTGCAGCGCTGCGATTCCTGCGGGCTGCTGCGCTATCCGCCGACGACGGCGTGCCCGTTCTGCGCCCACCCGAAATCGACCTGGACGCGGGTCGAGGGCAAGGGCGCGGTGCACTCCTATTCCGAGGTGCACCACGCCATCCAGCAATCCTTCCGGCAGCACACGCCCTACCTGATCCTGCTGGTCGACCTCGACACGCAGAAAGGCAAGCCCAGCGAGCACCACGCGCTGCGCGTGGTCGGCAACCTCGCGACATCAGACGGCACGCTGGCGCCGCCGGACATGGTCAAGCGCGTCGGCGTCGGCAGCCGCATGCGCATGGTCTTCGCCGACGTGGCGCCGGGTCTGTCGATCCCGCACTGGACGATCGACGAGACGGCGCAGCAGCCGGCCAAGCCCTGGCGCTATCCGGAGTAGCGCTCAGCCCACGCCCGGCGGCACGCGCAGCGGGATGCGCAGGTAGCGGGTGCCGTTGGCGTCGGCCGGCGGCAGCCGCCCGGCGCGCATGTTGACCTGGATCGAGGGCAGCAGCAGGACCGGTGCCGCCAAGGTCGCGTCGCGCTGCTTGCGCATCGCGACGAAGGCGGCCTGGTCGACGCCGTCGTGCACGTGCACGTTCTTGCGCCGCTCCTCGCCCACGGTGGTCTCCCAGGCGTAGGAGTCGCGGCCCGGCGCCTTGTAGTCGTGGCACATGAACAGCCGCGTCTCGGGCGGCAGCGACAGCAGGCGGCGGATCGAGGCATAGAGCGTGTCGGCATCGCCGCCGGGGAAGTCGGTGCGCGCCGTGCCGTAGTCGGGCATGAAGATCGTGTCGCCGACGAACACGGCGTCGCCGATCCGGTAGGCGACATCCGCCGGCGTATGGCCCGGCAGATGCATCACCTCGATCTCCAGCATGCCCAGCTCGAGGCGTTCGCCGTCGCGCACCAGCCGGTCGAATTCGCGCCCCTCGCCGCTGACGTCGGCCGCGTTGAACACCGGCCCGAAAATGCGTTGCACGTCGCGGATGTGCTCGCCGATCACGATGGCCGCACCGGTTCGTGCCTTCAGGTACTGCGCCGCGCTCAGGTGATCGGCGTGCGCGTGGGTCTCTAGGATCCAGTCGACTTTCTTGCCGCGTTCGGCGACGCGGGCCAGCAGCCTGTCGGCGGAAGCGGTCGATACCTTGCCGGACCGGGGATCGTAGTCGAGGACCGGATCGACGATCGCCATGCGCCCGCTGGCCGAGTCGGCGACGAGATAGGTGACGGTGAAGGTCGCCTCGTCAAAGGAGGCTTCGATCTCGGGGTGCGGGGTCATCGGTCGGATCTCCAGGGCCATTCTTGACAGATATATTAGTGACTTCTAAATTAGCAATACGGAATTTTCGGAAGCGATGATGGCGACGGCGACGCGCCGCATGGACGCGAAAGCATTGGAACGCAGCGCAGGAGACGTCGCCGATGTCATGCGCGCGCTGGCCAACGATCGGCGCATGCTGATCCTGTGCCGGCTGGTGGCGAACGGCGAGGCGACGGTCGGCGCGCTGGCCAAGGATGTCGGCGTGTCGCAATCGGCGCTCTCCCAGCATCTCGCCCGCATGCGCCTCGAGGGCATCGTCGCCTTCCGCCGCGAGTCGCAGACGATCTGGTACCGGATCGCGGATCCCCGGATCGGCACCCTGCTGTCGACCCTCTACCGGCTCTATTGCCGCGACTGATTCCCATCCCGCGAAGGACCAGACATGACGCTTGCCACCATCAGCCCGCAGGCGGCCCGGCAGCTCATCGAGCAGGGCGCAGTGCTCATCGACATCCGCGAGTTCGACGAGCACCGTCGCGAGCGCGTGCCGGGCGCGCGGCACGAGGCCCTGTCGCGCCTGGCGCTGATCGACGCGGGCAACGCGCAGGCGATCGTCTTCCATTGCCGGTCCGGCTCGCGCACGCAGGCCAACGCCGGACGCCTCGCCGACGTCGCCGGCTGCGACGCGTATGTTCTCGAAGGCGGCATCGAGGCGTGGAAGAAGGCCGGGCTGCCGGTGATGAGCGACCGCAAGCAGCCGATCGAGATCATGCGTCAGGTGCAGATCACCGCCGGCGGCCTCGTCGTCATCGGCGCGGTGCTGGCGTTCACGGTGGCGCCGGCCTTCATCGCGCTGTCGGCCTTCGTCGGCGCCGGCCTGGTGTTCGCGGGCGTGAGCGGCTGGTGCGGCATGGCGAAACTTCTGGCGCTGATGCCGTGGAACCGCCCGGCGCGGGGCGCGCCGGCATGATCGCGGCCTTCGCCCCGGCCGCGCTGGCGCTCGGCTCGGGCGCGGCGATCGGCGTCGTCCTCGCGCTCATCGGCGGCGGCGGTTCGATCCTCGCGGTCCCCCTGCTCGTCTATCTCGTCGGCATGTCCTCGACCCACGCTGCGGTCGGCACCGCCGCCCTGGCCGTCGCGGCCAACGCCGGCGTCAGCCTGGGGCTGCACGCGCGGCGCACGCACATCCACTGGCCCTGCGCGGCGGTGTTCAGCGTCGCCGGCGTCGCCGGCGCACTGCTCGGCGCCGCCGTCGGCAAGGCGACGGACGGGCAGAAGCTGCTGGCGCTGTTCGGGCTGGTCATGGTGCTGGTCGGACTGCTGATGCTGCGCTCGAGGCGCAGCGGCGGCGACGACATCTGGCTGACACGCGAGAATGCCGGGCACCTGATGCCGCGCCTGCTGGGGCTGGGCGGCGGCGTCGGCATGCTGTCCGGCTTCTTCGGCATCGGCGGCGGCTTTCTCATCGTGCCGGGGCTGATGATGGCGACCGGCATGAGCCTGGCGGCCGCCACCAGCGCCTCGCTCGTCGCCGTGACCGCCTTCGGCCTGGCATCGGCGTCGAGCTATGCGTGGTCAGGCCTGATCGACTGGAAAATCGCCGGCCTGCTGATCGCCGGCGGCGTGGTCGGCGCGATCCTGGGCAACCGCGCCAACGCCGTGCTGGCCGGTCACAAGTCGATCCTGACCCGCCTGTTCGCCGGCTTCGTGATCGCCGCGGGACTCTATGTCAGCGTGCGCGGCGTCCTGACGCTCTACGGCTGAGCGGGCGTCAGGCGATGCCGCCATCGACCTGGATATTGGACCCCGTGGTGAAGGACGAGGCGTCGCTCGCCAGGTAGAGCGCCGCCGTCACGATCTCCTCGGGCTGGCCGCTGCGCTTGAGCGCGGCGCTGCTGTTCTTCTTGTGCTCCTCCGGCCAGGCATCCGAGATGTCGGTGAGGAAGCGGCCGGGCGAGATGGTGTTGACCCGCACCTTGGGGCCGTACTCGAAGGCAAAGCCCACCGTCATCGCGTTCAGCCCCGCCTTGGCGCCGGCATAGGGGATGATCTGCGGCCGCGGCCGCAATGCGCCGACACTGCTGACATTGATGATGCAGCCGCCGTCGCCCTTGGCCATGCGGCTGCCGACCAGCGCGTTGAGCCGGAACGGGCCCTTGAAGTTCAGCGAGATCACGCGGTCGAAGAGCTGCTCGCTGGTCTCCACGGAGGACGGCGCGATCGGCGAGCTGCCGGCATTGCACACCAGGATGTCGATCTTGCCGAAGGCGGCGTAGGCCGCGTCGACCAGCCCGTCGAGCTCCTCCCAGCGCGCCACGTTGCAGGCATAGGGCAGCGCGCGGCGGCCCATCGCCTTCACCTCGGCCGCGACCTTCTCGCAGGACTCCATCTTGCGGCTGGTGATCACCACGTCGGCGCCGCGCTCGGCGAAGGCCAGCACCATCTGCCGTCCCATGCCGCGGCTGCCGCCGGTGATGAGCGCCACCTTGCCGGTGAAATCGAACGGATCCTTCTTCACGTCTCGCTCCCTTGTGCGCGGTCGCCGGAGGAGTAGCCTAGCACCCATCCGGACACCCCAGTTCCGCCGGGAGGAAACCATGGCCTACACGCTCGAGGAATTCAGCCGCGACGCGCACGATGCGCTGAAGGGCACACCGGGCCGCGACGGCCGCGAGAAAGTGCGCGTGCTGCTGGAGAAGCTGCTGACCAACGAAGCATTCGTCGACATGGCCGTGGGTCCCAACGCGCCCAAGGGCCGCACCACGCTCTACGAGGACAAGGAGCTGGGCTTCGTCGTGCTGGGCCACGTCAACAACGGCGCACACAAATCGCCGCCGCATGATCACGGGTCGTCCTGGGCGGTCTACGGCCAGGCGATCAAGCACACCGACATGACGGTGTGGCGCCGGCTCGACAAGAGCGACGGCGCCGGTCCGGCCGAGCTGGAGCCGGTGAAGACCTAACGCCTGGAGCCCGGCCATGCCGGCTGCTACGACGTGGGCGACATCCATTCGATCGACTATCCCGAGGGCTCGCGCTTCGTGCGCGTCACCGGCCGCGACCTCGACTACGTGCAACGCCTGAAATAC
>JBFXAZ010000206.1:0-5378 GCA_050183765.1 Reyranellaceae bacterium | reverse complement strand
CAGCGTGGTCGACTTGCCGGCCCCGTTGGCACCCAGCAGCGTCGTGATCGCACCCTGGCGCACGTCGAGAGAAACGCCTTTCAGCACCAGCACCACGTTGTCGTAGACCACCTCGATGTTGTTGACTGCGAGCATCGGGGTGGTGCCGTCGGTCCTTGCGGCTAGCGGCGCGGCGTCCTGCATCTCACCCGTCCTCGACTCTCGTCCTCGTTCGGCCCACGCGCCGAAGCCGTGCTGATGATCGGGCGGCAGGCGGCGCCAGGCCGCCTGCCTGCCATGCCTCACTTCTTGTTCTCGGCCTCGACGTGCTTCTGCACCTCGGCGCGATAGCCCTGGAACCAGTCGGTGGTCTTGACGAACTTGCCGCCCTTCACCGACCAGATCTGAACCCAGCCACCGCCCTCGTGATCCTCGGCCGTGAGCTTCAGCGGCGGCGCGAGCCCGTCGAGCGACGGATCGAGTGCCGTCACGGCCTCGAAGCCCTTGCGCATGTCGTCGCCGGTCGGCTTGGCGCCGCCCTTGGCCTTGATGGCGTTGGCCAGCGCGGCCGCGTGCACCGCGCCCTGGTAGACGCCACGATTGAACGTGACCGTGCTCTCGAACTCCTTGCCGGGGGTCTTGCCCTCGGCCTTGAGCATCTCCAGGATCTCCTTGATGACCTTGAACTCCTGGCCGACACCGGCGTACTGGAGCGTGTGGTAGCCCTCGGCGACGCCGAAACCACCGGCGGCGATGATGTCGGCCTCGGCACCGGCCCACACCAGGCCGAGCACCTTTGACAGCGGATAGCCTTTGCTCTTCAGCTCCTTGATCATCACCGACGGCGCGCGGCCGAACAGGTGGGCGATGACGAAATCGGGCTTGAAGCGGCCGGTCAGATCGAGAATCTGGGCGCCCATCTCGATGCCCGGCGACGGCACGCCGAACGTACGAAGCTGGAAGCCTTCCTTCTTGGCGATTTCCTCAAGCACCGGAATGGGCTCGCGGCCCGCCGGGTTGTCGAAGAACATGTAGGCGATCTTCTTGTCCTTCAGGTTGCCGCCGAGCTGCTTTTTCGCGAACTCGGCCGCTCCGCCGATCTGCGACCAGTACGTCGCCGCGATCGGGAAGACCCAGGGATATTTCTTGCCGTCGGCCGCCGCCGACGAGCCGATGCCCGGCGACGTCACCGGCATCTTGTCCTCCTCGAACTTTTTGAGGAGCGCCAGCAGTTGCGGCGTGCCGAAGGCGCTCGTCATGATGGCGCCCTCCTTCTTGAACCGCTCGTGCGATTCGACGGCCGGTGGCACCTTGTACTCGTGATCGATCTCGAGGATCTTGACCTTGTAGCCCTCGACGCCGCCGCGCTTGTTCACCAGCGCCCAGTAATGGTGATAGGCGGGGCAAAGCACCGTGCCGACGATCTGCGTCGGCCCTGTGCGGTCACATTGCGCGCCGATCACGATTTCCTTGTCCTGGGCGAGCGCGGCGCTGCCGAGGCCGAGCATGCTGGCCATCGCGGCAGTCGCGAGCCAGGGCTTCGTTCCAACCTTCATGTGTCGTACCTCCTCCAGAGCGTCTTGTTGTTTGTCTTTCGCCTCGTCGTCGCCCCGCGCCCCCGATCAGTAGGAGAACGGCCAGACCCGGAAGTAATTGCGGATGTTGCGCCATAGCCGCGCGAGACCCTCCGGCTCCACGACCAGGAAGAAGATGATGAGCGAGCCGAAAATGACGAGGCGCAGGCTAGCCGCCACGGCCGAGAGCGTAGCCGGATCCCAGATGTATCCGCCGAACGTCTCCACACCGACCCGGATGACCACCGGCAGCGCGGTGACGAAGATCGCGCCGAGCACCGAGCCGAGCACCGAGCCCAACCCGCCGATGATGATCATGGCGAGATAGTCGATCGAGACGACGATCTGGAACGCCTCGTAGGTGGCGATGCCGAAGTAGTAGGTATAGAGCACGCCGCAGACGCCCGCGTAGAACGACGAGATGGCGAACGCGATAAGCTTGTACTTGAAGATGTTGATGCCGATGATCTCGGCGGCGATATCCTGGTCGCGGATGGCGATGAAGGCCCGCCCGATGCGACTGCGCACGAGGTTCAGCGTCGCCACGATGGCCACGATGGCAAAGAACAGCGTGAAGAAATAGAGATCGCGCTGCGACTTCATCTCGTAGCCGAAAAGGCTCGGCCGCTGCACCTCGATAGCCGCCGCTGCACCGCCCGAGATGGCAGGCGTGTGGTTGATGATCCACTCGATGATGAGCTGGCTCGCCAGCGTTGCGATGGCGAGGTAGGTGCCCTTGATCCTGAGCGACGGAATGCCGACGATGGCCCCGATGAAGGCGGCCATCAGCCCGCCGGCCGGCAGCGTGATCCAGAAGGGCAGCCCGAGCTTCGTCGCGAGGTTGGCGGCCGTGTAGGCCCCGACCGACATGAAAGCGGCATGCCCGATCGAGATCTGCCCCGTCCAGCCCACGAGGACATTCAGACCCAGCGCGCCGACGATGGCGATGAAGATCAGGTTGAAGATCGACAGGTAGTATTCGTGCAAGGCGAGCGGCACGATCCCCACGACGAGCACCAGCAGCGCCCAGACGCACCACCGCGTGAGCGGCAGCGGGAAGAGCGCCATGTCGGCCGCGTAGGTGGTCTTGAAAGTTCCGGCTTCGCGATAGAACACGGGGTTGCTCTTCCCTCTGGCAGGTGTCGCTTGGGCTCAGATGCGCTCGATCTTGCGCTTGCCGAACAGGCCATACGGCTTGAACATCAGCGCGACGATCATGACGACGTACGGCGCGAAATCCTTGGTGCCGCCACCGACGATCGGATCGAGGTAGCCGGCGGCGACGCTTTCCACGACGCCGATGATGAGCCCCCCCACCACCGCGCCGATGATCGAGTCGAGCCCGCCGAGAATGACCACCGGAAACACCTTGAGACCCACCAGTGCGAGCTGAGTGTCGACGCCCAGCATCGACCCCCAGATGATCCCGCCGAGTGCGGCCACGATACCCGCCATGGCCCACGCGATCGCGAAGTAGCGCTCGACGTTGATGCCCATCGCCATCGCTACCTGCTGGTTGTCCGCGACGGCCCGCATGGCGACGCCCATCCGGCTCTTCATGAAGAACCAGGTGAAGGCCGCGAGGCACAGCGCGGACACGACGAGGCCGAGCACCTGGATCGGCGGCAGCGACGTGGTGAGAAATCTCACCGGCTCGTCGCCGATCGGCAGCGGAATGGTCTTCGTCTGTGCTCCGATGGTGATCGGCGGCAGGCCGCGCAGGATCGCAGCAAGTCCAATGGTCGCCATGATCACGGCGACCACCGGCCGGCCGAGCAAGGGCCTCAGGACCACCCTCTCGAGCGCGAAGCTGAACAGCACCATCACCACCAGCGCGATCGCGATGGCGAGCCACAGCGGCGCATTGGCGGCGAGCGAGGTGGCGCAGATGAAGCCGGCCAGCATCACGAACTCGCCCTGCGCGAAGTTGATCGCGTCGGTCGCCTTGTAGACGAGCACGAAGCCCAGCGCGATCAGCGAGTACATCATGCCGATCGAGAGTCCGCTGACCGCCAGCGAGAAGAGAAACTCGAGCTCTTCCTTCATGTATCCCCTCAGGCGGCCTGACGCGCGGCGCTTGCCGCGACGTCGTGGATGGCGATGGTGGCGGCCAGCGTCGTCTTGCGGCCGTCCTCGTACGTGACCTCCATCGTCACGTCGGCGCTGTCCTTGCCGCCGTAGAAGGCATCGATAACGGCCTTGTATTTCTCGGCGACATAGGTGCGGCGCACCTTCCGCGTGCGGGTGATCTCGTTGTCGTCGGCATCGAGCTCCTTGTTGAGGAGCAGGATGCGCCGAACTCGGGTCGCTTCGGGCAGCGTCGCGTTGATCTTGCGCACCTCCTCGACGATGAGGCCCGCGACCTCGGGCTTGCGCGCGAGATCCATGAAGCTCGTGTAGGCGACATTGCGCCGCTCGGCCCAGTTGCCGACCGTCTCCATGTCGATGGCGATCATGGCCGAGACGAGCTCGCGATCGTTGCCGAAGGCCACCGCCTCGCGGATGAAGGGAGAGAATTTCAGCTTGTTCTCGATGTATTGCGGCGCGAACGCCGTGCCGTCCGCGAGCCGGCCGACGTCCTTCGCCCGGTCGATGATGGCGAGCTGGCCTTGCGGCGATATCTGCGCCGCATCGCCGGTGCGCAGCCAGCCGTCCGCCGTCTTGGCATCGGCCGTCGCCTCGTCCTGCTTGTAGTAGCCGACGAAGACGCCCGGCCCCCTGATCTGCAGCTCGCCGTTGTCGGCGATCCTGAGCTCCAGCCCCGGCACCGGCTCGCCGACCGTGTTGGGATCGACCTTGCCGTCGCGCTGGAACGCAACGAGCGCCGAGGCCTCTGTCTGCCCATAGACCTGCTTCAGGTTCACGCCGAAAGAGCGGAAGAAACGGAAGGTGTCGGGGCCGAGCGGCGCTCCGCCGGTCACGGCCCAGCGCGTGAGCCTGAGCCCGAGCAGATCACGCACCGGTGCATAGACCAGCCATTCGCCGAGCGAGTAGGCGAAGGCAAGCCCTCCCGGCACGGCCTTGCCGTCCTGCAGCAGCAGCTCGCGCCGCTCGGCGACGTCCTTGAAATAGTCGAACAGCCGGCGCTTCAATGGCGAGGCATCGGCGGATCGTACCTGCATTTGCGTGAGCAGCGTCTCCCAGACACGCGGAGGTGCGAGCACGATGGTGGGGCCGAGCTCCCTCAGGTCGCGCTGCACCGTCTCCGGGCTTTCGGGACAGTTGACCGTCGCTCCGGCCGCGATCGACACCGCCAGCGAGTAGACCGCGTCACCCACCCACGCCATCGGCAGGAACGCCAGCCAGTTATCGCCGCGCTCGACGCGCTCGGCCGTGATGTAGCTCTCGGCGGTGCTGATCAGGTTGCGGTGTGTGAGCAAGGCGCCCTTGGGCCGCCCGGTGGTGCCCGACGTGTAGGCGATCATGGCCACGTCGTCCGCCCCGCCTTTGGCGAGCTCCCGCTCGAACGCCTCGTTGCCGCCCGTCGCTTTCCGCCCCATCTCGAGCACGGCGTCGAGCGACTTCAGCATCGGCTCGTCGGCGCTCGTGAGCCCGCGCGGATCGAGATAGACGACCCATTTCAGTCTCGGCAGCTCGCCGCGCAGCGACAGGATCTTGTCGACCTGCTCCTGGTCCTCCGCGAAGATCACCGACACCTCCGCGTGGTCGAGCACATAGACGAGCTCGCTCGCGATGGCGTCCTGGTAGACCGGAATGGCGATCCCGCCGAGCGCCTGAGCCGCGAGCTGCGCGAGGTAGAGCGCGGGCCGGTTGTCACAGACCACCGACAGCTTGTCGCCGCGCTCGAAGCCGAGGGCTGCGAGG
>JBFXAZ010000205.1:0-5402 GCA_050183765.1 Reyranellaceae bacterium | reverse complement strand
GCGATCGTCGGTCTCGGGCATGCGGTTGGTCCCCACTGACTTGGACACGGCCCGGCTCGAATCTCGCTCCGTGGCGCCTCGGCCCCGGGCGGAAGCTGCGCCTCGGCAATTTCCGAATGGCTGCTTTCACTCGGTCAGCATGGTGGGGCCGATCTTGGCAACATAGGTTGCCTTGGCCTCACCGGCAACGATCTGGCCGATGCCCGCAGCGTCGGCTCAAAAGCCGAGTGATCGCCCGCAAGTCTGGAACGTGTGCAGCGCCTGGCTATCGCAATCGGTGCCCGGTCAGAGTCAGACGTCGATGTCGTCGTTAGGGAACGGCTCGCGCTCGAGGCCACGCTGCTGCTGGGTGCGAATTTGCTGCAGGCGCGTCTCGCGCGTCTCGCGCGGAATACGGGCCGATGGATCGCGGCAAATGTCTTTTTCCAAGTCCGCGAGATCGATGAATTGGTCGGCTTGCCGGCGCAACTCGTCCGCGACCATCGGTGGCTGCGTCTGCAGCGTCGAGGCGACGCTCACGCGCAGGCCCTTGTGCTGCAAGGCGGCAACCAGCGAGCGGAAGTCTCCGTCGCCCGAGAACAACACGATATGATCGAGATGATCGGCGAGCTCCATGGCATCGACGGAGAGCTCGATGTCCATGTTTCCCTTGATTTTCCTCCGACCGGACGAGTCCGTATACTCTTTGGTCGGCTTTGTAACCATCGTGTAGCCGTTGTAATCGAGCCAGTCGATCAGTGGCCGGATCGAAGAGTATTCCTGATCCTCGGCGAGCGCCGTATAGTAAAGGGCCCGTACAAGTCGGCCCTTGGTGCGGAAGATTCCCAGTAAGCGCTTGTAATCGATGTCGAAGCCCAAAGCCTTCGCCGTCGCGTAAAGGTTGGCGCCGTCGATAAACAGGGCGATTCTCTCGGTCGGATAGAAGAACATGATGATGATCGCCTTTTGAAATCACTTGTTGATGCCGCCACAGGCCAACTTTTCGGCTCGGCGCACCCGCTCAAAACATCGTTGGATGCGATGGCCCACGGAAACGCGACTGCGGCAAAATCCAGCATATATCCCAATCCGGTCTTGGAAGGGAAGGGCCGGCCACTTACTGACTGGAAAAACTGCTGGGACCTATATGGAGAACCGCGTGGGCCGTCGCCAACCACAGCGCCTCGTCTGGTGCTCGCTCGGCGCCAACGAGCGCGGCTGCTGGGGAGAGCCGCCGGCAACGCTGCGTCGCGCGATCGACCAAATCGAACGGGCCGGTCTCAGGGTCGTCGCGTGCTCGTCGCTCTACCTGACCGAGCCGCTCGGCGGGCCGCGCCAGCCCCGCTATAGCAACGCCGTCATCGGCATCGAAGGCTCGATTGCGCCCGCAGCGCTGCTTCGCCTGCTGAAGCGCCTCGAGCGGCACGCCGGCCGCCGGCCAAACGGACATTGGAGTGCTCGCCCGCTCGACATCGACATACTCGATTTCAAGGGCGCCCGCGTCGGCCGTTCCGCTGGCCCGCGCAAGCGATCCGGGCTCGTGCTGCCGCATCCGGAGATGACCGCTCGAGGTTTCGTCCTCGTGCCCCTGGCGGAGGTCGCTCCGAGATGGCGGCATCCGATCCGCGGCATCCGCGCCGCCGATTTCCTGCGCCGCGCGCCGCGGCTCTGTCGCGGGGTGAGGTTGGCCGCGCCCCTGCGGATGCAAAAAAAGTAGCGGTTCGGGCCAAGGACAGTGGACGCGGCCCTGCAAACTATATATAGACACGCGCCTTGGTTCCCTGACGGGCGCAAGGCCGGCAGAGGCTGCGGTTGCTTGAAGGCCTTCAGGCCTGAGGCCCGATCCGGGAAACGGCAGACTGGCCAGGACTGCATCCTGACCCAAGGGGCCAACTCCTTGAAAAGATGGGTGATTAGCTCAGTTGGTAGAGCAGCTGACTCTTAATCAGCGGGTCGAAGGTTCGAATCCTTCATCACCCACCAATAAAATCAATGGCTTAGGTGCGCTGACCTGGAACTTAACTAGAACGTCCGACTTTTCGGCTACGGCGCGTTTCCGACTTTTGTACGCCCCTTGCTGATCGTGGCGCCCCATCCGGTGAGCGTCTCGACTTGGCGCTCGATGCGTGGCACGCGGCCGACGATCGGATCATCCAGCCGCCCGAGACGCACCTGCAACTCTTGGACGGCCGGCGACGCGCCGATCAGCCACCAGACGACGCCCGCGATTGACGCCAGCGCCGCGCAGGTGACAGCAACCGTCTGCAGGGTCGGCACGCCAGGCCGCCGCGCCTCGCGCTCGAGCAGCTTCTTCACATCCGTGCCGACATCGGCGACCGACGTGCGCACGGCGCCGAGCTCGGCCGACAGCCTGCCGAGCTGCTCGCCTTGGCGGACTTGCTCGCGCTCGACCTGGCCGACCCGATCCTCGAGGCTCATCGGCCGCAGCTGATCTCGATGAAGGGCGCGGTGGATGGCGGCGAGGTAACAACCTCGATCTCGCCGCCATGGCCCGTTGTCATCGTGCCCGTGATCGTCAGCGCCGCTCGAGCTGCCGATCGACCGGCGTTGACCACGGACAAGGCCGTGCCGACGAAGTCACTACCGCCAGCTCGCGCATGGAAATCGCTGGCGCCGCTGACCGTGATCGTCGGGTTTTTCACCTTCCGTGCGTAGTTGATCGTGCCCCAGAAAATTCCTGACGTGCGGGCATGCCCCGCCGCCACCGGTTGCGATGCGGCAGTGCCGACCCGCTCGAAGTACCGCTCCACCGCCGGGATCGTCACCTCGGGTCTCGGCATCGGCACCTCGAGCGGCGCCGGCCCGGTGATCATCAGAACGCCCGCCAGCTTCAAGTCGAACTCGACGTTGAGCCGCCCGCTGTCGATGGCCAGGTCGCACGACGTGACGGCATCCTCGGCGATCGAGAGCTGCTCCAGGCTTTTGGTACGGATCTCGACGTCGGCCAGCCACGGCGCATCGCCCTCGATGCCTTGCGGGTCCGGGAAGAACTGCGGGCTTGCCGAGCGCAACGCGCTCGTCCCGTTGATCAGAAATGTGGTGCGCAGATCGAGTGGAGGCGTGCCCCAGCCGCCAATGCGCACCGTCATTTGCTGACGGTTGGCAAGCTCGATTGCCTTGGGGCCGGCGTCGTCTCCGGTCCAGCCCTGCCACACGCCCGCGTAGTCGTTTGGCGAGCCAGGGTTCTGCAGACGCATGCCGAACGCGCCGCCGAACGGCAGCGCATAGCGAACGGCGTCCGGCACGGCCACGCGGCTGACCGTCAGGTCGGCGCCGGACGGGTTCATGTACCAGCGCCCGGCCGTGACCTGGCCCGTCTGCGTCGGGCCGAACGAGGTGCCGCGCGGCCAGATGTCGAATGTCGGGTTGGTGATGTGCTGCACGGTGTTGTCGGCCGCCATCACGCCGGCCACCGCGCCGGGGATCTGGCGGATCAGCACCAGGCTCGCGCCCGATCCAGCATTATCGCCGGTCGGGTCCGTCGTCGCCGGCCCCTGCTGCGCCAGGACTGCGTGGGACCACGGGCCGGGCGTGCCGTCTGCGTTGATCCGCCGCGTCGAGACCGGATAGCCGATCATGCGGTTCGGCAGCGTGCACACGAGAGAGCGCTGCGAGCGGCCGATCACCGTCGGATCGGCCACGATGTCGTCGGCCAGCGCCGACCACTGCACGATGGAGTTGTCATCGACCGAGCCCGGGAAGCCGTCACGATAGAACACGACGAAATCCAAGCGCGCACCGTCGGCGTAGGCCTCGACGATATTGCTTCCGAGCGGCACGCCCAGGTCGATCCACGGCCCGAATACGCTCATGTCGGGCGGCGCAATGCAGCCCCAGGCATTGCCGTTAGCCGTGGTCCGGCAGGCCATGAACCAGTAGCCGTTGCTGAGCCGCTCGAGCGTCGCCTCCTGCGGCGCGCCGGGAAGGCCTGACGCCGTTTTGAGCACTCGTGCCGCCCAAGTGTCGCCGGCATTCTGCGTATAGAGCAGCTTGATGTCGAGCGAGGCGCCGCCGTAGCTGGTGATATAGGCGCCGAGCGTGTCGTGGCCACCCGCGATGGCCGGAAGCGGTTTCATGCGGCCGTAAACGAACGTCTCGATATTGCCCACCTCGGCCGTTGCCTCGGCCCACGTGATGCCGGTCAGCGCCGTGCCAGGCGCCTTTCCCTTCCACAACTTGCGCGAGCCGTTGTCCCCGGTCACGACCAAACCGATGATCTGCCCGTTCGGCAGCCGCATCCAGTAGTTTGCCCGGATGTATGGGTCCGACGCGCGCGAGAACAGCGTCTGCATGCCCTGCAGCGTGTCGCCGCCGTCCTGGCTGCGGCGCGCGATGATCATGGCGCCCTTCGACATGATATGCCCGGTGCCGATCTGCTCGATCAGGATGTGCTCGTCGGTGGCCGGACTGAAGATCCAGCCGCCGAGCCAGCGCGAGATGCGCGGGCACCGCTCGGCCAGCACGATCTGGCCCGCGTAGGGGCCGCCAGCCGGGCCGCCGTCGCCGAGCTTGCGCGAGCCGCCGTCGAGATTGAGCTCCACCGACACGCCGTTGACACGGTCCGAGGCCGTCACGACGCCCGAGGCTCTCATGCCGCCGGCTCCAGCGACCTCGAGCATGGTGCTGCGAGGCAGCACCATGTGCGCGGCATCCCAGTATCCGGGCTGCGCCATCGCCTCCAGCGTGTGCGTCTCGTGCACGTAGTGCGCCGTGCGAATGCCGGCCGCCATGTGCCGCGACGAGAGTTTCGCCATATCGACCTGGGCCATAAAGCTTTCCTTATGTCAGCGTTGCATAGCGCCAGGCGCCGCCGGTGTAGATCCAGAGCTTGTTGGACGATGGCTCGAAGGCCAGCGCCACCTTGCCCGTCTTGGCCGTCGGCGTGCCCGAGGGCGCCGCGGCAATGGTCGGGATGTAGGTGAAGCCGTTGCTGGCGCCGGCCGCGAGCTGCGCCAACGCGCCGAGCACGATGTTCATATCGCTGTCGATGTCGAAGGCCTGCGTGCCGAGCACCTCGAAGACGAAGCCCAGCAGGCCCGCGGCTTTCGGCGTGTTGCTCTCGTCCGTCGTCGATCGGAACCGCACCTTCTTCGCGGCGGCCGGGTCGGAGCGGAACAGGTACTCGAAGGCGCCGGCGTTGAAGTTGGTCTCGAGGCGCTGCTTGATCGAGCGCGCACGAACCATGGAGAGGCCGTCCTCAAACACGAGCGTCGAGGACGTCGGGAAGGCCGAGCCGTTGACGCGCACCGGCGTCGTCGTGTTCAGGAACACGGCGTTCTCGTGCCCGCCGCTCGGCGCCGACGACGCATAGTCGATGCCGATGGCGCAGCTGTCGATGAGCAGGCTCGACATCCGCGTCTCCGGCCGCGTCGTGGCGATGGCCGTGCCGCAATTCCGGGCCG
>JBFXAZ010000204.1:0-5467 GCA_050183765.1 Reyranellaceae bacterium | reverse complement strand
TTCCGGCCGGCCCTTCGGGGAACAGCGAAGGAGTTGGCCGTGACAGCCCTGCAGAAGACGATGCGCCATTTCGATGACGAGGCGGCACGCTCCGGCAACGCGCCGGCCTTCTGGGCATCGGCCAGCCTGCTGCTCGCCATCTGGTCAAGCAGCGGCATTCCGTCCGCTGGCTACGGGCCGCAGGCGGCGGTCGACCTCTTCGACGCCTTCAAGCGCCACGGCCGCGATCTGCGGATCGCCGTCGATGCGCGCGTCTTTCCGGTGTGAGGCACCATGCAGCCCCACGCCTTTCCGATCAATTCGCCTGTTGCCTTACGACCTGGTCGAGGCCCTTCAGGTTTTCGGCCAGCGGCAGAAGCCATTCTGGTCGAAGTGCAATGCGCAGATGCGTTTCGGCTTCAAGCTCCAGGTCCAGACACGGAACCGGCGTCAGCGGCGGCGCTCCGACGCGCTCCAGGGCAAGCCCTATTGGTTGCACCATCATTCGATAGGCCGGCCCCGGCTTTTCCGACGCCCGCGCAATCCCGAGGAGCAGCTTCGTGAGCGTCTCCACGGCATCGGCTTTCCGGATGCGCAGCGTTCCGGCCGTCGTCGCGATGAGGACTGCGCCCTCCGCATCGATCGTGACGTCCGAAATGCCGACGTCAGCTACTTCCTTGCTCATTCCGATCGTCTCCTTGTGGTGCCTGCATAAGGGGATGCCAGGTGCCGGGTCGCGCTGGAACGCGACTCGGCGCCGCCACCCTACCACCGACGACGAGAGAACCGCCGCGGATCGCGGCCGGCATGGGCGTCTTTCCCGGGATTCACAATCATGACAGAACGCGGCTTCCCCTCCTCCGCCGAGCTCCGCGAGATGACGGCGGTCGCCGCCGCCGAGGCGATGCGCCCAGTGGCCCCGCTCGCCATCGCCGGCGCCGTCGCCCTGCTGCTCGCCTCCGCCTGGCTGTTCTGGACGCTGGCGCCGCTCGCCCGCGCCTGCGTCCTGTCGGTGCAGGCATGACGCGCAATCCGCTCGAGGAAGCCGCCCGAGTGGCGATGGCCGGCGAGGAAGAAGCGCCGCCCGAAGTCGAACGTCTCCCCTCTTGGATGAACGGCGTCATCGGCGCCGTGCTGCTCGCCGCCGCCGGCGTCTTCCTCGTCGGACTGCTGAAGCTCGCCTTCGACCTCGCCGCCCTGATCGAAAGGAACGCCTGACATGGATACGCTGGCCAACGCCATCGCCGACACGCTGGAAACCGAACTCGCCAAGGCGGAGTTTCCCGGGCCTGCGGACAACATCGTGCCGTTGCGGCCTGCCCAGCGCGATCCGGACAGCGAGATCGAGCGCGCCTGCGCCGCGCACCGCCGCCTCGTCGCGGCGCGCTCGGACCGGATCGCGCTGACCAGGCGCGAGACCAAGGCCGCGATGACCCGCCTAGCCGACGCGCGCGACGCCGAGCTGGCGCGCCATGAGCAGGCGCTGGGCAGCATCGAGGCCGAGGAGGCCGCGACGCAGGCCCGCGCCAGGGCCGCGATCGCGACCGACCGCCGCCTGATCGCCGCCAGCCGCGCCGCGCTGACCCTGCTCGAAGGCGAGGAGTGAGCGATGCAGATGGTTCGCGTCGGTCCCGCTCCCGCCGGCTCAACGCCCTTCGTGAAGACCGTCCACGGCTTGAAGTTCGACGGCCAGGGCGGCCGCCAGTTCGACTACGGGCACAGCTTCGACGGCAAGCGCGGATACCGGGTCTTTTTCAAGTTCCGCGACAGCGCTTCGGCCAACACCTGGTCGCCGGAAGATCTGCTGCGTTGGTGTGCCGGCGTCGACCCGGCTGACGACGGCCAGCGCGACCTGCTGCGCATTGCGACACAGCAGGCGCGCCAGTGCATCGCCCTCAACAAGGAATGGCAGCGCCTCGGTCGCCCAGCCGGCGGCGTTCCCGACAGCGGCGGCCGGCGGCTGGAAACGGCGATGGACGCTTGCGACCAGATCGTTGCGCTCGCCGACGCTGCCCTACCGGCCGAAGGCCCAGCATCCGACCGGGCGCCGCGCGTCGTCGCGCGCCCCGCCGGAGCGACCGGCGAGGCACAGAGATGACCGCGATCGAATGGACCCATCGTCCGGGCACGAAGGGCGAGACGTGGAACCCGATCCGGGCCCGCAACCGGAAGACAGGGACGATCGGCTGGCACTGCACCCATGCCTCGCCGGGCTGCGTCAACTGCTACGCCGAGCGGCAGAACACGGCCGGCTTTCGTGGCGGAACCCGCCTGCCCTACAAGCCGGGACACGAAAAGGATGTCGAGGTCTTCCTTGACGGCAAGGCGCTGCTGAAGCCCCTGCGCTGGCGCGAGCCGCGCACTATCTTCGTCTGCTCGATGACCGATCTGTTCGGCGCCTTCGTGCCGGACGAGACGATCGACAGGATCCTCGCCGTCGCCGCGCTCTGCCCGCAGCACACCTTCATCGTGCTGACCAAGCGCAGCAAGCGGATGCGGGCGTATTTCAGCGGTTTGACCTGTGACGGGGCCCGTCGTTTTCACGTGGCGGATGCCGCCGGGAAACTGATGGCGGAAGGCGACAACGCACATGACGAGGTCGCCAACGCCCACTGGCCCCTCCCCAACCTCTGGCTTGGCGTATCGGTCGAGGATCAGCAGCGCGCCGACCAGCGCGTGCCCGAGCTGCTGGCGACACCGGCAGCGATCCACTTCGTCTCGGCCGAGCCGCTGCTTGGCGAGATCGATTTCTCGCGTTGGATCGATATCGATCTGTCGCTGCTCGACTGGGTCATCGTCGGCGGCGAGAGCGGCCCGAACGCCCGGCCGATGCATCCGGACTGGGCCCGCGCGATCCGCGATCAGTGCGCCAGCGCAGGCGTTGCCTATTTCTTCAAGCAATGGGGTCAATGGCTCGAAGCTGACCAGTTGATGGGTCGCATCGAACAGGGACCGGCCTTCATTCTGAAGGAGGGCCGACGCTGGCAGCCGCACCGACCACTGAACTTCACCGACGCCGCCTTCCTCGCCAACCTGCTGAAGCACCCCTTCGAGCACCAAAGCGACGGCACGACGATGCTGCGGCTGGACAAGTCGCGCTCCGGCCGTCTGCTCGATGGTGTCGAACACAATGCCTGGCCGCAGGTGCAGCCATGACGCGCGACGAAGCTGCCGAACATCTCGCCGCCGCCAATACGGCGATCGCCACGGCCGTGATGCTGATCCGTTGCGAGATCGACACGATCAATCGCTTCTTCGAGGAGAAGGAGCACATGGCGAGCATCGGCCCGATCATTGACCCGACGCTGTTCAATTCCAGCGAACGCCGCGCAATGGAGGCGTTGCTCTCCCCCGTCTACGAGGCAGCGCGCGATCTCGTCGGCGCCTATGATCGTCAGAACGCGCTGGCCCGCGACACGCTGGCAAAGGTGCGGCGATGATCCGGGTGACCTTCGAACCGCTGCCCGGCGGCGACGTGAGCCGCGCCCGCACGATCGGCATCATGGAAATCGCCAACATGACGACCCGGCTCGACGGCACGGCCGATTATGCCGTGGCGCTGAAGAAGACGCCGCCCTTTGCCGGCGCGCTCAATGCCGCCTGGCGAAAGGGCAAGGTCGTCGCCGAGCAGGCACGGCACCTCAACCGCGCCGTCGCTGGCGAGGATGACGAGCTGATCGTCGCCGAGGTCGCCGGCCACCATCGCACCCGGCGCGGCATCTACGACCTCGCCTATCGCGCGCTCCGCGCCTGCGGCCTGGAGGCGCGGAACAGATGACGCCCCTGACTGCCGACCTGCCGGACATCGCGCTGTCGATCATGCAGCCCTGGGCGTTTCTCGTCGCCGGCGGCTGGAAGCCCGTCGAGAACCGCGACTGGAAGCCATGGAACCCCGGCCTCAAATATCGCGGCCCCTTCGCCATCCACGCCGGCCGCAAGGCTGACGCCGAGGGGGTGGTCGAGCTTCACGCCGGCCGTCATCCGGTCACCGGCCGGCCGTTGCCTGACGAGATCGTTGCCGCCTGGCGCCGCGGCCAGCCGATGGGCGGCATCGTCGGCGTTGGCGAGATCGCCGACGCGGTGACCGCACTCGATTCGGACTGGTTCGTCGGTCCCTACGGTCTCGTCGTGCGCAATGCCCGGCCGGTGCCGTTCGTGCCCTGCCTCGGCGCTCTCGGCTTCTTCCGCTGGCGCGAGCGTGAGGCGGAGCCGCTGAAGCTTCGCCGGCCGTCGCAGGGGCAATTGCTGTGAAGCGCAATTCGGCACACGAGCGCGCAGCCGCGCTGCTCGCCCCCGACCTTCGTCGCTACATTGACGGCGAGCCGGCATCCGGCTTCCTCGAATGGTGCGAGGCCACGGCCGAGCAATTGGCGACGGCCAACACGCCGGACCAGCGCGCCTATGCCAGGATCATGCGCGCCATGCTCGTCGCCACGATCGAGAGTGCCAACACAGCGCGAGAGCGCGACGGCGTTGAGCCGGTCACCGTAACCCTATTCGTGCCCCGCTGCGCGATGACAGCAGCCGTCACGGCACTCATCTCAGTGTTCAAGGAATCGACGCCCACCGCGGAGCTGCGCGAAATCGTCATTCGCGAACTGGACTTCGTTCTGGCCCTAATGGCGCCCGGCGCAACGATTGGGGCCGATTGATGAACCCCCTGCCCTACGTCTTCCGCTGGGATCGGCACGGCCGCAAGGGCCAGCCCTGCGCTATTCGTGCGAAGAGCGTGCCCGCCGGCCGGTACGGGTCGCCTGTTCCGCTGGCCTTTGGGACGCCGGCGCGCCCGCGGTTCAACTCGGTCCTCGTCCGCTTCGCCGACGGCTACGGCATGGTCACCAGCCTCAACGCGATCCGGAGCAACAAGGGGGCACGGCGATGCCGCTTCTGACCCCCGCCGAGGCGGCTTCCCATCTCGGCATCGGCGAGGATACATTAGCGTCCCTGCGGCGCGCCGGGGAACTGCCCTACGTCAATATCGGCCGCGGCAGGAAGCGGGAGACGCCGCGCTACGACCCGGCAGACCTCGACGCCTGGATGCAGAAGAGGAAGGGCATATGTCGGTCTACGTCCGCCCCGACGCGAAGGACAACGTCTACAGCTACGACTTCCGGATCCGTGGTCGCCGATTTTCTGGAAGCACGGGAAAGACGAGCCGCCGCGAAGCGGAGCAGGTAGAGAAGTCCGAGCGCGAAAGAGCCAAGCTCGAGATCGCGGCGGAAGCTGCCGTCAACTCGGCCGAAATGACGGTGCGCGCAGCGCTGGCGCGCTACTGGTCGGAGGTCGGCCAGCATCACGCCAACGCCGACAACACGCTGCGAGCGCTCACCTGGCTCGAAACCCACTTCGGCCCGAATACGCCGCTGCACGACATCGATTCCTCCCACGTTGCCGCAATGGTGGCGAAGCGGCGGGGCGAATTCGTGCCGTCGCAGCGCAAGCCCGGACGGAAATACAAGTCACCGGAAGTCCGCAAGCGCGTGTCGCC
>JBFXAZ010000203.1:0-5519 GCA_050183765.1 Reyranellaceae bacterium | reverse complement strand
CGGCATCACCGTCTTCATGGAGATCTGGTGGACGGTGATCTTCGCCGTGCTGCCTCTGGGGGTTCAGCGCAAGAAGAACCCGACGCCGGGCGACGAGCGCGGCGCGCCGGAGCAGCCTCAGACCCTGCGCAAGGCACTGATCTGCACGGCGATCACGGCGGTGCTGTGGAGCATCTGGTACGTCGTCTGGGTGTTCGACGTCTTCAGCTTCCGAAAGTAGAAACGGCAAACCCGGTGAGGGTTTGCCGTTCATCTTGACCAATTTTGGATCCCTTATGCGCTTCTTTGGCGCACTCGTCCGCCCGGCGACGGATCTTCCTCCCTAGAAACTCGGGCTGGGGCGCACCCCGGTCCTTCCCGACACCCCGTACCTAGCCGAGATTCCGCGACGCGGCTAGGACTAATTCTTGCGAGTGGGCACTTGTTTTTGGAATTGCGCCACAGCCCGCAGAACGTAAGCAGACATACAATGTCCGTCACTGTCGTGTGGTCAGCCGATCACCACGAACTTGACGACGAACAGCACCGCCAGGATCGCCACCGCGGGATGGATCTCCTTCCAGCGGCCGGAGGCGAGCTTGATCGCGGCGTAACTGATGAATCCGAAGGCAATTCCCTCGGCGATCGAGAAGGTGAACGGCATGGTCAGCGCCGTCACCATGGCCGGCGCTGCCTCGGTGACATCGTCCCACTCGACCTCGGTCAGGCCGCGCGCCATCAGGCAGGCGACGTAGAACAGGGCCGGCGCGGTGGCCCAGGGCGGCACCGAGCCGGCCAGCGGCGCGAAGAACATCGCGGCCAGGAACAGCAGCCCGACGACGACCGCGGTGAGGCCGGTGCGGCCCCCGGCGTTGATGCCCGATGCGCTCTCGATGTAGCTGGTCGTGGTCGAGGTGCCGACCGCCGCGCCGATCATCGCCGCACCCGAATCGGCCATCAGGGCGCTGCGCAGCCGCGGCACCGTGCCGTCCTTGTTCATGAAGCCGCCGCGATGCGCCAGCGCGATCAGCGTGCCGGTGTTGTCGAACAGGTCGACGAACAGGAAGGCGAAGACCACGGTCACCAGGCCGACCTTGAGCGCGCCGCTGAGGTCCATCGCCAGGAAGACAGGGCCGGGGCTGGGCGGCGTGCCGACGACGCCGGCGAAGGTGCTGGCACCCACCGCGATCGAGGCGGCGGTGACCACCAGCACGCCGATGATCACCGCGCCCGGCACCTTGAACTGCTCCAGCGCGATGATCAGCACGAAGCCCAGCGCCGCCAGGACCGCCGGCCAGCTCTTGAGGTCGCCGGCCGTGACCAGCGTGGCCGGATGGTCGACGACGATCTTGGCGCCCTGCAGCGCGATCAGCGCCAGGAACAGGCCGATGCCGGCGGCGATCGCCATCTTCAGCGATCTGGGAATCGCGTTGACGATCCACTCGCGCACCGGCAGCACGCTCAGGATGAAGAAGATCACGCCCGAGATGAACACGCAGCCCAGCGCCACCTGCCATGTGTACTTCATGCCCAGGACGACGCCGAAGGTGAAATAGGCGTTCAGCCCCATGCCCGGCGCCAGGGCGATCGGGTAGTTGGCGAGGAAGCCCATCAGCGCGCAACCCACGGCGGCGGCGATGCAGGTCGCGGCGAACACCCCATCGCGCGGCATGCCGGCCTTCGACAGGATGTCGGGATTGACGAAGATGATGTAGGCCATGGTCAGGAACGTGGTGATCCCGGCCAGCACCTCGGTGCGGATCGTGGTTCTGTTCTCGCTGAGCTTGAAGATCGACTCGAACATGGCTCCCCCCAGGTCGTCGATGCCGGTCATTTTGGGGCAGGGATGCGGGAATAGGCCAGTGCGGTTTGCCATGACCGGCCCGGTTGCCTACAGTCGCCCGCCCTCGGACGACAGTGGACCCCTGCCGACATGCGCCTCAGCCAGTATTTCCTGCCGACCCTGAAGGAGACCCCCGCCGAGGCGCAGATCGTGTCGCATCGCCTGATGCTGCGCGCCGGGCTGGTGCGCCAGATGAGCGCCGGCATCTATGCCTGGCTGCCGCTGGGCTTCCGCGTGCTGAAGAACATCGAGCGCATCGTGCGCGAGGAGCAGGACGCGTCGGGCGCGCAGGAAGTGCTGATGCCGACCATCCAGTCAGCCGACCTGTGGCGCGAGAGCGGGCGCTACGACGCCTATGGCCCGGAGATGCTGCGCATCATCGACCGCCACAAGCGCGATATGCTGTATGGCCCGACCAACGAGGAGGTGATCACGGTCATCTTCCGCGACGCGATGAAGAGCTACCGCGACCTGCCGCGCAACCTCTACCATATCCAGTGGAAATTCCGCGACGAGGTGCGCCCGCGCTTCGGCGTCATGCGCGGCCGCGAATTCCTCATGAAGGACGCCTATTCCTTCGATCTCGACAAGGCCGGCGCCATCCGCTCGTACAACAAGATGTTCGTGGCCTACCTGCGCACCTTCGCGCGCATGGGGCTGAAGGCGATCCCGATGCGTGCCGACACCGGGCCGATCGGCGGCGATCTCAGCCACGAGTTCATCATCCTCGCCGACACTGGCGAGAGCGCGGTGTTCTGCGACAAGGACCTGATCGACAAGGATATCCTGGGACGCCCGATCGATTTCGAGGCCGACCTGCAGCCCACGGTCAACGAGTGGACGTCGCTCTACGCCGCCACCGACGATATGCACGACCAGGCGCGCTTCGAGACGGAAGTGCCGGCTGACCGGCGCGTCGCGGCGCGCGGCATCGAGGTCGGCCACATCTTCTATTTCGGCACCCGGTACTCCAAGCCGCTCAACGCCGTGGTCGCCGGCCCCAGTGGCGAGAACATCACCGTCGAGATGGGCTCCTACGGCGTTGGCGTGTCGCGCCTGATGGGTGCGATCATCGAGGCCAGCCACGACGCCAACGGCATCATCTGGCCCGACGCGGTGGCGCCCTTCAAGGTCGGCCTGATCAACCTCAAGCCCGACGATGCGGGCGTGTCCGGCGCCTGCAGGACGCTGTACGCCCAGCTTGGCGCCGCCGGCGTCGAGACGCTGTACGACGATCGCGACCTGCGCCCGGGTACCAAGTTCGCCGACATGGATCTGATCGGCCTGCCCTGGCAGGTGATCATCGGCCCGAAGGGCGTCGCGGCCGGCAAGGTCGAGCTCAAGAACCGCCGCACCGGCCAGCGCGAGGAGGTCGCGCCCGAGGCCGCGCTGGCACGGCTCACGGCCTGACCGATGCGCCTGCTGCGGCTCAGGCGCACGATCCTCGCGGCGGTCCTGCTGGTCGTCGGCGCCGGGCGGGCATGGGCGATCGACTACGTCGTGCCCGAGGCGGGGCTGCGCTTTCCCAAGTGGCTTGGCCGCTACATGATGGAGGACGGCCAGCAGGCGCCGCGGATCGAGCTGGGCCACATGGTGCGCTACACGCATGGCGGATTCATCGGCTCGGTCTACGTCTATGACGGCGGCCGTCGCCCGATCCCCGACGGCGTACGCAACCCGGTGGTCCAGGACGAGTTCGACCGCGCGCAACAGGACATCTTCAAGGTCGCGCGCATGCGCAACTGGCCGCCGCCCGTGAAGCGCGCCGACGCGGTCAACCGCGACGCCAGCCGGGAGTTCCTCAGCGCGACCTACATCCTCGACGACACGCGCACGCGGCGCGACAGCGTGGTGGCGATCACCGGTGCGCGCAGCCACTTCATCAAGCTGCGCATGACCGCGCCCCCGGGCGCCGACGAGACCGGCTTCAACGGCTTCCGCAGGCATGTCGCGACCCTGCTGGCCGGCGGCTCGGTCCCGGCCGAGCCGCCACCCGAGCCGGCGCGGCCAGCCTTCCAGGCGACCCAGGTGTCGCTGCCCGATGTCCTGGCTGGCTTCCGGCGCGTGAGCGCCCGTCTGCCGGCGCTGCTCGCGACCGATGGTCTGGAGGCCGAGTACCGCAAAGGCGATATTTCGCGCGCGAGGGTCAGCCTCTATCGCCCGGCCGG
This sequence comes from Reyranellaceae bacterium, assembly GCA_050183765.1. Lineage (GTDB taxonomy): Bacteria > Pseudomonadota > Alphaproteobacteria > Reyranellales > Reyranellaceae > JAFAZJ01. The sequence continues at coordinate 1,529 of JBFXAZ010000203.1, read as the reverse complement.
GGCGCCGTCGACCGACGGCATCGCATCACCGGCAGTGCGCGCCGAGGTCGATGCGCGGCACCTCGAGATGATGAGCGCCGCCGGCCAGGCGATCACGGGTGGCCTGCCCTATACGACCGTGGCACCGCTGAGCCCCAAGGCCGTTTCCTTCGGGACCTATGGCGGCCCGACCTGGCCGTTCATGCGGGCGGCGGTCGAGTTGCGGGGCGGGGGCGTCTGGGAGAGCGAAATTGCCATGTACCTGACATCTTGGCGGGGCTATTTCCTGCGCGTGGATGCGCTGCACTACGCCAAGGACGGCGACGAGCTGCGACTCTTCATGTCCGCGCTCGTGCGCGCCTTGCCGCGATAGGAGTCTCCATGCGCGCCGGCTTTCGCGTGACCCTTCTCCTCGCCGGCGCGGGCGCGCGCTGACGCATGGCTTTCGCCGCCGTCGAGAGGCTGATCGCGCTGCGCTATCTGCGCGCGCGGCGCGACGAGGGTTTCCTGTCGATCATTGCCGGCTTCTCGCTGGTCGGCATCGCGCTGGGAGTCGGCACCCTGATCGTGGTGATGGCCGTGATGAACGGCTTTCGTGTCGAGCTGCTGCGCCAGATCACCTCGGTCAACGGCCACCTGGCGATCAGCGGCGGACGCGAGCCGATCACCGACCTGCCGGCGATCGAGGCCAAGGTGAAGGCCGTGCCCGGCGTCGCCGGCGTCTCGCCGGTGATGGACGGCCAGGCGATCGTCGCCGCCGGCGAGCAGGTGCGCGGCATCCTGCTGCGCGGCATGCGGCCCGAGGATCTGATGCTGCGCAAGCCGATCGCCGACTCGGTTTCCGGCACCGGCTCGGCCGCGCCGCAGCGCGGCGTCTGCCATGTCGCGGCGGCGCCGACGCCGGCCGTGGCGGCGAAGGGCAGGGGTGATCTTTCGAGCCTCTCGCGCGGCCGCTTCGTCGCCATCGGCGCGCGGCTCGCCGAGGCGCTGGGCGTGTCGGTGGGCGATACGTTGACCATCGTCTCACCCAACAGCGTCGACACGCCTCTCGGCCGCCTGCCGCGCACGCGGCGCTTCGAGGTCGGCGCGATCTTCGAGATCGGCATGTTCGACTACGACACCAACTTCATCTACACCTCGATCGACAACGCCCGCGATTTCTTCGATGCACCCGGCAGGACCAGCCTGATCGAGGTCTTCGCCACCGACCCGGGCAGTTACAATGCGCTGATCCCGCAGATCAACTCGGTGCTCGACTACAAGTACTTCGCCTTCAACTGGGTCGAGGCGAACTCCTCGTTCTTCGCCACCATCGCGCAGCAGACCAACGTGATGTTCCTGGTGCTGACGCTGATCGTGCTGGTGGCCGCCTTCAACATCGTCTCCAGCCTGATGATGCTGGTGCGCACCAAGGGGCCTGACATCGCCATCCTGCGCACCATCGGCGCCGGCCGATGGGCGATTCTGCGCGTCTTCTTCATGGACGGCATGGGGCTGGGCCTGGTCGGCACGGGCGTCGGCGTCGGGCTGGGTGTCGCCTTCGCCCGCAA
>JBFXAZ010000202.1:0-5558 GCA_050183765.1 Reyranellaceae bacterium | reverse complement strand
GCGCACCACCATCGTGCGCACCCGGAGAGTCCCCCTCACCCCGTCCCTCTCCCCGCGCGCGGGGAGAGGGAGGAAGCCTACTCGGCAGCTTTTGAACGGGCGTTGAGCTCGGCGAGGATTTCGGCATTGTGCTCGCCGAGCTTGGGTGCGGCGCGCACGGATTTCGGACGCTGGTGATCGAAGGAGATCGGCAGGCCGACGACCTTCAGCCCACCGGCCTCGCCCTCGCGCGGCGCCAGCTCGTGCACCAGGTCGACGGCGCCGAGCTGCTCGGTGGCCGCGAGCTCGCCGATGTCGTTGACCGCGGCGCAGGGCACGCCGGCCTTCTCCATCGCCTCGATCCATTCGGCGCGCGTCTTCTTGGCCATCGCCGCGGCGATCATCGGAATCAGCTCGTCCTTGTTGGCGACGCGCTGGGCGCTCTTGGCATACTTCGCGTCGGTCGCCCAGTCGGGATGGCCGAGCACGACGGCGCAGCGCGCCCACAGCCGGTCGTTGCCGGGCGCGAGGCACAGCGGCTTGCCGTCGGCGCAGTCGAAGGTCTGGTAGGGCACGATCACCGCGCCGCCGGTGCCGTGGCGCTTGGGCAGATTGCCCGACGCGAGATAGGAGTTGAGCTGGCCCTCGACCCAGAACACCGCGGAGTCGAAGAGCGAGGTGTCGACCAGGCAGCCCTTGCCGGTGCGGTCGCGCTGGCGCAGGCCGGCGAGCGCGCCGATGGTGCAGAACAGCCCGGTGGCCTTGTCGTTGATCGAGGCGCCGCAGAAGGTCGGCGGATCCTCGGCGCGGCCGGTGACGCTCATCATGCCGCCATAGGCCTGCAGCAGCGGATCGAAGCCCGGCTTCATGCGCAGCGGCCCTTGATAACCGAACGCCCAGATCGAGCAGTAGATCAGACGCGGATGGCGCTTGAGCATCGCCTCCGGCCCGACGCCGATCTCGTCGACCACGCCGGGCCGCAAATTCTGGATCAGGACGTCGGCGGTCTCGCACAGGCGATGCAGCGTCTCGACATCGGCGGCGAGCTTGAGGTCGAGCGTGACCGAGCGCTTGTTGCGGTTCTGGCCGTAGAAATACAGCGAGGTCACGCCGTCGGGCCCGTAGGGCGGCCCCCAGATGCGCGCGTCGTCGCCGCCGTCGGGCTTCTCGATCTTGATCACGTCGGCGCCCATGTCGGCGAACAGCACGCCGGCCAGCGGCCCGGCCAGCGCCTGGCCGACCTCGATGACGCGGATCCCTTCGAGCGGCAGAGACATCACGATACTCCTTGAACGGGCAGCCGGAAGAAGGCCCACGGATCGCGCATGAACCGCGTGCGCGCCGCGTCCTGGGTCTGCGGATCCCACAGCGGCGCAGCGGCACGGCGCTGGAAGATCATGTCACGGCGCACGCCCGAATTGTTGGCAGAGGTGCCATGCGCGATGAAGCTGTGCGCGACGACGATGTCGCCGGCCGCGAGCTTCGGCACCACCATGTGCGACTCGGGCTGCAGCAGCTTCTGGCCCGCGAGCTTGGTCTCGCCCCAATGCACCGGTGAATCGACGGGCTGCTGCCGGAACAGCGCCGCGAAGCGCGCGTGCGAACCCGGCCAGACATGGAAGCCGCCCGCCGTGTCGGAGTCGACCGCTGTCAGCGCCACGCCCAGCAGCACGTTGAAGACGCCGAGCGCCTCTCCGCTGCCGCCGTCGACGTGGAAGGCGCGGCCGACGCGCGCGCGGGTTGCGAAGCCGGGCATGGTCGCGGCGAGCTGCACCGGCTCGAGCGGCGGTGCGCTGTCGAGGATCTCCGCCGTCAATGGATCGAGCACGTCCTGCACGATCGCCGAAAACGCCGGATGCCGGCAATGCCGGATCTCGCGCCACGACTCGTCCTTCGAGCGCTCCCAGTCGCCATCGGGATGCAGCGCGGCGAGCGCGGAGGCCGCGTCCTGCGCCTCGCGCAGCAGGCGCGGCTCGATGGCGCCCGACACGACCGTGTAGCCCTGGCGGACGAGCTCGGACCAGTGTCTCGCGTGGAACATCATGGCGATGTCCTTTTCTGGCGACGCTGTCATCCCGAGCACGGCGAGGGATCGAGGGTTGGCCTGGATCCCTCGCTGCGCTCGGAATGACAGTTGCATGCGATTCTAACGCCGGATCGCCGCCGCGGTAACCTGCCTCTCAGGTAGCCGCCACATGCAGGGCACCGGCCTTGGCCAGCGCCGCGTTGAGCCTGGCGATGTCGCCCGCGACGACCGCCTCGAACTTCGCGATCTGCTCGTCGACCTTGGCCATCACCTCGCCCGACACCGCGACGGTCTGGCTGGTCGGCGGCCGATCGGCGGTGGTCGTCATGGCGACCATGTCCATCAGCGTGTCGTTGAGCCCGGCCGGGTTGCGCAGCACGTCGCGCACCGATTTGCGATGCGGGTCGACCATCACGCTCTCGATCGCCGACAGCTTCTCGACGATCGAAGCCGCCGTCTTGCCGGTCGCGCCGCCGCCCTGGGCGACATCGCCGAGCTGGCGCTTGGTGCGGCGCAGGCGGTTGACAGCCTGCTTGAGCTTCGAGATCGACTCGATCAGCGCCATGTGCAGGTCGAACTGCCGCTTGTATTCCGCCGGCGTGGTCGGCAGGCGCGGGTCCTTGATCACCTCGAAGCGCTGCGACTGCGTCTTGCCGCCGACCACGAGGTCGACGCTGTAGCTGCCGGGCACGATGGTCGGCCCGGCCGGGTTCTCGGGATCGGGCGCCAGCGGCTTGGGCCGGGGCGGCGCCAGGTCGTAGTCGAGCCGCGTCGGGCCTGGATGCTTGAGGTCCCAGACGAAGCGGCGCAGCCCGGCCTTCTTGCCCGGCCGGCGCGGCGCCGCCAGCTTCTCGTCGTCGCTCGAGAAGCTGGCGATCTGCCGGCCCCTGGCGTCGCGGAAGGTCAGCGTCACCGGCCCCTTGGCGTCTGCCGCCAGCCAGTAGTAGACGATCGCGCCGTTGGGCGGGTTCTCGCCGACATCGAGATGCTCGCGCACCCGCGTGCCGTCGGCGCGCTCGACCATCACCGTGCTGCCGTCGATGCCGAAGGCCGGGCCGTAGGCGATGCCGGTGCGCACGTTGGCGCCGGCGCTCCAGTGCAGCTTGGTGCGGATCGTCGTGCGTGGCGCGAACAAGCGGTCGGCGCGCTTGCCGTCGGCCATGCCGCGCAGCGCCGAGACGTCGTCGAGGATCCAGAACGAGCGGCCGTGCGTCGCCGCCACCAGGTCGCTGTCCTTGAGCTTCATGTCGTAGATCGGCACCACGGGCAGGCCGCCCTGCATGCGCGTCCAGCTCTTGCCGTCGTCGAGGCTGAAATGGATGCCGGTCTCGGTGCCGACATAGAGCAGCCCTTCCGCCACGGGATCGGCGCGCACGACGCGGGTGATCTCGTCGTCGGGCAGGGTGCCGGAGATCGTCGTCCAGCTCTTGCCGCCGTCCTTGCTGCGGAACAGGTAGGGCTTGTAGTCGGCCAGCTTGTAGCGCGTGGCCGCGACGTAGATCGTGTCGGGGTCGTGCGCCGAGACCTCGACGCAGCCGACATAGGCCAGCTTGGGCATCGCCCTGGGCGTGACGTTGCGCCAGCTCTTGCCGCCGTCGCGCGTGACATGCACCAGGCCGTCGTCGGTCGAGGCCCAGATCTCGCCCTTGCGATGCGGCGATTCGACGACGCAGGCGCAGGTCGCGTGCACCTCGGCGCCGGCGCTTTCGCGCGTGATCGGTCCGCCCGAGGCGCCCTGGCGCGCGCGGTCGTTGAGGCTGAGGTCGGGCGAGATCGCCTGCCAGCTCATGCCCTCGTCGCGGCTGCGGAACACGCAATTGCCGCCGACATAGAGCGTGCCGGCGTCGTGCGGCGAGAACACGATCGGGAAGGTCCAGGCGAAGCGGTACTTCAAATTCTCCGGCGCGATGCCGGTCGATTCCTCGGGCCAGACGTTGACCAGCTGGATCTGGCGCGTGCGATGGTCATAGCGCTGCAGCGCGCCGGCGCCGCCCGGGCTGGATCCGACGGCGCCGACATAGACCACGTTGTGGTCGCGCGGATCGACGGCGATGAAGCCGCTCTCGCCGGTGCCGGGATAGGAGCAGTCGGCCAGGGTGATGACGCCCCATTCCGAGGCGCTGGGCACCGAGATCGAGGTGTTGTCCTGCTGCGTGCCGTAGACGCGGTAGGGGTACTGGTTGTCGATATCGATGCGATAGAACTGCGCGGTCTTCTGGTTGTAGATCGTCGACCACGAGGCACCGCCGTTGAACGAGATGTTGGCGCCGCCGTCGTTGCCCTCGATCATCCGCTTGGGATCGTTGGGGTCGATCCACAGATCGTGGTTGTCGCCGTGCCGCGTGGTGACCTCGGTGAAGCTGGCACCCCCGTCGGTCGACTTCCACATCATCAGGTTGGTGACGTAGACCGTGTCGGCATGGCCCGTGTCGGCGAAGACATGGGTGTAGTACCAGGGCCGGTGCATCAGGTCGCGATGCGCCGAGACCATGGTCCAGCGCGTGCCGTGATCGTCGGAGCGGTACAGGCCGGTCTTGTCGCCCTCGGCCTCGACCAGCGCCCAGACGCGGCCCGAGCGCACCGGCGAGGCGGCGACGCCGATCTTGCCCAGGAGGCCGTCGGGCAGCCCGGGCTTGCGCGAGATCTCCTCCCACGTGTCGCCGCCGTCGAAGCTACGGAACAGGCCGCTGCCCGGCCCGCCGCTGGAGATGTTCCAGAAATTGCGCCGCGCCTCCCACATCGAGGCGTAGAGCACGCGCGGATTGGCGAGATCCATCGACAGGTCGATGGCGCCGGCGACGTTGCTGCGATGCAGGATCTTCTGCCAGGTCGCGCCGCCGTCCTTCGAGCGGTAGATGCCGCGCTCGGCGTTGGGGCCGAACACGTCGCCCAGCACCGCGGCGTAGACCAGGTCGGGGTTGCGCGGGTGGATGCAGATGCGGCCGATGAACTTGCTGTTCTTCAGCCCGACATGGTGCCAGGTGCGCCCGGCATCGGTCGATTTGTAGACGCCGTCGCCGTAGGAGACGTCGAGCCGGATCGCGGTCTCGCCGGTGCCGGCATAGATCACGTTGGCATCCGAGGGCGCCACGGCGATCGAGCCGACCGCCGCGCTGCCCATGAAGCCGTCCGACACGCAGCGCCAGAACACGCCGCCATCCTCGGTCTTCCAGATGCCGCCGGCGCAGGCGCCGAAATAGAAGGTCATCCTGTTGACCGGATCGCCGGCGACGGCGACGACGCGCCCGCCGCGCGACGGGCCGATGCAGCGCCACTTCAGGGCGTCGAAATCCGGCGTCGCGGACGGGCGAGGAGACGTGCGGGGAGGCATGGGGGGCGAACTCTCAGGTGGAACAGCGCCGAACGGCGCCGCGGAGCCTAGAGCGAATCGAATCGCGCGTCATCCGCGCCCTTCCCCCGGAGGGGGAAGGTGCCCGAAGGGCGGAAGGGGGATGTCGAAGACGACCGAAGGAGCCCGCCTTCCACATCCCTCATCCATCGCACCGCACCACCGATGGTCCGTCGCTCCTCTTCGGGCCGCGTCGCTCCAGCG
>JBFXAZ010000201.1:0-5693 GCA_050183765.1 Reyranellaceae bacterium | reverse complement strand
GATCACGCCGAACTTCGAGGCGCAATAGTGCGTCAGCGTAGCGGTGCCGAACTTGCCGGCGACCGAGGCGATGTTGATGATCCGCCCGCCGCCCTGCTTGCGCATCTGGGCGACCGCCGCCTGATTAGTCAGGTAGGTGCCCTTGAGATTCACGTCGATGATGCTGTCCCACTCCTCCTCGGTCAGCTCCGCGATCGGGTGGGCGGTGATCAGCCCGGCGCAATTGACCAGCACGTCGAGCCCGCCGAAGGCCTTGACCGTTTGCGTCACCATGGCCGCGACCTCTGCCTTGTCGGTAACGTCGGCCTCGATCGCGACCGCGCCGTTGCCGATCGCCGCGGCGACCTGCTTGGCCGCGCTATAGCCGCCCAGCTTGCGGCCGAAATACTGCGTTGCCGTGCTCTTGGCCTGCTCCAGCCCGGCGACCGCGACCTTCAGGCCCTCGCGGCCGAAGCGTTCGGCGATGCCCTTGCCGATGCCGGTGCCGCCACCGGTAATGAGCGCGACCTTTCCTGCGAGTGCGGACATGTGGTCCTCCCTTTCGCGTTTGAGCACGAAGCTTCGTCGGTCAGTAGATGTGCAGGTTTTTCATGCCGTCGGCGAGGGCGGAGCGCCAGGCATGATGGGTGAGATCGAGCTGCAGCGGCGTCACCGAGATGGCGTTCGCGGCGATGGCTTCCAGGTCGGTCTCGGGGTGCTCGCCGCCCTTCTGGTAGCTGATCTTGACCCAGTAATAGGGCACGTTGCGCGCGTCGATCCTGGGGTCGAGCGTGAACGAGCCGGGCGGGCGCTGGCCCTGCATGGTCAGCCTCACGCCGGTCACCTCGTGCGGCTCGCAGTCCGGGAAGTTCACGTTGATGAACGAGTTGGGCCGCCACTCGACCTGCATGAGGTGGCGCAGGACCGCGCCCGTGAAGCGCTCCGCGGTCGCCCAGCGCGCCTTGCCGCCGAGGGTGAAGACCAAACTGAGCGCGATCGAGCGGATGCCGAGCTGCGCGCCCTCCATGGCGCCGGCGCAGGTGCCGGAATAGGTCACGTCCTCGGCCAGGTTGGCGCCGCGGTTGATGCCGGAGATCAGCACGGTCGGCCGACCGTCGCGCATGATCTCGTAATAGGCCATCAGCGCGCAATCGGTCGGCGTGCCGCGGATCGCGTAGCGTTTTTCGCCGACCTGGCGCATGCGGATCGGCGTCGTCATCGAGAGCGAGTGGGAGGCGCCGCTCTGCTCGGCCTCGGGCGCGACCACCCAGACATCGTCCGAAAGCTCGTGCGCGACGCGCTCCAGGATCTCCATGCCGGGCGCGTGGATGCCGTCGTCATTGGTCAGCAGGATGCGCTGCTTCGTGGGGTCGGCATTGGCGCTGGTCATGGTCGGGCCGCCTCGGTCCCTGGCTGTGCGTCTGACAAGTTCGTACTACAATCCAGCAACAGGCCCGAGACAATCGTTTTTCCGATCCGAGGCCGCCACCGAGCGCCGCCATGAACCTCGCCTCGCTGCTCCATACCCCGGCACGCTGCTTTGCCGCGCATCCCGCCATCTCGATCGGTGACGAGGTGCGCTACGACTATGGCGCGCTGAGCCGGCATGTGGCGCGCCTCGCCGGCGGCTTGCGCGGGCTTGGCCTCGTGCCCGGCGAGCGGGTCGCGCTCGTCATGTCGAACGGCCCGGAATACCTGCCGCTGCTGTTCGCGGCCTGGCATGCCGGGCTGACCGCCGCGCCGATGAACGCCCGGCTGCACCCGCGCGAGCACGCCTACATGATCGGTCATTGCGGCGCGCGGCTCTGCCTGGCCTCGGCGGATTTAGCGGACGGCCTGGCCGGCGCGCTCGCGGAACTGCCCGGGCCGCCCCGGCTGATCGTGGTGGGCGGCGATGCCTATCGTTCGCTCGCGGCGGCCGAGCCGATCGCGATCGCCGAGACCGATGCGGCCGACCCTGCCTGGCTGTTCTACACCAGCGGCACGACCGGCCGGCCCAAGGGCGCGCTGCTCAGCCATCGCAACCTGCTCGCCATGGCGCTCGCCTATCTGGCGGATGTCGATTGGCTCGACCAGCGCGACTGCCTGATCCATCTCGCCGCGCAGTCGCACGCCTCGGGCCTGTTCGCGCTGTCGCATATCGCGCGCGTCTCCAACCAGGTGCTGCTGCCGAGCAACGGCTTCGACATCGGCGAGCTGGCGGACCTGATCGCGCGCTACGAGAACGTCACCTTCTTCGTCCCGCCGACGCTGCTGCGCCGGCTCTCGGCCTCTCCCGCCATGGCTAACGCCAGGATCGAGCACATCAAGACCATCCTGTGCGGCGCCGCGCCGGTCTATGCCGCCGACCTCAAGACGGCGCTCGCCTGCTTCGGCCCGCGCCTCTGGAACGGCTACGGCCAGGGCGAGAGCCCGTGCACCATCACCGCCATGTCGAAGGCCATGCTGGCGGAAGCCGCGGCATCGGGCGACGACGGGCGGCTCGTCTCGGTCGGCATCGCGCGCACCGGCGTCGAGCTGCACGTCTGCGACGAGGCGGGCGTGCCGCTGCCGCCGGGCGAGGTCGGCGAGGTGGTGGTGCGGGGCGAGGTGGTGATGTGCGGCTATCTGGACGACCCGGCGGCGACCCGCGCCGCCTTCGGCCCGCTCGGGCTCCGCACCGGCGACCTCGGCTGCCTGGACGGGGCGGGCTGCCTCACGCTGAAGGACCGCGCCAAGGACATGGTCATCTCGGGCGGCATCAACATCTACCCGCGCGAGGTCGAGGAGGTGCTGCTGGCGCATCCCGCGGTCGCCGAGGCCGCCGTGATCGGCGTGCCCGACGCCGAGTGGGGCGAGCGGGTGGTTGCCTTCGTGGTGGCGAGGGAGGGCGCGATGCTCGACCCCGAGGCGCTCGACGGGCTCTGCCTCGAGCGGATCGCGCGCTTCAAGCGGCCCAAGGCCTATCATGCCATCGACGCGCTGCCCAAGAACGCCTACGGCAAGGTGCTGAAAACCGTGCTCCGGGAACGCCTTGCGGCCGAGCGCGAAGATCGGGCGGAAGGCATGTCCGGGGCCAAGATTGTCTGACAATTTTGTCTAAGATGGCATTGACAGGAGGCAGACCGCGCCGCACCTTTCCGGCAACAAAGGCGCCGAAAACGGCGTGTCTCCACAGGGAAGGCGAGAGATGGCCAGGCTCTTCATCGACCAGGACAAGTATGGCGATCGGGCAAAGCACCCGATCGTCGAGGCGTACCATTCCGCGATCAAGGACATCGTGCGCAAGCGGCTCGACGAGGCGGGCGTCGACTGGTCGAGCTTCGTCTTCGACAAGAGCTACAGCCTGATCTCGGCCAAGGATTTCGAGGCGATCGAGGCGAAGCTGCTGAAGGCCGGCCACCGTTTCGACTATTCGGCGGTGATCTCGGTGCAGGAGCGCCCCGAGGCGTACAAGCCGGTGCCGGGGATGGGCGAGGCCGCCAAGGACTATTCGATCGAGCACCCCGATGCGCCGAGCGCGCCGGCGGACGACAAGGGCCGGGCCCTCTGCGGCGTCGGCGACAACGTGGTCAGGCACCCCGAGAACGCGATCGGCGTCGCGCGCTATGTGCGCACCAGCGCGCAGGTGATGGACTATCTGAGCCGCGGCGTGCCGCAGGGCACCATTGCGATCATCGACGATTCCGGCGGCACCTTGACCGCGCCGATCATAGAGCAGTTCAAGGGCATCATCTGCATGGGCGGCTCGACCCGCTCGCATCTCGGCATCCTGTCGCGAGAATACGGCATCCCCTGCCTGATGAACTCCAAGATCAGGGGGATCAAGGAGGGCGACACGGTCGAGATCGAGGCGAGCGCGGCGGCCAAGACCGCCGAGGCCTACCAGACCGGCCAGGCGATGACGGCGAACATCTGGAAGCACGAGAAGCGCGGCTGAGGAGGGGGCGATGAGCGGGCGTCAACTCGGCTATGCGCAGCTTCTCGAATTCAACAACATGCTGCAGAACCATACGGACGAGTCCTACTGGCTCTGCGTGACTCGCACGGTGCAGGAATCGAAGCTCTTTCCGGTTCCGCCGTACATGATGCTTTCGTATCTCAACGCCTTCTATCGTTACCCGTCGCTGCTTCGGAAGGTCGAATCCCGGATGTCCGCGGAGGAGATCGGCGATCGCGCGCGCAACATGGGCATCAAGATCGGCAACCCGCCGATGGGCTGGGGCCTCCAGGGCTTCTACTTCCTCGGCCGGGAATGGCTCATCAACATGGGCCTGCTGCGGCCGCAGGATGCGGTCGACGACGCGATCTACGTGATGGATTTCTGGAAGCGCTTCCAGCTCACCTGGCACCGCAACGACGGCCATATCACCAACAAGGAGTTCGGCCATCGCAGCCAGATCCTGCCGGAGCGCCGGCTTCAGGTGTTCCACGCCGACATGTTCCGCTGCGAGCCGGGCGACAAGCTGCACAGCGCCGCCACCAACTTCATGGCGAACTGCTCGCAATACGGCTTCCTGATCTCCTGCGAGAGCCGCATCAGCCTGAGCAATTCGGGGCCCTACAAGATCGACGACAACCGCGAGATGATCGTGCGCGACTTCATGGATCTCGCGGAGAACGGCCTGCCCTGGCTCGACGGTGTGGCGGCCGACGTGCCCTACAACAACCTGACCGTGCCCATGATGGTGAAGGACTGCCACTTCTACCTGATGGACGATTGGGGCAGCTTCGAATCCAAGCCGGATTTCCGCTCCGAGCACGTCGCGGGCGTCGGGCTCTACACCTCCGACCCGTTGACCGAGGGCTACATGCCCGTCGGCATGGGCTCCAAGGCCGAGCTGACCGATGCCTTCAACGAGCTTGCCGAGATTACCAAGGTGGCCACCGGCAAGCTCTGGAAGCGCATCGCGGGCTGGAACCGCGACCAGATGATCGATGCCGGCGCGCTGGTCTATTTCGGCATCTTCAAGGACATCGCGCACGTCGCCGGCACCTATGAGTACGAGGACTGGATGCTGATCGACGAGCGGGCGCAGCGCTTCCGTCCGCTGCTCAACGACGAGTTCTCGCGCGACTGCCTGGCCGAGCTGGTCGGCTACGTCTCGCTGCCGAGCCAGCGGGTCAACGACTACACCATGATGCAGCACAACAATGCGCCGCTGCGCATGTACACGCCGATCCCGTACTCGATCCTCGCCGGCGACGACTACACCCATTCGAGCGGCCCGGTCTATCCGGGCTCGACCTGCCTGCCGAAGAAGGAGGACCGCTATCGCACCAGCCGCGGCGTTTTGACCCTGACCGAATACAACCGTCAGGTGCGTGAGTTCACGCCCAAGGCGTGCGAGAAGCGCAGCCGCTTCCTCGACGAGACTTGGCTCAAATACAACGCGCATACCGATGAGGCGCGCGCTCTCTATGAAAACGAGCAGCTTCACTCGCGCAGGCTCAAGGGCAAGGGCGCCGGCCTGAGCCGTGCCGATGTCGATGCCCTCTCGGATGGGTCGTAGGGAGCCATGCAGATCGGTGAGCTGATCCGCCGCGGCGGCGTGATGTATGGCGAGGCGCCGGCCTTCGTCGAGGGCGGGCGCGTGATGAGCTTCCGCGGCTTCGATATGGCGACCGACCGGCTCGGCAATGCGCTGCTCGCGCTCGGCCTCGCGCCCGGCGAGCGGGTCGGCGTGCTGCTGCCGAACGGCATCGACTGCCTGGTCGCCTATTACGCGCTGGCC
>JBFXAZ010000200.1:0-5719 GCA_050183765.1 Reyranellaceae bacterium | reverse complement strand
ATGTGACGCTCGCGCCGCTTCATGATCGTGCCCAGGAACACGATCAGGTAGACGACCCAGACCACGGTCAGCAGCAGGTCGACGTACCACTCCGGCTCGGCGTATTCCTTGCTCTGGGTGACGCCCAGCAGGTAGCCGGTGGCGGCCATGACGATGAAGAGCTGGTAGCCCCAGAAGATGAACCAGCCCGCCGGTTCGCCGCCGAACAGCCGGGTGTGGCAGGTGCGCTGCACGATATAGAGCGAGGAGCCGATCAGGGCCGTGCCGCCGAAGGCGAAGATCGCCGCCGAAGTATGCAGCGGACGCAGGCGGCCGAACGTGGTCCATTCCAGGTCGAGGTTGAGCTGGGGGATCGCCAGCTGCAGCGCGATCAGCACCCCGGCCGCGAAGGCGGCAATGGCCCAGAAGCAGGTGGCGATGACGAAGGCGCGGATGACGTTCTCGACCTGGTCCTCCTCGCCTGCCAGGCGGATGAGGGCGCGTGCCGCGATGCCGGATTGCGCCGGTGTCATCGAGTCAGGCAGTGCGCTGGGCGAATCGGCAACGGACATCGGCGCGTCTTCCTCGGCTGGTCGAACGGTTCTCCCTCGCATGGCGGCAGGAGCCGCTCATTGATCCGGATCAAGGCATTGGCGGCGACGCCGTCGCACCTTGCGGGAATCAGGAGGAAACACCCATGTCGGATCCGAGCACCGTCGAAGAGCTTGCGCCCGACGCGCGCACCATCCGCGGCGCCCCGCCGGAGGTGGTCTGGCGCTGGCTCGAGAAGGGCTGGCGGGATTTCCGCCGGGCCCCGACCGTCGGCCTCGCCTATGGCCTCGGCGCCGTGGTGCTGAGCTATGCGGTGTGCTTCGGCCTGGTGCTGGGCGGCAAGCCGGAACTGCTGCTGCCGGCGACCGGTGGGTTCTTCATCCTGGCGCCGATGGTCGTGGCCGGGCTCTACGACGTCAGCCGCCGTCTCGAGGCCGGCCAACCAGTCTCGCTGGCGACGGCGCTGTTCGCCTGGCGCTCGTCGAGCCAGATCCTGCTGATGGGCGGCGTGCTGCTGTTCCTGCACATCGTCTGGATCCGGCTGGCCCTGCTGCTGTCGGCCCTGTTCCTGTCCGGCGCCAACCCCACCCTGGAAGGCCTGGTGCCTTTGATGCTCGGGTCCGGCCGCGGCCTGGCGCTGCTGATCGTCGGCACGATCGTGGGCGGCGGGCTGGCGCTGCTGGGCTTCTACATCAGCGCCATTTCCGTGCCGATGATCGTCGACCGCGATACCTCGGTGCCCGACGCCGTCGCCCGCAGCATCAACACCGTCAACGAGAACATCTCCGCCATGGGGCTGTGGGCGGCGCTGATCGTGGTCTTCACCGGCATCGGTATCGCCACGGCCTTCATCGGCCTGGCCATCGTCGTGCCTGTCCTGGCCCACGCCACATGGCACGCCTACCGCGATCTGGCAGGGCGCGACGGGCAGCCTCAGTGAGCCAGCCAGACGCCGAGCGCGGCGAGGTTCAAAGCCAACAGCGGTAGCGTCAGACGGCGCAGCGTCTCACGCCAGCGTCGGGCGGCCACGGCCCCGGCGCCGCTCAGCAGCGAGAGCGGCAGCGCCGTGCCGAAGGCGAAGGACACCATGGCCAGCGCGCCCGCGAGCGCACCGCCGGCGCTGACCGAGGCGGTCAGGGCCGCCAGCACCAGGCCGCAGGGCAGGAAGCCCAGCGCGATGCCGGTGACGAGATCGCCGACGAAGCCCGGTGCGGGCGCGAGGCGAGCCAGTCTCGCCGCCACGTGCTGCGTGCCCGGCAGATGCAGCCGCGCCGACCCGCCAAGCGCCCCGAGAACCAGCAGCACCGCCGCCGCGGCGACGAAGGCGGCGCGCGGCCAGCCGAGCTCGGTGACCCGCGCGAAACCCTCAGCGGCGCCGCCCGCCACGGCACCAAAGCCGCCATAGGTCACCGCCCGCCCGAGATGATAGCCGGGCAGGAGCGCCGCGCGCAGGCGGCTGAAAGGGCCGCCGATCTCCTGTACGGCGGCGACGCGCAGCGCCCGCGTGAGGACGAATGGCCCGCACATGCCCAGGCAGTGCGTCGCGCCGCCGACCAATCCCATCAGGAACACGGCAGCGTAGAGCGCCAGCTCGGGCGGCAATCCGCCGAACAGCCACGTGACGTCCCAGCCAAAGAGTTGACTGCACATTGTTCCAGTAGCGCCCAGGAGCCTGCCGGCTTCATTGACCTGGATCAGTCGGCGCCAGGGGCGCGGAACCTGCCCCGCTGACCGGACTGAATGACGGCGACACGACAGCTGCGGCGACAGGAGCGCTCGTCGCCTGCGCGTCGATGGCCTGCAGCAGACCGCCGACGCGGGAGGCGGAGGACAAGGTCTCCGCCAGGCGCGGATAGTTGTCGACCAGCCAGTTGCACGCGGACTGCACCGCGAAGAAAGCGGCGGCGGCCTGGGTGACCTCGCCAAGCTGCAGCTGACCGCGCACGTAATTGGGCACGCAGAGGATCAGGCCGATCACCGGCGCCAGCAGGGCGTTAGCCTGCGAGACCATCGTCGTGCGCATGTGCTGGTTGCACAGGCGCCGCCAATGCTGGACGACGCCGTCCAGCGCCGGCTCCACCATGGGGATGTCGGCCGGCTGCTCGCGCATGTGCACCAGCTCGTAGCGCAGGTCCGCCTCGGCCTGGTTCTTGCGCTCGATGACGCGGATCATGTGCCGCCCCATCCAGATCATCGCCACCGTCGTCATCGTCGAGTACAGCAGCGCGGCGTAGACCAGATAACCCTCCACCGAGAACGTTTGCCCGCCGATCGCGAGGTCGAGGCTCCCGCCGACGTTCCACAGCACGACGATGAAGGTCGCGCCGCCCAGCAGCGAGGAAAGCAGGCCGACGAACAGGTCGATCGGCGCATCCGTCGCCACACGCGCGTCCTCGGCGATGCGGTACTCCGCGTTCTGCCGCTCGCCGTTGATCTGCCCGACGCCGGGACGACTCAGGCTGGGAAACCACACGCCCGTGACGGACGTCGTCAACCAGGCCCGCCAGGATCGCTGGAATGTCATGCGGCCCCACACCGCGAAGATCGCAAGGGCCACGAACAGACCGACCAGCACGGGCAGGAGGTAGACCTGGGTCCAGATCGCCCGGCTGTTGCGCTGCTCCAGAGCGTTGAAGAAATCGCGGTTCCAGAAGTTGAGCTTGTACTGCAGCAGCAGCTCCAGCGCGACGCAGACCGTCAGCGCGCCGATCAGCCCCCAGGCCGTCACGGGATGATCGCGCCAGAAGCCCCGTGCCTCGTGCCAGAAGCGCCGCAGCGAGCGGGCATCGGCGATACCCGGCGGCTCGTCCGAAGCGACGTCGCCGGCGGCGTCGGTCTGGGTCACGATGCGCCCCGCGCCTTCTCCGCGGCGATCATCTCGCGATACCAGCGTGCCGAGGCTTTCGGGACACGGTGCTGCGTCTTGAAGTCGACATGCACCAGGCCGAAGCGGTTCTCGTAGCCCGCGCCCCACTCGAAATTATCGAGCAGCGACCAGACGAAATAGCCGCGCACGTCGGCGCCCCGCGCGACCGCCTCGCGCATCGCGCCGACATAGCTGGCGAGGAACTCGACCCGGGCGGTGTCCTCGACACGGCCGCTGGCGTCGAGGGTCTCGGTGGTGCCCGCGCCGTTCTCGGTCACGTAGACCGGAAGGCCATAGCGTGCATGGACGCCGAGGAGCGTGTCGCGAAACGCCGGCGGATCGATCTGCCAGCCGATCGGCGAGCGCAGGGCCTCCGGAGGCGCGTCGCTCCAGGCGAAGCCGTGCGCAGCTTTCGGGTCGGCCGACGCGTAGATCGGCGAATAGTGGTTGAGACCGAACCAGTCGACGGGACGCTGGATGCGCGCCATGTCGCCCGGCAGCTGGTGCGGTTCGATCGACGACGCCAGCGAATCGGGATAGCGCCCGAGCATCTGAGGATCGGGAAATGCGCGGTTCCAGATCGCGTCGAGCTTGCCCGCCGCTTCACGGTCCTCGAGCGAGGCGCTCACCGGGCGAGCGGGCTGCACGTTGTGGACGCAGCCCAGCAGGGCCTTGGGCGCGATCGCCCGCAGCGCATCGATCGCCGAACCATGCGCCAGGTTGACGTGGTGGATGGCCTTGTAGAAATCGGCCATCTCGTGGGTCGCCGGCGGATGCCAGCCGAAGACGTAGCCGAAGAGCGTGAAGACCGACGGTTCGTTGAACGTCGCGAAGCGGCGTACCCGGTCTCCGAAACGGCTGGCGACGACAGCGGCATAGTCGGCGAACCATGCGGCGATGTCGCGATTGGTCCAGCCGCCGCGCCCCTGCAGCGCCAGCGGCAGGTCCCAGTGGTACAGGCAGATCCACGGTTCGATGCCGGCGTCGAGCAGCCCGTCGACCAGCCTGTCGTAGAAGGCCAGCCCGGGCTCGTTGAGCGCGCCGGTGCCCTGCGGCAGCACGCGCGGCCAGGCGATCGAGAAACGATAGGCGCCGACGCCGATGTCGCGCATCAGCGCGATATCCTCGCGCCAACGGTGATAGTGGTCGCAGGCGACGTCGCCGGTGTCGCCGTTGGCGATGCGGCCCGGCTCGTGGGAAAAGACGTCCCAGACGCTCTGGCCCCGGCCATCTTCCGCGACGGCGCCTTCGATCTGATAGCTCGACGTGGATACGCCCCACACGAAGTCCGGCGGCAGGCCGGATTTGCGGGGCGATTGCCGGACCGGCTCTGTCGGGGCGAGGGGAGACATGGCGATCTTCACCGGATCATCTGGGGCCCGGACGATCCGGACGCTGCGCACGCTGCACGCTGAGGCAGCGACGGGGCATCGTCATTGACCCAAGTCAGTCAGTGCCGGCGCAGCCGGTGGCGCCCGCCGCCGGGCAGCACGACACACCGCCGCCGGATGCGCCCGATCGTGGCAGACTGCCTCGACCACAAGATGATCACAGGCTCCAGGCGGTCCTCGGCGGGCCATCAGCGGATCCGGATGCCATCGCAGAAAGAACACCGACCTCGCCGGCTCCGCCGCCGCGCCGTCATCGATGCGACCTGCAAGACGCACGCCGACATGCGCTCTTTGTCCATCGTTTCCGCGCCCGTTCGCGGGCAATCCGGCGGATTTATGCGCAACGCGCCGACCGGCGTGCCACTCGATGCCGCGCGATGGATCCCGTGCGCGAGTACCGCATACCGATCCGTCTCAACGCGAGTGCCCGTCCCGGTCGCTGGATGGGCGTGACCGACATTTCACAGTCGCGTCCGACTCGATGCCGATTTCGCTTGAACCGCGGCCTCGCAAAGACAACGCTCCAGGCGAGGCACACATCGGACCTGACGGAGGTTTCCTTGGCAGCCCTGCGCTCGGCCCTCCACGCGTTGTTGTTGTCGTGCTCATCGCCGGCGCCGCCCTTGCCAAAGACCCGACCCGGCTCGCACAGCGACCGGTCACGCTTGAGGAGGCAACGAAAGCGTTCGACGCCGCCGCGCTGCGCGTCGACGACTACGCCCTCGCCGACGTCGCCCGTTGGACAGGTCCGATCTATCTCGCCATCGCAGGCTATTCGGGCATGAGTTCCGTCGCGCCCGAGATCGAAGCCGCCGTCCGCGACATGGCGCGACTGGCAAAGGTGCCGATGCACCGCGTCGAATGGGGCGACCCGCGTGCCAACGTCCGGTTTCGGCCCAGCGCCGGCGATCTCGGATCCGCCTCGAACTGG
>JBFXAZ010000199.1:0-5756 GCA_050183765.1 Reyranellaceae bacterium | reverse complement strand
GCTCCCGCAACTCCATCGGCATCGGCTTCGCCATTCAGTGCTGACCTCCTCTCAGCACTCAGCTTGAATCACATTTCCCGACCTCTGAGAATCCCTGCCGACTCTGCCTGATTTCATCCCGCTCTAGGTGCTGCGCGTGCTGGCGTGCAGGCCATACAGGCCCACCGCGAGCGTCGGGATCGCGCCGATCAGGAAGCCGAGGCGATAGCTCTCCAGCAACGCCAGCGCGGCGCTGAACAGCAGCGGCAGGACCAGCGAGCCAGCGTCGCCGAAGGACAGCACCACGCCGGTCGTGGCGCCGATGCGGCCTGCCGGCGACAGGCGCGCGACCTCGGCCAGCAGCACGCCGTGCCAGCTGACGGCGGTGGCGCTGAAGACGCTGGCCGCCAGCACCAGCAGCCACATCGACCATTGTCCCTGCAGCGAGGCGGCAAGCACGGCGGCGCCCGACATCGCGATGCCCAACAGGGCCAGCAGCAGGTCCGGCCGCATCAGGCGCGAGCCGACCCAGCCCCAGCCGATACGCGCCGGCACCGCCACGGCTACCGCGATCGAGAACACCAGCCCGGCCCGCGCCAGGTCGTGACCCAGGCCCTGCACGAGGTAGAGCACGAAGAAACCGGTGAACAGCGCCTGCAGACCCACAAAGCTGAACATGGTGGCGCACAGCAGCCGCAGTGCCGGCTCGCGCAGCACGGAGGCGATGTTGCCGCGGATCGCCGCCGGCGTGAGCGGCTGCCCCGGATTGCGATCGGTGTCGAAGCGTGCCCGCAGCGGCTGCAGCGCCACCGCCGTACCGGCGCAGATCGCCGCGCAGACCAGGATCGCCGGCTGCCAGCCATAGGCCTCGACCAGCGCCGGCGCCAGCACGCCGGCTAGCATCAGCCCCGCCGGCACGCCGGTCTGCTTGAGCGAAAAGATCAGCGGTGCCAGATGGGGCGGCGCGAAGCGGCCCAGCAGGTGCGAGCTCGACGGCGTCGAGACCGCTTGGCCCAGCCCGCTGGCGAAACCGCCGGGCACGAAGCTGCCGACCCAGCCAATGGCGCTCAGCGCCAGCCCACCGCCCAATGACAACATGCCCACCTGGGTCATGCGCAGGGCGCCATAGCGCAGGATGAAGCCGCCGCAGATCAAGGTCGACAGGAACCCGGCGACGGAGGAAATGCCGAGGAACACGCCGACCAGCGCCGGGCTGATCGCAAGGTCGGCGACGATCGCCGGTGAGATCAGCGGGATCACCGCACGGCCCAAGGTGGCGCAGGTCTGCTGCAGCAGCATCGCCACCAGGGCAATCGTCAGCGGGCGGTTCACGCCTTGAACCGTGCGATCGCCTTCTCGTCGAACTTGAGTCCCAGGCCGGGCGTGCGCGGCAGCACCAGCATGCCGTTCTCGAGTGCCGGGGTTTCCTCGTAGAGCGCCAGCATCCACGGCATGTACTCGACCGTCAGCCCGTTGGGGCAGGCGGCCACCATGTGCAGCAGGATCTCCGGCATCACGTGGCTGACCACCGGCAGGTTGAAGGCCTCGGCCATGCCGGCGACCTTCATCCATTGCGTCGGACCGCCGACGCGCGCGAGGTCGATCATCACGATATCGACGGAGCGCGCCTCGATCATGTGGCGGAACGGCACAATGCCCCAGACATACTCGCCGCCGGCGACCGGCGTCTTCAGCGCCGCGGTGACGCGCGCCAGGCCGGCGTAGTCGTCATGTGCGGTGACGTCCTCGAGCCAGAACAGCCCGACATCCTCGACGCGGCTGCCGATGTCGATCGCCTGCTCCGGCCGCCAGCGCTGGTTGATGTCGCACATCAGGGTGATGTCGGGCCCGATCGCCTCGCGTACCACCCGCACGCGGCGGCCTTCCTCCCCCGGCGTCGGATCGCCCGGCAGCGCCATCTGGGTCTTCATCGCCTTGAAGCCCTTCTGCACCAGGGTCTGCGCCGCCTGCCGCGCCTGCGCGTCGGTCAGGCCGCGGCGCAGCGAGCCCGAGGCATAGGTCGCCACGCGGTCGCGATGGCCGCCGAGCAGCTTCCACAGCGGCTGATCGAGCGCCTTGCCCTTGATGTCCCACAGCGCCGTGTCGATCGCCGACAGAGCCAGGGTGAAGATGCCGCCCGGACCGCAGGCGTCGCCGGTGCCGGCGCGCAGCTTGGCGACGATGTGCTCGATGCGCATCGGATCCTCGCCGACGATCGCGGCGCTGAGATCCTCGACCGCGGCGTGCAGCGAGCGCGTCATCCGCCCGCCATAGAGCGTCACGCCGATGCCCTCGATGCCGCTGTCGGTGCGCAGGCGCAGGATGACGATCGGGCGCAACCGGCCCGCCTCCTCCGGCATGTTGGCCAGCGGATCGTCCTCGGACACGCGCAGGATCGTGGCCTCGTAGCTGGCGATCTTCATGAGCGCTTCTCCAGGGCTGCCTTCTCCGTCTCCCCGCTCGCGGGGAGAGGGTCGGGGTGAGGGGAGATCGTCAAGTTGCGCAGGGCAGCGGTACGCCACTTGCGGCGGCCCCCCACCCTAACCCTCTCCCCGCCTGCGGGGAGAGGGAACATCACAACCGACGACGCACGGCGTCGCGCGGATTGTCCATCGACTCGCGCACGCCGGCGATCCACGCGTCATGGCCCTGCGCGTAGTTGCGGTTGTTCTGCTGCGGGTCGCGATTGACCAGCGGGCGCGCGTACATCGGATGGGTCATGCTGCGCACCTCGTGCTCGATCTTGAACAGCTCCTTGCCGTTCTCGGGATCGACGATGGAGGCGAAGCGGTACTGGTACTTGTTGCTCTCCTCGGTCACCAGGCCGAGCTTCGACAGCGCCTTGTGCGGGCCGGAGAAGCTCGCGACGTAGACCTGGATGTGATGATTGTCGTAGGCCTTGATCTCGGCGTCGGTCTCGCGGAACACCAGCTCCTGCGCCTCGCCGACGGCGACGTGCGCCGCCTTCGCTCCCTTCGTATCCTCGACCCGCGCCTGCGTGCCCATCACCTTGCGATAGAAGGCGGCGATACCCTTGGCCGCGCCCATCGGCACGTCGAAAGCGACGTAGGGCATGGCCAGCGTCGTGCGACCGAAGACCGGCGACGGCTCGTGGCAGCGCATGACGTTGCCCCACGGGCAGGTCGCCTCGACATAGTCCTCGTGCTCGCTGAAGCCGAAGCGCGTGTTGCGCAGCAGCTCCTTGACGCGGCCCAGGCGGGTCAGCAGCGCGGCACGATCGGGGATCACCAGGCCGACCTGACCGCGCAGCACCTGCGGCGAGCCGGTGGGCAGGTGGAACTGGCTCTTCGGCCCGACATTGATCCACATGTTGTCGATGCTGGTCATCATGTAGGGATCGCGCGTCAGCCCCAGCCCGCTGACGTAGAACAAGGTCGCCAGCCCCTGGTCGGGAATGGTGACGTTCACGTGCTCGAGTCCCACCACGTTGCCGAGATCCTCGGCGCTGCGATCGAAGGTCTTGCTCATCGCCTACCTCAGTTCTTCAGGAGCGCCGCCATGATGCGCTCGCGGGTCAATGGCATGTCGTGGATGCGCACGCCCAGCGCGTGGGCGACGGCGTTGCCGATCGCCGCCGCGGTCGGGCCGACGGTGCACTCGCCGACGCCCAGCGGCGGGTTGCCGGCGGCATCGACGAACTCGACGTCCATGTCGGGCACTTCGCTGAAGCGCAGGATCGGATAGCTTTCCCAGTCGCGCGAGGCGATGCCCTGGGCATCGAGCTTCACCTGCTCCTTGAGCGTCCAGCTCACCGCCTGGATGATGCCGCCTTCGAGCTGGTTGCGCGCGCCGTCGGGATTGACCACGAGCCCGGCATCGGCGACGCACCAGACGCGATCGACCGTCACCGTCTCCTGCACGGTGACGGACGCGACGACCGCGGCGTAGGCCGCGCGGTTCTTGTAACGCGCCATCGCCAGCCCCAGGCCCTTGCCCGATCCGCCGGCGCCGCGCGCCTGCCAGTTGGCGTGCTCGGCGACCAGCTCGAGGATACGCCGCGCACGCTTCTCCGACAGGATCGACAAGCGATAGGCCAGCGGATCCTCGCCGGCCTTGGCGGCGAGCTCGTCCATCAGCATCTCGATGGCGTAGACGTTGGGCAGCGCGCCCAGGCCGCGCAGCGCCGAGGTCCGCACCGGCGGGCGCTGCACCAGGTGATGCAGGATGCGATGCGCCGCTACGTCGTAGATCGGCACCGCGTTGCGCGTGCCGCCGCCGCCGCGCGCTTCCGGCGGATCGGTCGGCTTGACCTCGGGGGGCGGGTCGGCCAACGCCTCGGTCGCCAGCAGGTAGCCGCTGCCGCTGCCCGGCCGCTGCACATGCGAAGGACTCCAGATCTCCGTCGTCCAATCGTTGGGGCGGCCCTTGTCGTCGAGGTCGACGTGCAGGGTCACCAGCATCGCCGGCCCCACCGGCTCGAAGGCGAATTCCTCCTCGCGCCGCCACTGCAGGCGGATCCAGCGATCGGGGATGCGCAGCGCGATCAGCGCGGCATCGAGCGCCGCATCGTCGGCGCCGTTGTGGCCGTAGCAGCCGGCACCATGCAGGTGCTGCGCGGTGATCGCCTCGATCGGCAGGTTCAGTGCCGCCGCCAGGTTCTTCCGCAGAGGATGCATGCCCTGGCCGTGCGAGCGCACGGTGAGATGGCCGTCGTGATATCGCACCAGCGCGCAGGACGGCGCCATCGAGGCATGCGCGACGTAGGGCCGAGACACGGTGATCTGCGCCAGGTTCTTCGGCGGCGCGGATGCAGGCGGCGCGCCGATGTGACGGTCCTCCGCCGGCTGGCCCTTCAGCCAGGCCGCCTCCTGCTCGGCCGGCGCGATCGGCCGCACGTTGCTCCAGCGCGCGTGCTGCTGCGCCGCGACGGCAGCGGCCTGCGCCACGCTCTCGACCGGGCTGACGAAAGCGACGAAGTTCGACGCGCGCACGATCTGCAGCTCGCCCTTCGCGGCGTGGCGGATCGCGTCCTCGTCGAGCGTCGTCAGGGTGGCGCCGCGCGACGGCTGGCGCAGCGTGCGCGCGTGCAGCACGCCTTCCGGCAACACGTCGTGCACGAAGGCGGCGCCGCTGAGCTTCGCCGGCAGGTCGACGCGCGGCACGCTCTGTCCCACGACCTTGTAGGCCGAGGCCGGCTTCACCGGCGCGGTGCCGGTGACGTTCTGGCTGAGGTCGATCTCGCCGGCGACGCTCCAGTAATCCTGGCCGCTGTCGGCGCCGTTCTGCAGGATACGGCCGCCCTCGACGGTGAGATCGTCGCGGCTGCAGTTCAGGCGCAGCGCGGCGCGCTCCAGCGCCTTGGCGCGCACCTCGGCACAGACCAGCCGCACCGATCCGCCGGATACCTCGATGGAGAGCGACGATGTCGTGTAGAGCTCGTCCGGACCGGAATCGGTGTCGCCCGACAGCACGACGACCCGGTCGAGCGGCAGGTCGAGCTCGTCGGCGGCGATCTGGCCGATGGCGGTGACGACGCCCTGGCCGATCTCGACCTTGCCCGTTGCGATGCGCACGGTGCGATCGGGCAGGAAGGCGATCCAGCGATCGAGCCGCGGATTCTCGACCAGGCTGGCCGGCAGAACGGGCGCGTTCATGCGGCACCTCTGAGGCTGGCGGCGGCGCGTTCGACCGCGCGCAAGATGCGCTGGTGCGCGCCGCAACGGCACAGATGCTTGTCGAGCGCAGCCACGATGTCGGCGCGCGACGGGTTGGGGTTGCGATCGAGCAGCGCCTTGGTCGACATCACGATCCCGGAG
>JBFXAZ010000198.1:0-5774 GCA_050183765.1 Reyranellaceae bacterium | reverse complement strand
TGAACAGCTTGGTCAACTGGGATTTCGCCAACGCCAACCTCGCCAAGGGCTGAAGCGCGCGCATCGCACGCATGCAACGGCGGGGCCCTTCGGGGCCCCGTTTCGTTTGAGGACCCGCGCCCGGGCATGGAACAACGCGCGGACAAAGCTTGGCCATTTCTGGGCATCTGCGGCGACAGCCCTGCGGGCGTCCGGCTCGCCCCCATATCGGCTCCATCCCCCACGAACGGAGTCGCGTCATGGACCATCACAATCCGTACCTGCCGGAAACCGCGCCGGCCGCACCGCGCTCGAATCCCCACGCGAAGCCCCTGGTGACCCACGAGCTGCCGCCGCTGCCGTATGCGCGCGACGCGCTCGAGCCGTACATCTCCGCCACGACGCTGGACCATCACCACGGCAAGCATCACGCGAAGTACGTGTCGACGCTGAACGAGCTGATCCAGGGCTCCAACCTGTCGAAGATGCCGCTGGAAGGCGTCATCCGCGCCACGGCACGCAAGAAGGCCAAGGCGAAGATCTTCAACAACGCCGCGCAGGTGTGGAACCACACCTTCCTGTGGCACAGCATGAAGCCGCACGGCGGCGGCCGTCCGACCGGCGCGATCGCCGCGCGGATCGATTCCGATTTCGGCTCCTACGAGGCGTTCGCCGAGGCCTTCAAGACCGCGGCGACGAGCCAGTTCGGCTCGGGCTGGGCCTGGCTGGTGATCGCCGACGGCAAGCTGGCGGTGACCAGCAGCGGCAACGCCGACCTGCCGATGATGCATGCGCAGAAGGCGCTGCTCACGCTCGACGTCTGGGAGCACGCCTACTATCTCGACTACCAGCAGGACCGGGCGAATTACGTCCAGGCCTTCCTCGACCACCTGCTCAACTGGGACTTCGCCAACGCCAACCTGGAATAGCGTTCAGGGTACCGGCAGAAGGGCGGCGGCCACCCGCCGCCCTTCCGACAGCAGGATGTTGTAGGTGCGGCATGCCGCCGAGGTGTCGGCCACCTCGAGCGCGACGCCGCGACGCTTGAACGCCTCGCGCATCGCCGGCGGCACGAAAGCGGCGCGGGCGCCGCAGCCGATCACCAGCACGTCGATGTCGGCGGGAACCAGCGCCGGATCGAGCGTCGCGACAGCCGCCGCCTCCCATGGCGACGTGCGCATCGCCGTCACCAGGATCGCGCCTTCGTGGCGCGTGCCGCTGATCCTGAAGCCGCCCTCGCCGTAGCTCTGGATGACCTGCCGCTCCGACGGATCGGGCATCGGCAGGGTCTTGTCGGTCGGAGTCGTCATCGCCGACCGTCCGCGCCGTGCCTCAGGGCCGCGCCGCGGCGGTCGGCTTCCCGTCCTCGTCCGGCCGCAGCCGCTCGGGCCGCAGGTTGAGGTAGACCAGGCTGGCGTTGGCGATCCAGATCGACGAGTAGGTGCCGACGACGACGCCCCACAGCATGGCGTACGAGAAGCTGTGCAGCACGGGACCGCCGAACAGCGCCAGCGCGATCATCGCGAAGAGCACCGTGCCCGAGGTCATGATGGTGCGCGACAGGGTCTCGTTGACGCTGACGTTGAGCATGTCGACCAGCGACATCTTCTTGTAGCGCCGCATGTTCTCGCGCACGCGGTCGAATACCACGACGGTGTCGTTGACCGAGTAGCCGGCGATGGTGAGCAGCGCGGCCAGCGCCGTCAGGTTGAACTCGAGCTGGGTGATGACGAAAAAGCCCACCGTGGTCATCACGTCATGGGTCAGCGCGATCAGCGCGCCGACGGCGAACTGCCATTCGTAGCGGAACCACACATAGGCCGCGATGCCCAGCATGGTGATGATCACCGCGATGATCCCGGTGCGCACCAGCTCGGCGCCGATCTTCGGCCCCACGGTCTCGGTGCGGCGGATGTCGTACTCCGCGCCCAGCGAGGCGCTGACCAGCCGGATCGCCACCTGCTGGCACCATTCCGCCTGCTGGTCCAGGGTCATCGTCACGCGCGTCGTGGCGCCACTGGCGCGCGCCACCTGGCCGTCGTTGACGGCGATGGCGCGTGCCACCGCGATGCGGCGCTCGTCGCTGATGGGCTGCGGCCCGGTGACCTCGATCTCGCCGCCGAGGCCGCCGGTCACGGGCTTCAGGCTCCAGCCCTGGCCCACCGCGGCGGTCAGCAGCTTCGCGGCGTTGGCGATGCAGGCGGGACCGGGATCCTGGCGCTGCACGCGCACCAGGACCGTGTCGGCGGCGCCGAACTCCTGCAGCGTCACCTCGCCCACGCCCAAGGTCGCGGTGGTGGAACGGATGGCGGCGAGATCGGCCGGGCCCTTGTTCGAACGCGCCTCGATGGCGATGCCGCCCAGGAAGTCGATGCCGAAATTGAAGCCGACGGTGAAGACGAGCACCACAGCCGCGATGTTGATCGCCGTCGACAGGACGAGCGCGGGGATGCGCTTGCCGAGAAAATCGAAATTCGTCCTGATCGGAATCAGGCGCGGCGGCTTCCACATGGCGGCCTCAGAGCACCAGTTCGCGCGGGCGATAGGCGCGCAGCCACCAGCCCAGCACCATGCGGGTGAAGATCGTTGAGCTGAACATCGAGGTCAGCAGGCCGAGCGACAGGGTCGTCGCGAAGCCGCGGATCGGGCCGCTGCCGAAGCCGAACATCAGGATGCCGGCGATCAGGGTGGTGACGTTGGCGTCGATGATCGCCGACAGCGCGCGCTCGTAGCCGGCCACTAGCGCCGACAGCGCCGGCCGCCCCGCCGCCTGCTCCTCGCGCACGCGCTCGTAGATCAGCACGTTGGAGTCCACCGCCATGCCCACGGTCAGCACCAGCCCGGCGATGCCGGGCAGGGTGAGCGACGCGCCGAGCACCGACATGCCGGCGAACACCATCACCATGTTCACGGCCATGGCCAGGTTGGCGAAGAAGCCGAACACCGGACCGTAGAAGATGAACATGAACAGCACGACCAGGACGGTGCCGACCACCGAGGCGATCAGGCCGGCGCGGATGGCGTCGGCGCCGAGATCGGCGCCGACAGTACGCTTCTCGACGATCGTCAGGGTCGCGGGCAGCGCGCCGGCGCGCAGCAGCAGCGACAGCTCGTTGGTCTGCTGCACGGTGAACTGGCCGGTGATGATGCCGCTGCCGCCGCAGATAGCGCTGTTGATGCGCGGTGCGCTGATCACCACGTCGTCGAGCACGATGGCCAGCGGGTTGCCGACCTCGCGTGTCGTCACGCGGCAGAACGCGCGGCCGCCGGCCGCGTTGAACTGGAAGCCGACGATCGGCTGGCCGGTCTGATGGTCGAAGGTCGCGCTGGCGCCGGTGAGGTCCTCGCCGCCGACGATGATGGTGCGCTGCACGGCCATGCATTGCACCTGGAAGCGGCGACAGACGTCCGCGCCGCGCAGTTCCTTCTCGTCCGGACGCTTCTGCGTTTCCCACAGCTTCAGCGCCGCGTCCCAGCCCTCCTTGGTCGGCAGCAGGACAGCCCGCGCCGAGGGCGGCGAACCCGGCACCCAGTCGACGTCGGCGAGGCGGAAGGACAGTCGCGCGGTCTTGCCGACGAGGCGCTCCAGCTCGGAAGGATCCTGCACGCCCGGAACCTGGATGACGATGCCGTCGTCGCCCTGGATCTGCAGCGACGGCTCCTTGGTGCCCGATTCGTCGATACGCCGGCGCAGCACCTCGATCGACTGCTCAAGGATCTGGCGCCGGCGGCGGACCTGCTCCTGCTCGGAATACGACAGGCGGAAGCTCGCCGGCCCGGTGCGCTCGACGGTGAGCACCGAATCGATGCCGCGCAGCACCGACAGCGCCTCCTCGGCCTGCGCCTGGTCGCGGATGGTGACGTTGACCGCGGTGCCGTCGGCGGTCACGTCGCGGGTCTGGATGCCCTTCTCGCGCAGCCGCGGCCGGATGCCGTCGGCGAGGTTGATGGCGTTCTGGCGCAGCACCGTGCGCACGTCGACGTCGAGCAGCAGGTGCACGCCGCCGCGCAGGTCGAGGCCGAGATTGATCTGGTTGCCGGCGTACCAGTTCGGCAGGTGGTTCAGCACCACGCGCGGCAGCAGATTGGGCAGGGCGAGCACGACGCAGAACAGCGTGATGCCGAAGATCGACCAGACCTGCCAGCGCGGGGTGTTCAGCATCCGGGTCGCGCCCGGCTACTTCTTGCGGCCGCCGAACAGGCCGCCCAGCAAGCCCGCCGGCCTCTCGGCGGCTTCCTTGTTGGCGGCATCCTTCGCGGCCGGCTCGCCGCGGCTGACGATGTTCTGCAGCGTGCCCTTCAGCGCGCGCACGCGCATGCCCTCGGCGAGCTCGATCTCGATCTCGTTGTCGTTCAGCACCTTGGTGACCTTGCCGATGAAGCCGCCGCCGGTGACCACCTGGTCGCCGCGGCGCACGCCGGCCAGCATCTCCCGGTGTTCCCTGGCGCGGCGCTGCTGCGGGCGGATCAGCAGGAAATAGAAGACCACGAAGATCAGGATCAGCGGGGCGATGTTCGACAGCAGCCCGTTCATGCCGCCGCCGCCGGCCCCGGCCGCCTGCGCCCAGGCGTTGCTGATGAACATGTCGCACATCCCCGTTTTGGGCCCGCACGCGAGGGGCCGGAAAAAAGACGCCGGACTATACAGACCCCGCCTCGCATTGCAACGCGACAGATGGGGCGGCGAGAGCCCTCGCGCAAGCCCCACGGCCGGAAAAATGCCTTGGACGATCAAGGCATTAGGGATAGGTTCCCGGCCGCTTTCGCACCCCCATCAGCCGCCGCCGACATCATGACCGCCGAGTACGAACCCCTGCTGCGCCGTATCGCCGATGCGCTCGAGCGCCTCGCCCCCGCGCCGCGCAAGGAAACCGACCTGACAGCCGCCGACGCCTTCGTCTGGCATGTCGACACGCATCGGCTGGAGCCGGTCCCCGCGGTCAGCCGGGTCGATATCGGCCTGCTGCAGGGCATCGACCGGCAGAAGGAGCAGCTGCTGGAGAACACGCGGCGCTTCGCCAAGGGCTTCCCGGCCAACAACGCCCTGCTGTGGGGCGCGCGCGGCGCGGGCAAGAGCTCGCTGGTGAAGGCCGCGCACGCGGCGATCAACGACGAGGTGCCGGGCCGGCCGCTGGCGCTGATCGAGATCCATCGCGAGGACATCCCCTCGCTGCCGGTGGTGCTGACCGCCCTGCGCGCCGCGCCGCGCCGCTTCATCCTGTTCTGCGACGATCTCAGCTTCGACGGCCAGGACGCGGCCTACAAATCGCTCAAGGCGGTGCTCGAGGGCGGCGTCGAGGGAAGGCCGGGCAACGTGATCTTCTACGCCACGTCCAATCGCCGGCACCTGATGCCGCGCGACATGATCGACAACGAGCGCTCGACCGCGATCAATCCCGGCGAGGCGGTCGAGGAGAAGGTCTCGCTGTCCGACCGCTTCGGCCTGTGGCTGGGTTTCCACAACGCCGACCAGCCGACCTACTTCGCGATGATCGAAGGCTATGTCCGGCGCTACGGGCTCGACATCGATCCGGAAACGCTGCGCGCGCAGGCGGTCGAATGGTCGGTGACGCGCGGCGGCCGCTCGGGCCGCGTCGCCTGGCAGTTCATCCAGGACCTCGCCGGCCGGCTGGAGCGCCGGCTGGATTGATCGCACCGTCGTCCTCGTCTCGTCTTAGCAAAAGATCGTAGAGTTGTGCGTTCCGGAAGGAATGCCCTGTGCCGGGTGGCCACCCGGCACAGGGCGGTCGGTCGACGGATCGAGTCGTCCGCATCCGCAAGGGATGACGCTCAGC
>JBFXAZ010000197.1:0-5830 GCA_050183765.1 Reyranellaceae bacterium | reverse complement strand
GGCGATCTTCGAGCGTCCCAGCACCTCGCAGATCGGTGCGTATTCGAGGTTCGACAGGCCCATCGTGCCGTGCGTGTCGCCGCTGTCGCGATCCTTGGGCAGGAACATGTTCCACAGGCCGCGCTTCTTCGCCTCGGCCTTGCACTCCTCCATCACCGGCGGCAACGACCAGCGGTCCTTGGCGCTCTCGAGCTGCTCGTCGTAGACCTCCTCGGCCGGGTAGATCACCTCGTCCATGAACTTGTTCATCCGCTCCAGCAGGTCCTTGGTGCGGTCGGAATATTCGAAATCCATCGTTCCCTCTCCTCGTGCGGCGCTTCCCGCGGCGCGCCGATCGCGCCATCTGCCCGGCGGCCGACCGGCCGGGCTGCTACCACTGGAATGGCCGGGACTCTGGCGCAAATCGGCTGTGAAATGAACGGCCATTTTCCCGCACGCGGCGGCGAGCCTCCGCTTCGCGGAACCGCCTCGGATCGACTAGGATGCGCCGCGGAATTTCGTGCCGGAGAACTGCATGTCCCTTCGATCGACACTGGCCGCGATGGCCGTGGCCCTGGTTCCCGCCGTCGCGGCGGCGCAGATCGCGCCGCCGACCAGCGGCGACGTCGATCCCCAGCAACTGGTCAACATCCTGCAATCGATGGGCAAGTCGCCCGAGCTGAAGCGCGACAAGGATGGCGACCCGGAGATCACGGCGAAGACCGAAAGCATCAGTTTCGTGATCTTCTTCTACAATTGCCGCAAGGAGGAAGTGCCGGTGCGCTGCCGCAGCTACCAGTTCTGGGCCAGCTTCCACAATCTCTCCTCGCCCCCGACGCTGGAGAAGATCAACCAGTGGAACGAGACCAAGCGGCTGGCGCAGGCCTCGACCGACGGCGACGGCCGCTATCGCATCAAGATGAACGTCAATCCGCGCGGCGCCGATGTCGACGTCAACTTCCGGGCCTACATGGACTGGTGGAACCTCGCGGTGCGCGAATACAAGCAGCACATCGGTTTCAGCAACTAGGTCGGCACCGGGCGATGCGCCAGCCACAGCCCGCCGCCGAGGCAGGCCAGCGCGGCGAGGAACAGCGACGACAGCGGCTCGCCGAGCAGCGCCCAGCCGAGCAGCGCCGCGGTCGGCGGGCTGACCGAGACGAACACCGTCACGCGCGTCGGGCTGGTATGCGCCAGCGCCCACAGCCATAGGTAATAGGCGGCGGCGCTGGCGAGGCCGACGAACAGCACCGCGCTCCAGCCGGCCGCATCGAAGCGCGGCCAGTGGCCGAAGACGCCCTCGCCGGCGGCCAGCAGCGCGAGGAAGGCGACCGACGCCACCATCGCGAACCAGCTCACCTGCAGGGTCGGGTACTTCCGGACATAGGGCCGGTAGAACACGCTGCAGGCCGCGCCGCACATCGCCGAGGCGAAGACGGCGGCTTCGCCCCACCAGCCGGCCGCGCGATCCGCGGCGACCACCTTCTCGCCCAGCGCCAGCGCCACGCCGGCGAAGGTCAGCAGCACGCCCGCGGTCTTGGCCAGCGTCAGCCGCTCGAGCCGCATGGCGGCGGCCAGCAGCATGGTGAGCAGCGGAAATGTCGCAAAGATCAGGGCCGCGCGCGCCGAGGGCATGCGCTGCAGGCCCCAGTTCAGCAGCGCGATCAGGACGCCGAACTGCACGACGCCCAGCAGCGCAACCGGCAGGAGGTCGCGCCGCTCGAAGCGCACCGGGCGGATCATCAGCAGCGGCGGCAGCAGGCAGAGCGCGCCGACGCTGTAGCGCAGGAGCGCGAGCGTCGCCGGCGGCATCTGCTCCAGCGCGAAGCGGCTGGCGACCATCGCCGCGCCGATCAGCAGCCCGTTGGTCGCCGCCGCGAGGATCGGCAGCGCCGGGTTCACGCCAGCGCCTTTTCCCAGGTCTCGCCGACGAGGTCCTTGCCGAACTTGTGGTAGCGCTCCTCCTCGACCAGGCGATAGCCCTCGGAGGCATAGATCGCGCGCGCCGCGACCAGCACGTCGTGCGTCCACAGGGTCATCTTGCGATAGCCCTTCTCGCGCGCGAAGCGCTCGCATTCGCGCACCATCAGGCGGCCCAGCCCGCTGCCGCGGGTCTCGGGTTCGACCAGAACCAGCCGCAGCCGCGCCACCCGGGCGCTGTCGCGCACGACGAAGGCGCAGCCCACCGGCCTGCCGTCCTTCTCGGCGATCACCGAGCGCTCATGCGCGGGATCGAAGTCGCGGATGAACTTGGCGGCGATCTCCGCGACCAGGCCCTCGAACTCATGATTCCAGCCGAACTCCTCGGCATAGAGCGTGCCGTGGCGGCTCACCACCCAGCCCATGTCGCCGATGCGGTGCGATCGCAGCACATAGGCCGGCGGCTCGCGACGACCGCCGAGGATGCGCTCGATCGTGTCCATCGATTCGAGCAGCCGGCGCTGGTCGGGTTCGGGCACCTTGGCGAGCATCGTCCGCAGCTCAACCTGCGAGTTGCGGTCGACCGGCGCGAAGGTCTTGCGCCCGGCGCGCGTCGCCGCCAGCACCTGGCGGCGTCCGTCCTCGGGCGAGCGCACGCGCTCGATCATGCCCTGCCGGGCCAGCCGCGTCAGGATGCGGCTGAGATAGCCGGCATCGACGCCCAGCTCGCGCACCAGGTCGCTCGCCGCAAGTCCATCGCGATGCGTCAGCTCGTACATGACACGCGCTTCGGTCAGGCCGAAGGGGCCGTCGTTCAGCCCCTCGCGGAGGGCGCCGATCCGCGCAGTGTAGAAACGGTTGAAGCGCCGCATGGCACGCACGCGGCGATCCAGTTCTGTGTCGCTCATGCCCAATCGTCAACTAATTGGTTGCCTTCGTCAAGCATTGCCGCGACTGCCCGCTCCCGCTACATCGGCCAGCAACGACGAACACGTGTGGTGGAGAAACGTCCTTGGACACGCAGGTGAAGGCGCCGTTCCGGCCGGTGGAGTTCCTCAGCCGCGACGTCGCGCTCGACCGCCGCGCCGACGGCACGATGGTGGTGCGCTCGCGCCACGTGTTGATCCCCTACGCGCGCCACGTGCCGGCCTTCCTGGCGAAATGGGCCGATGCCGCGCCGGATCGCGTCTGGCTGGCGCAGCGCCGCGGGCCGGACCGCGCGTGGCTGAAGGTGACCTATGCCGAGGCGAAGCGCCGCGTCGACGCGCTGACCCAGGCGCTGCTCGACCGCGGCTTCGGGCCGGACAGGCCGGTAATGCCGATCAGCGGCAACTCGATCGAGTTCGCCCTGCTGAGCATGGCGGCGATGCAGGCGCGCGCGCCGCTGGCACCGGCCTCGCCGGCCTATTCGCTGATGAGCCAGGACCACGCCAAGCTGGCCTACATCGTCAGGCTGATCCGGCCGGCGATGATCTTCGTGCAGAACGGCGCGATGTTCGCCAGGGCGCTCGCCTCGCTCGATGCCGCCGGCCTGCTCGAGGGCGTCACCCTCGTGCATGTCGACGACGCGCCGCCGGGCCTGCAGTCGACGCCCTTCGCCGCGCTGGAGTCCACCACGCCGACCAACGCCGTGAGTCGATCGATCGCGGCGATCGACGGCAAGACCATCGGCAAGTTCCTGTTCACCTCGGGCTCGACCGGTATGCCCAAGGCGGTGGTGAACACGCAGGAGATGATGTGCGCCAACATCGCCATGGGACAGATGGCGCGCGTGCGTCAGCCCGACGAGCCGCCCGGCGTGATGCTCGACTGGCTGCCGTGGAACCACACCATGGGCGGCAACGCCACCTTCCAGGCCAACCTCGCCGATGGCGGCACGACCTATATCGACGACGGCCGGCCGGTGCCGGGGATGTTCGACGAGACCCTGCGCAACCTGCGCGAGGTGCCCACCACCTACTTCGCCAACGTGCCGGCCGGCTTCGCCATGCTGGCCACCGCACTGGAGCGTGACGACGAACTGGCGCGCACCTTCTTCCGCGACCTAAAGGTGCTGGCCTATGGCGGCGCCACCCTGCCCGACGATCTCTACGACCGCATGCAGGCGCTGTCGGTGCGCCATACCGGCTACCGCACGCCCTTCATCACCGGCTGGGGCTGCACCGAGACCGCGCCGACCGCGACCAGCGTGCACTGGGCGAGCGAGCGCGTCGGTCTGATCGGCCTGCCCTTCCCCGGCGTCGAGCTGAAGATGGTGCCGACGGGCGAGGATGGCCGCTACGAGCTGCGCCTGCGCGGCATCATCGTCACGCCGGGCTATCACCGCCAACCCGAGCTGACCGCGACGATGTTCGACGAGGAGGGCTTCTACCGGATCGGCGACGCCGGCCGTTTCGTCGATCCCGCCGATCCGTCGCAGGGTCTCGTCTTCGACGGCCGCGTGGTGGAGGACTTCAAGTTGATGTCCGGCACCTTCGTGCTGGTCGGCACCCTGCGCACGACGGCGATCGCCGCCGCCACCCCGGTGCTGCAGGACGCGGTGATCGCCGGCCAGGACAAGGGATACGTCGCCATCCTCGGCTTCCCCAATATCGCGGCCTGCCGCCTGCTCGCGGGCGACGGCGAGGGCAAGTTGCCGCTCGAAGACCTGCTGCGCCATCCCGCCGTCGTGTCACGCCTGAAAGAGGGCATCGCCGCGATGAACCGCGCGGCGCGCGGCTCCTCGATGCAGGTGAAGCGCGCGCTGCTGATGACCGAGCCGCCCTCGGTCGACGGCCACGAACTCACCGACAAGGGCTACATCAACCAGCGTGCCACGCTCTCGCGGCGCAAGGCGCTGGTCGAGAAGCTCTACGCCGATCCACCCGATCCCGACGTGATCGTCATCGGCTAGAGCGAGTTGTGTTCGCAGTGAATCGGGATTCCCAAGGAGGAAGAAGGGTGATTCAAAGAGCTGGCTGGGTTGGAGGCCAGCACAGATGGCGCATCCTGAAGAGCTTCGCATTCGGGTCGTGAAGGCGGTGGTGGAGGACGGGCTGTCGCGCAACGAGGCGGCGGCGGTGTTCCGGGTGGGCATCGCCACGGCGATCCGCTGGGCGGCGGCTTACACAGCGGAGGGACGCACTCGCGCCTTGCCGCTGGGCGGCGACCGCCGCTCGGTGCTGAAGCCGCATCGCGACTGGCTGCTGGCGCTGCGCCGCCGGGAGAACGATCTGACGCTGGAGGCCATCGCCGAGCGGCTTGCGGCCGAGCACGGCGTGGTCGCCGACAAGTCGATGCTGTCGCGGTTCTTCGCGGCCGAGGGGATCAGCGTCAAAAAAAACCGTGCACGCCAGCGAGCAGGAACGGCCGGACGTGGCCGCGGCACGCGCCGAATGGCGAAGGCGCCAGCCTGACCTTGTGGGCCGACTGATCTTCCTCGACGAAACCGGCGCCCGTACCGACATGACGCGCCGGCAGGCGTGGGCGGATATCGGCAAGCGCGCCCTGGGCCGGGCGCCAGGTGGGCACTGGAAGACCACCACCTTCCTCGCCGGCCTCACCACCGCAGGGCTGATCGCACCCTTCGTGCTCGACGGCCCCATGGATCGCGCCGCCTTCACCGAATACGTCCGTCAGGTCCTGCTCCCGGAGCTCAGGCCCGGCGACATCGTCATCCTCGACAACCTGCCCGGCCACAAGGGCGACGAAGCCGCCGAGCTCATCGCCGCGCGCGGCGCGACCCTCATGTTCCTGCCGCCCTACAGTCCCGATCTCAACCCGATCGAGATGCTCTTCGCCAAGTTCAAGACCTTGCTGCGCAAAGCCGCGCGCCGAACCAAAGACGCCCTCTGGCAAAACGGCCAGCTCATCAATGCCTTCGCCCCTGATGAATGCCTCAACTACATCAGACACGCCGGATACAATCCACTCTGATCACAACTCGCTCTAG
>JBFXAZ010000196.1:0-5955 GCA_050183765.1 Reyranellaceae bacterium | reverse complement strand
CCTTCCACGATCGACTGCTCCTTGAACGGCATGACAACCTCCCCGGTTACCATGCGGAACTGTCAACCATGTCCCCGTACACCTGTTACCCATGTCTCCGGTCCGTACACCCCGGAGGGGGAAGGTGCCCGAAGGGCGGATGGGGGATGTCGAAGCCGGACTCCTGCGTTCGTCTTCAACATCCCCCATCCGGCGCTCCGCGCCACCTTCCCCCTCCGGGGGAAGGTAGAGCAAGTATAGCGCGGTGCTATGCTTCGCGCCGTCCACATCGTGCGGGAGGAATTGTCATGGCTCAGCCCCGACCCAAGAGCGCGCGCGAGCGGCTCGGTGCCTTCACGCCCAAGCTGATCGATCTCACCGAAGGCGTGCTGTTCGGCGACGTCTGGGAACGGCCGGGCTTGTCGAAGCGCGACCGCAGCCTGATCACGGTGGCCACCCTGGTGGCGCTGAACCGCACCGAGCAGCTGCGCGGGCACCTGATCCGCGCCGTCGACAACGGCGTGAAGAAGGACGAGATCGTCGAGCTGATCACCCATCTCGCCTTCTATTCCGGCTGGCCGACCGCGATGTCGGCGGCGACCCTGGCCCAGGACGTGCTGGCCGAGTCATGACGAGGCTGCGCCCGCTGCTGGCGGCAGCCATCCTTCTCGCCGCGCTGCATCCGGCGCTGGCGCGCGCCGATGGGGCGCTGGCCATCGGCCTGCCGGCGGATGTCGCCAGCGACGGCGTCGCCTTCGGCTGGGCCGTGCGCCTGCCGCGGGCCGATGCCGAGCGCGTGGCGGTCGAGCAATGTCGTGGCGTGCCGGGCGTGTCCGAGGACACCCGCGCGCTGTGCCGCGTCGTGCGCGCGTTCGCCGATTCCTGCGTCGCCGTGGCGCTCGATCCCGAAGACGGCACGCCGGGCTTCGGCTGGGCGGTCGCGCCGACCAAGAGCGACGCGGAAGCGCAGGCGATGGGCGACTGCCGGCGCAGCGCCGGCGAGACCCGTCAGTCGTTCTGCGCGATCTCGGTCAGCGACTGCGACGTGGGGCGTTGAGCCTCAGTGTCGTCCGGAGCGCAGCGAAGGACCCGGCGGGATCGCGGCCACGGATCGGGGCCGTATTGGTCCGCCCCCCCGCGCGGTCCTTCGCGGGCGCTCCGGACGACGAGTGTGTTCACCGGCTGTTGCCGGCGGCGTCCATGTCCCAGAGGTGCCTGCGCCAGCGCAGCGCGATCACCAGCAGGAAGATCAGCCCGATACCGCAGAAGATCGAAGCGGTGGCGGCATAGTCGAAGCGCGCCACCAGCGGGCCGGCGGCCAGGATGCCCAGCGGCATGCCGTAGACCGCCAGCATGCGCACGCCCATGACGCGGCCGCGAAACGCTGGCGGCGCGGCGCGCAGCAGCATCACCGCCATCGGCACCATGCAGAAGCTCTGGGCGAAGCCCGCCGCCATCAGGAGCGCGCAGCCGGCCAGCGGCGAGGTCATGAAGGCGAAGGCCGCGAGCAGCGCGTACCACAGCGCGCCGCAGATCAGCACCATGCGCCCCGGACGGATGTTGGCGCCATGCGTGGTGAGCACGATCGAGCCCATCAGCGCGCCGAAGGCGAAGCTCGCCGCCAGCCAGCCCAGCCCGGTCTGGCCGATGCCGTAGATGTTTTTGGCGACGTAGGCGAGCAGCGTGCCGGTGAGCGGGAAGGTCGTCAGGTTGACCAGGAAGGCGATATACATCGCCGCGCGCAGCAGCGGCTGGTTCCAGACATAGGCCAGGCCCTCGCGGATGTCGCGCCACGGCGAGATCGGCAGGCTGCCGGCGATCGTCGGCCGCACCGCGGTGTTCGACACGCCGAGCGTCAGCACCAGGCTCAGCAGGTACAGCGCCACGACCGCGACATAGGCCTGCCCCATGCCCAGTGCCGCCACCAGCCCGGCGCCGGCCAGGGAGCCCGCGACGCGCGCGGAGTCGGCCGTGGTGCGCGAGATGCCCATGGCGCCCATCAGCTGCTCGGCCGGCATGGTCTGGCCGACCAGCAGGTTGCGCATCACGAGGTCGGAGGGTCGCACCAGGCCGCTGATCATGGCCACGGCGAAGGCGAGGATCGGCGTCACCGCGCCGGCGAGGATCAGCACCATCAGCACGCC
Organism: Reyranellaceae bacterium; assembly: GCA_050183765.1. Taxonomy (GTDB): domain Bacteria; phylum Pseudomonadota; class Alphaproteobacteria; order Reyranellales; family Reyranellaceae; genus JAFAZJ01. The sequence goes on along the minus strand of JBFXAZ010000196.1, from coordinate 3,832 downwards.
GGCCAGCAGCGCGTAGGCGAGGCGCATCAGGCACAGCAGGTTGCGATAGCCGACGCGGTCGCCGGCGATGCCGAACAGCGGCGCCAGCAGGGTGCCGAGGAAGGTGAGCGCGCCGAACGCGGTGAGCCACAGCACCGAGCCGGTCTCGACCAGCACGTACCAGCCCAGGATGATGGCTTCCATCTCGAACGCCCAGGCGGTCGCGAGATCGGCCGGCCACTGGAACCGGAAGCTGCGCACGCGAAACGGCGCCAGCGCCGTCACGCTTGTTGTCAGACTCACCGCTGCTGTTCGACGGTGCGTTGACCGCCCGCCCCTCTGCGTTCCCTCTTGGGGCGGGACTATAGAGGGTCGAGCCGGCCGGCCGCTCCGCTATCAACGCAAGACTGGGTTGATGCTACCTTCCCCCGGAGGGGGAAGGTGGCGCGCAGCGCCGGAAGGGGGATGTCGAAGACGAACGCGGGAGTCCGTCTTCGACATTCCCCTTCCGCCCTTCGGGCACCTTCCCCCTCCGGGGGCAGGTAAGGGAGAGAGCATGTCCGCAGATTCACAGTTCGACGTCATCGTCGTCGGCCTCGGCAACGCCGCCATCTGCGCGGCGCTGTCGGCGCGCGAGCAGGGCGCGCGGGTGCTGATGCTGGAGAAGGCGTCGGTCGACGAGCGCGGCGGCAACTCGTTGTTCACCGCCGGCGGCTTCCGCTTCGTGCATGACGGGCTCGACGACCTGCGCCAGGACATCCTCGACGACCTCTCGCCGGCGGAGGCCGAGCAGATCGTGCTGCCGACCCTGAAGGCCCAGACCTACATGCACGACCTGATGCATGTCACCGAGCACAACAGCGAGGAGGCGCTGGCCGAGATCCTGATCGGCCGCTCGCGCGACACCATGCGCTGGATGCGGCGCAACGGCGTGCGCTTCATCCCGATGTTCGGCCGGCAATCCTACAAGCTCAACGGCAAGCACCATTTCTACGGCGGCGTGAACATCGAGGCGGTGGGCGGCGGCTACGGCCTGGTCGACCAGCTCTTGAAGGCGGCCGAGCGCCAGGGCATCGAGATCCGCTATGCCACGCGCATGACGCGCCTGCTGCAGGACCGCAAGGGTGCCGTCACCGGCGTCACGGTCAAGGGGCCCGAGGGCTTCGAGGACCTGCGGGCGAAATCGGTGGTGCTGGCCTGCGGCGGCTTCGAGGCCAACCCGGAGATGCGCGTGCGCTATCTCGGGCCGGGCTGGGAGCACTGCCGCGTGCGCGGCACGCGCCACAACACCGGCGACGGCATCAAGGCGGCGCTCGACATCGGCGCGCAGGCCTTCGGCGGCTGGTCGACCTGCCATGCCGTGGCCTGGGACATCAGCGCGCCGCCCTTCGGCGATCGCGTCGTGCTCGACAATTTCCAGAAGCACTCCTACCCGATCGGCATCGTGGTGAACCTCAAGGGCGAGCGCTTCGTCGACGAGGGCGCGGATTTCCGCAACCACACCTACGCCAAGTACGGCCGCGAGATCATGAAGCAGCCGCTGCGCACGGCCATCCAGATCTTCGACCAGCGCACCATCGACATGGTGCGCGACGAGTATCGCATCCGGCAGGTCACCAAGGCCGAGGCCGACACGCTCGAGGAGCTGGCGGCCAAGCTCGACATCGATCCCGAAGGGCTGGTGCGCACGGTGCGAGACTTCAACGCCGCCTGCCAGCCGGGCGACTACAACCCGGCGATCCTCGACGGCGTGAAGACCAAGGGGATCACGCCACCAAAATCGAACTGGGCGCTGCCGATCGACCAGCCGCCGTTCACCGGCTTCGTCGTCACCTGCGGCATCACCTTCACCTTCGGCGGCCTGCGCATCAACGAGCAGGGCGAGGTGCAGGACGTCACCGACCAGACCATCCCCGGCCTCTACGCCGCCGGCGAGCTTGTCGGTGGTATCTTCTACGGCAACTACCTCGGTGGTGCAGGGCTGATGTCCGGCGCGGTGTTCGGCCGGCTCTCGGGCCGCAGCGCGGGGATGCGGGCCACTTCGTCATCCTGAGCAGAGCGAAGGATCTCGCGGTATCGCGGGCGCAAATCGACGCGGTGGTCGATCGCACCACCGCAAGGTCCTTCGCTGGCGCTCAGGACGACGGCGGTGTCGCGCCGCGCTTCGCCCAGTCCTGGTACATCTGCAGCTGCGCGACTCGGGCGCGGCCGCGGTAGCCCTCCGACAGCGCCATCGCGAAGAGCTCGCGCACCGTCGAGGCGCCGGGCGTGGGCATCTTCATCGCGCGGCCCAGATCGATGCTGAGCGCGAGGTCCTTCTCGCCCAGCTCCATCTTGAAGCCGGGATCGAAATTGTTCTTCAGCGCATTGGGGAAGCGCTTGGTGAAATGGTGCGAGCGCCCGCCGCTCACCGACAGCACGTCGTAGAGCGTCTCGGCCTCGACGCCGGCCGCGGTGCCCAGCGCAAAGGCCTCGCAGGCGATCAGCACGTTGCCCATCGACATCATGTTGTTCACCAGCTTCACCACCTTCGCGGTGCCGACGCCGCCGGTGTATCTCCAGGTCTCGCCCAGCGACAGCAGGATCGGCTCGGCGCGGTTGACGGTCTGCCGCTCGCCGCCGGCGATCAGCACCAGCTTTCCCAGCCGCGCCTCGGCCGGGCTGCCGCTGACCGGGCAGTCGACCACGTCGAGGCCGCGCTTCGCGGCGGCTTCGCCGACCTCGCGCATGGTTTGCGGATCGATGGTGCTGAGCTCGATGCAGAGACTGCCGGGATCGGCCGAGGCGATCAGTCCGCCCTCGCCGAGCCACGCCGCCTGCACCGCCTTCGGGTCGGGCAGGCTGGTGAGGATGATCTCGCGGCCGGCGAGCGCCGCCTTGATCGAGTCGGCCATCGCCATGCCCGACTTTGCGAGTGCGACGCGGGTCGCCGGGTTGATGTCGTAGCCGATGACCTCGTGCCCGGCCTCGACCAGCCGGCCGGCCATGCCCGAGCCCATCTGTCCCATGCCCAGCACCGCGATCCGCCGTTTCATCATGCGCTCCATGCTAATTCGCAGCGAAGATAGCACTTGATCCGCGGAGGGGCGGGGCCATGTCACGGCCATGACCGACACCCTTCAGATCGCCTGCCCGCATTGCCATACGCTCAACCGCGCGCCGTCCGACAAGCTCGTGCCGGGTGTGCGCGGCAAGTGCGGCCAGTGCGGCGAGGCCTTGTTCGACGGCAAGCCGGTGGCGCTCGACACCGGCCACTTCGCGCAACACGCTGAGAAGAGCGACCTGCCGCTGCTGGTCGATTTCTGGGCCGCTTGGTGCGGGCCGTGCCGGCAGATGGCGCCGCAGTTCGAGGCGGCGGCGGGCCGGCTCGAGCCCAAGGTGCGGCTGGCCAAGGTCGACACCGACGCCGAGCCGTCGCTGGCGCAGCGCTACGGCATCCAGGGCATCCCGACGATGGTGCTGATCCATCGCGGCCGCGAGGTCGGCCGCAAGTCGGGCGCGATGCCGGCCTCGGCGATCGAGCAATGGGTCGCGAGCGTCACGCGGTAGCGAGATCTACCTTCCCTCTCCGGGGAAGGGCGATCGCATATGATCCTTTTCTCCTTCTCCCCGCGCAGGCGGGGAGAAGGTGCCGAGCGTCAGCGAGGCGGATGAGGGGCTTCTCGTGCGACGACAAGGATCGACGCTGTCGAGACTCGGCGAAGCCCCTCATCCGCCCTTCGGGCACCTTCTCCCCGCCTTCGCGCTACGGGATGCACAGATGTCTGAGCTGCCATCCTGCGACGAGAGCGTGGAAGTAGTCGAGGCCATGGCGGAAGGTGATGGGTCCAGGCGGCTTGGCGGAAGCGTAGCC
>JBFXAZ010000195.1:0-5992 GCA_050183765.1 Reyranellaceae bacterium | reverse complement strand
CAGCGTGACCCTGTCCGGCGACAACGATGTCGGCACTGTCGCCGGCTCGTCGACGAGCGGCAGCTTTACCTATCGCGACCTTACCGCGGTCACGATCGGCAGCCTCACCGACTCGACGGTCGCCACGGTCAGCGGCATCACCACGACCAACCAGGACGTCACCATCGTGGCCGGCGCGGGCGGCGCGACGGGCGGCATCGCCGTCAACCAGGCGGTCAACTCCGGCGCCAGCGGCGTCGTGCGACTGCTGACCTCGAAGGGCGACATCACCCAGGCGGCGACCGGCCTGATCACCGCCAACAGCCTGCTGGCCAACGCGGCCGCCGGTTCCGTCAATCTCGCGGCGGTGGCCAACGCCGTCGTCTTCGTGGCCGGCAAGTCGGGGGGCAGCTTCCGCCTGCTGACCGCGAACGCGACGGGCGTCAGCGACGTCACCGCCGACGGCGCTGCGCTCACGACGGCATCGTCGGGCATCACAAGCAACGGCGACATGGCGATCCAGACCGCCGGCAACCTTGTGCTGCTCAGCGCGCTCGACGCCGGCACCGGCACGATGCGCCTGCGCACGACGGCGGCAGGCCAGGTCATCCAGGCGGCGGCGGGGACCATCACGGCCGATGCCCTGCTGATCGACGCCACTGGCGCGGTCACCCTGACGGCGTCGGCCAACAACGACGTCAACACTCTCGCCGGCCGGACCACGTCGGGTGTGTTCAAGTTCCAGGACAAGAACGGTTTCACCGTCGGCACCATCGGCGCGGACGGCCTGGGCCTCGATCCTTTCCTGCCGATCGGGCCGTTGACCGGCGTGACCACGGCGGGCGGCGATATCACGCTGGCGGCGGCCGGCGGCCAGCTGACGCTGGCCCAGGCCGTCAATGCCGGCTTCGGCAGCGGCACGATCCGGCTGTACACCGGCAGCGGTGATCTGACCCAGGGCGTCAACGGCACATTGACCGGCGGCTCGCTGCTGGCGGTCTCGGCCGGCGGCATGGTGAATCTGACCGGCGCCACGAACACCGTGTCCGGCATCGCCGGTACGGCCGCAACCAGCTTCCTGTTCCAGAACCAGGTGGGCTTCGCGGTCAGCAACGTCGCCTTCACCGGCGAGGGCGTCGTGCCGGCGGCGACCGGCATCACCGGGAACACCAGCGGCGCGGCAGGCGGCTTCGTGGTCGATCTCGCCGTCGCCTCCGGCACGCTCGCCATCAACGGCCCGGTGTCGTCGGCCAACGGCATGATCGTCTACCGCCGCACGCCGACGGGCACGGCCGGTGCCATCGATGTCGGCGGCGGCGCCGGCAATGCCGGCAACAACATCGGCACGACGAAGCTGGTGGTCGTCGACCTGACGGGGGCGTCGCCGGTGGCGCTCTATGGCGCCACGCCCGGCGCCGGCCCGGGCGGCCTGTTCAACGTCGCGACGCCGGCGACCGGCTTCAGCCCGCTGGGGGCGTTCGGCAGCCTGACCGGCGGCACAGCGACGGTCGGCGAGCTGAGCGGCCTGAACTCGACTGTGTACTTCTTCGCCAACGCCGCGACCATCCAGTCGACGGGCGGCGGCGGCGCGACCTTCGGCCTGCTTGGCGTCTATGGCCAGAACAACACGGTCAACCTGACCACGACCGTGCGCGTGATCGATCCCAACCTGGTCCGGGCGATCACCACGCCCTTCACCGAGCCGACGACGACCGGCCCGACGGCTGCGTTCTACGTGCGCCACGATGGCCTGGCGACCGCCACCGAGCAGTTCAATGCCTGCCCGATCGGCACCATCAACTGCGTCGTCTTCACGACGCCGATCGCCGCGCCCTCGGTCAGCGCCGATGACGTCGTCATCGGCGTCGCCGCGGCACCGCTCGACGATTCGGGAATCGTGCTCGTCAACCAGGGCAACGAGGACCTGATCATCGAGAACGACGAGGACAGGAAGAAAGACGACGACGACAAGAAGCCCAAGGGAGGCACACCACAATGAGCCGCCTGGTCCGTTGCTTCGTAGCGGTCGCCCTTGGTGGGGCGGCCATGATGACGCTCACCAGCGCCCTGAGAGCCCAGGCGCCGCAGGGCACGTCCGCCGGCCAGAGTGCCGCCGGCGAGCCCTGTGTCTTCCGGCCAGCCGCCCTCGATGCCGGCATGGGTGCGCAGGCATCGTATGAGATTCTTTGCGGCAAGGCCGGCATCCTGTCGGCCACGCTCTACCAGATGGCCGGCACGACGGGCGCCGACGGGCTGCGTCTGCTGGCGGCCAGCGGACGCTGGAAGGCGATACTCGACGGCCGCGCCCGCTGCGAGGCGCCGAAGCAAACGACCCTGGCCGGCAATCCGGCGGTGATCGTGCCCTGCACCCGCGCCGGTGGCGTGCCCTATCTCGGCGTGCTCACGACGGCGGGCGGCAAGACTTTCATGGCGGACGGCATCGCGCCGGCCGCACCGGCGATCGAGGCGGCGATCGCGTCGCTGGGCGGTGGCCGGGCGACGGGTGCTGCGCGCGGCGGCGGCACGATCACCGGCAATCTCGACGCACGCTTCAAGGGTGGCTACGGCTCGGGCGACATCGAGCGCTATCAGGGCCTGATGCGCATCGGCGGCCGCCACAACATCGAGGAGAACTACGCCAAGGCCGAGGAGGCGTTTCGCGAGGCCGTCGTGCTTCACCAGAAGCTGTTCGGCCGGGACAACCCGGACCAGGCCGACGCGCTGGTCCACTTTGCCCTGCAGATCAGCAACCAGGGCCGCTTCCGCGAGGCCGATCCGCTGTTCGAGCGCGCCGAGAAGTACGCGAGCGGCGTGAAGGATCCGCTGCTGCGCGCGCGCATCGTGCACTACGCGGCCCAGCACCTCGCCAACCAGGGCAAGCACGACGAGGCGATCCGAAAGCTCGATCTCGCCGAGGCCGCCTACATCTCCGCCGCCCCCCAGCTCGCGCCGATGATGAACCGCCAGCAGGAGCGGCGCGCGCCGGCGGTCGGCTTCGGCGTGCGCGGCCAGCGCTTCGTCGATCCGCGCACCACGACCTCGGCGGTGCCCAGCAACATCCGCATCAGCCCGATCACCCAGCTCGCCGCGCAGGGAGTCTCGGAGATCCTGCGGTTGCGCGCGATCCTCGCGCTGGCCGACGGCAAGAACGACGCCAGCCGGACCTATGCCAACAAGGCGATCGCCCTGCTCGAGGAGGTCGGCATCGATCCCGGCGGCGTGCGCTGGCGGGCGGTGCGCGTCGCCGGCCTCAGCGCGGCGCGCGAGGACAATCTCGGCACGGCCAGCGCCGATCTCGGCGATTCGGCGCGTGGCCTCAGTCGGGCGCTGCCCTCGTCGCAGCCCGCCGGCAAGACGTTTCTCGAGAGCGGCAAGGTCCAGCTCGAACGCCGCAACGTCGCCGGAGCGCTTTCGGAGTTCCGCCGTGGCGCGGCGATCCTGCGCGAGCGGCAGAACACGGTCTCGGTCGCGACGGCGATGCCCTATCTCGACGCCGCGTGGCGCTCGTCGCAAACGGTGGTCAGCGTCGGCGCCTCGCCGTCCGCCGAGATGTTCGACGCCGCGCAGCTCGTCACGTCAGGAGTCACCGCGAGCTTCGTCGCCCAGGCGGCGCTGCGGCTGGGAGACGGCAACGAGAACGTCAAGACGCTGCAGGACGTCACCAACCACCTCACCGACCTCTATCAGCGCCGCGACATCGCCGCCAACCGCAACGCCGATGCCGCGACGCTCGCGGCCATCGACTCGCAGATCGGCGAAGCCCAGCAGCGGCGTGCCGCGGCCGAAGAGCAGGTGCGCAAGACGCTGCCCAACTACTTCCAGCTGGTGCAGGGCCAGGCTGGCGCGAAGGAAGTCCTGGGCGTCCTGCGGCCGCAGGAAGGCTTCCTGCATGTCGTGCTGGGTGCGACCCACGGCTACGCGATGCTGGCGCATCACGGCCGTGTCAACGCCTGGCCGGTTGATCTCAGCCTCGACAAGGCCGAGGAGATCGTCGGCAAGCTGCGCGGCGCCTTCACGCCGGATGCGCAGGGCCAGCTGCCCAAGTTCGACGTGAAGCTGTCGCACGAGCTTTTCAGGCGCCTGCTGGGTCCCGGGCAGCAGCACCTCAAGACGCTGAAGGCGCTGGTCATCACCACCAACGGCGCGCTGCAGTCGCTGCCCTTCAACCTGCTGGTCGCCGCGCCGCCGCCGGCGATCGACGAATACATCGACTACAAGAAGGTGGAGTGGCTGGCGAAGTGGTTCGCCATGTCCTACGTGCCGGCGCCGCAGTCGCTGGTGCTGCTGCGCAAGCAGGCGGCGCAGTCGAAGGCGCCCAACGCCTATATCGGCTTCGGTGGCTTCCAGCCGTTGTCGGTCGGCGCGGCCAGCCAGCTGGTGGCGGCGTCGCGCGCGCGGTCGCTCAGTCCCGGACAGCGCTGCGACTCGGACGCGCGCGAGCTCGCCTCGCTGCCGGTGTTGCCGCTGGCCGAGGGCGAGGTGCAACTCTCCGCCAAGCAGCTCGGCGTCGGTCCCAAGGGTACGGTTCTGGGACGCTCCTTCAGCAAGAGCGCCGTGCTCAAGGGGCACCTCGAGCGCTACAAGATCATCCATCTCGCGGCGCACGCGCTGCTGCCGTCGGAGCTGCGCTGCCTGCAGCAGCCGGTGATCCTGACCGGCACCGGCTCCGGGCCGGAGGCGATGATCACCGCTGCCGATCTCGCGGCGATCCGGCTCGATGCGGACATGGTGGTGCTGTCGGCGTGCAATACCGCGGGCCCCGATGGCAAGAGCGCCGGCGAGGCTTTCTCAGGCCTGGCGCGCGCCTTCTTCACCGCCGGCACGCGTGGCCTGATGGCCTCGCACTGGAGCGTCGCCGACGAGTCGACGACCCTGATGATGATCAACGTGCTGGCCTTGGTCGGCAAAGGCCGAAGCGCCGCCGACGTGTTGCGCGCCGCGCAGCTCGAGATGCTGGAGGGCGCCGGCAAGGGCCAGGATCCGGCCGACTGGGCGCATCCGTTTTTCTGGGCGCCCTTCGTCTTCGCCGGCAACACAGGGGCGCCGCAATCCTGAAGGAGTCGATTGCGCCATCTGTGTGATACGAATCTGCCGTGAGTAATTGCTCAGTTTTTTGTTGCGAGTCGCTCGGCAGAACGGTAATGTCTTTCCAGCGGTCCCGGACGTACGTCCCGGCAGGGAGGCTCATATGCTTCGACGGATTAAGCTCGCGGGCGCGGTTGCCGCGACGGTCATGATGGGCGGGGCGACGTTCGCCCTGCAGGCGCAGGCCCAGGTGGTCGACGGCACCGCCGGCCGGGTCGGGCGCTGCGACATGTTCAAGGCGCTGGGTCGTGCCCTGCCGCCGGAGTGCGGCGGCACCGGCCCGTCCACGGGCGGCGCAACGCGCGGCCGCGTGGTGATCGGTGCGCCGAGCGGTGGCGCGCCCAAGCCGGCCGCTGCGCCGGCGGCCGCACCAACTCGAGCCCCGGCCGCGGCGGCGCCCGCTACTGCGCCGACGACGACGGCAGCTCCTGCGGCTGCGCCGGCTTCGGCCGCGGCGCCGACCACGACCGCGGCACCCGCGCCGCGCGGCCTCGGCCTGCAGGTGCCCTTCGCGCTCGATTCCGATCAGTTGACGCCGGCGGCCAAGCAGATCGTCGATCAGCTGGCCGAAGTGTTCAAATACAACCCGAACGATCGCTACGTGATCGAAGGCCACACCGACGCCGCGGGTGGCGTCGACTACAACCGCTCATTGTCGGAGCGGCGGGCGCGGGCGGTGATCGACTATCTCGTGACCGCGCATGGGCTGCCGCGCGAGCGCTTCGTGGCCCGCGGTGCCGGCAGCGCGCAGCTGCTGCTGCCGACCGATCCGCTCAACGGCCGCAATCGTCGCGTTCAGGTTCTGCCGACCGGTTCGTGAGATCTGTCCCCGGCGCGCCGGCCCGGGCCGGCGCGCGGAGAGGTTTGGGGGAGTTCGTCACATGACAAAGATGGATGCCAGACGGCTCGGCCTGACGGCCGCGCTTTG
>JBFXAZ010000194.1:0-6019 GCA_050183765.1 Reyranellaceae bacterium | reverse complement strand
CCGGATCGCCGCCTACAACAACACGCCGCGCAAATGCCTTCACTTCCGATCCCCGGCCGAAGTCTTCTTTGCCAGGGTGTTGCACTTCGAATGTGAATCCACACCCTCGCTGCGCTCGGGATGACAGTGAGAACCCGATTCTGCGCTCGTTGCTCTAGCGCTCGGCGTCGTCGACCAGCAGGTCGGCCAGCCGGGCGATGATGCGGTCGGGCCGCGCATCGCTGTCCGTCGGCAATCCGTCGCCGTCCGGATCGTACCAGACGCCGCGCAGACCCAGCCGCTGCGGCATGACGACTTCCCACTCGATGTTGTCGCCCACCATCCAGGCGTCCCGCGGCGCGCAGCCGAGCCTGCCCAGCGCGTGATGGTAGACGTCGGGCTCGGGCTTGCCGCGACCGAACTCGCCTTCGATCTGGATGTGGTCGAAGTGCCGCGCGAGGTCGAAGCGTTCGATCTTGGCGCGCTGGGTCTCGCCGCGCCCGTTGGTCACCAGCGCCAGCTTCACGCCGGCGCGGCGCAAGGCTCCGAGCGTATCGTGCGCGTCGGGGTACAGCTTGTATTCGGCATGGCGCATGGCGGTGAAGGCGTCGGCGATCTCGGCGGCGAGGTCGTCGTCGCGACGGCCCAGGCGGTCGAAGCCGCCCTGCACCACAAGGCGCCGCGCGCCGGCGATGTCGAGACGCCATCGCGCCGCCTCGGCCGGGTCCTGCCAGAACGCCTTGGCCGAGGCGAGGATGGCGTCGCACACGGTCTCGAGCTCGGTGCCGGGCAAGGCCGCTTCCAGGGGCGTGCGATAGCCCGCCAGCAGGCGCCTCCATGCCTCGACCGGCTTGGCATAGGCGCGGATGATCGTGTCGTCGAGATCGAACAGGATGGCTGGAGGCAGGTGCTTCATCGTCGCCGGCATACGCCCAACCGGTGTGGCGCGCCAGATCAGGCGCGGCCGCGCGCCGCCTTTTCGGCCAGGCCGGAGACCCCTTCGCGCCGCGCCAGCTCGTCCCAGACGTGGTCCGGCTCAATGTCCAGCGTCGCCCACAGCGCGAGCAGGTGGTAGAGCAGGTCGGCGCTTTCAGCGACCAGCTTCTCGCGGTCGCCCTTGATCGCCTCGATGACGGCCTCGGTGGCTTCCTCACCGAGCTTCTGGGCGAGCTTGTCACGGCCGCGCGCCATCAGCTTGGCGGTATACGAGGTCGAGGGGTCGGCACCCCGACGGCTGGCGATGGTGGCGTACAGGCGGTCAAGCATGTGCGCCTGCGGCTCGCCGGCTTCGACGAGCGCGCGCGCTTGTGACTTCCTCGATTTGGCAGCCTTCTTTTTGCTGCCCTTGCTCTTCGCCATTCTCGGGGTCCAGTAGGGGGATAGACACCGACACTTGCGTCAGTTGTTTGCTTCTTATAGCAACATCGCAATATTACAGTGATTTTACATTTTGTCGAATTGGAACGCCACATTTTGCCAAGTGTTCCTTGGCTTGGGCGATCGAGAAGATACCGAAGTGGAAGATCGACGCCGCGAGCACGGCGCTGGCGCCACCCTTGGTCACCCCCTCGGCGAGATGATCGAGCGTGCCGACGCCGCCAGACGCCACGACGGGCACCGACACCGCATCGCTCACCGCGCGGGTGAGCCCCAGATCGAAGCCGGCCTTGGTGCCGTCGCGGTCCATCGAGGTCAGCAGGATCTCGCCGGCGCCGCTCTGCGCCATGCGCTTCGCCCATTCCAGCGCGTCCAGCCCGGTGCCCTTGCGCCCGCCATGCGTGAAGACCTCCCAGCGGTTCGGCCCGGCCTGCTTGGCGTCGATCGCCACGACGATGCATTGATCGCCGAACTTCTCGGCCGCTTCGCTCACGAACTCGGGCCGCGCCACGGCGGCGGAATTGATCGACACCTTGTCGGCGCCGGCCAGCAGGAGGCGCCGGATGTCGTCGTTGGAGCGCACGCCGCCGCCCACGGTCAGCGGCATAAAGCAGCGCTCCGCGGTGCGGCCGACCACGTCGTAGATCGTGTCGCGGTTCTCGTGGCTGGCGGTGATATCGAGGAAGGTGAGCTCGTCCGCGCCGGCGGCGTCGTAGACGCTGGCCTGCTCGACCGGATCGCCGGCATCGACCAGATCGACGAAGTTCACGCCCTTGACCACGCGGCCGGCATGCACGTCGAGGCAGGGAATGATGCGCACTTTGAGCATGCGTCCTGACTAGCACGAATGCGCAAGACGCCGGACCTGCGCTTTACAGTCGCGCGCGGTGACCTATAGAGTTTTCATGTTCCGGCACTGAGCGCGATCGAGATCGCCCGTCGCTGCAATGCGTTGTGTCCCCGCGACGGCGGATCAACAATGTTGGGAGAGGCGCAATGGCAACGATGCGGCGACGCAAGTTCGCGAAATCAGCAGTGGTCGGCTCGGCAGCGGTGGCGGCAACCACCTTGGCCACCCCGGCCTTTTCGCAGCAGCGCCAGGAATGGCGCATGGTCACGAGCTGGCCGAAGCTGTTCCCGGGCGGTGGCACGGCGGCGCAACGCTTCGCCGACAGGATCGGCGAGGCCACCGGTGGCCGTCTCACCATCAAGGTCTTTGCCGCCGGCGAGTTGGTGCCGGCCTTCGAGGCCTTCGACGCGGTGCAGCGCGGCACGGCCGATTGCATGCACTCGACGCCCTACTACTGGCAGAACAAGGCCAAGGTGCTGAGCGTCTTCACCACCGTTCCCTTCGGCATGACCAACTACGAGTCGGTGGCGTGGCTGCGCTACGGCGGCGGCCAGCAGCTGTGGGACGAGATCTATGGCAGCTTCGGCCTGAAGGGCTTCCATGCCGGGTCGACCAGCGTGCAGATGGCCGGCTGGTTCAACAAGGAGATCAAGTCGTCGGCCGACGTGAAGGGCCTGAAGATGCGCATCCCGGGTCTCGGCGGCGAGGCCCTGCGCAGGCTGGGCGCGACGATCGTCAACCTGCCGGTGGGCGAGATCTTCGGCGCGCTGCAATCCGGCGCGATCGACGCCACCGAGTGGGTCGGGCCGTGGCAGGACCTGGCGGCCGGCTTCTACAAGGTCGCGAAGTACTACTACTGGCCGGGCATGCACGAGCCGGCCACGCTCAACGAGATCTCGGTCAACAAGGCCAAGTTCGAGTCGCTGCCGAAAGACGTGCAGCAGATCTTCGCCTGGGCCTGCGGCGACGAGCACAGCCAGCTGACGGCGGAGAACGACGCCAGCAACGCCGGCGCGCTGGCCACCCTGATCACCCAGCACAAGATCCAGCTCAAGCGCCTGCCGGACGAGTTCATCACCGCCTATGGCAAGGGTTGGGGCGAGGTGCTGACGGAGCTGCGCACCTCGGGCGACGCCATCACCAAGAAGATCTTCGATTCGTACTACAAGTTCCAGCGCGAGCAGATGGCGTGGACGCGCATCGGCCTGCAGGAATATCTCAATGCCCGCCTGACGGGCTTCAAGGTCTGAGGACCGGGGGCGGCGTCAGTCGCCGCCTTTGAGCAGCCGATCCAGCACCGGATCGCCACCGCCGGCCGGCTTCGCGGCCGGCGGCTTGCTGAGGATGTCATCGAGCGGCGATGACGAGGGTGCGCCCGGGGCAGGCGGCGTCGGCGCGCCGGTCGGGTTCTTCAGCAGGTCGTCCAGCACCGAACTCGGTGCCTTGCCCGCGGCCGCCGCCGGCTCGGCGAACAATGTCCGCGGCAGCCAGGTCGCCAGGCTTGGCACCATCCAGAGGATGACGATGCTGACAACCTGCAGGCCGACGAACGGAACCACCCCACGATAAATCTGCATCGTGGTGATCGACGGCGGCGCCACGCCGCGCATGTAGAAGAGCGCGAAGCCCACCGGCGGCGTGAGAAACGCGGTCTGCAGGTTGAGGCCGATCATCACCCCGAGCCAGACCGCGTCGATGCCCATGCCGAGGATCGCCGGCGCCGTGATCGGCACGACGATCAGGATGATCTCCAGCGTGTCCATGAAGAAGCCGAGGATGAACATCACGGCCATGACCGCCAGCACCGCGCCGAAGGCGCCGCCGGGCACGCCGGTCAGGATGTCCTCGATCATGTGCTCGCCGCCCAGGCCGCGGAAGACCAGCGAAAACACCGACACGCCGAGCACGATGCCGAAGACCATGGCGCTGATCATCGCCGTGGTCCGCATCACGGTCTTGATCATCTCGAAGGAAAACGCGCGATTGATCGCCGCCAGGATCATGGCGCCGATGGCGCCGATCGAGGCGGCTTCCGTGGGCGTGGCGATGCCGCTCAGGATCGATCCCAGCACGGCGATGATCAGCAGCAGCGGCGGAACCAGGGCCCGCACGAAGCGACGACCCAGCGACGCCTTCTCCTCCGCGCTCATGACCATCGCCGGACAGCTGGAGGGCCGCACGACGGCGAGAAACAGGATGTAGAGGATATACAGGCTGACCAGGCACAGGCCGGGAATGAACGCGCCGGCGAAGAGATCGCCGACCGAGACCGGCTCGACCGGAACGCCGCGCTTCATCGCCGCGAGCTGGTTGGCGCCCATCAGCAGATCGCCGACGAAGATCAGCACGATCGAGGGCGGGATGATCTGACCCAGCGTGCCGGAGGCGCAGATGATGCCGGTCGCCAGCTTGGGATCGTAGCCGGCGCGCATCATCGCCGGCAGGCTGAGCAGGCCCATGGTGACGACGGTGGCGCCGACCACGCCGGTCGAGGCCGCGAGCAACGCGCCGACGATCGCGACGGAGATCGCGAGCCCGCCGCGCACCGGTCCGAACATCTGGCCCATGGTCTCGAGCAGCGCCTCGGCGATCTTCGAGCGTTCGAGCACCGATCCCATGAAGATGAACAGCGGCACCGCGACCAGGACCTCGTTGGTCATGAAGCCGAAGTAGCGCGACGGCAGGCTGGTGAGGATGATCGGATCGAACACGCCCAGCGTCCAGCCGATCACCCCGAAGATCAGCGAGAACCCGGCGAGCGAGAAGGCGATGGGATAGCCCAGCAACACGCCGAAGATGCTGACGACGAAGAGCGCGATGGCGAGGATGTCGGCGATCAGCGACGGTGACATGCGATGCCCTCAGCCGAGTGGACCGGAAATGCGCTCCACCGCCGGCGGCTCATGACCGGCGATGACCATCAGCGAGCGGCCGATCCAGGCGAGGCCCTGAAGGCCCAGGAGCACAGGGAAGATCACGATGGCGCTCTTGAGCACGTATATCGCCGGCATCCCGTTGCTCTGCACCGAGATCTCACCGGTGGCCCAGGAGTATCCGACGTAGCGCCAGCCGGTCCAGGCGATCAGGATCAGCCAGGGCAGGAGCAGGAAGGTGGCGCCGAGCAGATCGATCCAGGCCTTCGTTCTCGGCTTGGCCGCGGCATAGAAGATGTCGACACGGACATGGACGTTGCGCAGATAGGCGTACCCGGCGGCGAGCATGAACACCATGGCGTGCGTCCAGATGTAGAGCTCCTGCATCCACACATAGCCGCTGCCGAAGGCATAGCGCAGAAAGACGACCGTGCCGCAGACCAGCACCGTCGCCAGCGTCAACCAGGCGACGACCCGCCCCACGCTCTCGTTGATCCGGTCGATTGTCCGGATCGCGCGCGCCATTCCGTCCATGGCGTACCTCCCTCGTCTGCTCTTCGGCAGATCCAAGAAGATTTTGGCTTAGCACAAATCGCGCCAGTGGCCTAACGGACGGTGGGTCCCTCGGATTTCAGCAATTTCAGCGCTTCGCCCAGCGCGATGCGGCCATCGTAGAGCGAACGGCCGGCGACGACGCCGATGATGCCCGAATCCTCGTGCTGCTTCAGTTCGCGCAGATCGTCGAGCGAGGAGACGCCGCCGGAGGCGATCACCGGCGTGGTGAGATGGAAGGCGAGGTTCACCGTCTGGTCGACGTTGACGCCGCCCATCGCCCCGTCGCGATTGATGTCGGTGTAGATCACGGCGGCGGCGCCGGCGTCCTCGAACGTCAGCGCCAGGGCGAGCGCCGTGTCCTGCGTCTGCGTGGGCGTGCCGGGGT
>JBFXAZ010000193.1:0-6371 GCA_050183765.1 Reyranellaceae bacterium | reverse complement strand
GAGCGCAGCGACGGACCTCGCGGTATCGCGGACACTCGATTGCGGCTTGTGGGTTCGCACCACCGCGTGGTCCTTCGCTGCGCTCAGGACGACGGCGCACGCTACTCCGCGGCGCGGTCGAACTGCAGTTCGGCGAGGCGGGCGTAGAGGCCGCCGCGGGTGGCGAGCTCGCGATGCGTGCCCATGTCGACGACGCGGCCGTTCTCCATCACCGCGATGCGGTCGGCCTTCAGCACGGTGGCCAGGCGATGCGCCACGATCAGGGTGGTGCGCTGTTTCGTGAGGCGATCGAGCGCGCGCTGCACGGCGAGCTCGTTCTCGGCGTCGAGCGAGGAGGTCGCCTCGTCGAGCAGCAGGATCGCCGGATCGCGCAGGATGGCGCGGGCGATCGCCACGCGCTGGCGCTGGCCGCCGCTCAGCCGCACGCCGCGCTCGCCGAGGAAGGTGTCGTAGCCCTCGGGCAGCGCCTCGAGGAAGGACGCCGCCTGCGCCGCCTCGGCCGCGGCGCGCACCTCCGCGTCGCTCGCCTCGGGCCGGCCGTAGCGGATGTTGTCCATGGCGCTGGCCGAGAACAGCACCGGCTCCTGCGGCACGATGGCCAGGCGCGAGCGCAGATCGGCGCGCGTGACGCTGCGGATGTCGGTGCCGTCGACGCGGATCGCGCCCGATTGCGGGTCGTAGAAGCGCAGCAGCAGGCTGAACACCGTGGTCTTGCCGGCGCCCGACGGGCCTACGAGCGCCACCGTCTCGCCCGGCGCGATGTCGAGCGCGAAGCCGTGCAGCGCCGCGGCCTCGGGCCGCGCCGGGTAGCGGAAGGTGACGTCGGCGAACGACACCGCGCCGCGCGCCGGCACGGGCAGCTTCACGGGCGAGACCGGATCCTCGACCGGCGAGCGTTCGGCCAACAGCTCGGCCAGCCGCTCGGCGGCGCCCGAGGCGCGCTGCAGGTCGCCGATCACCTCGGAGATCGCGCCGGCCGAGCTGGCGACGACGACGGCGTAGAAGACGAAGGCCGACAGGTCGCCGGCGGTGATGCGGCCGGAGAGCACGTCGTGGCCGCCGATCCACAGCAGGATGCCGACGGCGCCGAACACCAGGAAGATCACGATCGAGGTCAGCGCCGCGCGCTGCGCGATGCGCGACTTCGCGGTGCCGAAGGCGGCCTCGACCAGCCCGCCGAAGCGCGACGCCTCGCGCGCCTCGTGCGCGAAGGCCTGCACCGTGCGCACCGCATCGACGCGCTCGCCGGCGAAGGACAGCAGATCGGCGATGCGCTCCTGGCTCAGCCGCGAGAGCCGACGCACGCGCCGTCCCAGCACGATGATCGGCACCACGGTGAGCGGCGCCACCAGCAGCGCCAGCAGGGTGAGCCGCGGGCTGGTGACCAGCAGCATCGCCAGGCCGCCGACGAACATCAGCGCGTTGCGGATCGCGATCGAGACCGTCGAGCCCACCACCTGGTCGATCAAGGTGGTGTCGGACGACAGCCGGCTCATCACGTCGCCGGTGCGCGCGGTCTCGAACCAGGCCGGGCTCAGCCGCACGACGTGGGCGAAGGCGGCGTTGCGGATGTCGGCGACGACGCGCTCGCCGAGCCACGACACGAAGTAGAAGCGCGCCGCCGAGGCGATCGCCAGCACGACCACGGCGACCAGCAGCGAGAACAGCGCGTAGTCGAGCACCTCGGGCCGGCCGGCGGCGAAGCCGCGGTCGATCAGCGCGCGCAGGCAGGCGCCGAACGCCAGGACCGTGGACGCAGCGACAAACAGCGCCACCAGCGCCAGCGCCACGCGCCCGCGATAGGGCCGCAGGAACGGCCACAGGAAGCGCAGCGGCTTCAGATCGCGCCGCACCGGCGCCGGGTTCGTCGCGTCCGCCATCGCGCGCTCAGCCCAGCGCCAGGTCGGCGCCGGTGGCGCTGCGGATCTCGTCGCGCAGCATGCGCGCCAGATCGCGCCCGCCGCGCGTGTCGATCCAGCGGTCCGAGCCCTGGTCGCGCGCGAAATGCGTCGCCCCCGAGGCCGGCGAGGACACCCAGATCTGCTGCGTCGGCGCGTGCTTGTTGATCACGTAGGTGCCGCCATCCTCGAGCTCGACGGTCAGCACGCCGCCCTCGAGGTCGACCTCGGCCGCCGGCAGCGCATCCTCGAAGGCGCTGGTGAGCGCCGCCAGGAAGCGGTTCGCGGCACTGTCGAAGGCGGTATCCATGCGGCTGGCGGGCCTGTCGGGCAAGGCGTTGATATCAAACGGATGCCGCGCCTATAGCAGGCGCCCCCACGGGCAACAAGGCGGGCCGAGGTCGCGGAGGGGGCCGTACTGCGATGTACTTTGGCGCCGACGACGAATTTGCCGGCCTAAGATCCGAAATCGTCGCGGAAGCGGTCGATCTGATGCATACGCTCGTGCAGGATCGTGACGATGCCGATGTCGCCGTTCGACAGGCGGCGCCAATAGACGACATGTCGTTCGTATCGGAAGAAGTAGCCCTCGACACCGAAGGCCGCGGGCACGGGCCTCGACATCACGCCGCGTGACTCGATCCGGTCGAAGGCCGCGAAGAGGCCGGTAATGTAGCGATCCGCCCGCCTGGTTCCCCAATGCTCGCGCGTATAGCGATAGATTTCGTCGAGGCGGTGCGAGGCCGCCTCCAGGATGCGGACGGCAACCACCCCGTCAGGTCCGGTTGCGCGCGATCACCTCGGCCGCGGTCAAGGGCTCGTATGACGATTCCGGTGCCGAGAAGGCGTGGACCAGCTCGGCCTTCAGCCGCTCGAATGCTTCCTTTTCCACCCGCTCCTTGTCGCGGCGGATCAAATCGCGGATGTACTCGCTGATGTTCTCGTACGAGCCGTTCTCGCCGACATTCGCGGCGACGAACTCGGCCAGGGCGCCGCTCAGACGGACAGTCAGGGTGGTCGTGTCGGACATCGAAGACTCCAGCCGCTCGTATTCAATATAATCAAGAATGAATACGCCGCAACCGGCCGGCGGACGGATCATCGGCGGTCGCGGCGTGCGACTTGTACGCGCTTCGCCCAGCGTCGATGATCGTTGCCTCGACGCACGGAGGCCGGGGCCATGGACAGGCAGACATTCGTCATCCAGCCGCACTTCCGGCTGCAGGAGTGGGTCGCCGAGGAGAAGGGCTACTTCGCCGACGAGGGCCTCGACTACGTCTTCCAGGAGACCATCCGCTCGAGCGACGGCAAGACGCACGACCAGTCCGGCCGCAAGGCCGGCGCCTATCAGAGCTTCGAGCAGGGCCGCACGGCCGATGTGAGCTGCGCCTGCCATTGGACGGTGAACGTCGCGGCGGCCAACGGTCACGGCAAGCTGTGGGCGGACATCTACTCGGTCGCCCCCGCCGGTGTCTTCGTGCCATCGGACTCGCCGATCCGCGGCCCGGAGGATCTCGTCGGCGTGCCGATCTCGGTCGGCTACCAGTCGGGCAGCCATTACGCCACGCTCCAGGCGCTCGAGCAGTACCTGCCGGCCGACCGGATCAACCTGTCGTTCGGCGAAGGCATGCTGTTCAAGCGGCTCGACAACCTGCTCGAGGGAAACTCGCAGGCCTCGACCCTGTTCAGCGGCCCCTACTACCTCGCCGAGCAGCTCGGTTACCGCAAGGTCATCGACACGACCTTCATGATCGCCTCGATGATCGTCGGCACGCCGGACGCCGAGGACCTCCGGCGTTTCCTGCGCGCCCTGAAGCGCGCGCAGCGCGACATCGACCTGCGGCCCGAGCGCTACACCCACTACTACCGCAACGAATTTCCCGACCGCTATCACGCCATCATGGACACGAGGCGCTGGGGGCCGGGCGAGCGCATCGTCTTCGAGCCCTATACCGAGGAGGCCTTCGCGCAGGCGCGCGACTGGATCGACGCGCGGGGGATCTTCGAGGCCGGCCGGTCCGGCATGGGAACCGATCGCTACGACGAGGCGGTGATCCGGCTCGGCTGAACGTCTCCGGTGGCGCGCTAGTGCCCCTGGCCGTTCGTCCGCGACGGCCTGGGCTGCAGCACGCCGGCTTCGCCCTCGGCGGGAAACGCCGAGTCGCAGATCTCCTCGGCCGAGGTGTCGGCCTCCTCCATCCAGGGATTCGCCACGCGCGCGGTGCAGGCCGGCCGCTCGAAGAAGTCGGCGGCGATCCGGCGCGCCTCGAACGTCGTCTGCGCGCGCACGATCACCGCACCGAAATTGCCGTCGTAGAGCGAGCGTCGCCAGTTCTCGGACCGCTCGTCGTCCCGCGGAAGCAATCGCCACACCTTCATTACGCCAACCCGTTGTCTTGGAGGGGGTCCAAGCGAACGCACTCCATTACCTTGCGTTGCAATGGTCGTGCACGTTGTTCTGGAGCGGCAGCCGATTCCGGTTGTACCGGATGGTCCATCAGCTACCGCAGCGCTGCAATCGCGCGATTATCCCGGCTGCGATCTCAAGGATCTGCGCGCGGGCCGGAAAGCCAGGGCCGTCCGGCGAAGCTCAGCTTTCGCTCGCCCGGACGCGTCATCGTCGATCCGCCGGTCGCGTCGGCGGATCACGTCGGAGAGGGACACACCGATGCTTGCCGTTGTCTTCTTTGACATGGACAACTCCATTCACGTCAACTGCATGAATGCAAGATTAGTGTAACAGACTGCAGATTCCTCTACCACCGATAGATTGAACACGAGCGCGGAAAGTGCAGCAACGACGGTGGTAATTCACACATGTTGTCGGTCATTCGCGTCGATGCACGCGGGTGCCGTTTCGCTCGATTGTGCCGTCGGCACGCATCAGGATCGGTGACGGCACCACGAGGGCCGCGACGCCGAACAGCCGGCCGACCACGGCCGTGTTGCGCGGTCCGCCCGCTTGCCCCCGCCAAACGTCTCCTATATAAGGCGCCGCTCGCGTCCGGAGACAGACCCGTGAAAGAGAAGATTCACCCGGCCTACCACGAGATCACCGTGGTGATGACCGACGGCACCTCGTTCAAGACCAAGTCCACCTATGGTGAGCCTGGCGGGACGCTGCGTCTCGACATCGACCCCAAGACCCATCCCGCCTGGACCGGCGTCAGCAAGATGGTCGATCGCGGCGGTCGCGTGTCGCGCTTCAACGAAAAATTCGGTGCACTCGGGCGGTCGGGCGGCAAGAAATAGCCCGACACAGGACCCCCTGAAGGGGGAACACCACCAACGCCCGGCCCCTCGCCGGGCGTTCGCATTTTCGGGACACCGGCGATGGCCTCCAGCTTCAAGGGGAGTCCGTCATGCCCACCATCCAGGGCGATATCCGCATCCTCGGCGCCGGCGACGAGACGACGCTGGCCGCCTTCTTCGAGAGCGTGCCCGACCACAGCCTGATGCAGCGCTCCAACCTCGCGCGCGCCGGCGCCGGCTGGAACGGCCAGCGCTATGGCGGCATCTTCGCCGCCAGCTTCGCGGACGGCCGCGTCACCGGCGTGATCGGCCACTACTGGAACGGCTTCCTGCTGCCGCTGGTGCGCGACATCAGGCGCGATTTCCGCCCGCTGCTCGCGGGCCTGCTCGAGGCCTCGCCGCTGCCGGTCAACGGCGTCGTGGGCGGCTGGGACCAGGTCGCCGCGACCATGCGCCATCCGCTGGTGCGCGGCCGCACGGTCAGGCGCTGCGATCGCGAGATCCTCTACGCGCTGCGGCTGGACGCGCTGCATGTGCCGGCGCCGCTGCGCCACGGCGAGATCAGCGTGCGTCCGATCGCCGCCGACGACGTGCCGATGCTCGCCGCCTGGCGCATGGAGTTCCTGGTCGACGCCTTCAAGCTGGCGCGCAGCACCGCGACCTTCGACGAGGCGGCCAACGACCTCGGCGCGGCGCTCGAGGAGGGTCGCGGCTGGGTGGCGGAGGCCGACGGACGGCCGCTGGCCTATAGCGGCTTCAACGCGGCGCTGCCCGACGTGGTGCAGGTCGGCGGCGTCTACACGCCGCCCTTCGCGCGCGCCCGCGGCATGGCGCGCTCGGCCGTCGCCGGCAGCCTGATCAGGGCGCGCGACGAGGGTGCCAGCCGCGCGGTGCTGTTCACCGACGTCGCCAACGTCGCCGCCCAGCGCGCCTACGCCGCGCTCGGCTTCACCGCGATCGGCGACTGGGGCATCGCGCGGTTCTGACGTGCACCCGTCGTCCTGAGCGCAGCGAAGGACCTGGCGGTATCGCGGCCACGCGTCGGCGTGGCGCGCATCGGCACCGCCGCGGGGTCCTTCGCTGCCGCTCAGGACGACAGCATCAGGGCACCCGGGCAGACGTCGTCCTGAGCGCAGCGAAGGACCTCGCGGTATCGCGGCCCCAGTTTGGCGTGGCGCGCGTCGGCACCACCGCGGGGCTCTTCGCTGCCGCTCAGGTCCA
>JBFXAZ010000192.1:0-6489 GCA_050183765.1 Reyranellaceae bacterium | reverse complement strand
CCATGGTGCCCCGCGACAGCGCGCTCAACGGGTTCATGTTCTTGTTGCCCCAGAGCTTGGCCCAGATCTCCATGCGGATGTTGCCGGTCTGCACGACCGGCACGCCGCCCTTGGCGAAGGCCTCGGCCAGCCCCGCCAGACGCGTGCTGCCCTCGCCATCCGGCTCGCCCAGCAGCAGGCGGTCGATCTTGACGATGCGCACCACGCCGGGCGCATCGAGCCGCGTCGAGCCGTGCACGACGCCGCCGATCACGCGATGGCCCTCGATCGAAGCAAGCGTCGCGCCCTGGGGATCGACCGATGCCAGCACGTGGCCCGCCAGCGGTCCGCCGAAGCCATCGAGGAACCACCACGGCAGGCCGTTCATGGTGCTGACCACGGTGGTATCGGAGCCCAGCAGCGGCCGCAGGGTCGGCGCCACGCCGGCGACGTCCTGTCCCTTCAGCGCCAGGATGACGTGATCGCAGGCGCCGAGCTTCGCCGGATCGTCGGACGCCTCGACCTCGTACTCCGTGGACGTCTCGCCATCGCGCACGATCAGCCCGTTG
Source organism: Reyranellaceae bacterium (assembly GCA_050183765.1). GTDB lineage: Bacteria > Pseudomonadota > Alphaproteobacteria > Reyranellales > Reyranellaceae > JAFAZJ01. Next base: position 5,941 of record JBFXAZ010000192.1, on the reverse strand, counting down.
CGCTGCAGCGCCACCAGCGTGCGCCCGCGCGCGACGAAGGCCACGTCGTGGCCCGCGCGCGCCAGGCCGCCGCCCAGCCAGCCGCCGATCGCACCCGCGCCGACGATCACCACCCGCATAGACTTTCACTCCTCAAATACCTTCCCTCGCTGGCGGGGGAAGGTGCCCGAAGGGCGGATGGGGGTGGCGGCATAGCGGCCAGTCACCGCGATCGATGCTATCGCACCAACCACCCCCATCCGGCGCTTCGCGCCACCTTCCCCCGCCAGCGGGGGAAGGTAAACATGTGAAAGTGCCGGACGAGAACCTTGGAGACCCGCTCATGAACGCGCTGCCGATCCTGCCGACCATGGGCGTCGGCAGCTATGCCTCGCCGGGCTGGTTCATCTCCGGTCAGCGCCGTGCGCGTGAGGGCGATTTCGGGCCAGGCGATCTCGATGAGCTGTACGAGGACGCCACCCGCATCGCCATCGCCGACCAGATCGAAGCCGGGCTCGACATCATCAGCGACGGCGAGCTGCGCCGGCAGCGTTTCGTCTTCGAGGTCTTCGGAAAGCTGCGCGGACTGAAGCGCGTGGCGCCGCTGCGCAAGCTGGGCGTGCCGGGCTACGACATGGCGCCGCATTTCATGCCCGACGGCGCGGTGACGGCGCCAGACGGGCTCGGCGTGGTCGAGGACTTCAAGGCGCTCAAGCGCCTGGCGCCGGATCGCCATCTCAAGGTCGCCCTGCCCGGCCCGCTGACCTTCGCGGGCTTCATGGACGCGGGCGGACGCGATACCGGCGCCATCATCGAGGAGCTGGTGGGCATCGTGCGCGGCGAGCTCGCGGGTCTGGTCGCGGCCGGCGCGGACTACATCCAGCTCGACGAGCCCGGCCTGCCGGAGCGGCCCTTCGGCCTGTCGCTCGAGGACAGCGTCGCCGTGATCAACCGCGCCACGTCGGGCATCGGCGTGCGCCGCGCGGTCCATGTCTGCTTCGGCAACAACGCCGGCCGGCCGATGGCCGACCGCGACATCGCCCGTCTCGTGCCGGCGCTGCTGACGCTCGATGCCGAGGAGGTGTCGCTGGAATACGCCAACCGCGAGATGGCGCAGCTCGAGACCGTGGGCGCGCTCGCGACCCGCTTCGATGTCGGCGTCGGCGTGCTCGACGTGAAGAACTTCCACGTCGAGACGCCGCAGAAGATCGCAGAGCGCATCGCCCAGTGCCTGAACCACGCGCCGGCCGAACGCCTACGCATCACCGCCGATTGCGGCTTCTCCGCCCTGCCGCGCGGGCTGGCGCGACGCAAGATGACAGCGCTGGTCGAAGGCGCGAGGCTCGCGCGACGGGAGCGCTAGTTCGTCCGAACAACGCGGAAGCCCAGACCAACGCTGCGCAGGGTGGGACCGGCGGGAAGCCGGACGGCCGCGCGCACCGTCCAAGGCACGCCGATCCAAGAGCCGCCGCGCCCGATACGCGACGCGCAGTCCGCCTCATCGCGCGCGCCACCATCCGCGGGCGCGCCGCTGTAGCCGGTCATCCAGCAATCGGCCACCAGCTCGGCCACGTTGCCCAGCATGTCGTGAAGCCCGAACTTGTTCGCGGCGAACTGACCGACAGGCGCGGTCCTCGCATGGCCGTCGTCGCAGGCGAATTGCTGTGCGGCGGCGGCATCAAGTCCGAAGGCGGCGGCGGCACGGCGATCACGGACGTTGGCGTACCGACAGGCGTCACCACGATCGTCGTCCCAATAGCGTCCCGTGCTGGTGCCGGCCCGTGCCGCGTACTCCCACTCTGCCTCGGACGGCAGGCGGTAGGACTTGCCGGTCTTTCGGCTCAGCCATTCGACGTAAGCCATGGCATCGCGCCAGGCGACGCAGACCACGGGATCTCGCGGTGTCTGGACGAATCCGGGATTGCGCCAATCGAGGATGGAAAGCACCGTCCGACTACCGCCTGCGCCAAATGTCGCGCAGGCTGACAGCATCAGATAGCGAGACTCGCGTACGAAGACCTCGAACTGCTCGCGAGTCACCTCGTAGCGGCTCATCATCAGAGGATAGGCGATCGTGACGAGGCGCTGCGGCGCCATGCCGCGAAAGTTGGCAGGAATGCCCTCACGCTCTTCTTCGGTCGGCCCGGCGCCCTGCACGAACTTGCCGGGCGGAATCGTCACCATCTCCGGACATCCCGGACAGTCTGCAGCGAGCGATGCTGCGCGGGCGCGATCCGCCACCGCTTTCTCGGCCGCCGCACGCTCGGCTGCTGCCCTTTCGGCAGCGACCCTATCCACGGCAGCCTTCTCCGCGGCAGCTTTATCCGCCGCCGCCTTCTCCGCCGCCACCTTGTCTGCGGCGCGCGCTTGCGCGCGACCGGCGATCGCCTCGGCCGCTTCGATACGCTGCAGCAGGTACCATCCGAGGCCCGCCATGCCACCGACCACGACAAGCGCGGCAAGCGACAGCACGATTGGCAGCAGGCGGTTGGGCCGCGGCTCAAGCAGCGCCTCTGCCACCGGCGCAACGCTCACAGACGAAACCTTGGGGGGCGGTACGGCTGCAGGCGAGGACGGCGATACCGCCACGGGCCGCCCGCGCGGCGTCGCACGCGACGGCGTGTAGACCGACGGCAGCGGCGCCAGCCCCAAGCCATGGGCGGCGGCCCGCAGCACGCCCAGCGCCAGTTCCTCGCGCACGCCCAGCTTGTCCTCCAGGCGGCCCTTCAGCCGGTCGATCTCGACCGGCATTCGCTCGCGCGGCGCGCGCTCGAGTACGTCGATCATTCCGTCGTCGAGCGCCCAGGCGAATACGCGCCGCTCGCGATCGGCTTGCGGCAAGGTATCCGCGAGCAGCCCGGAAATGCGTCGCCGATCGCGCGGCGCGCCGCCGCTCAGCAACGGACGCAAGGCACGCGCCAGGGCATCTTAGACATCGTCGGCCAAGCGGCATCTCCCCCGATCCCACGCCACTATTTCCGCCGTCGGCGGGCGCCGCAAGATCGGTGAAGGCGCTAAACCTCGACCTGATGCAGGAACGTGCGCTCCTCGGCGAGGATGAAGCGCTCGCTCTCGGCGGTCGCGAAGTTCGCCGCGCCTTGAGCGTCGGCCCGCAAACGCGCGCGGTAGGCCTCGTAGGCGGCGAGGCTGTCGAAGGAGATCAGGCCCCAGGCGATATCGTTGGTGCCTTCGTGCGGCATCCAGTAGCCGACGACGGCGCCGCCGCAGGCGGGAATGATCGTCAGCCAGCGCCGCGCATAGTCCTCGAACTGGACGCGCTTGAACGGGTCGATCCGGTAGCGGATGAAGACGGTGATGGTCATGGCGGCCTCGCGGATGGATGACGCACCGGTCATCTCACGCGCGGGCCCCTGCGTGCTTCGGTCGCCACCGAAGTCCACAATCGGCCACAATCGAGGACCGATATCGGGCGTCTCCCCATCTGGAGGCTTCCATGACGCAGCAGGAATTGAACCGAGTGTGGGCGACCCATCTGGGCGGCGGGCACGGCGAGAGCTTCGCCTGCCGCTCGAACACCCAGTTCGAGATCGTCCAGAACGTCGTATCCGGCCGCTCCTGGGCCCGCCCCGTGGGCGGCGATGAATGGTCCGAGGTCAAGTCGCCGGGCACCAGCGCGCTGGGCGATTTGCTGCGCGAGTTCTGAGACCTCCCGTCGGCGCAGGACAGACGCCGCGCATTCGCCGGGCCCGGGGGCGCTTTAGCCTCTTGGGACCGGCGGATCGGGCGACTATGGTCCGCGCCCAATGGACGGGTCAGATAGGATAGAGGAACGCCCCGCAGCGGCCGGCTCCCCCAGCCTGCCGCGGCGTTCGATGCGCAACATCGCCCTGCTGGCGCTGTGCCAGGCGCTGACGCAGGGCAGCAACACGCTGATGTTCGCCTCCTCGGCGCTGGCGGTGCTGACCATCGTCTCGCCCGATACCCGCATGTGGGCCAACCTGCCGGTCACCATGCAGCATCTGGGCGTGATGCTCTCGGTGTTTCCGGCATCGATGCTGATGATGCGGCGCGGGCGGCGCTTCGGCTTCCGCGTCGGCTCGACCATGGGCATGACCGGCGCGCTGCTCGCGGCGCTGGGCCTGGGCATCGGCAGCTTCCCGCTGATGTGCGTCGGCGGCCTGTTCCTCGGCAACGCCATCGCCAACATGCAGCTCTACCGCTTCGCCGCGGTCGAGCTCGCGCCGCCGATCTTCCGCGCCCAGGCGATCTCCTACGTCACGGCGGGCGGCGTGCTGGCCGGCATCATCGGCCCGGCGCTGGCGCGCTTCACGCCCGATCTGTGGATCCCGACCTTCCAGGCCAGCTTCGTCTTCGTCATCGGCCTGCACGCGGTCGTCTTCGTCATCCACGGCTTCATCGACTTCCCGCAGGTCAAGACGGTCGAGGCCGAGGGTCCGCAGCGTCCGCTGCTCGAGATCGTCAGGCAGCCCGCCTACCTGGTCGCCGTCACCGCCGCCATGATCGCCTTCGGCGTGATGTCCTTCGTCATGGCCGCCTCGCCGCTGGCCATCGTGCAGTGCGGCCTGGATCGCAGCGAGGCGCCGGTGACGATCTTCGTCCACGTCATGGGCATGTTCCTGCCCTCGTTCTTCACCGGCCACCTGATCAACCGCTTCGGCATCTTCAACGTCATGATCACCGGCAGCGCGATCCTGGTCGCGGGCGTGGCGGTGGCGCTGCTGGGCACCACCGAGTGGCATTTCCGCGGCGCGCTCAGCCTCAACGGGCTGGGCTGGAACTTCCTGTTCGTCGGCGCCACGACGCTGCTGACCACCACCTACCGCCCGGCCGAGCGCGGCAAGGCGCAGGCCTTCAACGACTTCGTCGTCTTCGGCACGACGACGCTCGCCAGCATCATGGCCAGCGTGGTGCTCGAGCTGAAAGGCTGGGCGACGCTCAACTACATCGCCCTGGCGCTGGTGCTCGTGGCGCTGGTCGTCGTCGGCGTCTTCCGCATGCGCCGGCCGGCCCGTGTCTGAGGCGCTGGTACGGCGGGCGTCCCCCGCTATACTGCGCTGCAGCATGTCGCTTCGTCTGACTTCTCCCGCATGAATCCCAGGGTCGCCTTCGTCGCCGCGCGCAGCGTCGAAGCGCGCGAGGCGGCCAAGCGCCTGCGCCAGCGCTACCGCGACGTCCCGCCGGCCCAGGCCGAGGTGATCGTCGCCCTGGGCGGCGACGGCTTCATGCTGCAGACCCTGCACCGCTTCATGGGCCGCGACGTGCCGATCTACGGCATGAACCGCGGCACGGTCGGCTTCCTGATGAACGCCTGGCGCGAGAACGGGCTGTACCAGCGGCTCGAGCGCGCCAAGCGCGTCGTGCTCAACCCGCTGCTGATGGAAGCGCGCACCGCCGGCGGCGAGACGGTGCAGGCGCATGCCATCAACGAGGTGTCGCTGCTGCGCCAGACGCGCCAGACCGCCAAGATCGCCATCTCGATCGACGGGCAGCGGCGGCTCGAGGAGCTGGCCTGCGACGGCGTGATGGTGGCGACGCCGGCCGGCTCGACCGCCTACAACCTCTCGGTCCACGGCCCGATCCTGCCGCTGGGCGCCGGCCTGCTGGCGCTCACGCCGATCAGCCCGTTCCGCCCGCGGCGCTGGCGCGGCGCGGTGCTGCCGCGCACCGTGAAGGTGACGCTCGACGTGCTGGAGCCGGCCAAGCGCCCGGTCAGCGCGGTGGCCGACTCGACCGAGGTGCGCAACGTCGTCTCGGTGACGGTGATCGAGGACACGACGCGCTCCCTCACCCTGCTCTTCGACCCCGAGCACCATCTCGAGGAGCGCATCCTGAAGGAACAGTTCCTCTCGTGAGTGGTGAGTCGACTCTCTACCTTCCCCCGCTGGCGGGGGAAGGTGGCGCGAAGCGCCGGATGGGGGTGGTTGGTGCGACCGCACTGTCGTTCGTGACTGACCGCTATGCCGGGGCCCCCCCACCCCCC
>JBFXAZ010000191.1:0-6621 GCA_050183765.1 Reyranellaceae bacterium | reverse complement strand
GGCGTCTCCAGCGCGTAGAGCTGGGTGGCCAGCGGCGGCTTCTCCAGATAGGTCGTGTCGGAGTGCCAGCCGCCGCCGAAATTGCGCGTCTCGCTGGGCTCCTTGACGATCTCGAAGAGGTAGGGGTAGCCGTCCATGCCGGTGACGAAGGGGTAGTAGGACGGCTCGCCGAAGCGGCCGCCCACGGCCATGATGTCGTCGGGGCTCAGCCCCTGGTCGCGGAACACCAGGACCTTGTGGTCGAGGAAGGCGCGGTTGATCTCGTCCCAGGTGCGGTTGTCCTTCACCGCCTTCAGCTTCACGCCGCCCACCTCGGCGCCCAGCGCGCCGGCCAGCGGCTTCACCTCGATCGTCTCGTAGCCCATCGGTGACCTCCACTGTCATTCCGAGCGCAGCGAGGAATCCAGGGCTGCGACTGGATCCCTCGCTGCGCTCGGGATGACGGAGGAGGTTGTACCACGGTCCCGCCGCCGGCCCACGGCATGGCAGCCCCGACGAACATGCCTTCCGCATGGTGGCCGTGCAGGGCTAGGTTTCCTTCTCCCCGCGCAGGCGGGGAGAGGGTGCCGAGCGTCAGCGAGGCGGATGAGGGGCTTCTCGCGCGACGACTCGCAACGTCGTTGTCGAGACAGCGTGAAGCCCCTCATCCGCCCTTCGGGCACCTTCTCCCCGCCTGCGCGGGGAGAAGGGAATTCAGGGAGGGACTCATGGGCAAGCGGATCGCGGTGGTCGGCGTCGGCGCGCTGGGCGGCTATGTCGGCGGCTATCTGGCGCAGAACGGGCACGACGTGACCCTGATCGACATGTGGCCGGAGAACATCGAGGCCATCCGTTCGCGCGGCCTGATGCTCGACGGCGTGACGCCGGAGGAGAAGTTCACGGTCACCAAGGCCAAGACCATGCACATCACCGAGCTGCAGGATCTCAGCCGCCAGAAGCCGATCGACATCGCCTTCGTCGCCGTGAAGTCCTACGACACCGAGTGGGCGACGGCGATGATCCGCCAGTATCTGTCGCCCGATGGCTTCGTGGTCTCGCTGCAGAACTGCCTCAACGAGGAGCGCATCGCCGGCATGGTCGGCTGGGGCAAGACGGTGGGCATGGTCGCCTCGCTGATCTCGGTCGACATGTACGAGCCGGCCACCATCCGCCGTACCGTGGCCAAGGGCGGCGACAAGCACACCGTCTTCCGCGTCGGCGAAGTGCATGGCCGCATCACTAGGCGCGTCGAGGAATTGCGCGAGATGGTCGGCATGATCGACAGCGCCAAGACCACCACGAACCTGTGGGGCGAGCGCTGGTCCAAGCTGTGCCAGAACGGCATGAAGAACGGCGTGTCGGCCGCCACCGGCCTGACCGGCTCGGACTGCGACCGCAACGACGCCATCCGCCGCTTCTCGATCCAGCTCGGCGGCGAGGCCGTGCGTGTCGGCCAGGCGCTGGGCTACCACATCGAGAAGATCGGCAAGCTCGATCCCGAAACGCTGGCCAGGGCGTCGGAGAACGACAAGGCGGCGCTCGACGAGATCGAGGCCATCCTGCGGCCGGGCTCGAACACCAACCCCAACCCGCGCGCCGACATCCAGCGCCCGTCGATGGCACAGGACATCCGCAAGGGCCGCCGCACCGAGATCGAGTTCATGAACGGCTACATCGCCGAGCGCGGCGACACCATCGGCGTCAAGGCGCCGACCCACAAGAAGCTCACCGAGATCGTCAAGAAGGTGGAGCGCCAGGAGATCAAGGCCGCCCCGGCTCTGCTGGGCGGCTGATCTTTCTCCCTCCCGCCTGCGGGGAGAGGGAATCGCGGGGGAACCCTTGAGCATCCGCTGCGTTGGTGTCGGTTGGGGCAACGGGAACCTGCACGTTCTGGGGCGATGTCCGAACTTGAGGTGCTGATCGCCGACGCGGTCTCGACCGGTCGCTTTCGCGACACGGCCGAGGCGCGCGCCTACCTTGCGCGCCTGCTGCGCGGCGGCGGCGTCGGGCTCGACAGCGAGAGCGAGCTGACGCGGCTGATCGACGGCATCGGCGAGGGCTTCTACGCGCTCGACAGCACCTTCCGCATCGTCAGGTTCAACGAGGCCGCGGTGCGCCATTTCGGCGTGCCGGCCGAGTCCGTGCTGGGCCGGGTGCTGTGGGATGTCTTCCCCTCCGCGACCGAGACCGAGCTGGGCAGGCTGTTTCGCCGCACCATGGCGGCGCGCGACACCGTGATCTCGGAGGCGAGGTCCGTCCTCGTGCACGGGCGCTGGCTCGCCTACCGCCTGTTCCCGCTGGGCGATGGCATGGGCGTGGTGTTCCGCGATGTCACCGACCGCAAGCGCGCCGAGGAAGACCGCGAGCTGCTGATCAACGAGCTGAACCACCGCGTCAAGAACACCCTGGCGACGGTGCAGTCGATCGCCCGTCAGTCGCTCACCGGGCGCGGCGTGCCGCAGGCGGTGCAGCGCGGCTTCGAGGCGCGGCTGCAGGCGCTGGGCAACGTGCACACCCTGCTCACCGAGCAGAACTGGGAGGGCGCCGCGCTGCACGAGGTGGTCGGCATCTCGCTCAAGCCGCATGGCGTGGCCGATCCGGCGCGCTTCACCCTGGAGGGCCCCGATTTCCGCCTGCGGCCGAAGTGCGCCGTCGCGCTGTCGCTGGCGCTGAACGAGCTGGGCACCAACGCCAGCAAGTACGGCGCGCTCTCCAGCCTGACCGGCCGTGTCGAGGTCGTGTGGCGGATCTTCGGCGATACCTTCGGCCTGCGCTGGCGCGAGAGCGGCGGCCCGCCGGTCGGCACGCCGACGCGCCGCGGCTTCGGCTCGCGCCTGATCGAGCGCGGCCTGGCGGCGGAGTTGCGCGGACGGGTGAAAATCGAGTACCGACCGGACGGCGTCGTCTGCTTCATCGAGGCGCCGCTCGAGTCCATGCGCGAGGAGGAGGGCCCATCGTGACAGCCGACGGGCGCAAGCGGCGGGTCCTCGTGGTCGAGGACGAGATGCTGGTGGCCATGCTGGTCGAGGACATCCTCGAGGAGCTCGGCCTGGAGGTCGCCGGCGTCTGCAGCCATCTCGACGACGCGCTGAAGAAGGCGGCCAGCGAGTCCGTCGACTTCGTGATCCTCGACGTCAATCTCGACGGCAAGCGCAGCTTTCCCGTCGCCGACATCCTGCGCTCGCGCAACATCCCCTTCGCCTTCGCCACCGGCTACGGCGCCCAGGCGCTGGAGGCCGAGTACGCCGGCGCCTCGACGATCGCCAAGCCGTTCATGCCCGGCGACATCAAGGAGATGCTGGAAAAGGCGGGTGTGATCTAACTCTTGGGGCCGCGCCGCTCCAGCGGCGCTCATGATGCGTCGCTGGAGCGACGCGGCCCGAAGAATTCACGTCGCCTTGCCGACCATCGCCTCGATCAGCGTCGGCCCGTCCGTCTTCGCCATCGCCGCGTCGAGCGCGGCGTCGAGTTCGATCGCCGTGGTCGCGCGGCGCGCGGTGACGCCGAAGGAGCGGGCCAGGCCGGAGAAGTCGATCGGCGGGTCGCGGAAATCCATGCCGATCGGCTGGTCGTTGCCGTGGAACAGCTTCAGCCGGTCCTTGAGGATCTGGTAGCCGCCGTTGTTGGCGATCAGGAAGATCACCGGCTGCCTGTAGTGCGCCGCGCTCCACAGCGCCTGCACGCTGTACATCGAGCTGCCGTCGCCGATCACCGCCACCACGCGGCGCTTGGGTTGCGCCAGCTGCACGCCCACCGCCGCGGCGATGCCCCAGCCGATGCCGCCGCTGACATTGCCGAAGTACGAGTAGCGGTCGCGGAACGGCCAGTAGCTCACCAGGCTGTTGGCGCTGGTCAGCCCCTCGTCGACGATGATCGCGTCGTGCGGCAGGCGCTCCGACAGCCGCATCATCACCCATTCGGGATGCAGCGGGCTGGCCTCGGCACGCAGCGCCGTCTGCTGCCGCTTGGCCTCGCGCTTGGCGCTCCAGTTCCTCGGCGAGAAGCCGGCGATCGCGGTGCATGCCTTCGACGCCAGCGCCGCGCCACCGAGTCGCTCCAGCACCGGGATCAGCGCCTTCAGCGTCTCCTTCACGTCGGCGCGCAGCGCGATCTCGGCCGGGAAGTTCTTGCCCATCTCCCAGTCGCGCAGGCCGATCTGCAGCACCCTGGTGTCGACCGGCAGCGGCTCGACCTCGCTGTAGACCGACATCTGCAGCACGTCGGAGCCGAGGCACAACAGCACATCGTGCGGCGCCAGGATGTCGCGCACGAAGCGCTGGTTCCGATTGAGCGAGCCCATGAAGCAGACGTGCTCGGAGAGGAAATGCGCGCCGGTGTTCACTGTCTGCTGCCACACCGGCGCGCCGAGCAGCGCGGCGAAGCGCGCCGCCTCGTCGAGCGCGTCCGAGGTGACGATCTCCGTGCCGGCGACGATCACCGGCGACTTGGCCGCGAGCAGGCGGCGCGCGAAGGCTTCCAGCGCCGCATCCGAGGGACGCACCGCGGTGTCGACGCGGGTCGACTCGCCGAGGTCGAGCGGCGCCTCGTCGTTGAGGATGTCGCCGGGCAGCGAGATGAACACCGGGCCGGTGGGTGCCGTGGTGGCGATCTTGGCGGCGCGGCGCATGATGCGCGGCAGGTCCTCGATGCGCGTGACCTCGGTGGCCCATTTCACCACCGGCTGCGCGATCGGCACCAGCGGTGCGTAGAGCAGCGGCTCGGTGAGACCGTGGCCCTGCTCCTGCTGGCCGGCGGTGACGATCATCGGCGTGCCCGACATCAGCGCCGTGTAGATCGCGCCGATGGCGTTGCCCAGGCCGGGCGCGACGTGGACGTTGCACGAGGTGAGCTTGCCCGAGGCGCGGGTGAAGCCGTCGGCCATGGCGATCACCACCGATTCCTGCAGGCCCAGCACGTAGCCGAGATCGGGATGCTCGGCGAGCGCGTGCATGATCGGCAGCTCGGTGGTGCCGGGATTGCCGAACAAGGTGGTGACGCCCTCGTCCTTCAGCAGCGCGAGGAAGGCGCTGCGCCCGGTGATGGTATTCGCACCCTTGGTGTCCGCGGCCACGCTCATGTTCCACTCCTCTTCGTTGCGCCGACATTGACTCGCGACGCGCGCCGCTGCAATGTCGTGCGCGCGGGAGGTGGTTCATCGTTTCGCACGAGTGAGCGCCCATGCCCTGTTACCAAACGATTCGCCCAAGCCTGCCGAACGCGCGAACGACACCCGTTCGCGGGTGATCCGTGACAACGACGTCAGCATCGGAAATGCCGGAGCGTGAGCGCCGATGCGTGAGCTTCCAACGGTCTTCCGACCCCCTTCCAACGGGGTTCCAACGTCTTCCGACGCCTTCCAACGGGGGCTTCCGACGGGGTTCCAACCCCCTTCCAACGGGGTTCCAACGGGGTGCCAACGTCCCCAGCTCTCTCCACCCCCTAAAGGGGGTGGAGAGAGCTTTGGTCAAGACGCTACGCTTGGGCTTCGCGTCCTGACCCGTTCGACGCCAACACCGGAGACCTGATCCCATGAAAGCCCGCCGCGTCGTGCTGATGAACCGTCCCGCCGGCGAACCGGCCGAGAGCGATTTCCGCGTCGAGGAGTACGACGTGCCCGAGCCCGGCCCGCTCGAGGTGCTGGTGCGCGTGGTCTACATGTCGCTCGATCCCTACATGCGCGGGCGCATGCGCGACGCCGCCTCGTACTCGCCGCCGGTGGCGATCGGCGCCGTCATGACCGGCGGTGTCGTCGGCGAGGTGGTGAAGTCGAACGACCCCATGATCAAGGCCGGCGAGATCGTCGAGGGTCGGCTGGGCTGGCAGCAGTATGGCGTCGCGCGCGCCGCCGAGCTGCGCAAGATCGATCCCGCCATCGCGCCGATCTCGACCGCCAACGGCATTCTCGGCATGCCCGGCATGACCGCCTATTTCGGGCTGATCGATTGCGGCAAGCCGCGGCCGGGCGAGACCATCGTCGTCAGCGCCGCGTCGGGCGCGGTGGGCCAGGTGGTCGGTCAGATCGGCAAGATCATGGGCTGCCGCGTCGTCGGCATCGCTGGCGGCAAGGCCAAGTGCGACTTCGTCGTGAAAGAGCTCGGCTTCGACGCCTGTGTCGACTACAAGGCCGAGAAGGACCTCGACGCGGCGCTGCTTGCGGTATGCCCCGACGGCATCGACGTCTATTTCGAGAATGTCGGTGGCACGGTGGGTGACGCCGTGCTGCGCAACCTCAGCTTCGGCGCTCGCGTGGCGCTGTGCGGCTCGATCTCGCAGTACAACGAGACGGCGCCGATGGGTCCGCGCCTGCTCGGCACCTTCGTCGGCAAACGCGTCACGGCCCGCGGCTTCATCGTCACCGACTACGCCGGACACTGGCCGGGGGCGCTTAAGTTGATGGCCGGCTGGATCAAGGCGGGCAAGCTGAAGTACCGCGAGGACGTGGTCGAGGGCATCGACCGCGCCCCGCGCGCCTTCATCGGCCTGCTGCGCGGCGAGAATTTCGGCAAGCTGCTGGTGAAGCTGGGGCCGGACCCGAAATAGCGGCTCCTCCCTCTCCCCGCTTGCGGGGAGAGGGAGACAGACGACGCCAGCGCCCACGCCGCCAAGCGGGCGGTGACGGCGGCTGCCAAGATCATCGCGGCG
>JBFXAZ010000190.1:0-6815 GCA_050183765.1 Reyranellaceae bacterium | reverse complement strand
GTTCGAGGACGGCTTCGTCGACAAGGACGGCGTGAAGCACATGAAGGGCTCGGATGCGCACAAGGCCGCCGTGACCGGCGACACCGTCGGCGATCCCTACAAGGACACCGCCGGCCCGGCGGTGAACCCGATGATCAAGATCACCAACATCGTGGCGCTGCTGCTGCTGGCCGTGCTGGCGCACTGATCTCGACCCATCTCGCAGGAAGCCCCGGCGGAGCGATCCGCCGGGGCTTTTGCTTTGAAGGCCGGCCGCAGGGGTGAGGGATGGTGAGCCTTTGCCGGGTTATCGGCGTCACGCGCGCGGACGGTCTATATGGACGTTCCCCTCACGATCCCTCACGGCACCTAGAGGCGGCCCAGCCTGGCGAATGTCTCGACCACCGCCTGGACGGCGCTCTCCTGATGCGCATGCAGGGCCTGGCCGGGCACCTTGGACCAGGCCGGCTCGAAGGGGTCGGCGACGCCGGCGTTGGCGCCGCACATGCGCTCGATGGTGGCGAGCGCGAGATAGGGCACCGAGACCGGCGCGTAGCCGCCCTCGTGTGTCATCACCAGCCGGCCGCCGCAGAACTCGTCGGCGATCGCCATCAGCCGCGCGGTCATCTCGCGATAGCTGCCGGGATGCAGCATCATGCGGCCCAGCGGATCGTGGTTGCCGGCGTCGAAACCGCTGGAGACGAACAGCAGCTCGGGCTCGAAGCGGCGCAGCGCCGGCAGCACGACCTTGTCGAAGGCGTGCAGGTAGGCGCCGTGGCCCGAGCCGGCGGGCAGGGGGATGTTGATGTTGAAGCCGGCGCCGTCGCCTTCGCCGACATCGGCGACATAGCCGGAGTCGACGGGGAACAGCCGCTCCTGGTGCAGCGAGATGGTGAGCGCGCGCGGGTCGCGCCAGAACGCCTGCTGCGTGCCGTTGCCGTGATGCACGTCCCAGTCGACATAGGCGATGCGCTTGAGCCCGCGCGCCTCGAGCGCGTGCTTGCCGGCGATGGCGCCGTTGCACAGGTAGCAGAAGCCCATGCCGACATCGCGCTCGGCATGATGGCCGGGCGGGCGGATCAGGGCGTAGACGTTGCGCACCGTGCCGTTCAGCACCGCGTCGACCGCCTCGATGGCACCGCCGGCGGCAAGGCGGGCGATCTGGTAGGTGCCCGGCCCGACACGGGTGCGCGGCCCGACCTCGCCGTAGACCTGCTGTTCCGCTGCCTTCAGCCGCTCGACATAGGCGGCATCATGGACGCGCAGGATCTCGGCCTCGCTGGCCGGCCGTGCCGCGATCGGCGTCAGGCGCGCCAGCAGGCCGCTGACCTCGAGCAGGTTCTTGATGCGCCGCTTGGTCTCCGGCGACTCGAAGCTGGGGAAGGGCTCGAACAGCGCCTCGGGCGGATAGGTCGCGGCGATGTTGACGCTGTCGTGCCAGACGAAACGCTCGTCCCAGACGAAACCGGTGGTCATCGCCGGTCAGTAGTCGCTGCCGGGGCCGCCCGCGCCGGGCACCTGCTTCTTGGGCGCGCTGAACTTGCCGACATTGCCGAGGATCTGCTCCAGGATGGTGAGCTCCTTGCCGGCGGTGGGCGTCTTGCGCGCCACCATGTCGACCTCGCGGCCGTCCTTGAGATCGTATTTCTTGATCTCCTTGACCCGGCCGGTGCCGTCGAAGCTGATCGCCACCACGCGCTGCTCGAGCACGCGAGGCGCCAGGAAGGCGGTGCTCTCGTTCTTGGTCGTGATGTAGTACCAGACCTCGTCGCCGAACGTGGCGACGGTCGAGGGGCTGCCCATGACGCGCAGCACGTCGTCGCGAGCCTGGGAGCCCACCTCGAGCTTCTCGATCGTGCCGGGCACCGGCTGGTGGCCGCGCTGGTCGACGATCTGGCCGCAGGCCGACGCCGTGAGCGCCACCGTCAGTGTCGCGGCGATCTTTCGAAACTTCATCGGCTTGAACACCTTGGCAGGCTGTCCTAAACGACCGGAGACGAGGGGACCGGTTTTGGTCAACTTGCCGGCGCGGCGCCTGACTGTCAAACGGCGCAAGGCCGCGCCCGTGGGAGCTTTGGGCATGTTCGGTGTTTTTCGCCGTCGGGCGCGGGAACGGCAGACCGTCGCGGGTCTTTACGCCGCCATCGCCGCGCAGGCGCGCATGCCGGTCTTCTATGCCGCCCTGGGCGTCCCCGACACGGTCGATGGCCGCTTCGACCTGTTGGTGCTGCACGCCTGGCTGGCGATGAACCGGCTCGACGCCGAGCCGGACGGCGGACCGCTGAAGCAGGACCTGTTCGACGCCATGTTCGGCCACCTCGACCTCACCTTGCGCGAGATGGGCGCCCAGGATCTCGGCGTCGGCCGTCGCATCAAGCGGATGGCCGAGGGCTTCCATGGCCGCTGCTCGGCGTTCCGCGAGGCCTGGCTGAGCGGCGACACGGCGAAGCTGGAGGAGGCGCTGGCGCGCAACGTCTTCGGCAAGGCGACGCCTCCACCTGACGCTTCGGCACGGCTGGCCCGATATGTCGGCGACGCGATCGCCTGCCTGGCCGCCACGCCCGCGGCCGAATTGACGGCCGGGCGGATCGCCTGGCCCACCCCGGAGGGCAGCCCATGAGCCAGCCGCAGGCGGAGCTCAGCCGCCCGGTCCGCCTCGACCGCGTGCCGTCGCGCGGCCTGGACGTCGACGTGCAGGCCAGCGAGGCCGAGCGCACCGCGCTCGCCGGGCGCTTCGAGCTCCTGGGATTGCCGGCCCTGAGTGCCGCGGTCAGCGTGAAGCCGGGCATGGGCGGGGTCTGGACGGTATCCGGCCGGCTGCGGGCGGAGGTGGTGCAGGCCTGCGTCGTCACCCTCGAGCCGGTGCCGCAGTCGATCGACGAGGCCTTCGAGGTACGCTTCGCCGCCGGGGCCGGGGCCGCCGCCGGCGCCGACGACCCCGACGCGCCGGAACCGCTGGAGGGCGACATCATCGATGTCGGGGCGGTCGTCGCCGACCACCTCTCGCTGGCGCTCGACCCGTTCCCGCGCGCGCCGGGTGCGACTTTCGAGCCCGCCCCCGAGCCGGCCGACGCCCGCCCCAATCCCTTCGCCGCCCTGGAGCAGCTCAAGGGCCGGCTCAAGGACCGGGAGTGACGGCCAAAAACGGCGGCAAAGCGCTTGCCGCACTGTCACAATTTGGCTAGGAAAGCGCCCTCGCGACCTGCCCCCGGATTGTCGAGGCCGGCGTTGACGCCCTGGCCCGCTGCGGAGATTCACTATGGCTGTCCCCAAGAAGAAGGTGAGCACGTCTCGCCGCAACATGCGCCGCTCGCACCATGCGCTGACCGGCCAGGCCTTCGTCGAGTGCGCCAATTGCGGCGAGCTGATGCGCCCGCACCATGTCTGCGAGGCCTGCGGCTACTACCGCAAGCGCGAGGTGGTCGCGAAGGCGGCCAACGGCTGACCTCCGTCCGGCGACGGCCGACGTGACGCGAAAGATCGTCATCGCGCTCGACGGCATGGGCGGCGACATGGCGCCGGACATGGTCGTCCGCGGCGCCGGCATCGCCCGCGAACGGCATCCCGACATCACGTTCCGCCTGTTCGGTCAGGCCACGCGGCTGGCCGAGCTGGTCAAGCGGGTGCGCTGGCTCAAGGATTGCTGCGAGATCGTGCCGGCCGAGGATGTCGTCAGCAACGACGACACGCCCCGCCAGGCGCTGCGCAAGCGCGCCACCTCGAGCATGGGGATGGCGCTCGACGCCGTGGCCGACGGGCAGGCGGATTGCATCGTGTCGGCCGGCAACACCGGCGCCCTGCTGGCCTCGGCCACGGTCATGCTGCGCACCCTGCCGGGCATCCGCCGGCCGGCCCTGTCGTCGCTGCTGCCGACCATGCGCGGCGAGACGGTGATGCTCGATCTCGGCGCCAACATGCAGTGCGACGCCAACAATCTCGCCGAATTCGCGGTGATGGGCTCGGTTTTCGCCCGCACGGTGCTTGGCCTCGACGAGCCTCGCGTCGGCCTGCTCAACGTCGGCTCGGAGGAGGGCAAGGGCAACGAGACCCTGCGCGACGCCGCCGCCATGCTGAAGGCCGAGGGCTCGCCGGTACGCTTCCACGGCTTCGTCGAGGGCAACGACATCGGCGCCGGCGCGGTCGACGTGGTGGTCACCGACGGCTTCACCGGCAACGTCGCCCTGAAGGCCATCGAGGGCACCGCCAAGCTCTACACCGGCTTCGTGCGCGACGCCTTCAAGACCTCGACCTTGGCCAAGCTGGGCTACGTGCTGGCCTCGGGAGCCTGGAACAAGCTGCGCAAGCGGGTCGATCCGCGGCGCTACAACGGCGGCGTCTTCCTCGGCGTCAACGGCGTCTGCGTGAAGAGCCACGGCGGCACCGACGCGCTGGGCTTCGCCTACGCAATCGGCGTCGCTGTTGATCTTGTGAAATACAATTTGAACGACAAGATCGTAGGCGATCTGAAGAAGCTGCGCGAGATTGTGGCCGATGAAGGGCCCCAGCCGGCAGTGGCAGTGGCCGGAGGAACGGGCACGCCATGATCCGCTCGATTGTCGAGAGCTGCGGGGCATATCTGCCCGAGCGCGTCATGACCAATGACGAGCTGGCCAAGAAGGTCGACACCTCCGACGAGTGGATCATCCAGCGCACCGGCATCCGCTCGCGCCGCATCGCCGCCGAGGGCGAGTTCACCTCGCACCTCGCCATCAAGGCGGCGGACCAGGCACTGGGCCGCGCCAACATGAAGGCGGCCGACCTCGACCTGATCGTGCTCGCCACCGCCACGCCGGACGAGACCTTCCCGGCCACCGCCACCAAGGTGCAGGCGACGCTGGGCATGCACCGGGGCGCCGCTTTCGACGTGCAGGCGGTATGTTCCGGCTTCATCTATGCGCTCTCGGTCGCCGACAACATGATCAAGGGCGGCATGGCCGGCTCGGCGCTGGTGATCGGCGCGGAAACCTTTTCGCGCATCCTCGACTGGAACGACCGCGGCACCTGCGTGCTGTTCGGCGACGGCGCCGGCGCCGTCGTGCTCAAGGCGGGCGAGGGCGGCGGCACCGCCCGGGATCGCGGTATCCTGGGCAGTTCGGTGCATTCGGACGGCCGTTACCACGACCTTCTGTATGTCGATGGTGGCCCCTCGACCACCGGCACGGCGGGTTTCCTGCGCATGCAGGGCCGCGAGGTCTTCAAGCACGCCGTCACGAACCTCGCGGCGGTGGTGGGCGAGACCATGGGCAAGGTCGGGCTCGAGTCCAAGGACATCGACTGGCTGATCCCGCACCAGGCCAACAAGCGCATCATCGACGGCACCGGCCGGAAGCTTGGCCTGCCGGCCGACAAGGTCGTGGTGACCGTCGACCACCACGCCAATACCTCCGCCGCCTCGATCCCGCTCGCCCTGGAGGCCGCGGTCTCCGACGGCCGGGTCAAGCGGGGCGACCTGCTGCTGCTGGAAGCCATGGGCGGCGGGCTGACCTGGGGCGCCAGCCTGGTCCGCTGGTAGGCCGGTCGCGCCGCGTCAGATTGCCGACGCGAAGAAAAAAACTTCAGCTTGCGCATTAACTGCGATTTCACCTTCGATGAATGTGTATAATATTTCACCTGAACGGCAACTTATAACTAACCGAAATTGTTGCATTTATGTCTCACTCAGTTGCGCCTATCTGCTGCTGTAGAGCGTGAATCTTCCCCCTAATCCCGCCGTAATTTCAAGGCTTAAGGTCGTGTTGTGATGTTGACCGCGAGGCCTTCTTACACTATGGTTTAAGAGGGGAAGGGGAATGCTGAATGGACCAACGGACCATCACCCGTGCTGATCTCAGCGAGTCGGTGTTCCAGGAAGTGGGTCTGTCCCGTAACGAGTCTGCCGATCTGGTCGAGGTCATCCTCGGTGAGATTGCTGACGCGCTCGCCCGCGGCGAGACGGTGAAGATCTCATCTTTCGGGAGCTTTTCGGTTCGCGACAAGGGTCAACGGGTCGGCCGTAATCCTAAAACCGGACAGGAAGTACCAATCCTGCCGCGGCGTGTCCTCGTCTTCCGCGCGTCTAACGTGCTCAAAGCACGCATCAATAATCTGCCTATAAGTAATGATGATGTGGAAGGTGAATGATGGTCATTGTCAGCGCTCAGGGGATGGAGCGCCGCGTCGAGAAGTCGGCGCTTGCGTTCCGGACAATCAGTGAAGTCGCAACCGAACTCGACGTGCCGCAGCACGTCCTGCGTTTCTGGGAGAGCAAGTTCAGCCAGGTCCGTCCGCTCAAGCGCGGGGGTGGCCGGCGGTACTATCGCCCGGAGGACGTCGATCTGCTGCGTCGCATCCGCTCGCTGCTCTACGACGACGGCTACACGATCAAGGGCGTTCAGCGCCTGCTGAAGGAAGGCCGCGGCCGCCTGTCGGGCCGCGAGGCCGGCGAGGGCGAGGCCGCCCGTCTCCTGCCGGTCGAGGCCGAGGTCCGCAACCTGCCGCGCACCGGTCCGCAGCCGTCGACCAACGTCGCGCTGCCGCGGCCGACCGCGAAGCTCGATGGCGGCAAGCGCCGCGAGATCGAGAACGTGCTCGACGATCTGCAGAACGCGCTCGAGCTGCTGCGGCGCACGCTGCACGGCCAGCACTAGGAAGCCAGCACTAGGAAGCCAGATCCGCGCCCGCGCGGATCGCCAAGCGAACGCCGCCGGCGGGTCTCCCCGGCGGCGTTTGTTTTTTGGCGGTTCGCGAGCGGTGAAATGAGAGGGCGGGAAGCGCTAAGTACCGCTCACGGTCGGGGCGTAGCGCATCCCGGTAGCGCAGCAGTCGGGGGGACTGGGGGTCGTGGGGTCGATTCCCGC
>JBFXAZ010000189.1:0-6923 GCA_050183765.1 Reyranellaceae bacterium | reverse complement strand
CGCCGACGGCGGTTTCGATCGTGTACTCCATCTGCGTCCCGACATAGGTCGCTTTGGTGATCCTGCCCGCGAGGCTGCCGGCGCCACCCGGGGCGCGCTCGACAGTGATGGATTCAGGTCGGACGGCGATGTCGGTTTCGCCGTCGGCGACGGCGCGCGCCGGCACGACAATCTGCAGATCCCCGAGCCGAACCGTGACGCGCTCGCCGTCCAGTCGTTGCACCGCACCGCGCACGCGGTTGGACTCGCCCATGAAATTGGCGACGAAGGCGGTCGCTGGTCGTTCGTAGAGGTCGCGTGGCGCGCCGTCCTGCTCGATGCGTCCGCGGCTCATCACGATGATGCGGTCCGAGACGGCGAGCGCCTCCTGCTGGTCGTGGGTGACGTAGACGACGGTCAGGCCCAGGCGTTGCTGCAGCTCGCGGATCTCCTCGCGCATCTGTCGGCGCAGCCGGGCGTCGAGATTCGATAACGGCTCGTCGAACAGCATCACCGAGGGGCGCAGCACCAGCGCTCGGGCAACCGCCACACGCTGCTGCTGGCCGCCCGACAACTCGCTGGGCTGGCGCCGGGCGAAGCCGTCGAGGCCCACCTGCCGCAGCGCCTCGTGCGCGCGGCTCGCGGCGGCGGACTTGTCGACACCGGACCGGCGCAGGCCGTAACAAACGTTTTCAAGCACGTTCATGTGCGGGAACAGCGCATAAGACTGGAAGACCATGCTGACGTCGCGCTCGGTGGCCGACAGCGCCGTGACGTCCTCTTCGCCGATCAGGATCGTGCCGGCGCTGGGCGCCTCCAGCCCGGCGATCATGCGCAACACCGTCGTCTTGCCGCAGCCTGACGGCCCGAGCAGAGTCGTGAGCGTGCCCGATGCGATGGCGAAGCTCACGCCGTCCACCGCGAGGGTCTGGCCGTAGCGTTTGACGACCGAGCGGAACTCCACGCCTGCGCTCATGCGCCGGCCCTCGCTGGCAAGGGGGTGGGGGCGCTGCGCCTGCCCAATCGCCGTTCGCCGACCAGCAGCTGGATCAGCAGGATCGCCGCCAGCATCAGCACGATCAGCGCACAGCTGTAGGCGATCGCCAGGCCGTAGTCGCCGTTGATCACGCGCAGCACGATGAACGTCGTCGCCAGCTCGTATTCGGCGGTGACCAGGAAGACGACGGCGCTGACCGTCGTGACCGCGCGCACGAAGCCATAGACCAGCGCCGCCACCATTGCCGGCCGCATCAGCGGCAGCACGACATGCGCCAGCGTTTGCCAGGCGCGCCCGCGCAAGGTCGCGGACGCCTCGTCGAGGCTGCGGTCGATCTGGCTCATCGCCGCCATGCCGGCGCGCACGCCGACCGGCATGTTGCGGAACACGAAGCACAGCACGAGGATCAACGCCGTGCCGGTGATCTCCAGCGGCGGCACATTGAAGGTGAAGACGTAGGCCACGCCGATCACCGTGCCGGGTACGGCGAAGCTCAGCATGGTGGCGAATTCGAGTGTCGAGCGGCCGACGAAACGGTGGCGCACCAGCAGCCAGGCGGCGAGCAGGCCGAGCAGGGCGGTGAGCGGTGCTGCGATGGCGGCAAGCTTCACCGTGGTCCAGAACGAACTCCACGCCGCCCCGGTCCAGATCAACCCGCCGGGCCCGCTCTCGATGGAGAAGGCCTTGGCATAGTGCTGCAGGGTCGGCGTGTGGTCGCGGCCCCAGATCTTCACGAAGCCGCCGGCCAGCACGAAGACGTAGAGCAGGGCGGTGAAGCCCGCCCAGGGCAGCGCGATCCATTGCGCCAGGCGTCGCAGGCCATCGGGCATCGGCGCCGGTAGCCCGGAATCGCCCTTGCCGGCGATGGTGGCGTAGGAGCGGGTGCCGACGATGCGCCGCTGCAGGAAGAAGGCGCCCAGCGCGAAGGCCAACAGCAGCAGCGCCAGTGCCGCTGCCCGGCCATAGTCCAGCTGCGCGCCGACCACGGCGAAATAGATCTCCGTTGACAGCACGCCGTAGTTGCCACCCAGCACGATCGGGTTGCCGAAATCGGCGATGCTCTCGATGAACCCGACGAGGAACGCATTGGCGAGGCCGGGCTTCATCAGCGGCAGCGACACGGTGAGGAACGTGTCCCAGCGATCGGCGCGCAGCGTCTGCGATGCCTCTTCCAGCGTCGGACTGACGCCTTCGACGACGCCGATCAGCACCAGGAAGGCAACCGGCGTGAAGGCAAAAAGCTGCGCCAGGAATACGCCCTGGAAGCCATAGATCCAGCGCGTCGGCGCGATGCCGAACCAGCTGTCGAGCATCTGGTTGACGATGCCGGCGCGACCGAAGACCAGGATCAGGCCCAGGCCGATAACGAAGGGCGGCGTGATGATCGGCAGCACCGTCAGCACGCGCAGCGTCTTCTTCATGCGAAAGCCGGTGCGGGTGACGATCAGTGCGAAGGCGAGGCCCAGCAGCGTCGTGCCTGCGCCGCAGGCCAGCGCCAGGAACAGCGTGTTCCAGGCCACGCCGCAACGGCCGCCGCCAGTGAGGCAGCGCAGGCTCCAGATCTTGGCGGTACCCAGGCGCTCCGCGAGCAATGCCGGGGCGAATGCGCCGTCGCCGTCGTTGAAGGCCTGCAGCAGGATGCGCAGCACCGGCCAGGCGGTGAACAACACGATGCTGGCCACGACCGCCACCATCGCGCCGGCGACGAACGAATCGCCGCCGAACGCGCCGCGTTGCGCCAGGCCAAGCGAAAGCAGGCAGAGCAGGGAAACCATCGCCAGGGTCGCGCCGATACCGATGCCGACCTGCCGGCCGTCGATCTCGCCCAGCGCATGGGTAAGCCACTCTGCGTTCCAGCCGCGCAGGCCGATGCTCAGCGCCTGCAGCCAGAAGACGACGAGACCGAGCGCGGCCAGCAGCACCAGCGACGTGCCGCGGCGGCGCCGATCGCCCTGGCCGAAGGCGGCGGCCAGGCATGCGAGCAGGATCGGCAGCAGCGGCGTGAGCCACCAGCGGCCATGCGCAACGACCAGCGCGACACCGCTGGCGGAGTCTCCTCGGGACCACAGGCCGGACAGCCAGTCGAACGCGAGCGCGCCGTCCTGCTGCGCGTACCACGGCAGCAGGACGAAGCCTGCGATCCCGATCAACGCCCACGCCGCGATGGCGCGCGTGGGCATGACGCGTCTCACTTCGACAGCGCGCCGATCTCGCGGTCCCAGCGTGCGATCAGGCGCTTGCGCTCGGTCGCCTTGCCGTACTTGGCGAAGTCGTAGTCGATCAGCTTGATGTCGGCGAATTTCGGCGCTTCCGGCGGTACCGGCGTTTCCTTGTTCGATGGCACCTGGAACTGCTTGGCCTGCGCGCCCAGCCTCTGCGCCGCCGGCGTCAGTGCCCAGTCGTAGAACTTCTTCGCGTTGTCGAGATTGCGCGCACCCTTGATCAGGCTGATCGAGCCGATCTCGTAGCCCGTGCCCTCGCAGGGCGTCGCCGTCTTCACCGGGAAGCCGGCGAGCGCCTCGGTCACGCCGTCATGGATGAAGCTGATGCTGATCGTCGTCTCGCCGCGGGCGACCGCCTTCATCGGTGCCGTTCCCGAACGCGTGTAGGCGTTGATGTTGGCGTGCATCTTCTTGAGGAAGTCGAACGCCTTGTCCTCGCCCATCACCTGCACCAGCGTGGCGATGGCGACATAGGCCGTGCCCGAGGAGTTGGGGTTGGCCATCTGGATTTCGCCCTTGAAGTCGGGCTTCAGCAGGTCGGCCCAGCAGGCAGGCGGTGCGATCTTCTTCTTGGCGATCAGCTCGGTGTTGATGCCGAAGCCCAACGCGCCGGCATAGATGCCCGTCGTGCGGTATCCCGAATCAGCCGCCTGCTTTTGCGCCCAGGGATGCAATTGGGGCAGGTTCGGCGACTTGTAGACGTCGGTGAGCTTCTCCTCGGCCGCCTGCAGATGCGGATCGCCGGTACCACCGAACCAGATGTCGCCCTTCGGGTTGGCCGCCTCGGCCTTGAGCTGGGCGATGGTCTCGCCGGAGCCCTTCTGGGTGATCGAGACCTTGATGCCCGTCGCCTTCTGGAATTCGTTGGCGATCAAGGTGCACCATTCCGCTTGCACCGAGCAGTAGACGTTGAGCGAGCCCTGCGCCTGTACGGTTGCCGGTGTTGTGAGCGCAAGCGGCGCGATGGCGAGGATCGCAACCTTCCAGACTTTCATGGACGTTCCCTCCGTTGACGGAAGGGACGATTGAACGGCCCGCGAAACGTTGCAACAAAATTGTAACAATAGTTCGGCCCTGTCTCGCCGATCAGCCTCCGTCCCAGCCGAACGCGCCGACGGTGCACCCCTCGCTGATCAGCTGCAGCGCTTCGCGCGCGTAGGCGACAGTATTGGGCGGCAAGGCTTGCGGGACGATCCAGTCGAGCCTGTCGCATTTGTCGGGTTCGCCGTTGGCGATGGTACCGGACCACGCTCGCGCCTCGAAGAACAGCGCCAAGCGGCCGGTGCGATGATGCATCGCGTGGACGAGCATGAGATCCGCAGCGTCGATCTCGATATCCAGCTCCTCCTTCGCCTCGCGGATCATACCCGCAACGATTGTCTCGTCGTTCTCCAGTCGCCCGGCCGGTAGATGGTACATGCCATCGCCGAACCCGGTATTCTTGCGCAGCCCAAGCAACACTCGGGCGCCGTCACGCAGGATCAGATGAAGATCCATCAGCAGCGCTGCTGCCGTCATGCCTGATCTCCACTCGCCTGGGATGCCCGGCACTGCCATCGGAGGCACGCACAGGGGCGAAGCGTCCCGTCGCACAGGCGGATCGTTCACCAGCCCGCGCCGATAATATTCCATCGTGTACCGTCGCGCGCAACGATGTCCCGGACCTCGACCTCGGCCAGAGCTCCGTTGCCGATGTATCGCATCAGAACCGGATCGCTCATGACGCGGCGCACCTCGTCGACATCACGTCAGCATGAAGGGCGCAAACGTGAGTCGCAATGAATTCGGGACGGCATGTAACATGATCAGGACGGATGCTTTCCGAAGCAGGCAGGTTTCTGCGAACAGTGTTCTCCGGCCGGCGTGCGCTCAAGCGGCGCGCGGATAGCCCCTCTGCTCGAGGTCGACGACGTCCTCGGCGAAGGCCTTGTCGATCGTGCTGTAGACGGCGCGGCGGAACAGGGGCTTCAGCAGCTTCTTGATGCCGCTGACCGGCAGGTCGGCGCGGAAATGCACGATCGTGCCGCCTGTGCCGTCGCCCTCGAAGCGCTGGGTGAAGCGGGTGCCGGCATTGGTGCCGGAAACCACGTCGCTGGTCAGGCTGCCGTCGGCGTGCCGCGTCAGCACGACCTCGTCGACCTGCATCATGCCCAGCAGGCGCACGGCCTGGCGGAACCTGCAGGTCGTGCCGTCGTCGGCATGAACGGTGAAGACGATGCCCTTGTGCACGGTGTTCGCCGCATGATGGTGCATGTCGCCGAACTGCGCGCCGACCTCCGATGGCGGCCGCCGGATGCGCCCCTCGTAATCGACGACCAGTCTCTCGGTCATGACGAGCCTCCCTGTTGCCGGCGATACGCGCGCGACGGAGCGGCGGATGCGTCAGGCGTCGGGATCGGTCAACGTGTCGAGCGTTCGGGCGAAGCGTGGCGCCCAGCGGCTGTCGCAGGCCGCCTTGATCTGGCGCGAGAGCCAGGGCCAGCGGCGACGCCCCGCCCTGAGCCAGCGCCGGCCGGTTTCGAATTCGCTCGCCAGCAGGTAGAGCGCCGGGACCAGGAACAGCCAGCCGGGGATGATCGGCAAAAGCCCGCCCAGCGTCGCCAGCGCCAGGCAGACGAAGATGGCCGCGATCACCGCGACCTTGCGCAGGATGCCGTTGGGACGAGGCTCGGACGCGGGGGAGGGCGACATCGTTGTCATCTGGCGATCGTGTCGGGCA
Source organism: Reyranellaceae bacterium (assembly GCA_050183765.1). Lineage (GTDB taxonomy): Bacteria > Pseudomonadota > Alphaproteobacteria > Reyranellales > Reyranellaceae > JAFAZJ01. The sequence continues at coordinate 1,006 of JBFXAZ010000189.1, read as the reverse complement.
TTCGTATGGCAGTCGGCACACGTTGACGTTTACGTAAGGTCTCATTGACGTTTACGTAAACGTTAGATACTGTCATCGGCATGACATCGACGCCGACGATCGACTCCGCGCGGCCCGCCGCCAAGGCACCGGCGGCGCGCACCTGGACCATCGCCGAGCTGGCGCGCGAGTACAACGTCACGCCGCGCGCCATCCGCTTCTACGAGGACGAGGGGCTGCTGTTTCCGACCCGGGCGGGGATGGCGCGCATCTACACCCAGGGCGACCGCTGGCGGCTGGGCTGGATCCTGCGCGGCAAGCGGCTGGGCTTCAGCCTGGCGGAGATCAAGGAGCTGATGGACCTCTATCACGCCGACCGCTCCGGCGTGCAGCAGCTGCGTGCGATCATCCGCAAGAGTCGCGAGCACGTCGCCGAGCTGGAGGAGAGGCTGCGCGACCTGCGTACGCAGATCGCCGAGTTCCGCGAGGTCGAGGGCCAGGCCGTGCGCATGCTGGGCGACAAGGGCGTCGACCCGGATTCGGAGTAGACTGAGCCTCAACTCAAGCCCGGACCTGTTCAGGGGAGAGACGCCATGGCGACCTACAAGGTGCCGCTGAAGGATATGCGCTTCGTGCTCAACGAGGTGATCGACGTGTCCCGGATCACCGCGCTGCCGGGCTACGGCGAGGTCACGCCCGACCTCATCGACGCCATTCTCGAGGAGGGCGCCAAGCTCTGCGAGAACGTGCTGTTCCCGATCAATCGCAGCGGCGACGAGGAAGGCTGCACCTACGAGAACGGCGTGGTGCGCACGCCGAAGGGCTTCAAGGAGGCCTACAAGCAGTTCGTCGAGGGCGGCTGGACCAACGTCACGACCGATCCGCAATACGGCGGCCAGGGCCTGCCGGCGACGGTGGGCTTCGTGATGCAGGAGATGATCACCTCGTCGAACCTCAGCTTCGTCATGTATCCCGGCCTGTCGCATGGCGCCTACGAGGCTTTGCTCGCGCATGCCAACGAGACGAT
>JBFXAZ010000188.1:0-6959 GCA_050183765.1 Reyranellaceae bacterium | reverse complement strand
CCAGCGCCAAAAGCCCGCGCCCGAGGTGAAGGGAAACTCGGCGAGGCCGAGACCGACGGCGACACTCATTGGACCGCTGCCTTCAACCGCGGCGCGACGTCGCGCACGAAGCTTTCGAGGTGATGGTTCATCTGGTCCGGCCGCATGCCCGGCGGCACGGCCCAGGTGACGAGGTCGGTGATGCCGTATTCCTTCACGAAGGCGGTGAGCTCCTTCACGCAGTGATCGACGTCGCCGACCACCCAGGTCTGCGGGATCGGCGGGTCGGTCGCCTCCTGCTTCACGCCGCCATAGGCGCCCTCGCTGTTGAAGCTGCGATAGACCTGGCCGCGATAGCGCTCGGCCGCGCGCACCGCGGGCCAGTCGCGCTCTCGATCGTCGGTGACGAGACAGGAGCGGATGATGCCGACACGATACTTGTCGGGATCGCGCCCCGACTCGCGCATGGTCGCGCGCCACGGGTCGAGCACGGCCGAGCGCGGGCCCTGCGGCAGGAAGTTGCTGTCGTAGCGCGCCGCGCGCTGCGCGCCGGCGCCCGACATCGCGGCGATCCACAGCGGCGGGCCGCCCGGCTGCACGTAGCCTGGGCGGATGACGATGTCGTCGAAATCGTAGCGCTTGCCGTGATAGCTGAAGCGCTCGCCGGCGAAGCACAGGCGCAGCACCTCGATCCCCTCATCCGTCAGCGACACGCGGCGCGAGACCGGCAGGCCGAAGCCCTTGAACTCGTGCGGCGCGTAGCCCATGCCGACGCCGATCTCGACGCGCCCGTTGCTGAGGTTGTCGAGCACCGCGAGATCCTCGGCCAGGCGTACCGGGTGATTGAACGGCAGCAGGCAGACATCGCTCGACAGCTTCACCCGCTTGGTGCGCGCCGCGATCGCGCCGGCGATCGGGATCCAGGAGGGCAGGTAGCCGTCGTCGAGGAAGTGATGCTCGGTGAACCACACCAGATCGAGCCCCAGCCCGTCGAGCATCACGACCTGGTCCAAGATCGCGGCATAGAGGCTCGGGTTGTCGAGCCTCGAGTCGGGCGTGTTGCGGAAATCGTAGACCGTGCCGATACGCAGCGGCGGACGCATGGGCTTTTTCCTCCTGCCTTCCCCTCCGAGGGAAGGCGGGAAGCTTACGGGGCCTCCAGCACGCGCGCCAGTTTCGGCAGGATCACCCGGCTCCAGCCGGCGCCCATGTTCTCGAAGCCGAACTTGTGCTCCGGCTTGTCGAGGTCGAAGCCGTGCTGCTCCAAGCGCAGCAGGGAGCCGCCCGGTACGGCCGCGATCCGCCAGTGCAGCTCAAAGTCGCCGAACGTGTGCGCCAGCTTGCGCTCGGGGATGACCTCGATCACGCGGCAGTGCTGCTGGCCGAACTGGCCCATGTCGAGGGTGAAGTGATGGTCGACCACCGGCGCGATGTCGCCCGGCACCCACCAGCTCTCGATGCCTTCGGGCGTCGAGATGCGCTCCCAGACGCGCCCGGGCCAGGTCTTGATCGGCTGGTCGATGATAAGGGTCTGCAGCTCGCTCATCACTCTTCATCCCCGAGCTGCCGCGCCAGGCGGTCGAAGCGGCTCTTCCAGTCGGTCGCGCACGGCTCGATCGGAGCCCGCCGTCCTCTCAGGGGCCGATGAGAACGGGCGGTGTCAAGGCGCCGAGTGCCACGACGACGCCGCCGCAGGCGGTGGCATTCATCACGATGCGCACAGCCATCATGTTGTTCACGAGGACCGTCGGTGAACCCAGGACGATCGGCACCGGCCCCGCGACGCAGGCGACCTGATCCATCGGGGCCCGCGCCTGAGGCAGGCTACAGGTCAGGACGGTAACGGCGCATGGCGGAATGATCGGACCTGCCGGAATGCCCAGTGTCAGGGTACAGGCATGCAGATCGGTCACGCGGGCGGCTGGCATTCCCATATGAGTATCTAATCACTTTTGCGCCGCCGTGTAAAGTCCGCCGGGCGGCCATCGTTTGGCAAGGAGGTCGGCGCGAGCCGCCGGGCCGGCAAGAGCCATCATTGGCGCCCGAGCCTGTCGACGTCGCCCAGCACGTCGTCGCCTTTGGGTACGACGCCGCGTTCGAGCCAGGTGGCAAGATCGTCGAACGCCCGCTCGCGGATCGTGCCGGTGAAGCCGCAATGTCCTGATTTGCGTTGGGCGCGCTGCACCAGGAGGTGCGAGGTACCGGCGGGCACCGTCCGTCGGCGATAGTCCTGCTGCAGGCGGAAGGGGACGCGGAAGTCGCCGGTCTCGTGCACGGTCATCAGGGGCACGGCGATTCGGCCGGTGAAGGGCGCGAAAACCGGATTGGCCTCGCGCGAGCGCGCGCCGGGTCCCGGGACCACGCGCTTGATGTCGGTGTTGAGCCTGCCGACATCGACGCCGAGGTCGGAATCGATGTCATACCTGACGTGACGCGTGTCGGCGTGCCGGGCGAACTCGCGGGCGCGTGCCGGACCGGGATCGCGCGGCAGCAGATTGCCGATCCATCGCTCGGCCATTCCGGCGGTGCGGAACGGCAGCGCGCCGCCCGCGAGATGCTTGACGACACTGTCGAAAAGCCGGCCGGCCGGCGTGAAGGCCCCCGGTCGGCCGAGCTTGTCCTCGATATCGAAAGTCGCGAGCCGGTCGAAGGCGGGCCGTGGCGTGGCGAGCAGGCTGACGCCCGAGAAGTACTCCGCCGCCGCCGTATACGCATAGAGCCAGTCGATCAGCCCGATTCCGTCGATCACGCCGCATTCGATGAAGCCGGCCTGGAACCGGGCGGGGTGCAGTTCCAGCGCCGCAACCGCGACGTGCCCGCCCATCGACTGGCCATGGATGATCGTCCATTTCGGCTTGCCGTGCGTCTTGACGAAGTGGTCGTGCAGCGCCAGCACGTCGTCGAGGAACCAGTCGGGGCGATAGCCGCGCGAACGGTAGCCCGTGGCGGCCCAGGCGATGCCGCGGCGCTCGAAGTGGCCGCCGATCACCGGGGCCTGCACGCGGCCGGGTCCGGGGCCTTCACCCTCGTAACCGTGCGCGTAGACGACCAGGCCGCCGCCGGCCCATCCGGCGGGCTTCTGGATCCAGTAGTCGGCGCCGCCGAGCGTGCCGGTGACGAGCCGCGTCGGCGCCTGCGCATATGCGAGGGAACTGACGCCGAGGGCGAGGACCAGCAGGAGCACGTGCCGTGCGAGGCGCGGGATGGCGGCTTCCGCCCGCCTCATCGCTTCTTCGACGTGTTCAGTTCCACGGCGGCGCGGATCAATGCCTTCAGCGCCTTCTCGTCGATCTTGTCGCCTTCGCGGATATCGATGGCGCGGCGCACGTTGCCGTCGAGGCTCGCGTTGAAGAGCTTCGCAGGATCGGGCAGCGACGCTCCCTTGGCGAAGGTCAGCTTCACCACCGCCTTGTAGGTCTCGCCCGTGCAGATGATGCCGGCGTGCGACCACACCGGCACGCCGCGCCACTTCCATTCCTCGACGACCTTAGGGTCAGCCTGCTTGATGATCTCGCGCACCCGCGCCAGCGTCTCGCCGCGCCAGTCGCCCAGCTCCCTGATGCGCCCGTCGATCCGTTTCGAGGAAGAATCGCTCATGGTCGAAGTCTCGCGCTACGCCATCCAGCCCGGGATCCTGCTGGCCTGCTTCACCCACTTCGAGAACTGCGCCTCGTCGAGCGTGTCGTCCTCGCGGATGTCGAGATAGCGTACCTCCTTCTGCTTGGACACACCGGGCGGCAGCGGCTTGAGCGCGGCGCCCTTGAAGAAGCCGACCTTGATGTACTTGGCGAAGCAGTGATAGCTCAGGAACCAGCCCTTGCCCTCGACGCCGTAGAACGGCGAGTTCCACTTCACCGCCTTGCGCACGCCGGGCAGCGTGCGCGTGATGATCGCATCGAGCCGGCGCGCGACATCCTGCTTCCATCCCGGGATCGCCGCGATGTAAGCCTGCACCGGCGCGTCACCGTCGCCCTTGGCGATCTGCGGATTGCCGCCGGCGAGCAGGCGCGGCTTCGCGGTCGCGCGCTTGCCCGCAGCCGCCTTCCTGGTCTTTGTCGCTACCATGGTTTCATCCCGTCATCCTGAGCGCAGCGAAGGATCTTGCGGTCGCTTGTCAACGCACGGACGCCGCGTGGGTTGGCTCCACCGCGAGGTCCTTCGCTGACGCTCAGGACGACACGTCTCTACGAATTCAGCCGCGCCGCCTGCGCCATGACCTCGATGGCCTCGGGCTGGCGCGAGCGGACGTTGAGCGTGTCGATGCCGTTGTCCTGCCAGTGACGATAGCGCTCCTTGATGCGCGCCGCCGGGCCGACCAGCGATTTCATGTCGACCCATTCGTCGGGCACGGTGGCGATGGCTTCGTCCTTGTGGCCGGCGAGGTAGAGCTCCTGGATGCGCCTGGCGGCGTCGCCGAAGCCGTTGCGCACCATCAGGTCGTTGTGGAAGTTCTTGTCCTTGTGGCCCATGCCGCCGACATAGAGCGCGACCTCGGGCTTGAGCTTCTGCAGGCCCGCCTTGACGTCGTCCTGCACGTTGACGTGCACCGAGGTCTGGATCACGAAATCCTTCATGCTCTTGCCGTTGCCGGCGCGGCGGAAGCCTTCCTCGAGCCAGGGCTGGTAGTCCTTGAGGAAGCCGGGCACGACGCCGGTGGGCAGCCAGCCATCGGCGATCTCGCCGGTGAGCTTCACCGTCGCCTCGTTGACCGTGGCGAGATAGATCGGGATGTCGGGGTTCATGTGCAGGATGGACTTCAGCGGCTTGCCGATGCCCATCGCGCCCTCGCCCTTGTAGGGCAGGGGATACTCGCGCCCGTCATGGCTCACCGGCCCCTCGCGGCGGAAGATCTTGCGCATGATCGCGACGTAGTCCTTGAGCTGGTAGTACGGCTTGCCCCAGGGGCGGCCGTACCAGCCCTCGACGATCTGCGGCCCCGACACGCCCAGGCCGGCGATGAAGCGCCCGCCGCCGGCCATGGCGTCGACCGTCGCCGCCGACATCGCGGCATTGGCCGGCGTGCGCGCGGCGAGCTGCATGATGCCGGTGCCGAGCTTGATCTTCTTGGTGAAGCCCGCGAGGTAGGCGAGCGGTGTGACGGCGTCGGAGCCGTAGGCCTCGGCGGTCCACACCGAGTCGTAGCCGAGCTCCTCGGCGCGCTGCACCAGCTTGACGGGGATGTCGAGATGGGCGCCGGAGTAGCCGATCGACAGGCCGAGCTTCATGGATTGCTTCCTCTTAGTCCTTCTCCCCGCGCAGGCGGGGAGAAGGTGCCGAGCGTCAGCGAGGCGGATGAGGGGCTTCCTCGCGCGACGACGACGATTGATGCTGTTGAAACTCAGCGAAGCCCCTCATCCGCCCTTCGGGCACCTTCTCCCCGCCTGCGCGGGGAGAAGGAGAACAGTCACTCCGTGCTCGCGTCGGCCAGCTCGGGGATCCAGCTCTTCTTCTCGCCGGCGTAGAGCGCGCCGGGATTGCCGTGCACCGTGGTGCGCCACATCACGCGGTCCTGCGTGTCTGTGTCGAACCAGGTCGCGGTGTGCACCAGGCAGCGATTGTCCCAGACGATCAGATCGCCCTGGTCCCATTCGTGCACGTAGATGAACTCGGGCCGCGTGTAGTGCGCCATCAGCTCGTCGAGCAGGGCGGCGCCGTCGCCGTGCGGGCCGGGCTGCATGCCCACGAACGGTCCCTGGAACCAGTCCATCTGGCCGGACTCGCAGAGATACAGCGCGGGCTTGCCGGTCACCGGATGGATGCGCACCACCGGCTGGCGCTGCGAGCGCTCGTGCGCGGCGAAGGCGCGCGGCTGGATGCCGGCCAGCGCCTTGTCGCGCGAGCGGCCCGAGCCGGGCTGCGCGTGCAGCCCCTCGAGCTGGCCGACCCTGCGCTTCATGTCGGGCGACAGCGCCTCGTAGGCCAGGGTGCCGTTGGCGAACAGCGTCTGGCCCTGGTCGCGGCGCACCGGCGCCACGGCGAAGAACAGCGAGATGTCGGGCGGCGGCCTACGATAGCTCTGGTCGGTGTGCCAGCCGACGCGATGCGGGTACTGCACTGGCAGCCTGCCGTCCGATGTCAGCGGCGGCTCGGGCCGCTTGGGCGGCATGCGGCTCACCGGGGCCACGTTGGAGACGATGAAGATCTCCGGCACCTGGTCGTGCACCTGGTTGCGCGGGGTGAGCGTGCGGCGATAGTCCTCGACCTCCGGCCCGAACAGGCGGCTCAGCCGCACCAGCAGCGCCGGATCCTGCGCGATGCCCTGCAGCCCCTTCAGCAGCAGCACGCCGCCGCTGTCGGCCAGCGCGCGGGGCAGGGCCGACGGCTCGGCCTCGGCCGCCTGCACGACGCCGTGCGCATCACCAGTGGTACGCGCCCAGCCGCCGAACCGGGCGCCGGGCAGGGGAGTTTCGAGGGTGAAGAAGCTGCTCATGCCGGCATCCTGCCCCTAATTCGCGGGGCGCTCCAGCGCGACGGCCATCAGCTTCTCGTCGTAGTAGCGGCCGTTGAACTTCAGCGAATGCACCTCGTGGCCGTACTCGACGAAGCCGCAGGAGCGGTAGAGGCGCTGGGCGGTCTCGTTGTCGCTGACGACGCTGAGCTGCACGAGCTCGACGCGTGCGCGCGCGTGGGCGAGCACCGCCTCGACGAGACGATTGCCGACGCCCAGCCCGCGCGCGGTGGCGCGCACATACATGCCCCACAGCAAGCCCTTGTGCGCGTGCTTGGGGCCGGCCTGCGTGCGGTAGCCGGCCATGCCCAGCAGGTCGGCGCCGCGGAAGGCGCCGAAGACATCCGAGCGGCTCAGCAGGTCGGCGAACTGCTCGGCCGTGTAGGTCCGCTCCAGCTCGTAGGTGCTGCCGAAGGCTTCGGGCGCGGCCTGCAGCGCTTCCAGCCTTATCCCGCGGTCGAGACGCGCATCGGTAGGCGTCAACGACCGGATCTGGATGACATGTGCCATGCGGTCTGGGTGGCGGTGTCGA
>JBFXAZ010000187.1:0-7187 GCA_050183765.1 Reyranellaceae bacterium | reverse complement strand
CGCTCGACGCCGGGCGTCGGCGAGCGATCGAAGTCCGGCTCGACCACAACGCCGCCCGCACCGAGCCTGCGCCGAATCCGTCGCTGGTCGATGAACTGGCAACCCAGATGGCCGAGGCGCCGCACGACTTCGTGCGCCGGGACCTCGTTCCCCTTATCGCGCACCTGGCGCTGCCGCAGTGGCAGCGTTTCCGCGACTGGCAGGCCGGACTGCGCCGCAACGATCCGGCGACCGTAGACCAGATTTATGCCGTTAAGCGCGGCCTGCAGCTCGCGGCCGGGTTGCCGCCCGCCGTCGCAGCCGGAGACGAGGCCACGAACATCCGCGCCGGGCTGGTCGAGGACATCGATACCCAGCGCCTTATCACCGGCAAGAGCCCCGACGACACCGCCATCCGGGACATGGTGGAACGCTCGCTCCCCTCGACGTCGATCCACAGCATCAGGTTCCCGTTCGATCCGCCTCTCAACTCATCCATTCGCCCGGCCGGATTGCCGCTGCCAAAGGGCGGCGAGCGGAGGGCGATCGCCCGACTTCCAGGACGAACTCAAGAAACCCGAGACGTTCCCGCAGGCCCGGCCCGAACCGCCTCCCGAGGGATACACGCCGGTCCCGCCGCCGCCCCCCTTGCCGGGGTATGTGCCCGAGGAATTGCCTCGGTGGCGGGAGGGCTATGCGCCGCCCGACTTCAAGCCGCCGACGATCTATCAGTCGGGTGAGGGCAGCGGGCGGCAGAAGATGGTTCCCAAGCCGAAATTGAGTGGCAAAGAGCGCGCTGACGACGTACCCAGCTTCGCACAGGGCGAACCCCGTTACGTAGACCAAACGCCAGATGAGTATGCCGAGAAGATCATGAAAGATCACTATGGAGACAATTGGCGAGATACCAATACGATAAGGCGACTAAAAGAATACAAGAAGATAAAGAAGTTCGGTACGCGACACTTTGGGCGGCCCTGAAGTAGGGATGAAGCGAGGTCTCAAATGGCAATCTATGCTTGGACGCTATGGTTCATTCGAGAACACGACGAGGACCCCGACGTGGAGAATCTGATCGGCGTCTACTCGACGGAAGAGTTGGCGAACGCGGCAAAGGAACGCGCAACGCTGCTGCCCCAGTTCAATGAGACGCCAAACGATACCCTGGCCGTTTCTCGCGATGAGTTGGATACGGACGGTTGGGAAACGGGCTTCGTGCATATGTGACGGCTGTATTGACGCTGCAGACCACCCCTGCGAGGAAGCAAGATGAGTGAAGAGGTGTACGTGTTGAAGCACCGGCATGAGTTGCCGGACGGCTTCAGGGACGACAAATTCATCGGCCTGTATAGCAGCGCGGCGGGCGCGCAAGGCGCTATCGAGAGAACCCGGAAACTGCCGGGATTTCGCGATGCGCCCAACGGGTTCTCTGTCCGAAAGATTCGGATCGACGAGGACCTGTTTTCCGACCCCGCCTGATCGGGATCTCGCCGCCGGCATGCCGACGCGCTGGCCGGCCTCGTCCCGTGGCATCCGCTCGATCGTACCTCCTTGAGGAATGCCACTATAGGTATATAGAGCAGCGGCACGCCACCCCCTAAGAAGGCGGCGCAATCGCTTCATGTGCAGGGATGACTGACGTGGTGCACGGATGCTTCTGAGCAGGGTGTTTGGCGACAAATCCCGCTGCCGCCGGCACCCGAGCCTGTTCCGAACCCGGCGCTGGTCGATCAACTGGCGACCCAGATGACCGAGGCGCCGCATGACTTCGCGCGCCGGACCTGATTCCCGAGATCGGGCACCTGCCGCTGCCACAATGGCAGCGCTTCCGCGACTGGCAGGCCGGTCTGCGTCGCGACGATCCGGCGACCGAAGACGAGGTCTACGCCGTTAAGCGCGGCCTGCAGCTCGCGGCCGGGTTGCCGGCCGCCGTCGCAGCCGGAGACGAGGCCACGAACATCCGCGCCGGGCTGGTCGAGGACATCGATACCCAGCGCCGTATCACCGGCAAGAGCCCCGGCGACAAGGCAATTGCCGACATGCTCGCGCGGTATGTCCCGGCAGAGCCATCCACGGCACAGACGCTCGAGTGGGATCGACGCCGGAGGAAGATCCGGAAGAGAAAGCGCGGAGAGAAAAAGAAGCGGCCGACAAGGTCGCAGCGGCAAGAGTGGCCGAGGAGAAATACAGACGGCTCGCCAGAAAATACAAAATGAATGCCGACAGCGAAACAACGCGCAGAGTTATATCGAACCTCGATATGGACTTGGAAGACTTTGTCTCGAAGTTCAAGCAAGGCTCGATACGCCAGGAGATCGATACAGGCCTCCTTGAGAAAGGACGAACGGTGAAGCAGGCCCTTGATCATGCCACCGAAGGACGGAAGATGCAGAAGTTGCTCCCGCAAAAGAGGTTCGACAAATGACAGTTGGGATTGACCGGAAGAAGTTGGCGGAGCGGGCAAGCGTTGGGTCACAGGTCTGGAGGGTATTGGTATGAGCAATGCGGAACAGCCGGAACATGCCGCCGACATGATGTGGGCCAGCATGCGACTGCGGATGGCGCGGATGGTCTATCCGAGTGGCTGCGATGGGCTGGTCGACCACGTTGTCCTTTTCTACGCGCCCTACTTTCCGAAGCTGCCGTTGGTCCTGGAAATAGGGCGGGCGCTGGAACGCGACCTACGTCGAGAAGAGGCCGACGCGCGTCGCGTCGAGTGGCGGTTGGTCCAGGTGTTGACGCTCGATGTTCTGCGAAACCAGAATCCTGATGGCGCCGAGGTTTATTCCGAGTTCGTCGATGGAAGTGGCAATTCGTTTGGCAAGAGCTTCCAGCCGGAAGCTTCGGCACCCGTTCGCCGGCGATTGATGACGACCAAGACCGACGGTGCGGTCGACGAAGGCGTATCCTGGTACAGTGCCAAGCTCCGCATGATCCGCATGATCGACGGGCCGGTCGACGACATGTTCGATGACCAGATTCATATGTTCAGGTCGACGGACTTTGATGCCGCGCTTGCCAGGGCGATCGAGCTCGGTCGCGAGCAGGAGACGATCTTCGTGAATGGGTGCGACCAACGCACGCAGTGGCGACTGGCCGAGGTTGTTTCGTTGAGTCTATTGGGTTCAGGCACACTGGGTGATGCCATCCGTGTACACAGCGAACCGGCTCCGATGGGAGATGACGACCGCGTCCCATTCGACACAGTGTTTCATCCCGAACGATCGAATCCCGAATCGACTGGTGTCTGAATCAGACGACCTGAGAACTTGCCGACAATCGACTGGCAAGCTTCAACGAGATGATCGAGCGCCACGGCGCCGCCCAGCGGCAGAGCTGGTACGACTAGGTCGGCGACTAGCGCATCGCCGCGATAAATGCCGACGCCGCGCTGCATTGGAACAGCGACGCGCTGCTGCGCCGGGCGCTGGGCACGACGCGGGCGGAGGTGCGCGAGCGGGCCGAGCGCAAGGGCTGGGACTCGCCGCTGACCGAGGCGGCGCTCAGCCGCGAGACCAGCCGCGTGCTGGTGTCGGCGATCGGCGCGGCCGCCGACCGTGATCCCGAGCGGGCGCGATCGCTGCGCACGCGCTACGCGGCGGTGATCGAAGACACCGACCGCGCCGCGCTGGATGCACTGCTGGCTGAGGCGCAGACCCGCAAACGAGCCCACGCCGCGAGCACGGAGATCCTGAACGCCACGCCGCCTGAAGGGCACCATCCGACGCCGCAATGGCGAGTCCAGCGGGCCGACGCCATCACCGACCCCGCCGTGCGCGCCGCCACGATCCGCCACCTCAACAGCGTTGCCGCCGCCGCCGAAGCGCATGCCCGCACATTGGGCGAGCAAGTGCTGGCACGCGTGCTTAAGGACGGCCTGACCGACCCCACACAGATCCCGATCAGTGAATGGGTGGCGCTCGACGCTGCACGTCGGCAGGCGATCGAGACGCGGCTCGACCACAACGCCGCCCGCACCGAGCCCGCCCCGAACCCGGCGCTGGTCGATCAACTGGCGACCCAGATGACCGAGGCGCCGTACGACTTCGCGCGCCGCGACCTGGTTCCCGAGGTCGCCGACCTCCCACTGAGGCAATGGCAGCGCTTCCGAGACTGGCAGGCCGGCCTGCGACGCAGCGATCCGGCTACCCGGGATGAGGTCTACGCTATCAAGCGTGGCTTTCAGATCGCTAGGCAGACACTGCCGGCGCTCCCCCCGATAGCGACGGCTCAACACCCTCCGCGTTGAGTACGCGGTTTCGAGCGGCGCTGGTCGAGGAGATTGACACAGCCCGCAATCTCAACGGCAAGCCCCCTGATGATGCCGCCTTGCGCGAGATGGTGTGGCGGAGCCTGCCGGCCACGCCGGTGCACAACATCATCATGCCACGGCTGAACCCGGAAACGATCGACCGTATGGCCAGGGGCTTGGGTCAAGTCCTCGATGCAGCCACGCTGTTCACGATGTGGCTGTTCCTGGATGGCGCCATCCAGCAAATGAAGAGGCTGCACCCGCCGTCGCCACCAGCGCCCAACATCGTCACGCCACGCCTGGACCCGGAAACGGCTCGGCGCGTCGCCAATCTCCCGGGATACGTCCTCGATGAGCTGTCGCTGTTCATGATGTGGCTGCTCTTGAACGGGCGTCGCCCTGCAAATGCAGATGGGGCGACCGCTGTCGCCACCAGCGCAAATTTCGCCCTCCGAGAAGCCGGATGATGACGAGGATGAGTCGGAGCCATCGGGTCCAGTCAAGCCTCCATCGAACCAGCCGTCATCGTCTCCACCGCCGGTCCCTCCGCCGCCGGCCTCGACGCCCGGGCAACCCCCACCACCACCCAGGCGCGGAGACGCCGGTAAGAGCAGTGACGTCCCACCGCGTAAAGCCCGGCCTGACACCCGGATGACCAACTCGGAAGCCCGGGCGAAGGCCAAGGAGCTGGGATACAAGCCGACCAGGGATTTTCCCTTCAGGACCAAGCGAAATGAGCTGGTCTTCGAGAAGGATGGAAAGTTCATAACCAACGACTACAGCGTGCATAGAGGCCGAGGCTGGAAGATGTTCGACCGGGATGGTAACCGCATCGGAACATACAACGAAGACCTGACGATCAGGATTGGACCATGAAGACGCAGCCGACCATACACCACCTCGTATCGAAGTGGCCCACTTGGTTCCCGGATTGTCCACCATTCGGGCCGTTCATGAGGAGCCTGTTCACCGAACGATGGCTCAGGATCTACAGCCTGCCCGAGGGCAAGCGATATGCGACCAGCGATCAGGAGGTCGCGACGATCCTGCGGCGTCACAACGACGTAGCCGAAGCAGTTCTCGGCGACGGGATGGCCTGTGCTGTGATCATCGCCGGTGATGGCGATGATCCTCCCTCCTTGCATGCCCTCGGCGCACGACCGGTCAAAGGATGGGCGCAACGATGGATGGACGACGAGGAGTTCGCGGAGGAGCTGGAAGGGATGGAGTTCGCCGCAGCCCTGTGCACGTGGCAAAGGGACAAGTTCAACGAGCTTATTCACGATATCGCCGAGGATCGTACCGACCTGCTGCTCTTCGCCTCGCTTGGGACAGGTCGCATCTACGGGCCCTATGACGGCGGCGCCGACCTCTTCTTCGAGAGTGAAGAGAGCAGAGACAGGTTCGCCGACCGCTTTTCCGAATGGCGGTCACCGCGTCACGATGGCCTCTGAGCAATACTGCCCTTGTCTGCCTTAGGTGCCATCCACGAGGGCCTGACGCCTGCCTCTGAGCGAGTGCATGCGGGGTCCAGCCAACGACGGAAGAGTTTCGCCGTGGCTATCCCTATGAATGGCGGACCGTGCCGTGGGATAAAGCGCGGCACTCATGAGATGTCGGGCCGCATCATTGTGCGGCCACTGGAAGCTGGGAGAGCGCATGAAGATCGCGGTTGTCGGCGCCGGTGGCGTGGGTGGCGGATTCGGTGCGGCGTTGGCCAACGCCGGGGTCGATGTGATGCTCATTGCGCGCGGCGGGCATCTGTCGGTAGTGCCCGAGAACGGCCCACGGCCCGCCAGCGTGTTCCACGCCGGGCTGCTGGCCTTCGTCATCTGCCTGATGGGCTTCTGCGGCGGGCTGGTGATGTCGGCCATCAAGCGCGACCTCGGGGTCAAGGACTGGGGCAACATGATCGCCGGCCACGGCGGCATCCTCGACCGCCTCGACTCGGTGATCTTCGCCGCCCCGGTCTTCTTCCACGTCATCCGCTACTGGTGGACGCCCTGACGCGTGCCGTAGGGGCGCGCTGGCTGTCGCCATGACCGCACCCGAGCGCGATCGACGACAAAACTAGAGGCATAAATCGGCGATCCGCGCATGCGGCCATAGACTCCGTGTCGAAGAGCCCGGTGCGTTTCAAGCGCGCCCGATCCACGGCGCCACGCCGGGCTCATCGAGAGCGGAACGCGCATGGCAGGCCGGATCAGGATCCCACCCTACAAGCCCCTGGGCATCGCCACACAGGCCGTGCCCGGCGGCGGCTATTTCGACATCGATGCCAGCGCCGGCCAGTTCGGCGCCTCGCCCCTGCTGCAGCTCGGCCTGCAGGCCGCGCAAGGTGCGGTAGGGATCGCCGGCGCCGTCTCCCCGTATCTCGGCAGCGACAACGAAGCCGCGGTGAAGGCCGCCGACACAAAGCTGGGCGAGACCGAGCAGGCGCTGCTGTTCGATCCTCAAACCGGCTATCTCAACCTGCAGGGCTAGGCAGCGCTGCAGCAGGCGCCGGCTGTGCTCGACGCCTACACCGAGGCCCAGGCCCGCACGCTGGACATTGGCGCCGACGACGACCAGCGACGCATGCTGCAGGAGCTCGCCGACAAGCGGCTGGTACGTTTCAACGAGGTGGTCGAGCGCCACGGCGCCGCCCAGCGGCAGAGCTGGTACGATCAGATCGCCGACCAGCGCATCGCCGCGATGAACGCCGATGCGGCGCTGCACTGGAACAGCGACGCGCTGCTGCGCCGTGCGCTGGGCACGGCGCGGGCGGAGGTGCGCGAGCGGGCCGAGCGCAAGGGCTGGGACTCGCCGCTGACCGAGGCGGCGCTCAGCCGCGAGACCAGCCGCGTGCTGGTGTCGGCGATCGGCGCGGCCGTCGACCGTGATCCCGAGCGGGCACGGTCGCTGCGCACACGCTACGCGGCGGTGATCGAGGACAACGACCGTGCCGCGCTCGACG
>JBFXAZ010000186.1:0-7200 GCA_050183765.1 Reyranellaceae bacterium | reverse complement strand
CCTCGCGCATGCGCTTGCACAGGCGCTCGACCAGCGCCGTCTTGCCCGATCCCACTGGGCCGCCGATGCCCACGCGCAATGGTCCGTTGCCGATCATGACCTGAACAACCTCGTGTATTGCGTCTCATGGCGTATCGAGCACCAGTCGACAAGAGGCGCCGCGCCGCCCACCTCGTCGAGCGACCGAACGGCCATGGCTCGGGACGAAGCCTCTGCCACGTCGGCCTCCAGCGCCGCCAGCGCGCGCTGGCCGTCGGTCTGGCCCAGCGGGATCGCGCGGACCGCCGCCGACACGAGGTTGGCGGCGAAGGCATGCAGATAGCCGGTCAGTGCGGCCGAGAGCGCGATGCCATGCCAGGCCGCCGCGACGGCGACCGAGACAGGCAGTGCGATCTCGCCGCCGTGCCGCTCCAGCGCGGCATCGAGCCGCGCATCCGGCCAGGCCGTCCTCGTGATCATGGCGAAGGACGTGCCCTGCTGCCGCGACTCCAGCGCCATCTCCGCTGTGCCCCGCCACGCCGCCGCCAGTTCGGCCACCGCATCGAGCGCGGCATCGTCGCCGGCATCGGCCGCGCGCCATGCCTGCGCGAACAGGGCGCCGTCGACACGCCCGGCGCCATTGGCGAGCACGCCGGCGATCCATGCGCGCAACGACTCGCGATCGCGCACGAGGCCCTCCTCGATCGCATACTCCAGCCCGTGGCTGTAGCTGAACGCGCCGATCGGATAGGCGGGCGACAGCCAGGCCAGCAGACGATAGAGCGCCGCGCCGTCGGTCAGTTCCTTCTCCCCGCGCAGGCGGGGAGAAGGTGCCCGAAGGGCGGATGAGGGGCTTTGCGGTGCCTCGACAGCACCAGGTCGGGGCGTTGCACGAGGAAGCCCCTCATCCGCCTCGCTGGCGCTCGGCACCTTCTCCCCGCCTTCGCGGGGAGAAGGGCAAAAGGCATCCTGCTCAGTCATGGCCGTGGCGGCCGCTTGCACCGTGCGCGTGCGGGTGGCGGTGGTCGTGATTGTGCTGGCCGTAGGCGCCGCCTTCGGGATTGAACGGCGCCGACACCGCGCGGACCTCGGCGCCCAGGCCCTTGAGCATGTCGACGATGACGTGATCGTCGCGGATCAGGATGCGGTCGGCTTCGATCTGCGCCGGCAGGTGACGGTTGCCGAGGTGCCAGGCCAGGCGCACGAACAGCGCCGGATCCCCGGCGCGTACTTCGATCAGGGTCTCGTCGGCGGCCTTCACCATCACATAGCCTCCGTCGTCGAGCGCCAGTCCGTCACCGTCGTGCAGCACCACCGGTTCCGGCAGGTCGAGCAGGAAATCGGTGCCGCCGTCGCCCAGCAGGCGCAGGCGCCGGCGATAGCGGTCGTCGTAAATCAGCGTGATGCAATCGGTGCGCTCGGCCTGCGGCCAGGCGCCCTGCGGGACCACCCGCGCGGCGCGACGCATGCTCATGCCTTCCACGCCGGCACCTTGCGCACGATGTCCCACATCATGCGATCGAGCGCCTCGCCGTAGTCGCCGGCGCCCTTGCCGCGTCCGTTGGTCAGCGCCGCCCAGCACAGGCCGCGCGCCGTGCGCACCATCAGCGTCGTGCTGCCCGGCAGGCTGCCAGTGTGCCACCAATTGTGGTTCTGGTTCACCGACCATCCCATCGCGTAGCCGCGATGGATCCTCTGCGGCGTGGTCATCAGGCGAATCGTGTCGGGCCGCAGGATGTCGGGCGCCGTGGCGAAGCCGTCGACATGCGTCAGGAAGCGCACCAGGTCGCTCGCCGTGGCGATCCAGCCGCCATGCGAATCCATGCGCGCGACATCGATCGCGTAGGGGCTCTCGGCATCGTCGTAGTACACGACCTCGCCCGGCACGCGATCTTCCTTCCTGTTGCCGGCGATGCGCATCGCCTCGATGCCGCAGCGCTTCAGCACCTGGTCGCGCACGAAGCCCTGGTAGCTGTCGCCCGACGCCTTCTCGATGATCCGGCCCAGCACGCAATAGCCGAAGTTCGAGTAGGCGTAGATGTTGCCCGGCGGGTTCTTCGGCGGCTGGTTGGCCAGCACCCAGGTGATCAGCTGCTTCTGGCTCTTGCCCGCCTGGCCGAACATCGGATCGGTCTTGTCGTTGGGCCAGCCGCCGGCGGTGTGCGTCAGCAGGTGCTCGACGCTGATCTGGTTGACGAAGCGCGGGAAGCTTTCGCCGTACTCGACGTCGAGCACCGTGCCGCGCCCGAAGACGCGCTCGGTCAGCGCGAGCTTGCGCCGCTCGACGAGGGTGAAGGTCGCCACCGCGGTGATCGGCTTGCTGAGGCTGGCGATGCGGAACAGGCTCCTGGGCGTCACCTTCTCGCCGGCCTCCCGGTCGGCGTCGCCGTAGCCCTGGGCGAAGACCTCCTTGCCGCCGGCGGCGATCGCGATCGACAGGCCGGGAATGTTGAACTGGCGCATCACCGCCGCGGCGACGCCGTCCATTGCCGCACGCTCGGCCTCGCTGGGCTCCACGGCAGCCGCCTGCGCGGCCGCCCGGCCCGCGCCCATCATCGTGGCCGCGCCGCCGGCCAGGATCGTGCGGCGATGGATCGACACCGCCGGCCTCAGAACAGGAAATACCGCTGCGCCATCGCCAGCACGGTGGCCGGCTCGCAGGTCAACAGCTCGCCGTCGGCGCGCACCTCGTAGGTCTCGGGATCGACCTCGATCCTCGGCGTGGCGGCGTTGTGGATCATCGAGCGCTTGCCGATGCCGCCGCGCGTGTTCTCGACGGCGATCATCGGGCGCGTCAGGCCCCATTGCCTGGCCACGTCGGCGGCGATGCCGGCGGCGCTGGTGAAGATCACCGAGCTGGCCACCAGATTGCGGCCGAAGCCGGCGAACATCGGGCGGTAGTGCACCGGCTGCGGCGTCGGGATCGAGGCGTTGGGATCGCCCATCGGCGCCATGGCGATCGAGCCGCACTTGATCACGAAGTCGGGCTTCACGCCGAAGAAGGCCGGCGACCACAGCACGAGGTCGGCGAGCTTGCCGACCTCGACCGAGCCGACATGCCTGCTGATGCCGTGCGCGATCGCGGGGTTGATGGTGTACTTCGCGACATAGCGCTTGGCGCGCGCGTTGTCGTTGTCGCCGGCTCCTTCTCTCAGCCGTCCCCGTTGCTTGCGCATCTTGTCGGCGGTCTGCCAGGTGCGGATCACCACCTCGCCGACGCGGCCCATCGCCTGGCTGTCGGACGACATCATGCTGAAGGCGCCCATGTCGTGCAGGATGTCCTCGGCGGCGATGGTCTCGCGCCGGATGCGGCTGTCGGCGAAGGCGACGTCCTCGGGGATGCGCGCGTCGAGATGGTGGCACACCATCAGCATGTCGAGATGCTCGTCCACGGTGTTGACCGTGTAAGGCATGGTGGGATTGGTCGACGACGGCAGCACGTTGGCCTCGCCGCACAGCCGGATGATGTCGGGCGCGTGGCCGCCGCCGGCGCCTTCGGTGTGGAAGGTGGCGATGGTGCGGCCCTTGAAGGCCGCGCGCGTGGTCTCGACGAAGCCCGATTCGTTGAGCGTGTCGGTGTGGATCGCCACCTGCACGTCGTAGCGATCGGCGACGGCGAGGCAATTGTCGATCGCCGCCGGCGTCGTGCCCCAGTCCTCGTGCAGCTTCAGGCCGCAGGCGCCGCCCTTGATCTGCTCCTCGAGGCCGGCGGGCAGGCTGGTATTGCCCTTGCCGAAATACCCGAGGTTCATCGAGAAGCCCTCGGCCGCCTGCATCATGCGCCCGAGATGCCAGGGACCCGGCGTCACCGTCGTCGCCAGCGTGCCGTGCGCCGGGCCGGTGCCGCCGCCCAGCATCGTCGTCACGCCGCTGGCCAGCGCCTCGTCGATCTGCTGCGGGGCGATGAAGTGGATGTGGCAGTCGATGCCGCCGGCGGTGAGGATGCGGCCCTCGCCGGCGATCGCCTCGGTGCCCGGCCCGATGATGATGTCGACGCCGGGCTGGATGTCGGGATTGCCCGCCTTGCCGATGCCGACGATGCGGCCGTCCTTGATGCCGATATCGGCCTTCACGATGCCCCAGTGGTCGAGGATCAGCGCGTTGGTGATCACCGTGTCGACGGCGCCCTCGGCGCGCGTGCGCTGGCTCTGGCCCATGCCGTCGCGGATCACCTTGCCGCCACCGAACTTCACCTCCTCGCCGCGGATGGTGTGGTCCTTTTCGACCTCGATGATCAGGTCGGTGTCGGCCAGCCGCACCTTGTCGCCCACCGTGGGGCCGAACATCTGCGCGTAGCCCTGGCGCGAGATGCGCGCCGGCGAATTGCCGCCGCTGGCGCTCGACGTGGCCGCCGGCGGCAGCGCGCCGGAGACCTTGGCGTTGAAGCCGTGGATCACGCGATCGCCGGCGATCGCCACGAGCGTCACCTCGCGCGTCTGGCCGGGCTCGAAGCGCACCGCGGTGCCGGCGGCGATGTTGAGGCGAAAGCCCTTGGTCTTCTCGCGATCGAACTTCAGCGCCTCGTTGGTCTCGTAGAAATGATAGTGGCTGCCGACCTGCACCGGACGGTCGCCGCTGTTGGAAACACTGAGCGTCAGCGTCTCGCGGCCCTCGTTCAGGACGTGCTCGCCGGCGGCGGTGATGATCTCACCCGGTTTCATGGCGCGGCCTCAGCGGATCGGGTTATGCACGGTCACCAGCTTGGTGCCGTCGGGAAAAGTCGCCTCGACCTGGATCTCGTGGATCATGTCGGCGATGCCGTCCATGACCTGGTCGCGCGTGATCACCGTAGCGCCGTCGCGCATCAGGTCGGCCACCGTGCGCCCATCGCGCGCACCCTCGACCACGTAGTCGGTGATCAGCGCCACTGCCTCGGGATGATTGAGCTTCACGCCGCGCTCGAGGCGGCGGCGGGCGACGATCGCGGCCATCGCCACGAGCAGCTTGTCCTTCTCGCGCGGTGTCAGGTTCACGACCCCTCCCCAGCCTCATCGCCCGGATCAGTGCATCACACATGCCATACGCGCGGCAACCGGCGAGGCCCGCCCAGCGCCTCCTGCCGCATGAAGGCCAGCCAGTCCATCAGGCCGCGCCGCACCGCCAGCGGCTCGCCCAGGAAACGCGCCAGCAGCACGCCGTTGACCACCGTCACGCCGGCCCGCGCCGCGCACGGCTCGACGACTTCGCGGCCTGCCTCCAACCAGCGCGCCGCCTCCGGCGCGACGAAAATGCCGGTCGCCAGCGCCGTCGCGCCGGCAAATCCCGCGACAGCGGGCGGTGCGCCATCGAGCGCCAGCGCGTCGGCCCATACCAGCTTGCCGGCCCGCCGCAGCCGCCAGCCGTCATGGACGGCGCCGCGCTGGAACTGCTCGCCGCTCGCGCTGCGGCCCAACACGACCATTTCGCAGGCCAGCAGCCGCGCATCGTCGGCGAGATCGGCCTCGACCCGCCGCCGCAGCCGCGCGCCGTCGAACACGATGGTCTCCTGCGGCAGCCACTCCAGCGTCGCGCCCGCCCCGACGCGCAGGGTGCTTTCGATCCGCGCCGGCTGCTCGGCCGCGCGCGCCGCGCGATAGATCTTCTCCGCCGCCTGCGTCGTCACTGTCGCGATGCCGCCGTCGACCTCGACGGCCAGGCGCACGCGATCGCCGTCGGTCAACCCGCCGGACGTGGTAACGATCACCGCCTGAGTCGGCTCGTCGGCTTCGGGCCGCGGGAACAGCACGCGGCAGGGATCGGACTGCCACAAATGCGCCAGCGCCGTCACGCCGTCGGTGCGGCGCGCGAAGCGTATTTCGGCCCCACCGTCGCCACGCTGCAATCGCGTTTCTGGCGACTTCTTGGGCATCATGCCGCCAGACGGTGCAGATCAACGGTAGGGGGCAATAAAGCGCTGCACCAGCGGCGACCATGCCGCAGGGCCGCCGGCGGCGGCAAACAGACCGTGGCCATCCTTGCCGAAGGCCGGCAACAGGCGATAGTCGGCATTGCCGCCCGCGGCCTTGTAGGCATCGGCCATGCCGCGGCTGAGCTGGGGATCGAAGAACGAATCATTCTGCGTATAGATCCATAGGGTGGGCACGCGCGCGGTGCGGCCGAACGTTCCCGCGGCCTCGATGAGCTTATGCGGCGCGCAGTTGTTGTTGGGAATGTTCTGGTTCCGCCCGCCGCGACCGCCGGCGAAATTCACCATCGCGGGCACGCCTGCCGGATTGGCCGCCGAATATGCCACCGTCGCCCAGCCGCCGGCAGACTGCCCGACGATCAACGTCCGGTCCGGGCGCACGAAGGGCTGCCGGCGCATGAACTGGACCGCGGCGTTCACATCCTTCGCCGCCTCGATGCCCGCGCCGTAGTAGTCGCCGACGTCGCAGCGGCCGTAGCTCTCGTTCCAGCGGCCGCCGGTCTCGCCATAGCCGCGGCGCAAAGGCACGACCACGACATAGCCCTGCTTCACGAACCACGACGAGGCGGTAGCGTAGCGCTGGCGAGGCATCTGCTCGCGTCCGCTGACCGGAGAGCCGTGGTTGATCACGACGAGCGGCCGCGGCTGCTCGCCCGGCGGCCGGAACAGGGTCGTCAGCATCGGCCGCCTGGCATCGGCGCTGGGGATCCTCCAGACCTGCTCGCGATCGGCGCCGATCTCGCCGCCCTGCGGGCCCAGGCCCTGCGCCGCGGCGCCGCCCGCGAGCGCTGGCAGCAGCAGCAATGCCCACAGCGTTCCGCGCATCGAGTGCCTCCCCGGTACCGCGCGGGGCTTACCTTGCCGCGTCGCGCGCGCCACTGCTAGCGTCCGCCGCATGACCCTGACCGAAGAATTCGACGCCGCCCTGACCGAGCCCGAGCGCGCGATGATCGCCAAGGCCCGATCCTTCGCCGAGCGTGTGGTGGCGCCCAACGCCAAGCGGTGGGAATACGAACGCAAGCATCCCACCGACGCGATCCGGCAAGCGTGCGCCGAGGGCCTGCACCTGATCGAGCTGGAGAAGCGCTTCGGCGGCGAGGCGCTGTCGTTCTCCTGCAAGATGCGGGTCTGCGAGGAGGTGGCGCGCCACGACTTCGCCTTCGCCTTCTCGCTGGTCAACGTGCACAACTCGATGGCCCGCTTCGCGCGCGACGCCCATCCGTCCATGGTCGAGCGCCTGCTGCCGCGCATGCTCAAGGGTGAGCTGATCGGCTCGCCCGGCCTGACCGAGCCCTGGGCGGGCAGCGACTTCGCCG
>JBFXAZ010000185.1:0-7201 GCA_050183765.1 Reyranellaceae bacterium | reverse complement strand
TCCCTTCTCCCCGCGCAGGCGGGGAGAAGGTGCCGAGCGCCAGCGAGGCGGATGAGGGGCTTCCTCGCGCAACGACTGGGGTCATGGCTGTCGACGCGCCGCGAAGCCCCTCATCCGCCCTTCGGGCACCTTCTCCCCGCCTTCGCGGGGAGAAGGAAAGAAGGGCGTATGCGATCGCCTTGCACTGCGGGGGAAGATGACGACCTCGACCCTCCAGCCCCGCACACCCGAGGAGCTGCGCGCGGCGGTCGAGTGGGCGTTGAACGATGGCGTGAGTCTCGCCATCGAGGGCCGCGGCAGCAAGCGCGCGTACGGGCCGCCCGTGAAGGCCGACCACATCCTGTCGCTGGCCGGCATCGCCGGCGTCGTCGATTACCAGCCAGAGGAGCTGGTGATCACCGTGAAGGCCGGCACGCCGATCCGCGAGGTCGAGGCGCTGCTGGCGCAGCGCAAGCAGATGCTGGCCTTCGAGCCGCCGGATCTCGGCGCCATGCTGGGCGGCGAAGCGGGCGAGGGCACCCTGGCCGGCGCGCTGATGTGCAACCTCGCCGGCCCGCGGCGCATCAGCCACGGCGCGGCGCGCGATCACTTCCTGGGCTTCCAGGGCGTCAACGGCCGCGGCGAGCTGTTCAAGTCGGGCGGCCGCGTGGTCAAGAACGTCACCGGCTACGACCTGTCCAAGCTGCTCGCCGGCTCGCGCGGCACGCTCGCGGCGCTGCACGAGATCACGGTCAAGGTCGTGCCGGCCGCCGAGAAGCTGCGCACACTGCTGCTGGTCGGTCTCGACGACGCCACCGCCGTGCGCGCGATGTGCGCGGCGATGGGCAGCCCCAACGAGGTCAGCGGCGCCGCGCACCTGCCGGCCGAGGTCGCGGCGAAGAGCGGCATCGACCTGGTGACCAGTCAGGGCGGCGCGATCACCGCCCTGCGCATCGAAGGCGTGGCACCCTCGACCGAGGCGCGCATGACGGCGCTGCGCGAGCAGTTCGCCGGCGTGGCGCCGCAGATGGAGGAGCTGCACTCGATGCGCTCGCGCCTGTTCTGGACCGAGCTGCGCGACGCCAGGCCGCTGGCGAACGACGCCGACCGTCTGCTGTGGAAGCTCTCCTGCCCGCCGAGCGACGGCGCCACGGTGGTCGCGGCGGTCCGCGCCCGCCTGCCCGACGCGCGCGCGCAGTACGATTGGTCCGGCGGCATGATCTGGCTGACGACGCGCGAGGCCAATGCCGACATCGTGCGCGACGCGCTGCGCCGCACGGGCGGCCACGCCACCTTGATCCGCGCACCGCAATCCGTGCGCGCCTCGATGCCGGTCTTCCATCCGCAGCCCGACGCGCTCGCCGCGCTGTCGCGCCGGGTGAAGGAGAGCTTCGATCCGCGCTCGGTCTTCGCCGGCTACTGACGATGCAGACCAATTTCACCCCGGCCCAGCTCGCCGATCCCGACATCGATCGCAGCAACACGATCCTGCGCAAGTGCGTGCATTGCGGCTTCTGCACCGCGACCTGCCCGACCTTCGTCACCCTGGGCGACGAGCGCGATTCCCCGCGCGGGCGCATCTACCTGGTCAAGGACATGCTGGAGCGCGATGCGCCGGCCAGCGAGATCGTCGCGCGCCACATCGACCGTTGCCTGTCGTGCCTCGCCTGCATGACGACCTGCCCCTCGGGCGTGAACTACATGCACCTCGTCGATCATGCGCGCACGCATATCGAAGAGACGTACAAGCGGCCCCTCGGCGACCGGCTGCTGCGCGGCGTGCTCAATCGCCTGATGCCCAATCCGGGGCTGTTCCGCTGGGCCATGGTGCTGGGTCGGGTCGCGAAGCCGTTCGCCGCGCTCTTGCCCGCGACTTCGCCCGATCCCGGCGGCGCGACGTTCGGGCGGCGCCTGCGCGCCATGCTCGAGGCGGTGCCGGCGCGCCTGTCGCCGCCCTCGCCGGTCGACCGGCCGCAGACCTTCGCGGCGCGGGGCGAGCGGACGAAGCGCGTCGCGCTGATGAACGGCTGCGGCCAGCAGGTGCTGGCACCCGAAGTCAACGAGGCCACGGTGCGCCTGCTGACGCGCCACGGCATCGAGGTGGTGATCGCCGAGGGCTCGGGCTGCTGCGGCTCCTCGGTGCTGCACACCGGCCAGCGCGAGGCGGCGCGCGATCTGGCGCGGGCGAACATCGCGGCCTGGATCGACGAGCTCGACGGCCCGCTCGACGCCATCATCGCCAACGCCTCGGGCTGCGGCACGACGCTCAAGGATTACGGCCACCTGCTGGCCGATGACCCGCAATGGCACGGCGGTGCGGAGATGGTGGCGAAGCTGGCGCGCGACGTCAGCGAGGTGCTGGCGCCCGACGCCCTGCGGCCGGTGGGCAAGCCGGTGCGCGCGGACGGCTCGCCCGTCGTGATCGCCTATCACGCCGCCTGCTCGATGCAGCACGGCCAGAAGCTCACCGAGCCGCCCAAGGCGCTCTTGCGCGCCGCGGGCTTCGTGGTCAAGGACGTGCCCGAGGGCCATCTGTGCTGCGGCTGGGCCGGCACCTACCAGGTGCTGCAACCGGCCCTGTCGCGCCGGCTGCGCGAACGCAAGCTGGCGAACATTGAAAGCGTGCGGCCCGACGCGGTCGCGGCGGGCAATTTCGGCTGCATCGGCCAGATCGGCTCGGGCGGCACCCTGCCCATCGCGCATACGGTGGAACTGCTGGACTGGGTGACGGGCGGTCCGATTCCTGCGACATTCGAGGGCCGGTTTCGTTTGGCGTAAGGCATCGTTTGCGTGGGGCGGCGATGAGATCAGGCGTTTGGGCCATGGCCTTGCTGCTGGCGCTCGGGATGTCCCCGGCGCGGGCGGAGGATCGTGCCCGGCTCTGGCAACGCTGCGAGGGCGTCGACGGCTCGAGCCTGCAGGAATCGATCGACGGCTGCACGCGGCTGATCGAGCGGGGCGGCGAGAACGAGCAGGGCCGCGCGCTCGTCTTCTACAATCGCGGCGTCGCCTGGCACTGGAAGGGCGATGACGACCGGGCGATCGCCGATCTGTCCGAGACCTTGCGCATCAATCCCTGGTTCACCGACGCCTGGCGCTGGCGCGGGCAGGCGTGGTTCGGCAAGGACGATCACGCGCGCGCCATCGCCGACTACGACGCGATGGTCGCGCTCGATCCATCCAACCCGCAGCTGCATTACCTGCGCGGCATCCTGCTGACCTGGATGAAGCGCCACGAGCCGGCGATCGAGAGCTTCGGCGAGGCGATCCGCCTCGATGCCACCTTTGCCAAGGCCTGGTACGAGCGCGCCAAGGCGCACGAAGCGCTGGGCGAGGAGGAGCGTGGCCGACTCGACCGCGAGGCCGGAAGGCGCATCGATCCCAACCATTGGGCCCATGCCTGCCTCGACGCGATGCGCGCCAAGCGCACCGCGGAGGCGCTGCCGCTGTGCGACGAGGCACTGCGCCTGCAGCCGCATTTCGCGCTCGCCGCAAGGCTGCGTGCCGTCCTGCATCTCGACGCCGACCGCCTCGACGCCGCCATCGCCGATTTCGACCTCGCGCTCAAGGTCGAGCCCGACAAGCCCGACGTGCGCCGCGACCGCGGTATGGCGCTGCTGCGCACCGGCCAGCTCGACGCGGCGATCGCCGATTTCAACGCCGCGCTCAGCCGGCAGCGCTACGACGCGCTGACGCTCTACGGCCGCGGGCTTGCCCGCCAGCGCAAGGGCGACGAGGGAGGCGGCGCCGCCGACATCGCCGCGGCGAAGGAACTCGACGGCCGCATCGACACGCGGCTGGGCGACTATGGTTTGCGATGAGGTGGTGTGCGGCCATCGCTGCTCTTGCGCTTCTGCTGTCAGTGGGCGACGCCTTGGCGCAGAACCGGGTCGGGCTACTGCGCCGTTGCCATGATGGATGGGTCAGAGACGAGCGCACTCAGATCGCTGCTTGCACTACGTTGATCGAGTCTCGTAGCGAGGGGGAGCAGGATCGAGCCATCGCATTCTTCTACCGCGGTCTTGCACATCGTGCGACGGCAGCGGAGAAGGCAATCGCCGACCAGAGCGAAGCGATCCGGCTCAACCCATGGTTTGCAGATGCATACGCGGCGCGTGGATGGGTCCACGCCGATGGTCGCAGGTACGAGTCCGCCATCGACGACTTTGATGCTGCAATTCGTCTGGACTCCGCCAATGCGTCCGCCTTCTTTGGCCGCGGCATGGCTCGAAAGGCCCAGGGATCGTACGAAGTAGCGATCAAGGATTTCGACGTGGCGCTTCGCCTCGATCCGTCCCTCCGGAACGCCTATGATGAGCGCCACGATGCGTACGCTCAATTGGGTCAGTCGGAAAAAGGGTTCGCAACAAACCCGAACATGCTCGCTCGCAGCTGCGGCATGCTTGGGAAGTCGGGCGCGATTGTCGAGGCTATGACGTATTGCCAGAGAGCGCTCGCGATATGGGCTGATCAGCCGAACGCGCTTTTGATGCGTGCCGAGATTCTGTTGAAGGGTGGGCAGCGGGACCTTGCCATCGCCGACCTGGACCGATTGATTCGGAGTGGTCCGCCTCGGTATATGGCGCCCTTCGCGTTTGAACTGCGAGGCCTCGCGCATCTGCTGGCCGGCCGATTTGACGCGGCAACTTCGGACTTCAACGTGGCACTGGGGGTCAAGGCGAATGAGCCGATTGCCCTCTATGGTCGCGGTCTCGCACGGCAACGTAGCGGCGATGCTGTCGGCGGTGCTGCCGACATTGCGGCTGCCAAGGCGATGGATGCCGGTATTGAGAAACGCATCGCGGCCTACGGCCTGCAATAGCCAAGCATGCTACACTCCATCGCCCGCGATGGAGGCGATGATGCCCAGGCCACGATGGCTCGCGCTGCTTCTGGCGGTGTTCCTGATGAGCGCGGAGGCGGCGATGGCGACGCAGAAGGATCCGGCGCTCGACGGTCTGTTCCAGCGCCTGGCCACGATCGACGATCCGGTGGCGGCGGCGGCGCTGCAGCAGGCGATCTGGGAGACCTGGATCAAGGCCGACACATCCGAGCTCGACGCGCTGATGCGCCAGGGCATCATGCAGATGGCGGCCAACCGGCTCGACGACGCGGTCGAGACCTTCAGCCAGCTCATCGACAAAGCGCCGGATTTCGCCGAGGCGTGGAACAAGCGGGCCACGGTCCATTTCCTGCGCGGCGACATGGCCGCCTCGGTGGCCGATATCCAGCGCACCGTGGCGCTCGAGCCGCGCCATTTCGGCGCCTGGTCGGGGCTGGGCATGATCATGGCCGAGCTCAACCGGCCGGCGGACGCGGTGAAGGCCTATGAAGAGGCGCTGAAGTTCAACCCGCACATCGAGGGCCTGCGCGAGCACATCGAGAAGCTCCGGGCGGCTTCGGGCGAGCGCAAGACCTGAGCTATCGCAAGCCGAAGTGCCTTCTCTTCCCCCTCCGGGGGAAGGGACGGCGACCGGCGAGACGCCGGCGGTCCCATGTGACAGTATGCGCGCCGACCGCGTTTCCAGGTTCCGGAGTACCCATGTCCACGCTTTACATCGGCGGCCGCCTGTTCGACGGCGAGCGTTCCCTCGACAACCATGGCCTGCTGGAAGAGGCCGGGCGCATCAAGCGCATCGCGCCGGCGGGCGAGTTCGCCGGCTACAGCGGCCCGCGCGTCGACACCGCGCGCGGCACGGTGGTGCCCGGCCTGATCGACTGCCACATCCACTCCCTGATGGGCGCCGAGGGCAATCCCGGCCTGGTGCAGGACCGCATGACGGCGGCACAACTCGCCGTGCGTGGCATGGAATTCATGCGTGCGACGCTGGAGGGCGGCATCACCGCCGTGCGCGATTGCGGCGGCAAGGACTACATCGAGTTCGCGATGCGCGACGCCTACAACGCCGGCAAGTTCCTCGGCCCGACCATGCGCTGCGCCGGCCGCCTGATCTGCATGACCGGCGGCCACGGCAACCGCAATGGCCGTATCGCCGACGGCGTCGACGACGTGGTCCGTGCCGTGCGCGAGCAGATCCATGCCGGCTCCGACCTGGTGAAGATCATGGCCACCGGCGGCGTCATGACGCCGGGCGTCAATCCCGAGGACGCGCACTACAGCCTCGCCGAGATCAGCGCCGGCATCGCCGAGGCGACGCGCTTCCACAAGACCACGGCGAGCCATGCGCAGGGCACCGAGGGCATCCTCAACGCCGTGCGCGGCGGCGTGACCTCGATCGAGCACGGCATCTTCATGACCGACGAGGCGATCGGCGAGATGCGCATGCGCGGCACCTGGCTGGTGCCCACCCTGGCGGCGCTGGTGCACATCCTGCGCGGCGCCGATGCCGGCGACGCGAGCATTCCGCCCTATGTGATCGAGAAGTCGCGGCGCATGGCCGAGCGCCATGTGCAGTCGATCAAGATGTACTACGAGGCCGGCTGCAAGATCGCCATGGGCACCGACGCGGGCACGCCCTACAACCGCCACGGCGACAACGCCCTGGAGCTCGAGTTCATGTGCGACATCGGCATCAGCCCGCGCGACTCGATCTTCTTCGCCACGGCGAGCGCCGCCGATCTGATGCGGCTTGCCGATCACGGCCGGCTGAAGGACGGTAACGTCGCCGACCTCGTGGTCACGTCAGGCGATCCGCTGAGTGACATCCGCATGGTGGCGCGCAAGGAGAACCACCGCTTGGTCGTCAAGCGCGGCCAGGTCGCACGCGACAACCGCGCGGCTTTCGACAGCGCCCTGCGCGTCGCGGCGCAATAGGATGTCTTTGCCTTCTCCCCGCGAAGGCGGGGAGAAGGTGCCCGAAGGGCGGATGAGGGGCTTCACGGTGCGGCAACGAGACAAGTCGGTGGTGTTGGGCGAGAAGCCCCTCATCCGCCTCGCTGCGCTCGGCACCTTCTCCCCGCCTTCGCGGGGAGAAGGCTGATGGACGGCTTCTGGATCCTTCTCATCCTGGTCGTCGGCGCGGTGGCGCTCGGCACGCCGGTGCTGGCGCTGATCGCCTTCCTGCGCAGCGGCGAGCAGCGGCGCGCGATCGAGGCGCTGCAGGGCCAGATCAGGGATCTGCGCACCGAGCTGGCCACGCGACCGGCGGCAGCCGCGCCGGCGGCCGAGACGGCGGCACCGCCACAGGATGAGCTGCCACCGGTGATCGCGCCGGCCGAGGTTGCGGCTCCGACGGCCGTGCCGCCGCAGCCGGAGGTCGCG
>JBFXAZ010000184.1:0-7203 GCA_050183765.1 Reyranellaceae bacterium | reverse complement strand
CGGCTGTCGTTTTCGCGGCATCGAGCGCCCGACGCAGTACCTGCTGCTCTACGACGCCGACACCCTGGCGGCCTTCGACAGCCCCGCCTACTACGCGCGCCTGCGCGATCCGACGCCGCGCAGCCGGGCCATCCTGCCGTGCTTCCGCGACACCTGCCGCACCGCCTGCGCGGTGGAGCGGCGGATCGGTTCGGGTATCGGCCCGGTGGCGCTGGCGTTCCGCGACGCCTACGAGGAGACGTTCGAGATTGTCGAGAGGCATGGTCCGCTTCGCCTGGACCTGCTGCACGGCCAACCGGCGGTGGGGCAGGCGCGCACGACGGAACAGGAACTGCGCGGCGGGGCGGACGCGCAAATCGATGCGGCGATCATCGCCTTTTTCGCCGACGTCGACGCCGCGCGCGCCGCGAGCAGGGAGAATGCGTCCTTCTTCGCCGAGATTCGCCATCCACGCGCGTACGCGCATGTCGGCGAGACATTCGAGCTTGTGCACAGCGTCTCGGCCGGCGACACGTAGGGCCGGGGAGCGACCATCGCGGGGCGGAAACCGCCGCCCCTGCGCGGTTCATCCAATTTGGTTCATTGCCTGCGCGACAATCGCGCCGGTGCGCCGTAGAAGTTGATGCAGCTTCAGTGCGGCTGCGGGAACAACCCAGGGCTGCACACCGGCGAAACCGACATGAGGGGTGGCACCACCATGTGCAAGACGTTCTTCCTGAAACCCGGCCATCTCGCCCGCTGCGATGGCCTGTGGTACGAACCCGGCATCCTGCTTGCCGTCACCAAGTCCGACAGCGTCGAGCTCTTCACCGCCCGCCAGGGCATGCCCGAAGACAGCTGCGGCACCTTCCGCTACCAGGACCTCGACCGCGCCGCGCCGCCCGCCGGCCTGCTCGACGCCGACAAGACCTGGAGCGAACTCGCGGCCGCCCGCCGCCTCCACTGATCCCATCCCCTGCGTCCGGGAGATCTCCCATGGACCGCATCGTCAGGCCTCGGCTCGAACCGCAGCTCGAGGCAACTGATCTCGGCGCCAGCGCCGACATGCCGAGCCTCGTCGCAATCGGCCGCACGGTCGGCGAGACGCTGGAGAGCGCCGAGATCATCGTGCGCACGCTGATCGCCAACGCCGGCTTCGCCTTCGACCCGCCGGTGGTCTTGGCCTGATCGCACGCGATCCTCCGACGGCCTGCCCTCCGACGGCCTGCAAGTGCAGCCGGAGAACACCGCAGCATAGTACACTCCGCCCGACGCGGAGACCGTGCGATGAAGATCAAGCCGATCCGGACGGAGGCTGACTACGACGCGGCGCTGCGCGCGATCGAGAAGTATTTCGATCGCCCGCCGCGCAAGGGCACGCCCGAGGCCGACCGCTTCGACGTGCTCGCGACCCTGATCGAGGCATACGAGCGCAAGCGCTGGCCGATCGACCCGCCGTCGCCAGTCGACGCCATCCTCTATCGCATGGAAACCGCAGGCTATACCCAGGGCGATCTCGCGCGCCTGCTCGGGTCGCGCTCGCGTGCGTCGGAAGTGCTGAACCGCAATCGCCCGCTGACGCTGGCAATGATCCGCAAGCTCAGCCGCGAATGGAACATCCCGGCCGATTGCCTGATCGATGCCGAGGACCGCGCGTCCGCATAGCAGCCTACGCCCACACCTTCTTGTACAGCTCGACGATCTCGTCCTTCGTCGGCACGCGCGGGTTGTTGTTGGGCGAGCCTGAGGCCAGCGCCTGTTCGGCCATGGTCGGCATCAGCGAGACGTATTTCGATTCGTCGATTCCGTAGGCCTTGGGCGTCGGCACCTTGAGGTCGGCGTTCAGCTTCGTGAGCGAGTCCAGCAGCATCGCCACCGCCGTCTGGTCGGACACCTCGTCGCCGGCGACGCCCATGGCACGGGCGCAATCGGCGTAGCGGTCGAGCGCGGCGTTGGCCGAGAAGGCGGTGATCGCCGGCAGCAGCATGGCGTTCGACAGGCCGTGCGGCACGTGGAAGAAGGCCCCGATCGGCCGGCTCATGCCATGCACCAGCGCCACCGAGGAGTTCGAGAACGCCATGCCGGCCTGGGTCGCGGCCAGCATCATCTTCTCGCGCGCCGCTCGGTTGTCGGGCTGGTCACAGACGGTGCGGATGTTGTCGTGGATCAGCCGCATCGCCGATTTCGCCAGGCTGTCGGCGTGCGGGCTGGCGCGCTTGCTGACATAGGCCTCGATGGCGTGGGTCAGCGAATCGATGCCGGTGTCGGCGGTGAGCCGGTACGGCTTGGTCAGGGTCAGCTCGTAGTCGACAATCGCGGCGGCGGCCATGCAGGGCACGCCGGCGATCAGCATCTTCTCGTCGGTCTCGGTGTCGGTGATCACCGTGAAGCGCGTCACCTCCGAGCCGGTGCCGGCCGTGGTCGGGATCGCCACCAGCGGCAGGCCCTGCTTCGGAATCGGGTTGGGCACCTTGTACTGGCGCATCTTGCCGCCATTGGCGGCCAGCACGCTCATCGCCTTCGCTGTATCGATGGGGGAACCGCCGCCGAAGGCCACCAGGCTGTCGTAGCCGCCGGCCTTCAGCGCCGCCACACCGGCCTCGATCACGTCGGTGGTGGGATCCTCGACCGTGTCGGAAAACACGTCGAAGGCGATGCCGGCCTTGCCGAGCGCATCGGTGCAGACGGCGAGCTTGCCGCTCTTGACCATGAACTTGTCGGTGACCACCAGCGGGCGCGTGCCGCCGACCTGCTTCAGGGTGTCGCCCACCTGCGCCACGGCACCGCCGCCGATGACGATGACGCGCGGCGTCAGGATGGTGGCGATGGTCATGGCGGCGATCCTCCTGAAGGTGTCGCGCGCGAGTCTAGCAGGGAACGCCACCAGCGAAATCCCCGAAGCCGCTTGCCGCCGCCGTACCCGAGGCCCAGGATTTGCCCGGGGTACAATGACGGGAGTGGTAGCCATGGCATCTTCGTTGAGGAAGTGGACGCGGCGCGCGGCGATCGCGCTGTCCGCGGGCCTCGTGACGTTCGGCGCATCGTGGGCGCAGGCGCAAACGACGTTCCGCGTGGTCATGCATTCGGATGTCAAGATCCTCGATCCGGTGTGGACCACGGCCTACATCGTGCGCAACCACGGCTACATGATTTACGACACGCTGTTCGCGCTCGACGAGAAGCTGCAGATCCAGCCGCAGATGGTCGACAAGTGGGAGGTGGCGCCGGACAACCTGTCCTATGCCTTCACCCTGCGCGAGGGCCTCGAGTTCCACGATGGCGCGCCGGTGACGGCGACGGACGTGGTGGCCTCGTTCAAGCGCTGGTCGGTGCGCGATCCGGTGGGCCAGCTGCTGATGCCCAAGGTAAAGGACGTCGCCGTAGTCGACGCCAGGACGTTCCGCGTCGACCTAAAGGAGCCCACCAGCCTCCTGATGCTGGCGGTGTCCAAGCCCTCGGGTCCGATCTTCGTCATGCCGGAGCGCGTGGCCAAGACCGATCCGTTCAAGCAGATCACCGACACGACCGGCTCGGGGCCCTTCATCTTCGTGAAGGACCAGTGGAAGCCCGGCGACCGCACGGTCTACGTCAAGAACCCCAAGTACAAGCCGCGCAGCGAGCCGGCCTCGGGAATGGCCGGCGGCAAGATCGCCAAGGTCGATCGCGTCGAATGGGTGGCGATGTCGGACCAGCAGACCGCGGTCAACGCCCTGGTCAACGGCGAGATCGACATGATCGAGTCGCCGCAGCACGACCTGCTGCCGCTGATGACGAAGAGCGGCAAGGTCGATCTGGTCACCACCAATCCGTGGGGCAACCAGTACATCTTCCGCTTCAATCAGAAGTATCCGCCGTTCGACAATCCCAAGATCCGCCAGGCGATGCTCTACGCCTTCAACCAGAAGGACTTCCTCGACGCCGTGATCGGCGATCCGAAGTACTACAAGGTCTGCAAGGCGTTCTTCATGTGCGACACGCCCTTCGCCTCGACCAAGGGCTGGGACGACAAGCTCGAGTCGAACTTCGCCAAGGCCAAGGCGCTGCTCAAGGAGGCCGGCTATGACGGCACGCCGGTCGTGCTGATGCATTCCACCGACCTCTACGTGCTGACCAATCTCGCGCCGGTGGCGAAGGCGCTGATGGAGCGCGCCGGCATGAAGGTCGACATGCAGTCGATGGACTGGTCGAGCCTCGTGGCGCGGCGCGCCAAGAAGGATCCGCCGGCGCAGGGCGGCTGGAACGCCTTCCTCACCTCGTCGGCGGCCGTCGACATCGTCAACCCGGCGACGCACGCCTACATCAACGCCTCCTGCGACAAGGCGTGGTTCGGCTGGGCCTGCGACCCGGAGATGGAGGCGCTGCGCGCGAAGTTCGTGAGCGAGGTCGACCCGGCGAAGCAGAAGGCGATCGCCGAGGCGATCCAGCTGCGCGCCGCCGAGCAGCCGACGCACATCTTCCTCGGCCAGTGGTACGCGCCGATCGCGCGCGCCAAGTACGTCTCCGGCAACATGGTCTCGCCGGTCACCGTGTTCTGGAACGTCGAGAAGAAGAAGTAGCAATCCTGTCCGGATCGTGGGCGCATGCGGCGCCGGTGCGATCCGGCGCCGCTTTTCGTTCGGAACCCCGCTCGGACGATCGGCGTTGACGCGTACGGCCCGCCTGCGGCCCCATCCGAGCACCCAGCGTCACAAGTCGTACCCGGAGAAGCCGACATGCGCGCGATCGCCCGTCCCCTCGCCTTGACCGCCTTGCTGGGAGTCGCCGTCGCGGCGCCGGCCGTGGCGCAGGATTTCCCGCCGTCCGGCTATGCGCCGCTCATGTTCAACCGCGATCCGGCGATCCACGTCTTCCGCATCGAGGGCGTGCCATGGGTCTGCGCCGCCGATTCGTTCTGCAAGCAGGTCCACGTCGAGGGCGTGCAGGACAAGGAACTGCCGAAGGCGACCATCGAGCCGCTGGGCTTCGCCGACCGCCGCTACCATCTCTCGTTCCAGCATGCCGATCACGACAAGGGACGCACCGTGATCCTCGCCTGCGCGGACGATCGCTGCGCCAAGCTCGACGACCGCACCGGCCCCGCCAGCTTCCTCGGCAGCTTCATCGTTCGTCAGGGCGACCGCGTCTCGTCGCGCGCCGCGATCCTGCGCACGCTCGACGAGCGCGACGGCCGGGCGCAGATCCTGTGGTGCGCCGAATCGGGCTGCGCCGAGCTGCCGGTCACGCGCGACAGCGATCGCCGGCTCGTCTTCATGGGCGTCGCCCGGCAGGATGGCCGCGATCGCGTCTTCCTGCGCGACCGCGCCGGCACGGTGCTCGCCTGCGCGCAGGGCGAGATCGACGTCGACGACCGGCTCGATTGCGAAAGCACGCAGGTGAGCTTCCGCGACTTCCCGAAGGCCGGTGCGCCGCAGCCGCCGGCGCCGACGGTCACCAACACGGAAGCCGATCAGCGCGCGCTGGCCGCGGCGATCAACCAGGCGCTGCTGGCCGACGACGTGCCGCGCGCCGAGCCGCTGATCGCCGACGCCGTCAGACGCTTTCCCAATGCGATGGCGACCTGGCGGCCGTTCCAGCAGCGGCTGGCCAACATCAAGGCCAACCAGGCGCGCGCGGCGAAGATGGAGGAAGCGCGCCAGCTGATCGTCGAGGCACGCCGCCAGGCGAATTTCGGCGATTTCGCCGGCGCCGAGCGGCTGCTGCAGGAGGCCGATCGCGCCTCGCCGGGCCTCGCCGACATCGCGCGCGCGCGAACCGAGATCGCCCGGATGCGCGCCGAGCGTGGCCAGCGTTATCGCGAGCGTTACCAGTTCGAGGCCGCCATCGAGCGCGCGTTCGCGACCCACGCGCTGTGGGAGGCCGAGGATCTGATCAAGGACGCGCTGCGCCGCTTCCCCAACGATCCGCAGTTCCGCGCCGATGTCGACAAGCTCAACCAGATCCGCCAGCAGGCCGACTGGTTGAACCGCCTGCAGCGCGCGAAGACGGCGGTGACCGAGGGTCGCCGCGCCATGGACCGCGGCGATTTCGGCGCCGCCGAGCGCCAGCTCGCACTCGCCGACCAGCTCACGCCCGGCCTGCCCGAAGCCAACCAGCTGCGCGCCGATCTCGGCCGGGCACGCGCGCGCGCCGAGGTGCAGAACGAGCAGTTCCGACTGCTGATGGCGGCGTTCGAGGCCGCGATCCTCGGCCACCGCTTCGACGAGGCCAACCGGCTGCTCGACGACGGCGCCCGGCGCTACCCCAACCGGCCCGACTGGGCCGAGCAGCGCCGCCGGCTGGCCGCGGCGCGCGCCGGCGACGACCGACAGGTGCGCGAGCACCGCGAACGGCGCGAGCGCGCGATGAACCTGGTGAACCAGGCGCGTCAGGCCGCCGGCAGGGGCGACTACGATCGCGCCACCGCCCTGCTGAACGAGGCCAACAAGCTCGTGCCCGACCTGCCGGAGGCCGCCGTGGTGCGCGCCGACATCGAGCGCCGGCGTTCCGATCAGCGGCGCACCGAGGCCGAGATCCGCGCCATCACCGCCTCGATCGACGCGGCCATCGCCCGCCGGCAGTT
This sequence comes from Reyranellaceae bacterium, assembly GCA_050183765.1. Taxonomy (GTDB): domain Bacteria; phylum Pseudomonadota; class Alphaproteobacteria; order Reyranellales; family Reyranellaceae; genus JAFAZJ01. The sequence goes on along the minus strand of JBFXAZ010000184.1, from coordinate 665 downwards.
CGCCGACGCCGACCGCCTGCTGGCCGAGGGCCGGCGCGGCCATCCGCGCCACCAGGGCTGGGATGCCCTCGCCCGGCGCCTCGCGGAGGCGCGCCGCGACGCCGCCGCCAAGCCGCCGGCCGCGCCGCCGCCGGCGCCGCCCTCCAAGCCCGCCGACGCGAAGCCGCCGGCGCCCGCCAAGCCGCCGCAGACCAAGCCGGCCGATGCAAAGCCCGATGCCAAGCCGCCCAATCCTCAGGTCGAGATGCGCGTGCGCGCGCTGGTCGCGCAGGCGCGGGCGCTGATCGCGCGCCACGATCTCGACGATGCCGAACGTGCCGTCGTCGAGGCCGAAAAGCTCGACCCGCAGTCGCGCGACGTGATCGCCGTGCGTGCCGAGCTCGAAGCCGCGGAGCAGCGCGGCGGCCGACGGCGCGGCCCCAGCCGCAACTGATCGCCGACGCCGCCTTCCCCCTGAAGGGGGAAGGTGCCTGAAGGGCGGAAGGGGGATGTCGAAGACGGATACCGGACGCGTTGAGGCATCCCCCATCCGTCGCTCCGCGCCACCTTCCCCCTCCGGGGTGTTTGGAGGGGAGACATCGAGGACACCCGTTCGGGGACATCGAAGACAGTACAGCAGTCCGAGTTGGCTGACATGCTGTTGAGGTCTTCACAGTGGTTGCAGG
>JBFXAZ010000183.1:0-7651 GCA_050183765.1 Reyranellaceae bacterium | reverse complement strand
GTCGGCGAGGGCGAGATCATCCTCGATCTCAAGGACGGCGCCACGCGCACCGTCGGCATCGAGCGCCTGCACCTCGAGCAGGACGCCGGCAAGAGCCTACACGACCAGCATCCGACGCAGACCTATGTCGACCTCAACCGATCGGGCATCGCGCTGATGGAGATCGTGTCGAAGCCCGACATGCGCGACGCGGAGGAGGCGGCGGCCTACCTGACCAAGCTGCGCTCGATCCTGCGCTATCTCGGCACTTGCGACGGCAACATGGAGGAAGGCTCCATGCGCTGCGACGTCAACGTCTCGGTGCGCAAGCCGGGCGCGCCCCTGGGCACGCGCTGCGAGATCAAGAACGTCAACTCGATCCGCTTCGTGAAGCAGGCGATCGAGTACGAGGCGCGGCGCCAGATCGAGATCATCGAGGGCGGCGGCACGATCCATCAGGAGACGCGCCTGTTCGACGCCGGCAAGGGCGAGACACGCTCGATGCGCTCGAAGGAAGACGCGATGGATTATCGCTACTTCCCCGATCCCGACCTGCTGCCGCTGGTGCTGCAGCCGGACTGGGTGGAGAAGATCAAGGCCTCGCTGCCCGAGCTGCCCGACGAGCGCAAGGCGCGCTACATCAGGGAATTCGGCCTGTCGCACTACGACGCCGGCGTGCTGGTGGCCGAGAAGGAGACGGCGACGTTCTTCGAGGCGGTGGCCAGGGGCCGCGACGCCAAGCAGGCGGCTAACTGGGTGACCGGCGATCTGTTCGCCATGCTCAAGCGCCGCGGCGTGGGCATCGAGGAGTCGCCGGTGAGCGCGGCGGCGCTGGGCAAGCTGGTCGACCTGATCGGCGACGGCACGATCTCCGGCCGCATCGCCAAGGACCTGTTCGTCGCCATGGAGGAGACGGGGAAGGATCCGGCCGTGCTGGTCGAGGAGCGCGGCCTGAAGCAGGTCACCGACACCGGCGCGATCGACGCGGCGGTGAAGGCGATCGTCGACGCCAATCCCGAGAAGGTCGCGCAGTACCGCGAGAAGCCCTCGCTGTTCGGCTGGTTCGTCGGCCAGGTGATGAAGTCGACCGGCGGCAAGGCCAACCCCAAGGCAGTCAACGAGGCGCTGAAGAAGCAGCTCGATGGATAGCGGCGGCCGCGTACCGTCCCCCTCCAGGGGAAGGTAGTGAACGGAAGCACCGCCTTGCGCTGGCTGCGGCTGGGCATCGGCTGCATGCTGGTCGCCGGCGCGGTGGTCTGGGCGCTCGACGTCTTCGGCTTTCCCGGTAAGCTCAGGCGCGGCGTCAACGAGGCGATCCGTACCAGCGACGGCGTGCTGCGCCTCGACACGGTGACGGATTTCGACTGGGACGAGGTCTCGGTGATCGCCGGCCACGGCGATCTCGCCAAGGCCAGCCAGTGCCTCGGCATCCCGGCGACCGACGACGCGGTGGCCGGCGAGGGCATCGCCACCGTGGTCTTCGTGCGCGACGGCGCGATCGCGAAGACCTACCGCAGCCCGCGCCCGCCCTTCCTCTATCCGCTGGTGCCGTTCAAGCCCGGCCCCTGCCGCGTGAAGCGCGAGCAGGCCAGCTTCAAGGTGACGCTCGACGCCGACGGTCGCCATCAGCTCGTGCTGGTCGAGCCGCAGGCGCGCTAGTCCGAGAGCTCGTCGGGCAGCTCGCGCAGCAGCCGCGGCGCGTCGCGGCCGATGGTGCTGCACATCCGCTGGGTGTTCTGGCGCGCGTCGGCCTCGCCCTTGCGGCGGATATCGGCCAGCTCGGCGCGGCTGATGCCCACCTTGCCCTCGGCATGGCGGATGTGGCGCTCCAGCCGGCGCAGCTCCTCGGGCGTAGCCTGGATGCCGCACGCCTTGACCGCGTAGGACATGGCGTAGAGCACGCCCAGGGTCATGCGCCAGTCGGTCTGCGCCGGCGCTGGGCCGGCCAGGGCGACGACGAGCAATGCGGCGGTCGAGACGACGGCGAGGCGGCGGATCATGCCGCGACCATAATCGATCGCCGGCACCAAACCAGTGCGCCGTGCGTTGCGTACTACACGCGACAGGAACCGGGGGGGATGATGGCGAGCCGTTCGATTTCCGCAGACCTGCCGATGCTGGGCGTCTTCGTGGCGGCGGTGGCCGTCGTCGCGGTCGCCGGCGCGCTGTTCAGCCCGGCCGTCGATCCCGTCTGGTACGCCGGCCTCAGCAAGCCGTCCTTCAATCCGCCAAACTGGGTCTTCGCGCCGGTCTGGACCACGCTCTACGTCCTGATCGCGCTGTCGGCCTGGCTGGTCTGGCGCCGTGCCGGCTGGACGGGAGGAGGCCGCGCGCTCTCCTGGTGGTTCGCGCAACTCGCGCTCAACGCCGCCTGGACGCCGGTCTTCTTCGGCGTCCATCGCATCGGCCTGGCGCTGGCGATCATCGTTGCCTTGCTGGTCGCGATCATCGGCACGATCGCGGCGTTCCGGCGCCATCACGCGCTCGCCGCGGCGATGCTGCTGCCCTACCTGGCCTGGGTCGGCTTCGCCACGATCCTCAACGCCAGCATCTGGCGTCTCAACGCCTGAGCTACGCCATCTCCCGCATCTGCTGCCAGCTCGCCTCGACCATCTCGCGCGACAGGTCGCGGGTGATGAAGACGAGGCGCGAGCGGCGATCCTCGTCGGGCCAGGCGGCCAGCGTCGTCGGCGGGTGGAAGGTGTTGTGCACGCCGTGGATCACCAGCGGTTGGCTCTCCCCGGCTACGTTGAGCACGCCCTTCACCCGCAGCAAACGGTCGGCCCAGTTGGCGCGCACGGCGGACAGCCAGCGGTGGAACACGGTCCAGTCGAGCGGCTCCTCGAAGGTCAGGCAGAAGCTGCCGACCCGCGCATCGTGGCGGTTGCGATCGGCGTGGCCGTGAGGGTGCTCGTGATCATGCCCATGCCCATGCCCATGCGAGTGACCGTCCTCGTGCGACTCGGCGGCCAGCCAGTCGCGTACCCGCTCCGTCTTGCCCGCGGGATCGAAGGGACCCGCGTCGAACAGCAGCGCCGGATCGATCGAGCCGTGCGCGACCTCGTGGCGCCGCGCACCGGGATTGAGCGCGGCGATGCGCGCGTCGAGCGCGCCGCGCGCCGCGTCGTCGGCGAGGTCGCCCTTGGTCAGCAGCAGGCGATCGGCGACGGCGACCTGCTTGACCGCTTCCGCCTGCGCGTCGAGCTGGTTCGCGCCGTTGACCAGGTCGACCGTGGTGACGATCGCATCCAGCCGGTAGTCGTGCGCCGTGCCGGGATTGTTGAGCAGCAGCGCCACGATCGGCGCCGGGTCGGCCAGGCCCGTGGTCTCGATCAGCACGCGGTCGAAGGGCGCGAGCTGATCGTTGAAGCGCTTGCGCGCGATGTCGCGCAAGGTGCGTTCCAGATCGCCCTTGATGGTGCAGCAGACGCAGCCCGATTGCAGCAGCACCATGTCGCCGTCGACCGACTGCACGAAGAGATGGTCGAGGCCGACCTCGCCGAACTCGTTGACCAGCACCAGCGAGCGCGCCATGCGCGGATCCTGCAGCACCTTGTTCAGCAGGGTCGTCTTGCCGCTGCCGAGAAAGCCGGTGATCAGCGCCACGGGCATGCGCTGGGCGGACCGGTCGGGATCGAACAGGCTCATGCGCGCACGCTCGGTCGCTTCGCCGGTCCGGTCAAGAGGGCAAGCGTCGGGTCGGACAACTGGCGCGCCCGATGAACAAACGATGGCTTCACGAGTTGTTCCGTTGACTGTTCCATCAACTGGGTCGAGGGTTCCGGTCGAGCCGCCGCGGGGACGAACAAGCGGGGCCGCAACGGAGGAACACCATGGACTCAAAATACCTGGAGCAGCAGGACGAGTTGAAGGCCGCCGCCGGCGAGCCCGACAGCCCCGAGCGTCGCAGCTTCATCACCGGCGCCAGCGTGCTGGGCGGCGCGGCGGTGGCCGGCACGCTGATCGCGCAGGCGGCGCAGGCGCAGACGACGAAGACGGCGGCGCCGGCGATGAGCGACAAGCCGTGGTGGCCGCATCCCAAGTGGGGCAAGGACGACCAGGCCGGCGCCTCGAACTGGATCACCCCGGCCAAGGTTCTCGATGCCGCCAAGCTGATCAAGGACGGCAAGATCTACCGCATCGGACGCGTGTATGAGGCGGCGATGCCGAAATTCGGCGAGCGCGCCTTCACCCTGCGCATTCCCGGCACGCCCACCGGCGGTCCGTTCGGCGCCAACAAGCTAATCTACCATGACGAGTTCCTCGCCACCGAGATCGGCCAGACGGGCACGCAGTTCGACGGCCTGGCCCATATCGGCATCCAGATGGGCAAGAATGGCGACATGAACGACATGCGCTACTACAACGGCGTCACCGAGTATGAGATGGCCAGCGCCTATGGCATGAAGAAGCTCGGCGTGGAGCACGTGAAGCCGTTCTTCACCCGCGGCCATCTGTTCGACGTCGAGGCGGTGAAGGGCAAGATGATGGAGGCCGGCGAGGAGATCAAACTCGCCGACCTGCGCGCCGCGCTGCAGAAGCAGGGCATGCAGGAGGCGGACGTCAAGGAAGGCGACGCGGTGTTCTTCAACACGGGCTGGGGCAAGCTGTGGATGAAGAACAACGACAAGTTCAATGGCGGCGAGCCCGGTATCGGTCTCGAGGTCGCGAAGTGGTGCGTCGACAAGGGCGTCTGCCTGACCGGCGCCGACACCTGGGCGACCGAGGTCGTGCCCAACCCCGACAAGAACCTGGCCTTCCCCGTGCACGGCGAGCTGATCTGCAAGAACGGCATCTTCAACCACGAGAACCTGAACTTCGAGGGGCTGATCGCCGACAAGAAGTACCAGTTCGCCTACATCTTCTCGCCGGCGCCGATCAAGGGCGCGACCGGCTCCAACGGCGGGCCGATCGCCGTCACCTGATCCGGTCCGGATCGGCGAAGCCCCGCCGGCGCGCGCCGGCGGGGCTTTTCATTGGGAGCGCCGCCGCTCCGGGATAGCAACCATGCCCAACACCCGCACGCCGCGGACCGACGCCTTCTTCGCGGCCTTCCGCGCCGCGCGCGGCATCGCCGACACCGACTACGACGTCGCGCGCTTCGGCTGGACCGAGGAACTCTCCGACAAGCTGCTCGGCCTCGTGCTCGAGGGCCGCAAGCGGGCGACCTGCTGCCTGGTGCAGCAGATCGAGACCGGCAAGGAGGGCATGGCACGAATCGGCGGCTACTGCGTGGTGCTCGACGGACGCGACCGGCCGGCGGCGATCTGGCGCACGACCGACGTCGCGGTGAAGCCGGTGAACCAGGTCGACGACGCATTCGCCTGGGACGAGGGCGAGGGCGATCGCACCCGCGCCGACTGGCTGCGCGCGCACAACGAGTACCATCGAGCGCTCGCCGCGCGCGAAGGCTTCGACTACGACGACGGCATGCCGGCGGTGTTCGAGCGCTTCACCATCGTCTGGCCGCCGGAGCACGCGGATCCCTGATATCGCCGTCCCCATGCGCGCCGGCGTCAGGATCAGGCTCTGCCTCCGGGAAATCCCTTAGGGGGATCATCTGAATTTTCGATCGCGGGTGTCGCTGGTATCCGTCGGAGGCACAGGCTTCCCACAGGAGGCAGCACATGGCCCGGCTCTATTTCCACTGCTCCAGCGAAAGGAAATCGTTGGTCGACAGGGTCGGCCTCGATCTGGGCGACCCGCGGGAGGCGGGCCGGCAAGCGGAATGGATCGTGCGCTCGCTGATCGCCCTGCCGTGCCTGGAGGACTGGCGCGGCTGGACCATGCAGGTCCGCGACGAGTGCGGTGAGCCGCTCCTGACCGTGCCCTTCGCCTCGGCGCTCGGCAAGCCGAACTGACGGCGCGCCATGACCATCGCGCGATTCATCCACCGCAACACGCCGGTCGAAGCGCTGGTCGCGGGTTGGCGCATGCTGGTCCGGAACGTCGCCGGGGCCTACCGGCCCGAGTGCCACTATATGCGCGGACCCGGCCCGAAGTGCCGTACGCGGCATCAGGGACGCGCCGACGGCCCCTTGGGCGACTGACGATCGCCGCGCGCCCGCGTCGATCCTATTCCTCCAGCAGGCTGCGCAGCATCCATGCGGTCTTCTCGTGGACGTCGAGCCGCTGCGTCAGCACGTCGGCGGTCGGCTGGTCGTTCGCGGCCTCGACCACGGGGAAGAGGCGGCGGGCGGTGCGCGCGGTCGCTTCCTGCGCGGCGACGAGGTGGCGGACCATGTCCTTCGAATGCGGCGCGCCCTCGACCTCCTTGATCGAGGCGAGCTTGACGAATTCCTTGTAGGTGCCGGGTGCGCGGTGCCCGAGCGCGCGGATGCGTTCGGCGATCACGTCGAGCGCGTTCCACTGCTCGGTGTACTGGGTCATGAACATCATGTGCAGGCTGTTGAAATCCGGCCCGGTGACGTTCCAGTGGAAGTTGTGCGTCATCAGGTAGAGCGTGTAGCTGTCGGCCAGCAGAGCCGACAGGCCCTTGGCGATCTCGTCGCGCGCCTTGGGGCTGATGCCGATGTCGATCGGGGCGGATTTGACTGAGGGGCGTTTCATGGGGCGGTCCTCGGTGCGTTGCTGCAATTCAATATGAATATCATCCGGTTGGGCCCGCGCACGCCTTGATCTGCGTCAACAGCCGGGACCTTCGCCGGCGCCCGGCTGGCGGGTCGGGGCGGGCTTGGCATAGACTATTGGTGGACATCGCCGCGGGGGACAATGACGCTTTCACGACGCTCGGTGACCCGTCTTCTCGGCGCGACGGCGCTTGCGCCGTTCGCCGCGCGCGCCGCCGACAGCCTGCCGATCTTCGACGCCCATCTGCACTACAGCCACGATGCGGTGCAGGTGCTGCCGCCGGCCGACGCCGTCGCGATCCTGCGCAAGGCCGGGCTCAAGCGGGCGATGGTGTCGAGTTCGGACGACGCCGGCACGCAGAAGCTCTACGCGCTGGCGCCCGAGCTCGTCCTGCCGCAGCTGCGGCCCTATCGCCGGCGCAGCGATCTGTCGACCTGGTACCAAGACGAGGGCGTGCTGCGCTACGTCGAGGAGCGCATCCGCAAATACAAGTACGTCGCCATCGGCGAGTTCCACCTCTACGGCGACGCCGCCGACCTGCCGATCCCGCGGCGCATGGTCGAGCTGGCGAAGCAGTACAGGATCTTCCTGCACGCCCATTCCGACGCCGACTGCATCGATCGCCTGTTCAGGCAGGATGCGAACGCGCGCGTGCTGTGGGCGCATTCCGGCTTCATCGCGCCGTCCGAGGTCGTGGCGGTGCTGCGCCGGCACAAGAACCTGTGGTGCGATCTCGCCTTCCGCAGCGACCAGGGCTCGGGCGGCAGGGTCGACGCCGGCTGGCGTGCGGCCTTCATGGAATTCCCCGACCGCTTCATGGTCGGCACCGACACCTTCACGCCGGAGCGCTGGCACTACGTGGTCGAGCACGCGAACTACTCGCGCGCCTGGCTCGCCGACCTGCCGCAGGACGTCGCCGAGCGCATCGCCTGGCGCAACGGCGAGCGCGTGTTCGGCGGCATGATGGCGTCGGGCGGATGAGCCAACCCGTCGTCCTGAGCGCACCGAAGGACCACGCGGTGGAGCGAACGACTTCCACGCCACCGTCTGGCCGCGATACCGCAAGGTCCTTCGCTGCGCT
>JBFXAZ010000182.1:0-7736 GCA_050183765.1 Reyranellaceae bacterium | reverse complement strand
CGCGGCGTCGGCGTCCGGCTCGTCGGCCGGGAGAGAGGCGAGTTGGCTCACAGCGTCCATGGCGTACAAAATGAGCGGTAACAACACTTGCCGTCCGGGACAATGTCCGTGTTGCCGCTTCGTGAACAGGGCATGCCGCTGCGAATAGTTCGCGTTCGCCTTGACCCTACCTCCAGAATCCGCCATCTACCACGGTGAATTGCGCGCCTGCGTGTGCCGTTGGGGCGTTCGCGCGACGCGGAGGGAGGGTCTTGATGACCGCTAAAGGCTTGATTCTAGGCGCAATATTGCTGGCGGGGGTCGCCGCGGCGCCGGCCATGGCGCAGCAGGTCAATCTCTATACGGCGCGCCACTATCAGACCGACGAGAAGCTCTACACGGATTTCACCAAGGCGACCGGCATCAAGGTCAACCGGATCGACGCCAAGGAAGACGAGATCATCGAGCGCATCCGCCAGGAAGGCGCCAACAGCCCGGCGGACGTGATGATCACGGTCGACATGGGCCGGATCTGGAAGGCCGAGCAGGCCGGCATCCTGCAGCCGGTCAAGTCGGCGGCGCTGGACAAGGCCGTCCCGGCCTTCCTGCGCGACCCCGAGGGCAAGTGGTTCGGCTTTTCCGCCCGCGCGCGCGTGCTGGTGATCAGCAAGGAACGGGTCAAGCCGGGCGAGCTCAAGGACTACGAGGATCTCGCCAAGCCGCAATGGAAGGGCCGCGTCTGCGCCCGCTCCGGCAGCCACATCTACAATCTCTCGCTGCTGTCCTCGATGATCGCCACGATCGGCGAGGCCAAGGCCGAGGCATGGGCCAAGGGCGTGAAGGAGAACCTCGCGCGGCCGCCGCAGGGCGGCGACACCGACCAGATCAAGGCGGTGGCCGCCGGCCAGTGCGACGTGGCGATCAGCAACAGCTACTACTACGTGCGCCTGATGAACTCGGCCAAGGACGCCGACAAGGCGATCGTCGCCAAGACGCAGGTCGTGTTTCCCAACCAGGGCAACCGCGGTACCCACGTCAACGTCTCGGGCGGCGGCGTGGCGAAGAACGCGCCCAACAGGGACGCGGCGGTGAAGTTCCTCGAGTACCTCGCCAGCGACTCGGCGCAGCTGTACTTCGCCAACGGCAACAACGAGTGGCCGGTGACCGAAGTGCCGGTCGACAACAAGGGCCTGGCCTCGCTCGGCAACTTCAAGCGCGATTCGGTGAACGTCGCCGAGCTGGGCCGCAACCAGGCCAAGGCGCAGATGATCATGGACAAGGTCGGCTGGAAGTAGGCCGCGATCGTTCCCACGAACGGGCGCCCTGCGACAGCAGCGGCGCCCGTTTGCATATTGACTGCGCCGTCCAGTGTGTTGAGCTGCGCGCATGTCCGATGAACGTTACGTCGTGCTGCTCGGCGACCGCCGCTACGCGATCCATCGCAAATGGGCGCGGTTGCCAGCGGGCGAGGGGTTCGGCTTCATCTCGGACCTTGTGGTCGACGGCGAGGGGCGGGTGCATGTCGCGCAGCGCGGCACCGATCGGCCGGTCCTCGTCTTCGAGCGCGACGGACGGCTCGCCGGATCTTGGGGCGAGGGCCGGCTGGCCGAGCCGCACTACATCAGCGCCGCGTCGAACGGCACCATGCTGGTGGCCGATCGCGACGCCCACCAGGTGCTGCGCTTCGACGCCGCAGGCACGCTGGTCCAGGCGCTGGGCCGGCGCCATCACCCGTCGCTCGACGCGCCCTTCAACCATCCGACGGCCGCGGCCGAGGCCGCCGACGGCGAGATTTACGTCGCCGACGGCTACGGCAATTCCAGCGTCCATCGCTTCGCCGCCGACGGCACGCTGATGCGCACCTGGGGCGGGCACGGCGACGGGCCTGGCGCCTTCACCACGCCGCACGCCATCTGGGTCGACCGGTTCGATCGCGTGCTGGTCGGCGATCGCGAGAACAACCGCGTGCAGGTATTCGACCGCGACGGCACCTTCATCACCGCCTGGGGCGACTTCTATCACCCGATGCAGATCTGGGTGGACGATCGCGACCATGTCTTCGTCACCGACCAGATCCCGCGCATCAGCCTGCTGTCGCCGGAGGGCCGGCTGATCGGCCGCTGCCGCGGCGCGATCAACGGCGCGCACGGCATCTGCGGCGACGCCGAGGGCAACCTCTACCTCGCCGAGCTGCCGCCGCAGGAGATCACCAAGCTCGAGCGGCTGAACTGACGACTTTCTGGCGCCGCAGCGCCTATAGAGCTGCGTGCGGTTTGTCGGGCGCGCCCTGTCATCCCGAGCGCAGCGAGGGATCTAGGCGATTTCCCTGGATCCCTCGCTGCGCTCGGGATGACAGGTAGACTCTGATTTTGCGCTCGTTGCTCTAGACGCCGTGGCCGGCGTCGCTGCCGAAGCGGGCGCGGCGGCGGCGGATGATGATGAAGGCGCCCAGCGAGATCGCGATCACCAGGAACGACACGCCGGTCGTCACCGTGCCCAGCGCGTAGAGCACCGGCGTGGTGACGTTGGTGGTCATGCCGTAGATCTCCAGCGGCAGGGTGTTGAAGGTGCCGGCGGTGTAGAGGCTGCGCGCGAACTCGTCGTAGCTGAGCGTGAAGCCGAACAGGCCGACGCCGATCAGGCTCGGCAGCACGATCGGCAGCACGACATGGCGGATGGTCTGCCAGGGCGAGGCGCCGAGGTCGCGCGCGGCTTCCTCGTAGCTCGGGCTGAAGCGGTTGAAGACCGCGAACATGATCAGCAGGCCGAAGGGCAAGGTCCACGACAGGTGCGCGCCGAAGGCCGAGCTGTACCAGGCGGGATCCCAGCCCATCACGCGGAACAGCAGGCCGATGCCCAGGCTGATCAGGATCGAGGGCACGATCAGGCTGGCGATGGCGAGATAGAAGACCAGGCCGGCGCCCTTGAACCGCTTGCGGAACGCCAGGCCGGCGGCGAAGGACACCGCGACCGTCACCAGCATGGTGGCGATGCCCAGGAACATCGAGCGTTGCAGCGAGCCGGCGAAGTCGCCCACCATCTGGCGCTCGAAGAGATTGCCGAACCAGTGGAACGACACGCCGTTCATCGGGAAGGTGAGGCCGCCGGACGGGCCCTGGAACGACAGGAGCACGATGGTCGAGGTCGGCCCGTACAGGAACAGCACGAACAGGCCGAAGAACGCGGCCAGCAGGTAGAAGGAAACGGGCCGCCGGCCGCCCTCGCGCATCGCCTAGAGCTCCTTGCGGATGTCGACGACGCGGATCATCAGCGCCACCGTCATCAGCACCAGGATCAGCAGCACGACGGCGTTGGCCGCGGCCGCCGGATACTGCAGCAGCGACATGGCGTTGATCATCATCAGGCCGACCGAGGCGCTCTGGCCGCCGCTCATCAGGCGCACGGTCACGAAGTCGCCCATGACGATGGTGACGACGAAGATCGAGCCGATGGCGATGCCCGGCTTGCTGAGCGGGATGATCACGTTCCACAGGATCTGCCAGCCGGTGGCGCCGGCGTCGTGCGCCGCCTCGATCAGCGACCGCTCGATGCGCACCATGGAGTTGAAGATCGGCACCACCATGAACAGCGTGTAGAGATGCACGTAGGCCAGCACGACGGCGAAGTCCGAGAACAGCAGGAACTCCAGCGGCTTGTCGATCACGCCGACGCTCTGCAGCGCGGTGTTGAGCACGCCGTTGCGGCCGAGGAAGGGGATCCACGAGATCATGCGGATGATGTTCGAGGTCCAGAACGGGATGGTGCAGACCAGGAACAGCACCGTCTGCCATGTCGTGGACCGCACATGGAAGGCGAGGAAGTAGGCGACGGTGAAACCGATCAGCAGGGTGCAGGCCCAGGTGGTGACGGCGAATTCCAGCGTCTGGGCATAGGTGCGCCAGGTGATCGACGAGGTCAGCAGCTCGTCGTAGTTGGTCAGCACGAAGTCGGGCAGCAGGCGCGTGCTGTCGTAGTCGAAGAAGCTGACCACGACGATGGTCAGGATCGGCACGACGAGAAACACCAGGAACACCGCCGACAGCGGCGTGACCTGGAGATACGGCACCCAGCTCGGGCTGCGGACGGACATGGGAAGCTATTCGGGAAAGCCGCGTCGTCCTGAGGGTCAGCGAAGGACCTTGCGGTGAAGCGACCAGACACATGCGTCGTCTGTCCGCGCCACCGCCAGGTCCTTCGCTTCGCTCAGGACGACATCGTGCGCCTTAGGCCGCGATGAACGAGTTCCACTTGCGGACCATGTATCGGTCCTCGTCCATCACCGCGTTCCAGCACGCGACCGCACCCATGCGGTCGTAGAACGAGCCGCCGTCACGCACAGCGCCGGGCTTCTCCATCACCTTGCCCTGCGGGTTCTTGATCTCGCCCTTGGCCGGCTTGCCTTCCATCCAGTAGCCCCACTCGTCCTCGGTCATGTTGGCCTTGGCGGTCTCGAGCACGGCCGAGTAGTAGCCCTGCCGGTTGAGGAAGGCGCCGACCCAGCCCGACAGGTACCAGTTGATGTAGTCGTAGGCGGCGGCGAGCTTGTCGCCGCTCAGGTGCTTGGCGAGACCCAGGCCGCCGCCCCAGGCGCGATAGCCTTCCTTGAGCGGCTGGTAGATGCAGGGCACGCCCTTCGAACGCACGGCGGTCACCGCCGGCGACCACATCGACTGGATGATCACCTCGCCCGAGGCCATCAGGTTCACCGACTCGTCGAAGGTCTTCCAGAAGGCGCGGAACTGGCCGTCCTTCTTGGTCTTGATCAGGAAATCGATGGTCTTGTCGATCTCCTCCTTGGTCATGTTGCCCTTGTCGCCGTACTTCACGATGCCCGCGGCCTCGCAGATCATCGCGGCGTCCATGATGCCGATCGAGGGGATGTTGAGGATCGACGTCTTGCCCTTGAACTTCGGATCGAGGATGTCCTTCCACGAGTCGATCTTGCGGCCGACGAGATCGGGGCGGATGCCCAGCGTGTCGGCGTTGTAGATCGTCGGGATCATGGTGAACCAGCCGGTCGGCTGCTTGGCGAACTTGGTCGAGCCAGCGCCCTCGACGAAGCCCACGGTGCTCGGTGCCGTGCCCTGGGCGACCACGCTGTCGGGCTTGAGCTTGCCCGAGGTGAAGATCGGCACGATCTTGTCGAAGTACTTGATCTTCTTGACGTCCATCGCCTGCAGCACGTTGGCCGGGAAGACCTTCTTGACCATCCAGTACTCGATGTCGGCGATGTCGTAGCTGTTGGGCTGCGTCACCGCGCGCTGCACGACGGCGTCGGAATCCAGCGCCGTCATCTGCAGCGTGATGCCGAGGTCGGCTTTGCACTTGTCGGCGATCTCGTTGATGTTGGACACGCCGGTGCCGAACTGGCGCAGCGTGATGTTCTTGGTCGTCTGGCCCCAGATGGTCGGGAAGCCGCCGATCGCGCCGCTGCCCAGCGCCGTGCCGGCGAGCGCGGCCGTACCCCTGAGGATGGCGCGGCGTCCGGGACGCACGGTCTTCTTGTCGCTCATCTTGTCTCTCCTCTCTTCTTCAATGCCCGATGACGTGCACGTCCTCGGGTGCCCAGCCCACCGCCACCGAATCGCCCGGGGCCACCGGCGCGGCGTAGAACTTCGCTTCGGGGATCACCGCGGAGAACGGTTCCAGGCCCTCGATCTCGACGCCGATCTGTACCGAGGCGCCGAGATACTCGACCGAGCGCGCCCGCCCTGTCAGGCGTACCCCGCTTTCCGGGAGATCGGATCGTCCCAGCTCGATCCGGTCGGCGCGCACCGCGACATGGATGTCGCCGCCGGCGTGTCCGTTGGCGGGAATCCTCACGCGCGTGCCGTTGGCGAGCTTGGCCGCGTCGGTGCCCTCGCGCGTCGCCGCCAGCACGTTGTGGCCGCCGATGAAGCGCGCGACGAAGGCCGAGGCCGGGCGGTTGAAGATGTCGCGCGGCGGCGCCGCCTGGTCGATGCGGCCATGGTTCATCACCACGACGAGATCGGCCAGCGCCATGGCCTCTTCCTGGCTGTGCGTGACGTGGATGAAGGTGATGCCCAGGCGCGTCTGCAGCGTCTTGAGTTCCTCGCGCATCTGCACGCGCAGGAAGGGATCGAGCGCCGACAGCGGCTCGTCGAGCAGCAGCACGGAGGGATCGGTGATCAGCGCGCGCGCCAGCGCCACGCGCTGCTGCTGGCCGCCGGACAGCTGGGCCGGGAAGCGGCGGGCGTAGGGCTCCATCTGCACGCGCTGCAGGAGCTCCATCGCGCGGCGCCGCCGCTCGGCCTTGTCGACACCGCGCATCTTCAGGCTGAAGGCGACGTTGTCGACGCAGTCGAGGTGCGGGAAGAGCGCGTAGCTCTGGAACATCATCGCCGTGCCGCGCTTGGCCGGCGGCAGGTCGGTGATGTTCTCGCGCCCGAGGATCACGTCGCCGTCGCTCGCCTCCTCATGGCCGGCGATCATGCGTAGCGTCGAGGTCTTGCCGCAGCCGCTGGGGCCGAGCAGGCAGCAATAGGTGCCGGCGGGGATCTTGAGGTTGATGTTGTCGACCGCGACGGTCTGACCGTAGCGCTTGGTCAGTGCGATCAGTTCGATGTCGGGGGCTCCGACCATCCGTTCGCCTCTCCCGGACGCCTCGGTTTCACTCCGTCTGCCCGATGCAAGAGCAATGCCGCGCGTCAGGAAGAGGCGCCAGTGCCCAAGACGACGGCGATCAGCGTGATGAGTCACTGACGAATCCCCCAAGGCTGATTGCGAAGTATCCACTTCCGGGCACAATTCGGCGATTCCGATTGAGAGCAAAGCAGTATGCCCATGTAATAGGCATATCGCCCGATCGCATCGCGACGGCGCCGCGCAAACACGGCTGGCTCGTGTTTTGCGTCCTGTCGGGACGAACCGGAGGGATGGATGAAACTGATCGGGGTCGATGTCGGTGGCACCTTCACCGACCTGGTTTTCGCCGACACGGAGGCGGGCCGCACACTGATCCACAAGGTGCCGACGACCCCCGACGATCCCTCGCGTGGCGTGGTCTCCGGCCTGGTCGCGCTATGCGAGAAATACGGCATCCCGCGCGAGGCGGTCGATGTGGTGTTCCATGGCACCACGATCGCCACCAACGCCATTCTCGAGCACGATGGCGCCGTCACCGGCATGATCACGTCGGGCGGCTATCGCGACATCCTGCATATCGGCCGCCATCAGCGGCCGCAGCACTACTCGATCATGCAGGACATTCCCTGGCAGGACCGGCCGCTGGTACGACGGCGCTTCCGCAAGACGGTGCGCGAGCGGCTGATTCCGCCCAGGGGCGAGGTGCTGGAGGCGCTCGACGAGGAGGGCGTGCGCCAGGCGGTACGCGAGCTCAAGGAGGCCGGCGTCCAGTCCATCGCCATCTGTTTCCTGTTCTCCTACCTCGATCCCGCGCACGAGGAGCGCGCGCGCCAGATCGTCGGCGAGGAATATCCCGGCTGCTTCGCCACCACATCGGCGTCGGTGTCGCCGCAGTTCCGCGAATTCGAGCGCTTCACCACGACGGCGATGAACGCCTTCGTCGGCCCCAAGGTGCGCGACTATGTTTCCAAGCTCGAGGGCGACATCGTGGCCTCCGGCTTCTCCGCCGACCTGCGCATCATGGCCTCCAATGGCGGCGTGGCGACGCCCTCGATGGTCGCCGAACGACCGGTGCTGACCTTGCTGTCGGGCCCCGCGGCGGGCGTCATCGGCGGCGACTGGGCCGGCGCGCTCTCGCAGCGACGCAACCT
>JBFXAZ010000181.1:0-7962 GCA_050183765.1 Reyranellaceae bacterium | reverse complement strand
CCATGGGGCGGCGCAAGATCAAGGGCAACATGGACATCGAGCTGGCCATCGATGTCCTGGAGATGGCCGAGCACCTCGACCACGTGGTGGTGTTCTCCGGCGACGGCGACTTCCGTCGCCTGGTCGAGGCGGTGCAACGCCGCGGCCTGCGCGTCTCGGTGGTCAGCACGATCAAGTCGGCGCCGCCGATGGTCGCCGACGAGCTGCGGCGCCAGGCCGACGAGTTCATCGAGCTGGCCGAGCTGGCGCCGCTGATCGCGCGTTCGGCCGCCGACCGGCCGGTGCGCCAGGGCACGGGGATGCCGCGGCCCGACGCCGACGAGGCCGACGACCAGATGGTGCGCTCGGCCTGATCCGGCGTGCCATCCGACCGACGAAGGGGGCTGCGGCCCCCTTTCTCATAGGCCCCTGCCCCGCCCGTGTCCGACAGCCCAGCCTTCAGCCCGCCCGCGCGCGATTGCCCGCTCTGCCCCCGGCTGGTCGATTTCCGCCGCCTGCACCGCGCCGAGCATCCGGACTGGCACAACGCGCCCGTGCCCTCGTTCGGACCGATCACGGCACGCCTGCTGATCGTCGGCCTCGCGCCGGGCCTGCGCGGCGCCAACCGGACCGGCCGGCCCTTCACCGGCGACTACGCCGGCGACCTGCTGTACTCGACCCTGCTGAAGTTCGGGCTGGCGCGCGGCAGTTTCCGTGCCGACCCCGGCGACGGACTTGAGCTGGTCGACTGCCGGATCGCCAACGCCGTGCGCTGCGTGCCGCCCGAGAACAAGCCGCTGCCGGTCGAGTTCGGCCATTGCCGCCCGTTCCTGGTCGGCGAGATCGCCGCGATGGCCAATCTCAAGGTGCTGGTGGCCCTGGGCAAGGGCGCCCACGACCAAGCGCTTCGCGCGCTGCATGTGCGGCCGGCGGGCAAATTCCCCTTCATTCATAACCGGCTGCACGAACTGCCGAACGGCCTGGCGCTGGCCGACAGCTACCACTGCTCGCGCTACAACACGAACACCGGCCGCCTCACCGAGCCCATGTTCCACGACGTGTTTCGGTCCGTCGTGGAGCGTCTGGCAGGCTGACGCGAGCGCCCGGCCGGCGTATGCTCGACCTGAAATGACCGCCAAGGACCCCCTGCTGGAAGCGGCCCTGTCGCATCATCGCCAGCCGCATCGCGCCTATCACGACGAACGCCACGTGCTGGAGCTGCTCAGGCTCGCGGCCGAGCACACGCCGGACCTGAGCGAGGCCGAGCGACTCGCGATCCTCTTCCACGACGCCGTGTACGTGCCGGGCGCGCCCAAGGGCATGAACGAGACCCTGTCGGCCCTGCTGATGCGCGCCACCGTCTCCGGCCTGGTGCGCAAGGGCGAGATCGCGGCCCCGCCGCAATCCCTGGTCGACGAGGCGGCGGCGATCATCGAGGCCACCACGCATGTCGATCCGCCTTCGGCCTCCGCCGAGCGCGTCTGCGATCTTGACCTGTGGCGGCTGGCCGCGCCCTGGGAGGAATTCCAGCAGCACAGCGCCGACATCGACCGCGAGTTCCGCCACCTCTATCCGCCGGGCGATTCCTGCAAGCTGGCGCGCAAGGAATTCTACAGCTCGATGCTGACGCGCGAGCACATCTTCCACACGCCGTATTTCCGCGAACGCTTCGAGCCGATCGCGCGCGCCAATTTCAAGCGCGCGCTCGCCGAGTAGCCTCAGCCCGCCAGCGCCTTCTCGACCGCGCCGGTCACGTCCTTCGACATCGGCCCGACGCGGCTCGGCCAGGCCTCGAGCAGCGCGCCGTCGCCGCCGATCAGGTACTTGTGGAAGTTCCACTTCGGCGCCGCGCCCTCGCCGAGCTCCTGGGCGATCCAGCGATAGAGCGGATGCGCCGACGCGCCGATGACCTTCTGCTTCGACGTCATGGGAAAGGTCACGCCGAAGCTGGTCTCGCAGAAACGACGGATCTGCTCCTCGCTGCCGGGTTCCTGGGCGCCGAAATCGTTCGACGGCACGCCCAGCACCACGAGGCCCCTGGGTGCGTAGGTCTCGTGCAGGCGCTGCAGGTCGCCGTATTGCGGCGTGTATCCGCAGGCCGACGCGACGTTGACCAGGAGCACCGGCTTGCCGGCGAAGCGGCTCATCGGCAGGTCCGCGCCGTTGATGTCCGTGAAGCTGAATTCCGTCGCCGGCATCGTCCTACTCCGTATCGTAGCGCTCTTCGAGCCACGGATCGCCGTGGTTGTGATAGCCGCGGACTTCCCAGAAGCCCGGCTTGTCGAGCTCGCTGAACTCGATGCGCTTGATCCACTTGGCGCTCTTCCAGAAGTACAGCTTGGGGATCACCACGCGCACCGGCCCGCCATGCTCCTGGCTGATCGGCTCGCCGTTCCAGCTGACCGCCAGCAGGACATCGTCGTCGTCGAAGGCCTCGAGCGGCACGTTGGTCGTGTAGGTGTCGTAGGAATGGAAGATCACGTGCCGGGCCTCGGGCTTCGGCTTGACGACATCGAGGATGTGGCGCGCGCTCACGCCCTGCCAGTCGTTGTCGTAGCGCGACCAGGCGGTGACGCAGTGGATGTCGCTGCGATACCTCACCATCGGCTCGTCGGTGAACTCGCCCCACTTCCAGACCGTGGGATTCTCGACCAGGCCGTCGACGGTGATGCGCCAGACGCTGGTCGGGATGTCGGGCTGGACGCCGAGGTCGAGCACCGGCCAGTTGGTCACCAGGCGCTGCCCCGGCGGCAGGCGATCGGCGCGGCGCAGATCGGCGGAGCCGGTCAGCAGCCGGCCATCCCTGGCCCATTTCTGCTTGCTGTCGATCAGCTTGTCCTTGATCCGGCCGAGGAAGCCGACGCCGTCATCGTCCTTCGCCACTGGCGGACTCCATCACTCGCCTTACCTTCCCCCGGAGGGGGAAGGTGCCCGAAGGGCGGATGGGGAATGTCGAAGACGGACTCTCGCGTTCGTCTTCGACATCCCCCATCCGTCATCGCGCTTCGCGCGCTGCCACCTTCCCCCTCCGGGGGAAGGTAGGCAAGACGTCAGATCGCCCGTCCCGCCTTCTCCCAGTAGGGCTGGCGGAGCTTGCGCTTGAAGATCTTGCCGGAATCCTCGCGCGGCAGCTCCGGCGTGAACTCGACGACCTTGGGAATCTTGTACTTCGCGAGGTGCTGCGCAAGGTACGCGCGCACATCGGCGGCATCGATGGCGTTGCCGCCGATCGGCTGGACATAGGCGCAGATCGCCTCGCCGAACTCCTCGTCGGGAATGCCGAACACCGCGCAGTCGCGCACGCCTTGCATCTGGATCAGCACCGACTCGATCTCGGCGGGATAGATGTTCACGCCGCCGGAGATGATCATGTCGCGCTTGCGGTCGCATAGGAAGACATAGCCGTCGGCATCCATGTAGCCGACATCGCCCACGGTCACGAGATCGCCCAGCGCCACGCCGCGCCGCTTGGCGTCGTCGTTGTTGTAGGTGAAGTCGCTCAGCCCCGGCGCCTTGAGATAGATCTCGCCGACATCGCCCTGCTTCACGTCGCGGCCCTGCTCGTCGACGATGCGCAGGACGCCGCCGGGCACCACGCGCCCCACCGTGCCGGGCTTCCTCAGCGCCTCCTCGGAGGTATGCCAGACCACCAGGCCGGTCTCGGTGGCGCCGTAGTACTCGTTGATCACCGGCCCCCACCACTCGATCATGCCCCGCTTCACCGCGGGGGCACAGGGCGCGGCGCCATGGGTGAGGAAGCGCAGCGAGGAGACGTCGTACTTCTGCTTCACCGCGTCGGGCAGGCGCAGCAGGCGCACGAACATGGTCGGCACGATGTGCATGTGGCTGACCTTGTGGCGGTCGATCAGGCGCAGCATGTCCTCGGCCTCGAAACGCGCCTGCAGCACGATGGCGAGCCCCAGCCGGGCCGCTGCCATGCCATAGGCCGCGGGCGCGGAGTGATACATCGGCCCGTTCATCAGCACGACGGCGTCGGGATCCGCCTTCAGCCCCCAGACCAGTGCGACCTGGTCCATCATCGACTGCTGGACCTCGGGCGGCGTCGGCCGGCGGCGCACGCCCTTGGGTTTGCCGGTGGTGCCCGAGGTGTAGATCATGCTGCCGCGCGAGGCCGGCGGCGGCGCAGTGTGCGGCGTGGCCGCTGCGAGGAATTCATCCCAGGTCGTGACGCCCTGCGGAGGCCTCGCCTGCTCGGCGCTCACGCCATAGGCCGCGGCGATCTCGGGCGGCGTCTCGACGGCAAGCACCTTCACCCCTGACGGAATCGCGTCCTTCACTTTCGCCAGGAGGTCGGCATGCGCCACCAGCACCTTGGCGCCGCTGTCCTGCAGGATGTAGCCCGCCTCCTCGCCGGTGAAATGCCAGTTGATCGGCACCGCGTAGGCGCCCAGCAGCGAGGCGGCCATGTTGGCCTCGAACAGCTCGAAATCGTTGCGCAGCAGCAGCGCGATCGAATCGTCCTCGCCCACGCCCAGCGCCTTGAGCGCGCCGGCGGCCCGCGCCGCGCGCGCCGCCAGCGCGACATGCGAGCGCTCGCGCTCGCCCGAGATGATGCGGCTCAACGCTTCCTCCTCAGCCCGCCTCGATGACGTCGCCGATCAGACGGTAGGACGCACCGTCGAAGCGCTGCAAGCGCAGCTTGCGATAGGGCTTGTAGTCATTGGCCGAGGTATCGAGCGTGATGCCCGGCAGGGTCAGCGGCGTGGTGAAACCCTTCAGGCTGGCGGCCTGCCTCATCACATTCGCCCGCGTCAGGTCGTCACCGCATTGGCGCAGGATATGGGCGACCAGGTAGCCATAGGTAAGGCCGGAGGCCGAATAGGAGTCGTGGCGATGCAGCTCCGGCGCCCAGCGCTCGATGAAGACGTAGTACTCCTTCATCCCGGCGTCGTCTTCCCAGGCCGGATCGCCCGGGCTCTTGGCGTTGGCGGCGGTGATCACACCCTTCGCCGCCTCGGCGCCTGCCGGCCGCAGCACGCCCACCACCGACGCCGATCCGACCGGCAGGTAGACCTGGGTCTTCCAGCCCAGTTCGTGCGCCTTGCGGATCGCCTGCGTCGCGTGCTTGCCGGTGGCGATGACGAACAGCGCATCGGCGTTGCTGGCGCGCAGCTGGATGACCTGGGAATCGATCGTGGGATCCGTCGTCTCGTAGGTCACCTCGGCCACGATCATGTCCTTGGCCTTGGCGCCCAGCGCGTGGCGAAACCCTTCAGCGTAGTCCTTGCCGAAGTCGTCGTTCTGGCGCAGCAGCGCGATCCTGGCGTTGGGCGTGGCCTGCAGGATGTGGCGGGCGTAGACCTCGCCCTCGGTCTCGTAGGCGATCATCCCCATCATGGTCCAGGGATGGTTCTTCGGGTCGTTCCACTGCGAGGCGCCGCTGAGGATGAAGAGCTGCGGTACCTTGCGCTGATTGAGGTAGCGATGGATCGCGCGGTTGGTCGCGGTGCCCAGCGTGTTGGTGATCGCCAGAACCCGCTCGCTCTCGACCAGCTGGCGCGTCATCTCGACGGTCTTGGGCGGACTGTAGCCGTCGTCCAGGCTGATCAGCTTCACCTTGCGGCCGTTGATTCCGTTCTGCGTCTCGTTGAGCATGCGGAAATACGCCGTCTGCGACTTGCCAATGACGCCCAGCGCCGAGACGGGTCCGCTATAGGGCAGGGTCTGGCCGAGCTTGATCTCGCTGTCGCTCACGCCTGGGCCGTAGCTCTTTGCCGCCGCCTGCCGGGCGACCAGCGGCGCCGCCAACGCCCCCATGGTGAAGATGCGTCGCTTCATGGTCTGCGTCTCCTCTCGCGCTTGTCGACAAGTTCGCTCCTGGCCGCGCGCGCGCCGCGGGCGATGAGCCGCATGGTCGCGGCATGCAGGTCGCGGAAGCCCGCCTCGTCGGCCAGAAATCCAGCCAGCCGCAACACCACCAGACCGTGCACCGCCGCCCACATCGCGTAGCCCACCACGCGCGGATCGCCATCGACCAGACCCACCTCAGCCATGTCCTCGGCCTGACGCGTGATGAAGCCGCGCGCCCGCTTCGATTCGCGCGCAAGCTCGGGATGGCCGGTATCCTCGGCCCGGTGGTGGTCGAACATGATCCGGTAGGCCGCCGGGTTGGCGAGCGCGAAGTCGAGATAGGCCTGGCCGACGGCGCGCGCGCGTATCGCCGGATCGGCATGACGCTTCGACTCGGCCTCCAGCGCATCGGCGAACCGGCGGAAGGCGTCGGCCCGCACGGCCGCGAGAATCTCGTCCTTGTCCTTGAAGTAGCGGTACGGCGTCTTGGGGCTGCAGCCGAGATCGTCGGCGAGCTGGCGCATGGTCACGCCGTCATAGCCGTAGCGCGCGAAGCGCTCGGTGGCGACGCGGCACAGCTGGGCGCGGAAATCGGCGATGTCCTCGGCGGTCAGTATCCTGGGCACGAAGCCTTTAATTCACAGTGTGAACCGATAGTCAAGCCATGGACTGTGAAACGCTAGGCCGTCTCCTCGAACAGCTCGCGGCCGATCAGCCAGCGGCGGATCTCGCTGGTGCCCGCGCCGATCTCGTAGAGCTTGGCGTCGCGCAGGAAGCGCCCGGTCGGGTAGTCGTTGATGTAGCCGTTGCCGCCCAGGATCTGGATGGCGTCGAGCGCGATCAGCGTGGCCTTCTCGGCGGCGTAGAGGATCGCGCCGGCGGCGTCCTTGCGCGTGGTCTTGCCGGCGTCGCAGGCCCTGTTGACCGCGTACACGTAAGCGCGCGCGGCGTTCATCACCGTGTACATGTCGGCGACCTTGCCCTGGATCAGCTGGAAGGTGCCGATCGGCTGGCCGAACTGCTTGCGCTCGTGGATGTAGGGCACGACCACGTCCATGCAGCTTTGCATGATGCCCAGCGGCCCCGCCGCCAGCACGGCGCGCTCGTAGTCGAGGCCGGACATCAGCACGTTGACGCCCTTGCCGACCTGGCCCAGCACGTTCTCCTCGGGGATCTCGACATCCTCGAACACCAGTTCACCCGTAGAGGATCCCCGCATGCCCATCTTGTCGAGCTTCTGCGCCACCTTGAAGCCCTTGAAGCCGGTCTCGACCACGAAGGTCGTCATGCCGCGCGGGCCCGCGGCCGGGTCGGTCTTGGCGTAGACGACGATCACCTGCGCGTCGGGGCTGTTGGTGATCCACATCTTGGTGCCGTTGAGAACGTAGCGGTCGCCCTTCTTCTCGGCGCGCAGCTTCATCGACACCACGTCGGAGCCGGCGCCGGTCTCGCTCATCGCCAGGCTGCCGACATGCTCGCCGGAGATCAGCTTGGGCAGGTAGCGCTTCTTGATGTCCGCGCTGCCGTTGCGGCGGATCTGGTTGACGCAGAGGTTTGAATGCGCGCCGTAGCTCAGCCCCACCGCCGCCGATCCGCGGCTGATCTCCTCCACCGCGATCGCCTGCTCGAGATAGCCCAGCCCGGCACCGCCATATTCCTCCTCGACCGTGATGCCGAGCAGGCCCAGCGCGCCCATCCGGGGCCACAGCTCGCGCGGAAAGCGATCGGTCTTGTCGAGCTCGTCGGCGATCGGCGCCACCTCGTCGGCGGTGAAGCGCTGCACCGTCTCGCGGATCGCATCGGCGGTCTCGCCCAGCATGAAGTCGAAGGGCGGCATGCGGTTGGGAATCATGATCGGACGTTTCCTCTTTGCGCTGGTACGGCATGATTCACGAAATCACGCCCGCTGTCGGCCCGAATCGTCGGGCTGGCCGTGCAGGCACATCAGGGTCTGAAGCGATGTAACGCACAGCGATTCAGTGCCGGCCGCGATCGCGTAGACGTCCGCCTGCACGACGGACAGCGTGCGGCCGGGGCGGATGACCCGGGCGCGCGCCGACAGGCGCTCGCCGATGCCGGGCCGCTTCAGGTTGAGCTTGTACTCCACCGTCAGGACCGAGGCATCGGCCGGCATCAGGCTGAAGGCGGCGTAGCCCGCCGCGCTGTCGGCCA
>JBFXAZ010000180.1:0-7992 GCA_050183765.1 Reyranellaceae bacterium | reverse complement strand
GGCTTCGCGGAGTCTCGACGCCATCGAAGTTTGTCGTTGCACGAGAAGCCCCTCATCCGCCTCGCTGGCGCTCGGCACCTTCTCCCTCGGGGCCGTCCGCGGCCCCTGACCTGCGCGGGGAGAAGGCAGACAACTCCGCTCCGTATGTCCTGCCCCTCCGGGGGAAGGTAAGACTATTCGGCGGCCACCGGCCTGCGCGTGCTCGCCGGCTTGTCGGCGTTGAGGTCCTTGATCCTCGGGAAGACCTCCCGTGCGAACAGCCGGATGTTGTCGGCTGTGTCCTTGTGGTCGAGGAAGCCGCCCTGGCCGAAGAACAGCAGGTGACCGACGCCGCCCATGCGGCGATTGAAGTCGGTGATCTGCTGCACGACGTCGTCGGGCGTGCCGGCGAAGACCGTGTCGGTCTCCATGAATTGCTGCACCGTCGCTTTGGTCGCGTCGACCGGGTTGCCGGCGCGGTCCTTGACGAAGCCGCCTCTGCCCGGCCCGGCCTTGAGCATCGCCACGTTGGCGCCCAGCGAGTTGTAGCCCGGTGGGTTGGTGAACGGCTCGGCCACCACCGAGGCCGTGCGCACGTAGCCCGCGATCAGGTCGGCGCGGCGCAGGCCTTCCTCGCGGGTGCTGCCGACACCGATGCAGACGGCATAGGCGAAGCGGTCCGGTCCCGCGGTCCAGCCCAGCTCCTGCGCGCGCTGGCGATAGGCGTCGTACATCGGCTTGGCGACGCCGCCGCTGAGCAAGGTGCCCACGACGTGGCCGCGCTCGGCGGCCAGCCGTCCGGTCTCGACGCTGAGCCCCGTCATCCACACCGGCGGCGTCGGCTGCTGGACTGGCCGCGGCCAGATGTTGACGTTGCGGTAGTGGAAGAACTCGCCTTCCCAGTTGAACGGCCCGTCCGTGGTGGAAAGCGCCTTGAGGATCAGGTCGTGCGCTTCCCAGTAGCGCCGCATCAGCCGCGCGGGGTTGCTGTTGGCCGGCGCGATCTCGTAGGGCGCGCCCTTCACCAGGCCCATCTCGAGCCGGCCGCCGCTGAGCACGTCGAGCCAGGCCATCTCCTCGGCGACGCGCACCGGGTCGGGCCGGTTGGCGATCGGCGAGCCCAAGGACAGCAGGCGTGACTTCTTCGTCTCGCGCGCGATCACCGCCAGCGCCATCGGCGCGGAGACCGTCATGCAGGTCGCCGTGCTGTGATGCTCGTTGATCATGATGTCGAGGCCGACCTCGTCGCACAGCGCGAACTCGTCGAGGTAGCGATTGAGCAGGCCGTGCGCGACCTGCGGATCGACGTTGCCGTTGGGCAGCACGACGCGCATCGAGCCGCGCTTCAGGCCCTCGTCCCAGGCCGGGTGATAGGCCATCTCCGAGAAGTACCAGACGCGCATGGTGTGCTCCTTCTCAGCCGGCGAAGGCCGCGATCCTGTCGGCGAAAGCCTGCGGCTGCTCCCAGTGCGGGAAATGGCCGGCGTCGGCGATGGTCTCGAGCTTTGCGCCGGCGATCGCCTCGCGCCATCTGGTGCCGAGCTCGGGCTTCACGATCCGGTCCCGCTCGCCCCACAGCAGCAGGGTCGGGATGTCGATGCGATGCAGCCAGTGCCTGAGCCGGGGGTTGTGCATGTAGGGCTTCCAGCCGAACAGCGCCAAGGCCTCGCGGCCGCGCACGATGCCGGCGATCTCGGTCTCCGGCATCTTCGTGTAGTCGACAGCGCCTCGCGCCGGATCGACCCAGGCCAGCTTCTCGACCTCGGCCCGGGCCATGCCGTGCATGTCGGCGATGTCGCGATCGTGCAGGCCGCCGAACTTCGCGCCCAAGGGGGCGGCCAGCACCAGCCTGCCGAAATGGCGCGTGTCGCGCACCGCCATCTCGGCCGCGACCCAGCCGCCGAAACAGCTGCCGACCAGGATCGCGTCCTTCAGCTCGAGCCGCTTCGCCAGGTCGAGATAGAGATAGGCGATGTCGTCGACACCCGACATCCAGTCGGGTAGGGCCGAGCGGCCCCAGCCGGGATGTGCCGGTGCGATCACCCGGAAGCGCCGCGCCAGCGCGTCGAGCCACGGCCGGTCGGGCCACAGCCCTTCGCCGGCATGCAGGAAGAGCAGCGGCCGTCCCTGGCCGCGCTCCACGATGTCGAGATCGACGCCCGCTACGCTCAGCATGCTTGGTACCGACTATCGCGGAACCTCTGTCACCCCGAGCGCAGCGAGGGGTCTCTGAGGCCGCAGGAGAGATCCCTCGCTGCGCTCGGGATGACGGAGGAGCTAGTCGATCACCGCCTGGTAGCTCAGCACGCGCAGCTCGCGGCGGATCGGGTAGGCCGACGACGGCATGGCCTGGGTCAGCAGCAGCACGATCATCTCCTCGGCCGGGTCGACCCAGAAAGCCGTGCTGGCGGCGCCGCCCCAGGCGTACTCGCCCGGCGTGCCGAGGATCTGCGCCTTGGCCGGATCGAGCATCACCGAGAAACCCAGGCCGAAGCCGATGCCCTCGTAGCTCGACTCGCTGAAGCGCGGCTGGCCCATGTCGGCCATGTCGCCGCGCAGGTGGTTGGCCGTCATCAGCTCGACCGTCTTGCGGCCCAGCAGGCGCACGCCGTCGAGCTCGCCCTTGTTGAGCATCATCTGGCAGAAGCGCATGTAGTCGGCCGCCGTCGAGACGAGACCGCCGCCGCCCGAGACGATGTCGCGCTTGGTCGTGAAGTGGCTCTTCTGCGGATCGTCGATCAGCTTGAGCGAGCCGTCGGCCTCGACATTGTAGTTGCAGGCGAGGCGGTCGACCTTGTCGGCCGGCACGTAGAACGCGGTGTCCACCATGCCCAGCGGCTTGATGACGCGCTCGTCGAGGAAGTCGTCGAAGCGCTGCCCGGAGACCGCCTGCACGAGGTAGCCCAGCACGTCGGTCGCGTTGCTGTAGTTCCACTCGGCGCCGGGCTGGGCGATCAGCGGAATCTCGGCCAGCCGCGCGCACATTTCCTCGAGGCTGACCTTGGCGGTCTGGAAGTCGATGCCGGCCTTGCGGTAGGCGGCGTCGACCGTGTTGGCCTCCATGAAGCCGTAGGTCAGGCCCGAGGTGTGGGTCAGCAGGTCGCGGAAGGTGATCTCGCGATTGGCCGGCACCGTGTCGATCTTGCCGCGCATGCCGCCGGCGGCGACACGCGGGTTCTTGAACATCGGCGCGAACTTGCTGATCGGGTCGTCGAGCTGGAAGCGGCCTTCCTCGTACAGCATCATGATCGCGACGGAAGTCAGCGGCTTGGTCATCGAGTAGATGCGGAAGATGGTCTCGGGCGTCATCCTGGTGCCGCGCGCGAGGTCGCTGAGACCCGTGGTGTGGTGATGGGCGATCTTGCCGCGCCGCGCCACCACGGTGGTCAGGCCGGCGAGCTTCTTGCTCGCCACGAGCGCGTCGGCCCAGCCCTCGATGAGCTTCAGCCGCTTGCTGGAGAGGCCGGTGTCCTCGGGGGCGATGCCGCTGGCCATGTTCATGATGTGACTCCCTCTTCTTCCCTCTTTACCTGCCCCCGGAGGGGGAAGGTGGCGCGAAGCGCCGGATGGGGGATGTTGCAACGCACGCGGTGTCCGTCTGCGACATCCCCCATCCGCCCTTCGGGCACCTTCCCCCTTCCGGGGGAAGGTATGAGCTGGTCCATGCGATAAGGTTCCACGACGGGCTCGCCGCGTCGAGGCCGTCGGTTCGCAGGGCAGACCTGTGCCGGTATCGTTGTTCCGTTGCGCCGCCGGTGGTTCACTGCCGCCGACGCGCCGCAGAACGCGCGGGAGGGACCTCCGCATGCCCATCACCGTTCGCAAGATCCATCCGCTGTTCGGCGCCGAGGTTTCCGGCGTCGACATCCGCGAACCGGTCTCGGCGCGCGATTTCGGCGAGATCCGCGCGGCCTTCGAGGAGCACTCCGTGCTGGTGTTCCGCGACATGCCGATGAACGATCAGCAGCAGATCCGCTTCAGCGAGATGTTCGGCCCGCTGGAGATCGCCGGCAAGGCGAACCCCGGCGTCGGCACGCCCTTCGCGCGCCAGTCCAACCTCGACATCAACAGCGGCGCGGTGATCCCGCCCGAGGATCGCCGCATGATCTATCAGCTCGCCAACTACTTCTGGCACTCCGACAGCTCGTTCAAGCGCATTCCCTCGCTGTGCTCGCTGCTGACGGCGCGCATCGTGCCGCCCGAGGGCGGCGACACCGAGTTCTGCAGCATGCGCGCGGCCTACGATTCGCTCAGCGACGAGATGAAGGCGAAGATCGAGCCTCTGGTCGTCGAGCATTCGCTGGTCCATTCGCGCGGCCTGATCGACGCCTCGGTGCTGACCGAGGAGATGCGGGCGGAGCTGCCGTCGGTCCTGCAGCGCATGTGGCGCATCAACCCGATCAACGGCCGCAAGGCGCTCTATATCGGCGCGCATGCCTCGCACGTCATCGGCTGGCCGATCGAGGAGGGGCGCGCGCTGCTCAACGAGCTCATGGCGACGGCCCTGAAGCCGGAATTCTGCTTCGCGCACAAATGGCGCGAGGGCGACAGCGTGCTGTGGGACAACCGCGCGGTGGTGCATCGCGCCACCAAGTACGACACTGTGAAGCACAAGCGCCTGATGCAGCGCACGACGATCGCCGGCACCGAGCTGACCGTGCCGCAGTGAGACAACGGGAGGAAGACCGATGGCGACGCTCGACCGGGACGGCGTGAAGATCCACTACGAGGTGCACGGCGCCGGGCCGGCCGTGCTGCTGAGCCACGGCTACAGCGCCACGTCGAAGATGTGGGACGGCCAGGTGGCGGCCCTGAAGGACCGCTACAAGGTGATCGTCTGGGACATGCGCGGGCACGGGCAGAGCGACTATCCGACCGACGGCGCGAAATATTCCGAGGCGCTGACCGTCGGCGACATGGCGGCGATCCTCGCTTCCTGCGGCGAGAAGACCGCCGTGATCGGCGGGTTGTCGCTGGGCGGCTACATGTCGCTCGCCTTCCACGCCACGCATCCCGGCATGGTGCGCGCGCTGATGCTGTTCGACACCGGGCCGGGTTTCAAGAAGGACGAGGCGCGCGCGGCGTGGAACGCCACCGCGCACAAGCGCGCCGCCGATCTCGATTCGCGCGGGCTGGCGGCGCTGGGCGGCAGCGACGAGGTGCGCATGAGCCAGCACCGCGACGCCTCGGGCCTCGCCGGCGCGGCGCGCGGCATGCTGGCGCAGGAGAACGATCGCGTGATCAAGTCGCTGGACAGCGTGAAGGTGCCGACCCTGGTGCTGGTGGGCGCCGACGACACCAACTTTCTCGCGGCCACGGACTACATGGCGGCCAAGATTGCCGGCGCGTCGAAGGTGGTGATTCCCGCCGCCGGCCACGCCGCCAACCTGCACCAGCCGGCCGCGTTCAACCGCGCCGTCGAGAGTTTTCTCGGCGGGCTCAAGTAGAGGACCATCATGAGCTTCGACTTTTCCGGCCGCCGCGTCGTCGTGTGCGGCGGCAGCCGCGGCATTGGCCGTTCGATCGCGCTGGGCTTCGCCGAGGCGGGCGCCGACGTGTCGATCTGCGCGCGCGAGCCCAAGGCGCTGGAGGAAACGCGGTCCGAGATCGCGAAATCCAACCACAGGGCGCATGCCGGCAGCTGCGACCTCGGCGATGCAGCCGCGATCAAGCGCTACATCGAGGATGCCGCCGCGGCGCTCGGCGGCATCGACGTGCTGGTCAACAACGCCTCGGGCTTCGGCTCGAGCGACGACGAGGCGGGCTGGGCTGCGGGCCTGAACGTCGACGTCATGGCGATGGTGCGCGCCTCGCACGCGGCGATGCCCTGGCTCGAGAAGGCCGGCGCGGCGAACGACGTCCACGGCGGCAAGGCCGGCGCCTCGATCATCAACATGTCGTCGATCTCGGCCATGCGGCCGGCGGCACGCCAGCCGCCTTACGGCGCCGTGAAGGCGGCGATGATCCACTACACGCTGTCGCAGGCGGCGACGCTGGCGCGCAAGAACATCCGCGTGAACTGCATCGCGCCGGGCTCGATCGAGTTCCCCGGCGGCGTCTGGGACAAGCGCAAGACGGACGCGCCGCAGCTCTACAACGCGATCCACAAGAGCATCCCGTTCGGCCGTCTCGGCCTGCCCGAGGAGATCGCGAGCGTCGCGCTGTTTCTCGCCTCGCCGATGGCCAACTGGGTCACCGGCCAGACGATCTCCGTCGACGGCGGCCAGCTGCTCGGCGCCTGAGCGCCGTGCGGCTGCTGGTCTACAACCCCAACACGACGCGGGCCGTCACCGACCGCATGGTGGCGCAGGCGCGCCGCCATGCGTCCGAAGGCACCGAGATCGTCGGCCTGAGCGCGCCCCGGGGCGTGCCGTTCATCCAGCGGCCCGAGCAGTCGCAGGCGGCCGACGCCGTGACGCTCGAGGTCGTGGCGCGCGAATGGCCGTCATACGACGCGATCATCATCGCCGCGTTCTCCGACCCCGGACTGATGCCGGCGCGTATCCTCTCGCAGCGGCCGGTGCTGGGCATCGGCGAGAGCGCGATGCTGAGCGCGGCGATGATGGGCGCGCGCTTCGCCGCGGTGTCGTTGTCGCCGGCGATGCGGCCGATGTTCGACGCCACCATCGGCCGGCTCGGCCTGGGCGAACGCCTGGCGGGGCTGCACTTCCTCGACGCGGTCGTGACCGACATCGCCACGGTGCAGGCCGATCACGGCGCGGCGCTGGAGAGCGCCTGTCGCGAGATCGCCCAACGCGGCGATGTCGCCTCGATCGTGCTGGGCGGCGGGCCGCTGGCCGGCCTGGCCGACAGTTTCCGCCGTCGAATCGGTGTCCCGCTGCTCGACGGCGTCGCCTGCGCCGTGCGACATGCCGAGACCATCGTGCGATTGCGCTAGCGGCGCGGCGCGTGCTCGGCGGTGAAGCGGTCGAAGTCCGTCCAGAAGCGGGCGCGGACCTTGTCGATCTCCATCATGATCTCGTGCCGCGCGCCTTCGTAGTCGATCACCTTGGCGTTCGGCAGCCGGGTCGCCAGCGCCGCATGGGTGCGGCTGTCGACCAGCAGGTCCTGCTTGGCGCTCAGCATCATCAGCGGCAGCGTGATGCGCGCGAGATAGTCCGGCTCGACCAGCTGACGGATCGAGCGCACCGCCTGGCGCAGCCAGCCGATGGTGGGGCCGCCGATCGGCAGGCGCGGATCGGTGACGTACCAGGCTTCGGCGAAGCGGAAGCGGCGCAGGTCGTGGGTGACCTTGTTGCCGATGAACTCGCGGCCGACCAGCCGGAACGGCGCGCCGCCGTAGAAGTAGCGCTGGTCGATCGCCGCGGTGGGCGGCAGCATGCTGAGCAGCAGGCGGATGATGGCTTCGCTGCGCAGCCCGGTCATCGGTGCCGTCATGAAGCCGGCCTTGATCGGCCCGCTGCCGTACTCTTCCAGATAGCGCAGCAGATTATGGGCGCCCATCGAATGCGACAGCGTCACGATCGGCCGGGGCGTGTCGCTCGACGCGACCATGTCGACGAACGCGGCGAGATCGGCGATGTAGGTCTCGAAGCGGTCGATGTGACCCTTCTGCGAATCGGGCAGTGCCCGCGCCGACAGGCCCTGGCCGCGCCAGTCCATGGTCCAGATCGCGAAGCTGCGGGCGAGCAGCTCGGGCACGATCTCGATGGCGTACTTCTCGATGAACTCGCCCCGGCCGTTGAGGAGCAGGATGGTGCCGCGCGGCCGCGGACCGCGGGCGCGCCAGAAGGCGTAGCGCAGCTTCGCGCCATCGGCCGCCGTCATGAAGTCGTAGCGATCCGCCGCGACGTACATCTGGCGCACGAGTTCGGGGACCGCCCGCGGCGCGGCGTCGGCGTCCGGCTCGTCGGCGGGGGGGGAGGCGAGTTGGCTCACAGCGTCCATGGCGTACAAAATGAGCGGTAACAACACTTGCCGTCCGGGACAATGTCCGTGTTGCCGCTTCGTGAACAGGGTATGCCGCTGCGAATAGTTCGCGTTCGCCTTGAC
>JBFXAZ010000179.1:0-7996 GCA_050183765.1 Reyranellaceae bacterium | reverse complement strand
AACATGGCGAACGAGCGGATCGGTGTCTATCCGGGCACCTTCGACCCGATCACCAGCGGCCATGCCGAGATCGTGCGGCGCTCGTTGCGGCTGGTCGACCGGCTGGTCCTGGCGCCGGCGATGAACGTCGGCAAGGGACCGCTGTTCTCGCTCGAGGAGCGGGTCGAGATGCTGGAAGAGGTGATCGCCGAGCAGCCTGAGGATGAGCGCTCGCGGATCACCATCGTGCCGTTCACCGGCCTGCTGGTGCATTTCGCCAAGTCGCAGAGCGCCACCTGCATCATCCGCGGCCTGCGCGCGGTGTCGGATTTCGAGTACGAGATCCAGATGGCCAATATGAACGCGCGTATGGAGCCGGCCATCGAGACGATCTTCCTGATGGCGTCGGACCGGCATCAGTTCATCGCCTCGAGCCTGGTGAAGGACATCGCGCGGCTCGGCGGCAACACCTCGTCCTTCGTCTCGGCCAAGGTCTTCGACCGCCTGAGGGCCAAGTTCGCCGGTCAGCGTGGCGTGAACTAGCGGCGGCGCGAGCCGCCGCATTGCGGCCACGGCTGTGCGAAGCCTGTGACCGCGGGGAACGCGCGCCTCGCGCGTACCGTTAGGCCCATCGTCCGGCGCCACCCCCTGGCGCCATGGAAACGATGGAGCATATGCATGACCGTCCTGTCCCGTCGCGGGATGTTCGCGAGTCTGGCGCTGGCCAGCGGCTGCGCCCTGATGCTGACGCCCGCGCTGGCGCAGTTGCAGATCCAGGTCGTGCCGGTGGAGCCGCCCCCGCCGCGCGTCGAGATGGTGCCGGTGATCCCGGTCGAGCGCCGCGAGAGGGAGTTCTGGCAGCCGGGCTACTGGCACTGGAACGGCCGCTCGCACGAATGGGTCGAGGGCCGCTACGTCGTGCGCCCGCGCGTGGGTGCGACCTGGGTCGCCGGACACTGGGAGCGTCGCGGGCCGGGCTGGGTCTACATCGAGGGCCGCTGGGAATAGCGGCGACGACAGCGATGAGCCGGGCGGAGGCGAGTCCGCCCGGCTTCGTCATCCGAGCGCATGCGTTGACCGCGCCGACCCTGCCGCCTATACCGGCGCCGCCGAGGGCGGGCGCGTAGCTCAGCGGTAGAGCATCTGACTTTTAATCAGGAGGTCGCGGGTTCGATCCCCGCCGCGCTCACCAACCTTCGCCGTTTGCCGGCATCGTGCGAGCCGTTACGGCCTCGCGTGACCGGGCGGCTTCCGCAAGTCGCGGCGCACGCCGTCCCACAGGCGACGCCACACGTTCTTCGCCCAGTGGCGGCGCCACCAGCGTTTGCCGCCGTGGTCGCGCCACGGCCGATGGGCGGGATCGGCGATGTCGACGGCGCGGGACTCGAAGTCGCGATAGGCGGCCTCTACCGCCGCGGCATCGTCGTGGTACTGCGCGCCCCAGCGATTCGTCCGGTCGAGGTCGCCCAGTCCGGTCGCCAGCAGCGTGTTGCGCGCGGCGACATACTCGGGGGCGAGATACTTGTAGTGCAGGAGCAGCAGTTCGTCGCGTCGCGGAAGGACCAGTCGTCCCGCCGGCTGCGCGGTGTGTCTGCCCGCCGCGTAGTGGGTCTCGGTCAAGGCATCGGGGCGAAACAGGCTGAGCTTGCTCATGACCGGATAGGGCGCGCCACGCCGGACCGTTTCGGCGAGCTTCGCGTCCCGCGGCGGGAAGACGCGGTCGACCATCTGGTAGCCGAGCGCCGGCACCAGCGTCACGCCGGCGTCGTGACATTCCTCGAGATAGGGCAGCAGGCGCGGGTGATGCAGATGCTCGTCGACCGCGGTGATCACCGCCCAGTCGGCGGCGCCGCGACTTTCCTTCCACATGCGGTCCTGCAGCAGCAGGGCGGATTTCACGTAGGAGTCGGGTGCTTCGCGCTGGAAGCGTCGCACCTCGACGCGGGGGTGGCTGGCCAGGATCTCGAGCGTGCCGTCGGTGGAGCCATCGTCGAAGACGATGTAGCGGCTGATCCAGGGATCGTAGTGCCGGAAGAAGAAGCCGAGCATCGCGGCCTCGTTCCAGCAGATGGTGTAGAGATGAATCTTGAGCGGCGTGGCCAGCGGCGCCGTCTCCGCGATCACGCGAGGCGCCTGAGATCGGCGGCGATGCGGGCCGGGTTGCCGGTGGCGACCGCTCCCGGCGGCAGGTCCTGGCGCAGCACCGCGCCGGCGGCGACGACACTGCCGGCGCCCAGCGTCAGCCCGGGCTCGATCACCGCGCCGGCGCCGAGCATGGCGCCCGGGCCGATCCTGACCTGGCCCGCGATCACCGCGCCCGGGCCGATGGAGGCGAACTCCCCGACCTCGCCATGATGGCCGACGGACGCGCCGCGATTAACGATGACATGGCGTCCGATCCGGGAGGCGGCGCCGAGGATGCAGCCGGCATTGACGTAGCTGCCCGCGTCGACCGAGACCGACGAGGCGACGATCGCGGTCGGATCGACGAGCGCCGGCGCGGCGCGAAGCCCGAGAACCAGCGCCTCGGAAACCGCCGTCCGCCTGTTGGCCGGGGTGAACAGCGGGCAGAGGAAGGGCACGGCCCGCAGGGCTTCGGATATGTCCGCTACATGGACCGTGCGCGTCGGGTCGAGGGAGTAGTCGGGACCGGGCCGGTTGAGGATGGTCGCGACGACACGGCGGTTCGCGCGTCGGCAACTCTCCTCGAGGTCTACGATCAGCGGGCCGCCGGCGGCGAACAGGACTACGCCATCGATACTGGGTTGTGACCTCATTGCAGGGCGGTCGCTCCGGTGGCACGCGGCGCAGATATCGCAGTCGTCGTCGCGTGCCGAAGCTAGTCCATCGCGTCGATTTCGGCCATACGCCACGTCCCGACGGCGACGTGCGGCACGGTCGCACCCGATCGCCGTGCCGTGCGGCGCGTCGGCTTGTCTGGGCCCGCGTCTGGTCGCCGGCGGTCAGGCCGGACCGGGACCGCGCCCCGCGGTCAGCGGGCCGCGGGCGCGTTGCAGGGCTTGATGCC
Organism: Reyranellaceae bacterium; assembly: GCA_050183765.1. Classification (GTDB taxonomy): domain Bacteria; phylum Pseudomonadota; class Alphaproteobacteria; order Reyranellales; family Reyranellaceae; genus JAFAZJ01. The sequence goes on along the minus strand of JBFXAZ010000179.1, from coordinate 4,989 downwards.
GTGATCCGCCGTGTTGTCGTAGAGCGGTGGCACCTCGGCCAGCTGCGTCGTGGCCGGCCGCAGCGCCCAACGGTATGCCTCGCGCGCGTCGCCGCAGAAGGCGCCATAGCTCGAGGCACGGGTCGAGACCTTGTTGGCGATGTCGGTGACGAAGGCGTTGATGTTGACGCCGCGCCGGCGCAACAGGAGCGTCAGGCCGCTGCCGTTGGCCGACAGGTCCGCGGCGTACTTGCCGACGAAGCGCTCGTAGTCGGCGCCCATGCCGCAGGCACGGGCGGCGAAGGCGAGTTCCTGCTGCACGATGCGGCTGCGAATCGTGGTCGCCTCATCGGCGCTCAGGCACTGTCCGCGGCTTGGTTTCGCCGAGGGGGGCATGACCTTGGCGTAGCTGGTCGAAGGGATCGGCGGCCCTGCGGGCCTGGTTGGTTGACACGCCGCCAACGCGACGGCCGACATCATGATAAGCGCGCAGCGCATCCAACCATCCATGAATAATGGTGTCTTCCGCACGGGGGAAGCGGACGCGCACCGTAGTCAACAATGTCGATCAGTTCCTGACGGCGTGGGCTCGACGGCGCGGCAAGCCTTCCCGGCGCGGGAAGCGAAAGGGTTGTCGAGCCGGCTCAGGCCATCGCCTGCCGCAACGCCACGCCCAGCCGCGCGAAATCGTCCGTCGAAAGGTACGGCGCCGCCGCGATGCGCAGCCAGGCGCGGTCCTGGAAGGGCACGATCTGCGCTTCCAGCCCGTGCTCCTCGCGCAGCCTGCGCTTGATCGCCAGGGTGCTGTCGCGTGTGCCGGAGACGCGCGAGGGCAGCGCGATGGTCGCCATCATCGCGCGCGCGTCGGGCGGCGTCGCCTCGTTGACCTCGAGCGCGGCGCACAGCGCCGGCACGGCGTGCTCGATCAGGCCGTAGTTCCACGCCACGAGCCGCGCGCGGCCGATCCGCTCGGCGAATTCGAACGCAGATTCGACGCACAGCAGGGGCGTCGGATCGAACGTGCCCTGCCAGTCGAACTCGGCGGTATAGCCCTGGCCGTAGCCGTGGCTGATCACCGTCGGGTGCAGCCGCTCGCGCCAGGCGGGCGACGCCCACAGCACGCCGCAGCCGCGCGGCACGAAGGCCCATTTGTGCAGGTTGCCGACATAGATGTCGGCGCCCAGCGCCACGACGTCGAGGTCGCGCAACTGGCCGGGCGCATGCGCGCCATCGACGGCCAGCGGCACGCCCCTGGCACGGCAGAGCGCGGCGATGCGCGCCACCGGCAGGATCAGCGCGGTGGGCGAGGTGATGTGGTCGACGATCACCAGCTTCGTGCGCGGCGTGATCGCCTGCTCGATCGCCGCGAGCGCTGCGTCGTGGCTGTAGTCGGGCCACGGCAGGCGCGCGGTGACGACCCTGGCGCCGGGCGCCGACGATTCGTAGAGCGCGGCCTGCAGCACGGCGTTGTAGCCGTGGTCGGTGACGACGACCTCGTCGCCTGCCTTCAACCCCAGCGAGCGCAGCACGCTGTTCAAGCCGGCGGTGGCGTTGGCGACGAACACCCAGCCCTCGCCGCGGCCGCCCAGCCAGCGCGCGACGCGGGTGGCCGCGGCGCGCACCAGGGGGGTGAAATGCGCGCGGTCGAAGAAGGCCGTGGGATTGGTCTCGATCTGGCGGCGCCAGACGTCCTGCGTGGCGCGCACCGGAGCGGGCGTGACGCCGAACCCGCCATGGTTGAAATAGACGATGTCCGGGTCGAGGCCGAACAGCGCGGCCATTTCCTGCGATCCGAACGCTGGCGTGTCGGCCGGTGGCATGGCCCCTCCGGGATTGTGCGGCGCCTCCCGCCATCTTCGGGAGGTGCGGGCCGGGTTGCAAGGCGTCGCGCGATGGCTATGGTGCCGGCGAAAGGGACACCGCCATGGACAGGACCGACAACGCCGCGCGCGAGGCCGGCGATTTCGGGCGCTCGCTGCGCGTCTGGCGCGCGATGCGCCGCATGAAGCAGGGCCATGCCGCCGAGCTGCTCGGCGTGTCGCAGGCCACCGTGTCGCGCTGGGAATCCGGCCGTCAGACGCCAACGCATTCCGAGCGCGACGCATTGCGCACACTGATGGCGGCGCGACTGGATGGCGCGGCCGACCTGGCGCTTGGCCGGCTGGTGCGCGGCTCGTCGCGCGAGGTTCATCTGATCTGCGACCTGACGCACCGCCTGCTGGCCGCATCGCCGGCGCGCGAGCGGCGCTGGAAGGTGGCGGCCAGCGAGCTGATGGGCACCTCGATGTGGCGCTTCCATACCGAGGCGATTGCCCGGGCCGAGGCCGGGCTGGCGGCACTGGGATGGTACGGCGAGACGCCACCCGAGGTGGAGGTGCTGACCGGCGCCAACGACTCCGCCGAGGTGCCGATCCGTCGCGGCCTTTGCCGCTGGACGCGCCTGCGCCTGTCCGACGGCGGCTACGCGCGGCTGGTCGAGACCGCAGCCGCCGCCTGATCCTTCGCCCAGACCATGGCGAAGCTGACCGGGCGATGAAGGTGCTTTTGCCATTTGGGCTTCGCCGCGACCCAGGCCTCGTCGACCATGCCCTCGATCATCTCGACCAGGCGCAGGCCGGCGCCGAGGCCCGCCGAGACATGGTCGCTGGCGAGATGGACATGGCTCTCGATCGCCACCGGCTCGCCCGAGGCGCGATCGAAATGCGTGGGAATGCCGAGGAACAGGAAGAACGGGTGGTAGCCCACCAGCGCGAAGCGGCCGCCGGGCGCCAGCAGCCGTGCGGCCTCGCGGTAGACCGGCCGCAGATCGGCGAGATGCTCGTCGGCCAGCACCATGGTCGCGAGATCGTGCCCGCCGCCCGCGAGCCCGGTGGCCGCGACATCGGCCAGCGTCAGTTGATCATAGACGCCCTTGGCGCGCGCGCCCTCGAGCATCGCCTCGGTGAAGTCCACGCCGTGCAGGGATGTGACGCCCGACCGGCGCAGCCACACGCCGATCCGGCCGGTGCCGCAGGCGAGGTCGACGGCGCGCGTCGCGGCCTGCCAGTCCACCGTGCGCAGGCGCGCGAGCAGCCGCAGGTCCATCAGGTCGAGGACGGTGTCCTCGTAGGTCCGCGCCCATTCGCCGTAGCCCTCGCGCACCGGCAGGGTCGGGTAGTGGCGCGTGTCGTACTTCGAGAAGTCCATGCGCGCAGATTACGTCCGCGCGCCAGGGGCAGCGATGAATGAAATATGCGCGGCCTAACTCAGATCGACGCCGATGGCGTCGTGCAATGCCTCGAATGCCTTGGCCGGCCCGAGCTTCAGCATCAGCTCGTGCCACCAGGCGGCGGCGTCGGCGACCTGCAGGTTGAAGCTTGAGGGCGGCAGATTGCGCGACCATTTCGCCAGGCCCTGGCTGTTGAACGCCAGCAGGATGGCGAGCGCGATGGCGATGATCGGCGGCAGCACCCGCAGGCGCTGCGGCCGCATGCCGGCTTCCAGCTCGATCGTGCCGGGCGCCAACTCATCGGTCATGCTCATCGACGGCTCCCTCAGAACTGGAAGTAGATGAACGGCGCGGCACCATCGCCGCCGATCGCCTCGATCACCAGCAGCGTGGCACCGATCAGGACGCCGACCGCCCAGCCCGGCAGCCGATGGTAGAGGCGGTCGGTGCGCTGCAGGGTGTCCGACGGCGTGAACTGGATCGCCAGCCCGAAGGCGATCAGCGCCAGCAGGAACGGCGTCAGCAGTTCCGACGGCCGCGACCAGTCGGCCAGGCCGGCCAGCATCTCGCCGACGCGTGCGAGGTTGTCGGCGCGGAAGAAGATCCAGCAGAAGCAGACGAAGTGGAAGATCAGCAGCACGCCGAGAACGCGGCGCCACGGCGGCCTGCCCTCGGCGTCCCGGCCGAAGCCGGTGGCGCGCTCCACGGCGAGGAAACCGCCATGCAGCGCGCCCCAGATCACGAACTTCCACGCCGCGCCGTGCCAGATGCCGCCCAGCACCATGGTCAGCAGCAGGTTGCGGTAGGTCTTGATCTCGCCGCCACGGTTGCCGCCCAGCGGGATGTAGAGGTAGTCGCGCAGCCAGCTCGACAGCGACATGTGCCAGCGGCGCCAGAAATCGGCCAGGGTCTCGGCGCGATAGGGCTGGTTGAAGTTGCGCTGGAAGCGGTAGCCGAGCAGGGCGGCGATGCCGATGGCGATGTCGCTGTAGGCGCTGAAGTCGCAATAGATCTGCACCGCATAGCCGTAGATCGCGAAGAGCAGATCGAGCGCGCCGAAGGCGGTGGGATCGAAGAACGCCTTGTCGACCAGCCCGACCGCGAGATAGTTGGCGACGATCGCCTTCTTGAACACGCCCCAGACGATCAGGATCAGGCCGAGCCCGACGAAGACGCGGTTGGGCCTGGGCGGCGTCTCGAGCTGCGGCAGGAAGGCCGCGGCGCGTACGATGGGGCCGGCGACCAGATGCGGGAAGAACGAGATGAAGAACATCACGTCAATCAGCGGCCGCGAGCGGTCGAGATCGCGGCGATAGAGGTCGACGATGTAGGAGATGCCCTGGAAGGTGTAGAACGAGATGCCGATCGGCAGCACGATCTCGAGGAAGGGCAGCTCGCGCTCGACGCCGAGCGAGCGCAGGAACGCGTCGAGCGATTCGAGGAACCAGCCGTAATACTTGAAGAAGCCCAGCAGCGAGAGGTTGGCGATCACGGCGAGTGTCACCACGCGCTTGCACCATGGCGTGCCGCGCGTGCGGTCGATCAGGCGGCCGGCGACGAAGTTCAGCACGACGCTGCTGAACAGCAGGAAGGCCAGCCGCCAGTTCCAGAAGGCGTAGAAGAAATAGCTCGCGGCGATGATCGAGAGCTTGTGCAGGGTGTGCGCGCGGCTGATCGCCAGCGCCCAGGCGAGCGGGCACACGACCAGGAAGAACAGCAGGAAGTTCAGGGTCGGGAAGATCATCGCGTAGCGCTGTCGTCCTGAGCGAAGCGAAGGACCTCGCGGTGGAGCGAAGGGATCC
>JBFXAZ010000178.1:0-8032 GCA_050183765.1 Reyranellaceae bacterium | reverse complement strand
CTGTCGCGCTGGAGGGCAAGCTGCCGTCGCAGGGTACGGTCGCGCGATAACGCATCGCGATCATCCAAAGCGGTCACGTGAGGGTCATCCCGGTTTCTTTACCGCATGGACAAGCAAGCAACTGGATTGTTGGCACGCCGCAGGTTGCCGATCAAATCGATACTAATATTTCTGTGGGCTGGCAAGTTGTCATCCGGGGTCTGCGAGCTTGGCCACGCCGGTATCGAGCCCGTCGGCGACAGCCACGAAAACGCTCTGGCCGAAACCATCAACGTTCTCTACAAGATCGAGGTTGCTCCTCGGCGTGGGCCGTGGCGGAGCTTCGAGGCCGTCGCGTTCGCGACTTTGGAATGGATCGACTGGTTCAACAATCGTCCGTGGATGGAGCCCATCGGCTACAGCCGGACGGCCGAAGCCAAGCACCGGCGCGCTTCATGGGATCGTGTCAAAGTGAGAGCGGCGAGCGAGCATGCAAGGTAAATTGGGAAGTACCCTCGTATGCCTGTCGATCGGCCTTTCCTCCTTCTTCATTGTCACCGGCGGCGCGGTGCTGCCTTCCGACAATATTGCGTGGCTGTCTTCTGGCGATGCCGCCGTCCAATACCTTGGATGGGCCTTCTTTCGGCAGGACAAGTGGAGCGTCCCTCTCGGCCTCAATCCCACCTTCGGCCTCGAGCTCGGCAACTCCGTTGTCTATTCCGATTCAATCCCGCTTCTCGCGATCCTTTTCAAGACGATCGAAGCGCTATTGCCGAGCGTCTTCCAGTATTTCGGCCTGTGGATCCTGGCCTGCTTCGTCCTCCAAGCAGTGTTCGCCTGGAAAGTCTGCGGCTTCGTTTTGCAAGACCTGTTGGCGCGCTCAGCCATGACGGGCTTCTTCACGGTGGCACCGCCGATGCTCATGCGACTGCCGGGTCACATAAGCCTTGGCGGTCATTTCCTGATCCTTGCGGCGATCTATCTCGCCCTGGCTTCGCGTGAACGGCGGCGCGCTGCCGCCTTTGTCCTGCTCTTGAACGTCGCGGCTGGTGTCCACGCCTATTTCCTCGTGATGGTCGGCGTGATCTGGCTCGCGAGCCTCGCGGACGGATTGATTCGCCATTCGATCACGCGGCGTCATGGTCTGTGGGAATTCGCGGCAGGGGTTGTATCGACCTCGTTTGTGTGCTGGCAGCTGGGATACTTCACCTTCACGCAAGGACTGGGCGTTGGCAGTTATGGATTCTACCATCTGAATCTTCTGTCGCTCGTAGATCCTCACGGGTGGAGTTATTTCCTGCCCAGCATTCCCATGGGGCCTGGCGACTATGAAGGTTTCAACTACCTGGGTGTCGGCGTGCTTCTCCTGCTTCTCGCTGCCATTCCAATGGCACGAGCCGGATTGAGCGGCATTCGTCGTCAGGTAGTCGCGATGCCGATGCTCACCATCGCGATGGCGGGCCTGATGGTGTTTGCCATCTCGAACTTCATCGGCATCGCCAATTTCGTCGTGGAGATTCCGATCCCGCATGCCGTCTACCTCGTCATCAGCGCCTTCCGCGCATCGGGGCGAATGTTTTGGCCGATCTACTATCTTATAGTTCTCGCGATCCTCTTCCTGTTTGTCCGTGCCTATGGTGTCCGTCGCGCGCGCTGGCTTCTTCCACTGGCACTTGTGGTGCAGGTTGCCGATACTAGTGCAGGGTGGCCTTTCCGCGGGAGTAACCCCGCCCAGGCCTCCACCTCCACTTGGGGCAGCAAGCTGACCGATCCTTTCTGGTCGCAGGCGGCAAAGCGCTACAGCAAGGTCCGCTGGCTGCTGCCTGCCAACACATCGCCGGAGTGGTTGAGCCTCTCCTACTTCGCCGCGACTCACGGCCTCGCTACGAACGCCGTCTATCTCGCTCGTACAGACAATGACGCTGTAAGAGCGGCCCGCGACGACGCGCAGCGGCGCCTTCTCGAGGGCCGATATGAGGCGGACACGCTTTACGTTCTCGACGCGCCAAGCGCGCGGATCGCGCGTGATCATCTCAATGAGAGGGACATGATGGCGGTTATCGATGGTTTCCAGGTACTGGCGCCCGGCTGGCGCAGTTGCGGAACCTGCAGGCAATACTAAGGTAGCCTTCGCACTCGGGCCTCTTCTAGCCTGGGATGCGACTCGTGAGCTGTGGAGGAACGTCGAATGGCCGGGCCGCTGGCGGGTGTGAAGATTCTGGACTGCACGTCGGTGGTGCTCGGGCCGTGGGCGGCGCAGCAGCTGGGCGATCTCGGCGCGGACGTGATCAAGATCGAGTCGCCGGAGGGCGACACCACGCGCCAGCTCGGGCCGCGGCGCAATCCCGACATGGCCGCCTTCTATCTCGGCTGCAACCGCAACAAGCGCAGCATCATCCTCGACCTGAAGAAGCAGGACGGCCGGCAGGCGCTGTTCGACCTGGCCAAGGACGCCGACGTGCTGATGCACAACTACCGGCCCGAGCCGGCGGCGCGGCTGGGCGTGCCCTACGAGGTGTTCGAGAAGATCAACCCGCGCCTGATCTACCTGGCGACCTATGGCTACCGCGCCGCCGGGCCGATGGGGCCGAAGGCGGCCTATGACGACATCATCCAGGCCGGATCGGGGCTCGCCATGCTGCAGACCGTGGTCGCCGGCGCGCCGCGCTTCCTGCCCACCATCGTCGCCGACAAGACCAGCTCCAACGGCGTGGTTTCGGCCGTGCTCGCCGCACTCTATGAGCGCGAGCGCTCAGGCAAGGGCCAGTCGATCGAGGTGCCGATGTTCGAGACCCTGGTCTCCTTCGTCATGGTCGAGCACCTCTACGGCGAGACCTTCATGCCGGCAATCGAGACCGCGGGCTATCGCCGCCTGCTCAACAAGGAGCGCCGCCCCTACCCCAGCAAGGACGGCTTCTTCGCGCTGCTGCCCTATACCGACCAGCACTGGCGCGAGTTCTGCCAGTTGATCGGCCGCAACGACATCATGGCCGACGAGCGCTTCAAGTCGCTGGCCTCGCGGCTCACCAACATCGAGGTGGTCTACGCCACCCTGGCCGAGATCTGCGCCACGCGCACCAACGCCGAATGGGTCGAGCTCCTGAAGACCAGCAACGTGCCGCACGGCCCGGTCAACACGCTCGAGGACCTGCTGGTCGACGAGCAGCTCAACGCCACCGGCTTCTGGCAGGAGTTCGAGCATCCCACCGAGGGCAAGATCCGCGTGCCCGGCATCCCGCCCAGGTTCAGCCGCACGCCGGCCGAGATCCGCCGCCTGCAGCCGCGCCTGGGCGAGCACAGCGTCGAGGTGCTGCGCGAGGCCGGCTTCGCCGAGGAGCGCATCCAGTCGATGCTGGCCTCCGGCGCCACGCGCGACGGGAACAAGCCGAAGAAGGCATAGCCTTCTTCAGGGTGACGCTGTGCGCCTGGGCCGCGGCGTTCGTGCCAAACCTGCCGCGCGCACCACGTCGCGCACCGCCTGCGCGAACACGGCCGCGACAGGGCTGATGGCGCGGTCCTTCAGACGCAGCAGCTCGATCGGATTGCGCGCGCCTTCCAGCACGACCGGCAGCGCCGCCAGGTCCGGATGCGCCACCGGAACGCGCAGCATCGTCTCGGGGTGGATGATCAGGAACGGACCCTCCGAGGCGAGCGTGGCCAAGGTGTAGGTCGATTGCGTCGTGACGGTCGCTTGCGGCGCCGGCAGGCCGCGCGCGGCGAAGGCACTGCGGATCAGGGGACTGAGGAAACCCTCCGGCGGCGGCAATGCCCAGGGGCCACCCATGAGCTGATGCAGCTCGATCGGCCGGCGGCGGCGTGCCCAGGGATTGCGCTTGCCGGCGATGATCGACAGTCGGTCGTGGAACAGCACCTCGGACTCGATCCAGTCCGGCGTGGCCGGGTCGATCATGCGCGAGATCGCCAGTTCCAGGCTGCGCGAGCCAAGCTGGCGCAGCAGGACATCGGTGGGCTCGACGATGAGATGGAACGTCATGCGCGGATAGCGCTCGATCAGGCGGTTAATGGCGGCGGCCGCGATGAGCGACATCGGCGGCGTCGCGCCGATGCGGATCTCGCCGCCGCCGGGATCGGCCAGGAAGGCGATGTCCTCGATGCCCTGCCTGAGCTCGTTGAAGACCGCGGTCGACCGCCGCGCCAGCGCCTCGCCATAGGGCGTGGGCAGCACGCCCTGTGGCGTGCGATCGAGCAGCGGCACGCCCAGGGCGCGCTCCATCTCGCCGATCGCATACGACACGGCGGGCTGCGTCATGCCGAGATCTCGCGCCGCGCCCGCCATGCTGCCAACGGCAATCGTCGACTGCAGGACGCGCAGGCCGTTGAGCTTGATGCGCCGGCCCAGGCGCTCGTTCCATGGCATCGGCTGCTCCTGAATTTGCTTATAGGGATATCACGATTTCCCCTGTTCCTTTATGGGCCTGCCCATGGGAGCAATCTCTAGCCGAATTCTGAGGCGCCATCGAGAGGACTCCCGCCATGCGCGTCGTCATGCTTGTGGTCGCGTTCGCCGCCGCGTTCGGACTTGCCGGGGCCGGCAACGCCCAGCCCACGGAGCAGCCGCTGCTGCGTCTCGTATCGCCCTACGCGCCGGGCGGTGCCGGCGACGTGCTGCTGCGCCTGATCGCCGAGCAGCTGCGCGGCAGCCTGGGCCGCCCCGTCATCGTCGAGAACAAGCCCGGCGCGGCCGGGCGGATCGGCATCCAGGCTGTGAAGGCCGCGCCGGCCGATGGCAATACGCTGCTCTTCGTGCCGATCGCGCCGATGAGCGTGTTCCCGCACGTCTACGACAAGCTCGAGTACGACGCCGTCAGGGACTTCGCCCCAGTGTCGCAGATCGCGACCTTCGATCTGTCCCTCGCCGTCGGGCCGGCGGCGCCGGTCAAGACGGTGCCCGAGCTGGCGGGCTGGCTGAAGGCCAACCCGGACAAGGCGAGCTACGGCACGCCGGCGGCCGGCTCGCTGCCGCATTTCTTCGCGCTGCTTTTCGCCAAGGCGGCCGGCATCGAGATGCGGCACGTTCCGTACAAGGGCAACCCGCCGGCGCTGGCCGACCTGATGGGCGGGCATCTGCCGATGCACTTCACGTCGACGCAGGATCTGGTCGAGGGCCACAAGGCCGGCAAGTTGCGCGTGCTGGCGACTTCGGGGCCACGGCCCTCGATGGTGCTCGCCGACGTGCCGACCTTTCGCCAGGCCGGCTATGCGATCGAGGGCGAGGGATGGTTCGGCATCTTCGCTCCGGCCGGCACGCCCGAGCCCGTCATCGCCCGGCTGAGCGCGGCCATCGTCGCGGCGGTGAAGACGCCGGTGGTCCTTGGGCGCATGCAGGCGCTGGGCCTGCGGCCGACCGGCACGACGCCGGCCGAGCTCGGCCGCATCCAACGCGCCGACCTCGAGCTGTGGGGTCCGGTGATCCGCGCCTCGGGCTTCAAGGCGGATCGGTGACGATCAGCAGCGGGAGACGACAGCCGGAAGCCATTCGGCAGACGGCGACATGCGGGCCGCCGCCTCGGGCGCGACGCGCGACGCATGACGGCAACAAGCCGAAGGCTGCCTGACAGTTACGGACCGACATGTTGCGCAACACGCACCGCGTTGACTAGGGCTGCCATCGCCAATAGGGGCAAGTTTGGTCCTGTCAGCGTTGGCGTGAGCGTAGAATGGTGCGGCCCACCTCCTCGTCGTTGTCGGTGCGCGGCACCTTGCGCACCATCCATCTGTGGATCGGGGTGGTGCTGTGCATCCCCTTGGCGATGCTCGGCATCACGGGTGCCATCCTCGTCTTCGAGCACGAGATCGAGGACTGGACCGCGCCGGCGCACAAGCCGCTCGCGCAAGGCGAAGCCAGGCCGATCGCCGAGATCCTGGCCGCCGCGCGCAAGGCCGCGCCGCAGGGACTGGCACCCACCCTCTATCGTCCGCCCGACGCCGCCGGCGAGCCGGCGACGGTGCGCCTTGCACCGGCGGGCCGCAACCGCGGCCCAGGAGGCGGCGGCCTGCAGATGCGCATCGACCCCGTCTCGCTTGAGGTGCTCGACCGGCGCAATCCGATGGCGAGCCCGCTGCGCTGGGTCTTCCGGCTGCATGCCAGCCTGCTGGTGCCCGGCCGCGACGGGCGAGTGGCGATCGGCTGGCTGGGCGTGGCCATGCTCGCGCTGGGAATCAGCGGGCTGGTGATCTGGTGGCCGCGGCCCAGGCAATGGCGCCAGGCATTCGGCATCCGTCGCGGCGCGAAGGGCATCGTGTTCCTGCGCGACCTGCATGCCGCGACCGGTATCTGGAACCTGGTGGTCTTCGTCGTTGTCTCGTTCAGCGGCGTGTACCTCGCGTTCCCGCAGAGCCTGGGCGAGGCCACGCGAGCGGTCTTCGGTGGCCGCGACCTGCGCGCCTCGGCCCAGACCATGCGTGTCGAGCCGGTGCGCGGCCAACGCCCGATGGATGTCGACGCCGCGGTGGCGCTGGCGAAAGCCACAGCGCCCGACGCGCGCCTGCTGTCGGTCGGCCTGCCCGGCCGGCCCGACCAGCCGATGCGCATCGGCCTGACGCGCGGCGGCGCCGACGGTGCGCCGTTCATCACCGTGTTCGTCGATCCATGGCGGGCGCGCGTGATCGAGACCCGCGACCCGCGCGACTACAACGCGGGCGAAACCATCGCCGCCTGGCAGCACGCGCTGCACGCCGGCCACGGCCTTGGCTGGTTCTGGAAGCTGCTGGTGTTCGCGTCGGGACTCACCACGACCCTGTTCGCGGTCACCGGCACATGGATGTGGCTGGCCAAGCGGCGCCAGCGCCGGCGCGCGATGAAGGCCGCGCAACCGGGGCTGGCCGAATAGCGCGTCCCTACTTTGGCTGCGCCACCGTGCGCAGGTAGGGCTTCAGCTTCTTGAAGCCATGCGGGTACTTCGCGGTGGCTTCCTCGTCGGTCACCGCCGGCACGATGATCACGTCCTCGCCGTTCTTCCAGTTCACCGGCGTCGCCACCTTGTGCCGGGCGGTGAGCTGCATCGAGTCGATCACCCGCAGGATCTCGTCGAAGTTGCGGCCGGTGGTCATGGGATAAGAGATCATCAGCTTGATGGTCTTGTCCGGGCCGATGACGAAGACCGTGCGCACGGTGGCGTTGTCGGCGGCCGTGCGGCCTTCGGAGCTGCCCGGCGTCTCGTAGGGCAGCATGTTGTAGAGCTTGGCGACCTTCAGGTCGGTGTCGCCGATCATCGGGTAGTTCGGCGCCGTGCCCTGCGTCTCCTCGATGTCCTTGGCCCATTTCGCGTGGTTGGTCACGGGGTCGACCGAGAGGCCAATGATCTTGGTGTTGCGCTTGTCGAACTCCGGCTTCATGCGCGCCATGTAGCCCAGCTCGGTGGTGCACACCGGTGTGAAGTCCTTGGGATGCGAGAACAGCACCGCCCACGAATCGCCGATCCAGTCGTGGAAGCTGATCCTGCCTTCCGTGGTCTCGGCGATGAAGTCCGGGGCCTTCTGCCCGATCTGCAGCGACATGACGCCCTCCTTCGTTCATGGGTCCTGCAAGGCCCGGACTATAGACCCGCCCACTGGATTTTCATGACGGATAACCCCTAGGATCGGCTTAGAAATTCTTAAAGGGGAGCGAACCATGTGGCAGCCCAGCGAGCGTTATCCCGATCCGTCGGTGCGCATCCTCGATCCGGCCTTCACCAGGTATCGCCTGCCGCTGGCCTCGGTCGAGCGCCTGTTCACCGGCTGCCGCTGGTCGGAGGGGCCGGTGTGGTTCGGCGACATGCGATCCCTGCTGTGGAGCGACATCCCCAACAACCGCATCCTGCGCTGGGACGAGGAGACCGGCCAGGTCTCGGCCTTCCGCAAGCCCTCCAACAACGCCAACGGCAACACGCGCGACCGCCAGGGACGCCTCGTCACCTGCGAGCATGACGCACGGCGGATCACGCGCACCGCGATCGACGGCTCGATCACCGTGCTGGCCGACAGCTACAACGGCAAGAAGCTGAACTCGCCCAACGACATCGTCGTGAAGTCCGACGGCTCGGTGTGGTTC
>JBFXAZ010000177.1:0-8176 GCA_050183765.1 Reyranellaceae bacterium | reverse complement strand
TCTGCCCCTAGGAATGTCGTCTTCCTCAAGGAAAGCCCGATCGCATATGGCCTTTTCCTTCTCCCCGCGCAGGCGGGGAGAAGGTGCCCGAAGGGCGGATGAGGGGCTTCGCTGAGGCTCGACAGCACCGATGTTCGTCGTTGCGCGAAAAGCCCCTCATCCGCCTCGCTCACGCTCGGCACCTTCTCCCCGCCTGCGCGGGGAGAAGGGAAAAAGTTCTTCCCCCGAAGGGGGAAGGCCATAGCTATTGGGCGGCCTGCTTCACCATGTCGGCGCATTTTTCGCCGATCATGATCGAGGGGGCGTTGGTGTTCCCCGCCACGATGCTGGGCATGATCGAGGCGTCGGCCACGCGCAATCCCGCCACCCCGTGCACGCGCAGTTGCGGGTCGACCACGGCGTCGACCTCGCGGCCCATCCTGCAGGTGCCGACCGGGTGCAGGTTCGACACGCCGGTGGCGCGGATGTAGTCGCGCAGCGCGGACTCCTCGGTCACATCCGGCCCCGGCATCACCTCCTCGACCACGAAGGGCGCCAGCGCCTTCTGGCGGCCGATGGTGCGGCAGATGCGGATGCCCTGCAGCATGGCGTTCCAGTCGTTGGCGCTCTTGAGGAAGTTGAAGCGGATCTCCGGCGCGGCCAGCGGGTCAGGCGATTTCAGCCGCACCGTGCCGCGGCCTTCGGGCGTCAGGTGCACCGGCGACAGGCCGAAGGCCGAATAGGGCTGCGGCACCACGCCGTGGCGGTTCCGCTCCTTCACCGCCCAGGCGAACATGTTGATCTGCAGGTCGGGCCGCTCGAGCCGCTGGTCGCTCTTCACCAGCGCGCCGACATACAGCCCCATGCTCGACAGCGGCCCGGTGCGCGCGAAGACGTACTGCATGCCCGCCAGCATGCGCCGCGACCACGAATTGGCGAGGTCGTTCATGGTCACCGGCTGCGAGCATTTGTAGCCGACATAGGTGTTGAAGTGATCGTGCAGGTGGCTGCCGACACCCGGCATGTCCTTGACCACGGGGATGCCAAACGCCTGCAGATGCGACGCCGGCCCCAGGCCCGAGAGCATCAGCAGCTGCGGGCTGCCGTAGACGCCGCCCGACACGATCACCTCGCGCGAGGCGCGCGCCGTCACCAGGCCGGCCGGCGTGCGGTACTCGACGCCGACGGCGCGGCCGTTCTCGATCAGCAGGCGCGTGGCATGCGCCGACGTGGCGATCTCCAGGTTGCGCCGCGTCTTGGCGTCCTTCAGGTAGGCGCGCGCCGAGGACCAGCGCCGCGAGCGGTTGATCGTGGTCTGGTAGTAGCCGACGCCTTCCTGGACGCGGCCGTTGAAATCGGGATTGGCGGGAAAGCCGGCCTCGACCGCCGCGTCGTGCATGGCGCGCGCCACCGAGGGCTGCCAGCGATGATCCGACACGCGCAGCGGCCCGCCGACGCCGTGCCAGTCGTCGGCGCCGCGCTCGTTGTCCTCGGCGCGCTTGAAGTAGGGCAGCACCGAATCGTAGTCCCAGCCCTCGCAGCCGCGCTGGCGCCACTCGTCGTAGTCGGCGGCGTTGCCGCGCATGTAGACCATGCCGTTGATCGAGCTGGTGCCGCCCAGCACCTTGCCGCGCGGCTGGTACATGGTGCGGCCGTTGAGCTCGGGCTCCGCCTCGCTCTCGAACATCCAGTTCACGCGCGGGTTGTTGAAGGTCTTGTGGTAGCCCAGCGGGACGTGGATCCAGGGGTAGGAGTCCTTCGGGCCGGCCTCGAGGAGGAGGACGCGGAACTTGCCGTCCTCGCTGAGGCGACCGGCGACGGCGCAGCCGGCCGAGCCGGCGCCGGTGACGATGAAGTCGTAGGTGTTGGTGGTCATGACGGACTACGCTGCCTCCCCTCTTTGGGCAGACTGTGACGGCGACAGAGGAATTTGGGAAGGAGCACGGGCCGAATTCCGGCCTAGCGGAGAATCACGCTCGGATGTATGCAAGCGGAGGGTAGCGGTTTCCGCAGCGCATCGGCAGTTGTCGGAACTTGGATGATCTTTGGGCTTAGAACATACAGCGTGAGTTCCAAGGCGCGTCAGCCGCTTGTGGCCTTCATGACCTCTGCGCTGGAGGATGCCGGCTGCAAGATTATCCACGCCACCAGGCCCGACCGCGCTCCTTTCGCGATAGTTTTCGAGACTGCAGAGGGTGAGAGGCTGGGAATTGTCGCCTATGCGTTCTTGGCGACGCGTACGCCAACCAAGAACCGGCCCGATGACGAGCGCAGCTTTCAGATCAAGTACGGCAGCAAAGAGGACTATGCCGACGACAATCTCCACGAGTTGTGGCGCGATCCGATGGGCATGTTCACGACAATGCTGATCGGTATCGATCCAACGCAAGGTATCTGTGTCTCAGCGGACCCGGTTATTCACAATCCGACTAAGTTCTTCATTCGTCTAGAGTTCAAGGACGAGGATGCGGACTCGATTGCCACACGGGGATGGCACGCTTGGCAGCGTATCAAGCGCCGCGCTCCTGTCGGCGGTTTCCGTGTCGAGACGGTGGTAGGCGCGACGAAACCCAGGTTCCTTGACCTGGTGCGCTTCGAGCGTGCTGCACGTGATCTTGATCCCGGCAATAGGCTGATCCTTGCCGAGCGACATTCACTCTCGCTTCCGATCTCGAAGGGCATGCAGGACGCCTCAGTGAATAGCCTGGTGGAGGCGGTGACCTCAGAGCATCCGCTCGCGAAGCAATTCGCGTTGAGCTCGGATGAGATTCTCGATCTGATCATGAATGCGCGCCGCCTAAAGATGGCAGTTCGCGGCTGGGTTGCCGAGGAGCATCTCAGGAGCACGCTCTCGCAGGTTCCCGGCGTGACGCATTGCGAGCGACTGGATGAGGAGGGTGGCCCGGACCTTCGCGTTGCATATCGAGGCGGGCCGCCACTGACGATAGAATGCAAGAACGTTGCCCGCGAGAAGGATAAGCACGGCAACGCGAAAATTGACTTTCAACGAACTCGTGCGGCAAAGGGCAATCCGTGCTCACGCTACTATGAGCCGACCGAGTTCGACATCGTGGCCGCGTGCCTCCACGCCGTAACCGCGGAGTGGGATTTCCGCTTCGTTTTGCCGCGCTCCCTTCCCCAGCATAAGGTGTGCGCGGGTCGCATCAGCAGCAACATTCGGGTAGACAGCCTATGGTTGGCAAACGCTGAGGAGATGTTCCGCGCCGCGTATGCCTACAAGGGCGCGCCCATATGAGCAAGCTTGCCGCGATCAGCCTGTTTACAGGCGCAGGGGGGCTCGACTTCGGCTTCGAAGCGGCGGGCTTCCGGACGTCTGTGGCGGTGGAGATCGACAGTCGATGTGGCGTTACCCTTCGGCGCAATCGTCACTGGCCCCTCATCGATCGTGACATTGCGTCTGTGCCTACCGACGAGCTGCTTGGTATCGCGGGACTCAAGACAGGTGAGGCCGATGTTCTTATAGGCGGGCCGCCATGCCAGCCCTTCTCCAAGTCAGGCTTCTGGGCCACCGGAGACACCAAGAGACTAGATGATCCTCGAGCCACCACTCTGGAGGGCTATTTACGAGTCCTGGCTGACGCGCGGCCTCGTGCCTTCCTGCTTGAGAATGTCGAGGGGCTCGGCTTCAAGGGGAAAGACGAGGGTCTGCAGCTCATCAACGCTCGCCTCGCAGTGCTCAATAGCACGCACGGAACGAATTATCGCGCGAGCATCGCCACGCTGAACGCTGCGGATTACGGCGTGCCACAGCTGCGCAAGCGCATCTTCGTTGTCGGTGCGCGCGACGGATCGTCGTTCGATTTCCCGGCCCCGACGCACATGGACTCAGCTGACGACGACTGGAGCGAGACGCGCCGCCGTTACCTCACGGCATGGGACGCGCTCCATGATCTTGCCGAGCCGAATGATCCGGAAGTGCTCCTGAAAGGGAAGTGGGCGAAGCTGCTTCCGACCATTCCCGAAGGACAGAACTACCTCTGGCATACCGACAGGGGCGGCGGTGAGCCGCTATTCGGTTGGCGCCGACGCTACTGGTCCTTCTTGCTTAAGCTTGCCCGCAATCAACCGTCGTGGACTATCCAAGCGCAACCCGGGCCTGCCACAGGTCCATTCCATTGGCGCAATCGGCGGCTGACGATGCGGGAGATGGCCCGCCTGCAGACCTTTCCGGACGGCATCGAGATCATGGGCACTCTTGCCGATGCGCAGCGCCAGCTCGGCAACGCGGTGCCGCCGCTTCTTGGCGAGGTTCTCGCAAGAGCGATCGCTGAGCAACTTCTTGGTGTCCCGAAGCGCCATGCGCCACCCCGTCTCAGTGTCATGCCTGCCGATAGACCTCCTCCGTCGCCTCCTGCTGTCAAACGAGTGCCAGCGGAATTCCTGTCGCTAAGGGGAAGGCATGAGGCGCATCCCGGTACTGGCCGTGGTGCGGGAGCGTTAGCGCGAACACTTGTCCCGTCGGAATAGCCTATCGAGCTTACGCTGCAGTCGCGCGGCGTCTTTCGATTCGCATTCCCAGATGATCGCGCTGCGCCAACCCTGAGCCTTGAGTGCAACGCGTGCTTGCTTGTCTCGCTGCACGTTGCGAGCCAGCTTCGGCAGCCAATACTCGGGACGACTACGCGGCAGCTTTGCGTACCGGCATCCCTTGTGCTGATGCCAGAAGCATCCATGCACCAGGATCGCGAGGTTGTGACGCCGGAGAACAACGTCAGGCGTGCCCGGCAGGCCTTTGGAATGCAGACGGAATCGGAGGCCCATCTTGTGCAGGGCTCGCCTCACGAGCACTTCTGGCTGTGTGTTTTTCTTCGTGATGGATCGCATCACACGCGATCGAGCTTCGGGCGTCATTCGCGAGTTAATTCCCCCACCATCCGATTGGCGCCAGATGTCGTTGCCGATGGTGCGCCTGTGGCAACCATGGAGCGATCGAGAAGAATCGCCCAGCCCGCATATGTCGGGGGCGATCACCGTGGGCGACGGGACGCTTGAACGGCGGGTTGAACCAAGGTGTGTTACGCCACACCAGCAGGTCAAAGCACGCGCACAAAGAACGCCGCCCGAAGCCAAGCCTAGATGATGCTGCTCACCATCATGGCGCGGAACATCATGAAGCCAATCTTGGCATGAACATTCCCCGGATTGCCGGAGTCGCCGAATGCCTTGACTTCACTGAAGGCCGACATCGGAAGATGGAGCCAGCCGATGCGGAACCCGCCCGGCGGCGGCGCCTGCGATATCTGCCAAACGGCAGGCGCGGCCCCGAATGGAACAGTGGTATGAGCCGAAATCATGTGCGCGCTGTCGAAGTCCATCACTTCTCCGACCAGCCCCGACGGCCCGATGTGCTTCAGAAGCCGGGTCAGGTAGTCGACGCCGGAACTGAAGCTGGCAGCGCCGATCCTGCTCAGCTTGTCGAACGTGCCCGTCCGACCGAGCTGGATCTGGGTTTCCTGCAGGACCGCGTTGAGCAGGTTCTCCCCGCGTGACGCGAACATGTTGGCGCTGGCCGAGTCGCTCTTTGCCGTGACCGGCATGAACGGCACGATGACCGGGCGCTGGCGGATCGCCGCCATCTGTACACCCTGCATGTTGGTGTAGCGCTGTACCGTCGGCCATTCGCCGGAAAAGGTCTTGTAGCCCGCCGGGCCGACCGTCGCGGGATGAAAGTAGACATAGGCCCGGGTGAAATCCGTTGTCCCCTCGGGAACGGCGACGCCGATCCAGTGTGTCGCGCCATCCTTCTCGATCTCGAAGAGGAACTCATGGAGTCGTCCGCGGGCTTTGGATCCGACAAGCTTCTGGCCCTGACCGAGCGGCGGCACCAGGAAAGGCATGACGCTGGAGGGTTCGATTGAATCGACCTCCGCATCGTGGGCCGATGTAGTCGCCTCATCCAGCGTCTGCCGGATGCGAATGCCATCGATCTCACGGAACTGTTTCGGGGCCGGCCCCGGCGGCGCCGTCAACCGATCGAGTTTCTTCAACGTCGTGCCGAGTGGGTCGACAACCCCATCGGCCCTTCGGAACTCGCGCTTGGCCACCCAGAAATTCTGGAACGCCATGATCGCCGCAGCGAGCACCGGATCGCATTTGCCATTCGCACCGGGCGCCGGCGGCTTGGAAAGCGGATTCTTCTGCCCGCCATCGGTGACGGGAATGCTCCAGAGCAGATCGATGATCTTCCGCTGATCGATTTGGAGGCTGAGTACGGGTCGGACGCCGTCGCGCAATCCGACCGGACCAGACAGAGTCGTCAAGGAATCCTCCTCACGTCGCCGCGCCGTGGCATTTCACTCCTTCTGCCCAAAAAACGCCATCACCATCCGATTGAACACCCCCGGCTGCTCCTCCGGCACGAAGTGCCCGCAATCCTCGATCACCGCGCCGCGGACGTCGGTCGCGACGCGGCGCAGGCTCTCCTCGACTTCCGTGCCGCGGCCGCGCGCGTGCGGGTAGCTGTTGGCGCCGCCGATCGCCAGCACCGGCATGGGCAGGCGGAAGCCGGTCGCGAGTTGCGCCGCGTTGGCCTTCGCGTCCTGCGGGATCGCGCGGTACAGCGCGAAGCCGGCGCGCATCGCGCCCGGCTGGCTGTAGGTGCGGACATACTCGTCGAGGTCGGCCTCGCCGATGGCGCCCGGGTGGTAGGCGAAGGTCTGGTAGAACCACTGGAGATAGAGGCGCTCGCGCCCCTGCGTCAGCGCCTCGGGCAGATCGGGCGTGACGTGGAACTGATGGTGCCAGCGCCGTCCGCCCTGGCTGAAATCGCCGCCGCCACCGGGAATGACGACATCGACGACGACGAGCTGCTCGATCGTATCAGGGTGGTCGGCGGCGATCGCATAGGCCGTCGGCCCGCCCCAGTCGTGGCCGACCAGGCGGAAGCGCTTGTATCCGAGTGTCTCCGTCACCAGGCGCCAGATGTCGTTGCCGATGGTGCGCTTGTCGTAGCCGCCGAGCGGCCGCGAGGAATCGCCCAGCCCGCGCATGTCGGGGGCGATCACGGTGTAGCGGGGCGACAGGGCGGCGATGGTGTGGCGCCACTCGTACCAGGTCTGCGGCCAGCCATGGATCAGCACCACCGGCGGCCCGCTGCCGGCGATCACGTAATGCAGCATCACCTCGCCGATCTCGGCGTAGCGGTGCGAAAGGTTGGTCATCGGCCCTCCACTCTGTCATCCCGAGCGTAGCGAGGGATCCAGGCTGCTACTGGATCCCTCGCTGCGCTCGGGACGACAGGGAGGATATCAGCCCCTGGCGGCGCGGGTCTTCGCCGGCTTCGGGGGCGCGCTGACCGCCACCGAGCGGATGTAGAAATCGAGCATCGCCATCAGCGAGGCGGGATCTCGGCGCAGGCGGCTGCGCAGCGCGGCGCCCTCCCAGCAATTGACCAGCAGGTCGGCCATCTGCTGCACGTCGCAGTCGCGCTGGATCTCGCCGTTCTGCCGCGCCTCCTCGAGGCAGCCGGCCATGCGTCCGGCGATCGTCGCGATGCACTGCTCGATGCGGTGGCGGAAGACGTCGCTGACCCCCGACAATTCCTGCCCGAGCCCGCCCAGCAGGCAACCGAGATAGCCCTCCTGCCGGTACGCCTGCTCGGTCATCTCGAAGAATTTGCGCACCCGCGCCAGCGGCGGCAGCTGCTTGTCGTCGAGGCAGGCATCGAGCCCCTCATGGACCGCGGCCATGTAGGTGTCGATGACCTGGAGCGCGAAATCCTCCTTGTCCTGGAAGTGATGATAGAAGGAGCCCTTGGGCGTCGACGTGGCGTCGAGCAGCGCCTGGATGCCGAGATTGTTGTAGCCGTGCTTCAGCAGCAGGCCGAGGCCGGCCTCGATCAGGCGTTGCTTGGTCGAATGGGTCATGGACGCGATATCGGCAGCCTGGATCGGACGAACGCGCGCGGGCGCGGCGCGCCGAGGATATCACCTCCGCGCGCCGCGCGCTCGATTGCGGCGTGCTGCGTGCGCTCCGGTCCGCCCTAGCCTTTCACCTTCTCGATCATGTGGTTGATGACGTGGCTGTGCTCGTGCTGCGGGCTGAACATGATGATCTCGGCATCGGCGTCGACGCGCACGTTGTGGCCGGGCGGCCAATAGAACCGGTCGTTGGCGGCGACTGTCTCCTGCCTGCCGGCACCGTCCGTCGTGGTGAGCCGGCCGCTGAGCACGAAGCC
>JBFXAZ010000176.1:0-8458 GCA_050183765.1 Reyranellaceae bacterium | reverse complement strand
CGGGATGGAGCAGCCCGGTAGCTCGTCAGGCTCATAACCTGAAGGTCGCAGGTTCAAATCCTGCTCCCGCAACCAGCCTCTACTCACACACTCCAAAGCCCCTCAGACAACCCTGAGGGGCTTTTGAAAGTTGGGGCCAGGTCGCAGTGCTTGACTCTGCTGGCGTCCGTGGCGTTCGCTGCCACCGGTTGTTGGGGGAGACCAAGCCATGATCATCGCGCGGCTCAGTGCGATCGCATCGATGCTCGCCGCGATCTTCGTCCTTTCGAGCGCCGTTGCCCAACAACGCGAACCGGGGGAGGACCATCCGCTGGTCACGCGCTATGTACGTGCCACGATGACCGACAAAGTCGTGAAGGATTTCTCGAGCTACCCGCTGATCACCGGCCTCGACGGCCAGAACTTCAAGAGCCAGCCGGTCGAGGGCAAGCTCACGCAGCTGCGCTACACCAATCCGGCCGGCCGATCGGTCCAGGAGGTCTTCGCCAACTACCGCGACGCGCTGCTCAAGGCCGGCATGACCGAGATCTGGCAATGCGCCGACGCCCAGTGCGGCCCCGCCTTCGCCGCGGCGCGCTGGGGCCGCTTCAATGGCTCGATCAATATCGGTGCCGACAGCCGCTATCTCGCCGGCAGAATCCGCACTGCCGCCGGCCAGGCTTTCGTCGCCATCGCCATCAATCCGCAGGGCCATCAGGTGAGTATCGTCGAGGTCAAGGCGATGCAGACCGGACTGGTGACCATCGACCCCGAGGCGCTCGGCCGCGACCTCGACGCCAAGGGCCACGTGGCAATTCCCGGCGTGAACTTCGAGACCGGCAACGCGACGCTGACCGCCGACTCGGCCACGTCGCTCAAGGCGATGGCCGATATCCTCAGGGCTCGTCCGACCCTGAAGGTCTGGGTGGTCGGCCACACCGACTGGACCGGCGGCTTCGATCTCAACATGAGGCTGTCGGACGATCGCGCCAAGGCGGTGGCCGCGGCGCTGATCGATCGCTATGGCATCGCGCGCGAGCGTCTCGCCGGCTATGGCGTGGGGCCATTGTCGCCGGCGGCGAGCAACGGCGCCGAGCAGGGCCGCGCAATCAACCGGAGAGTTGAGCTGGTCGCGCGCCCCTGACGTCACCTGCGCCGGCAGAGTCGGTTGCCACTGCGCCTTTAGATGGCGAGATAGGCCGCCGCCGCGAGTGCGTGGGTGCGCACGATGTGCAGGTATTCCTCCACGTCCACGCTTTCGTCCGGCTTGGCCATGTTGCCCGGCCGGCAGCCATAGACGAAGGAGGGCACGCCGTTCTGGCGCCAGTGCTTGGAATCGGTCGCGCCCAGGCTGACCGCGGAGACCGGCTCCGGCAGCCCGAGCTCGCGCACCGTGCGCTTCAGGATGCCCACCATCTCATGCGCCGGCGCGCTCACGGTCGGCTCGCAGGAATGCGTCCACACCGGAGCGAGCCGCGCCTGCGGATGCCTGTTGATGATGCGTTCGACATGGTCGACGAGGAAGGCGTGCGTCATGCCGATGGGCAGGCGGATATCGGCCTCGAAGCGGCAATGGCCGGGCAGCATGTTGATCTTCACGCCGCCTTGGATCACGCCCACCGAGACCGTGACCTTGTTGAGGATGCTCGAGGCGCCTGCACCGATGCCGGCGTCCATCGCGCCGAATCCCGCCTCGATGGCGCGGCGGATCTCATCGCTCTGCGCGACCGGCAGGGTCTCGAGCTCATACAGCTCGCGGATCACCTCGGCTGCGATGCGAATCGCGTTCGGACTGGCATGGGTGTAGGCGGCGTGGGCGCCGGGCGTATCGATCTCGACGACGATGCGCAGCGTGCCCTTCTCGCCGAAGCGGATCATGCCGGGCGTGCTCGGCTCGCCGTTCAGCATGCAGTCGCCGCGAAACGCCTCGCCGAAATTGTCGATCAGCCATTTGGCGCCCCAGGTGCCGCCGGTTTCCTCGTCGGAGACGCAGGTCAGGGTCAGTCGGCCGGCCAGTTGGTCGCGCAGGCGGTTGAGATAGATGTAGGTCCAGATCGACGCGCTGGTGCCGCACTTCATGTCGGCAACGCCGCGGCCATGGACCTTGCCGTCGGCGACGGCACCGCTCCACGGATCGCGCGACCAGGCCTCGGCCGAGCCCGCCGGGAAGACGTCGATATGGCCGTTGAGCACGAGATGGCGTCCCGGCCGCGCCCCTTCGAAGCTGCCGACGACGTTGGGCAGATGCTCCTTGGCCGAGCGGATCTCGACCGGCACGCCTCTCTTGCGCAGGAAGCCATGCAGGAAGTCGGCGGCCTGCCTTGTGTCGCCGGGGGGATTCGGGCTCGGGATCGCCACGAAGGACGACAGGAACCCGACCAGCTCGTCGCGGTCCTGGTCGATCCAGGCCAGGATGGCATCCCTGGGGTTGGGCAGCGCAGGCGGCATGGTCATCCCCTCTGTCCTGTCGTCAGGCGGCGGCGATCGCTTCGATCTCGACCAGCCATTCGGGCAGGAGCGTGCCGACCACGATCGCCGTTGTCGGCACGCGCCGCCCGCCCAGCGCGTCGAGGCGGGCACGGGCGTTGGTCTCGGCGAAGCTGGCGTCGCGAAGATAGCTGCTCACGCGCACGATGTTGTCGGTCGTCATGGCGGCCTCGGCGAGGATGCGGTGGATATTCGACCACAGCAGCGCGAGCTGCGGTTCGAGGCCATCCGGCGCTTTGCCCTTGTCATCGAGGCCCATCGTCCCGCTGACGAACAGCAGCCGCCGGCTGCCGGTCACTTCCATCGCATGGAGGTAGTCGGTGGCGGCGTAGATCCCGCTTGTCGGATTTCTGGGCGTCATCAGCATGGTGAACATCCTTTCGCCTTGGCTATTATTCCCGGCGCTTTGGAAGGAAGAAGAGGGAATCTGCCGAATGGATTCGAAAACAGACGATGTTCGGCCGAACGGCAAGCCCGCCCGCACGCTCGATGATTTCGACCGAAGGATCTTAGGTGCGCTGACGGACGACGCGCGCCTGACCTACGCCGAGATCGGTCAGATCGCCGGGCTGTCGGCGCCGGCGGTGCACGAGCGCGTGAAGCGGCTGAAAGCCAGCGGCGTTCTCGAAGGGACGACGACCCGCATCGACGCCGCCGCGGTCGGCAAGCCGTTCCTGGCCTTCGTGCATGTCGATGCCGACGGCTGGGGCAAGAGCCAGCGCATGATGCAGCTCCGGCGGTTTCCCGAGGTGGAGGAGATGCACTCGGTCGCCGGCGATACGTCCGTCGTCTTGAAGGTGCGCACGAGCAGCGCCCACGCCATGGAGCAGTTCCTCGCGCAGCTCTATGTGTTGCCCGGCGTGCGCGGCACCCGCAGCTTCGTCGTGCTGTCGACCTACCTGGAGCGACCTGTCCAGCCGACCGTGACGACGCAGTGGCCGGAAGTACCGCTGCCCCCGGCCTGACGGGGCGACAGCGTCGCGACGGGCTGGCAGAGTCGTGGCCGACCCGTTCTCGCGCAGGAGAGGAACCGCCGTGGTCAGCAGCAACACCTTCAAGTTCGTCATGCTGCCGCCGCAGACCGATACGACCCGCGAATGGGCCCGGCGTCTGCGCGAATCGGTGCCCGAAGTCCGCGTAGTCGTCGCCGAGGATGCGGACGAAGCAGGGCGCGAGATCGTCGACGCGGAAGCCGCCTTTGGCTGGCTCGGCAGGGAGCTCCTGGCGAAGGCCGCGAAGCTGCGCTGGCTGCAGGCGCCGATGGCGGCGCCGCCGGCCGGGTACTTCTACCCGGAGCTCGCCGCGCATCGCGTGCGGGTGACGAACTTCCGGGAGATCTACAACGACCATATCGGCGCGCACATCCTGGCGTTCGTCCTGGCGTTCGCCCGCGGGCTGCACGTGTTCATTCCGCAGCAGCTGCGCCGGGAGTGGAAGAAGAGCCCGATGGAGACGGGCGACGTCATTCATCTGCCCGAAGCGACTGCCCTGATCGTGGGTCTGGGCGGCATCGGCGCCGAGGCGGCGCGGCTGCTCGCGGCATTCGGCGTCAAGGTGCTGGCCACCGACGCGCGTCGCGCGACGCCGCCCGACACCGTGGCCGAGCTGCATCCGCCGAGCGCGCTGGATGAGCTGCTGCCCCGTGCCGATTTCATCATCCTCACGGTGCCGCACACGCCAGCGACCGAAGGATTCTTCAACCGCGCACGCTTTCAGCGCATGAAGCCGACGGCGTTCTTCATCAACATCGGCCGCGGCATGACCACGAAACTCGATGACCTCGTCGCAGCGCTGCGCGCTGGCGAGATTGCCGGCGCCGGGCTCGATGTCTACGAGAAGGAGCCTCTGCCGGCCGATCATCCGCTCTGGACGATGCCCAACGTCCTGCTCACGCCGCACATGGCAGGCCACGGCCCCTACCTCAACGAGCGTCGCTTCGAGATCATCGCGGACAATTGCCGCGCCTTCGGCGCCGGGCTCGCGCTGCGCAACGAGGTCGACAAGGCGTCGTGGTTCTGAACGCCTACCGCCAGGAGGGCGGCGGCGCGCACACCTGGTCGTAGGCGTAGCGCTGCTTGATCATGCCGGCATGCTCGAAGACGTCGAGCGCCACCTCGAAGGCCGGTCGCGTGATATCGACATGCTCGGTCCAGCACCCCAACTGCTGGTAGCTCGCGATGCACCGCGACAGCACCTCGATATCGGTCGAGGGGAAGAACGACTTTTGCGCCTTGGCGATCTCCATCGCCGGCGTCGCCAGCATGTAGGTCCGCGTCCTGGCGTAGGCGCGCATGAACGCCCTGGCCATGTCGGTGCCCAGCCAGTCGCGGCGCGCCGCGAGGCTGGAGAACGCGACGGGGCCGATCTTCGGTCCGCATTGCGCCACGACATGGCCCACTCCGTCGGCCTCAAGCTGCTGAGGGAAGGGGCCCTGCTGCTGCACGTATTGTCCCGTGCCGGTGCGGAACGCCTTGTCCATGTCGGCGGCACCGCCGACATGGATGACCTTGAGCCGGGTGAAATCGATGCCGGCCTTGTGGCAGGCGTACTTGAACATCGCGAGCGGCTGGCCGCCGCCGAAGAGGATCACCTCGGACTCTTCGAGCTTCTTCCAGTCGAAGGCTGGGTCGGCGCTCCGGCCGGTGATGAAGAAGCCATCCATCTCGTTGATCTGCGCGAAATGGATCGCCGTCGGCGTCTGCCCCTTGTCGAGGGACGTGAAGCCCTGGCTGGGCGCCGACTGGATGACGTGGGCGCGGCCTTCCTCCAGCGACTTGATCGCCGACACGCCGGGCGGCGCGACCGTCCATTCCGCCTCCAGGCCCTCGGCCTTGAGGAAGCCGCCGGACATCGCCGAGATGAGCGGCGAATAGAAGGCCGAGAACAGCGTGAACTCGATGTTGATGCGCGCCATGCCGGCCCTCCCTTCGTATGACGATTGATGTAGTCTATTGCCGACGATCGACCGGGCAAGGCGCAAGCCGCCGGCCGGTGCAAGCGTGGGCAGCCGCATGGGAGGGTTGCCGGCGGCGATCGTGAAGGGGTCATGCTGGCCTGTACAATGCGGGCCGATCACAGGAGGAGACGATGTTCAGTCATATTTTCGTCGGTGCGGACGACGTCGCCGCGTCGAAGAAGTTCTACGATGCGGTGCTCGGCGCGATTGGCATCCCCGAGGGCAAGGCCGATCCGAAAGGGCGGGTTTTCTATCGTACGCCGACCGGCATGTTCGGCCTGACCAAGCCGATCGACGGCAAGGAGGCGACCCACGCCAACGGCGGCACGATCGGCTTTGCCTGCGACAGCCCCGAGAAGGTGCAGGCCTTCCACGACGCCGGCGTCGCCAACGGCGGCAAGAGCATCGAGGATCCGCCGGGTCCGCGTACCGGTGGCGCGGTGACGCTCTACCTCGCCTATCTGCGCGATCCGTACGGCAACAAGATCTGCGCGCTGCACCGCGGCAGCTAGACCGGTTCTCATCGTTGAAAGCCCGCCGTCGCCGGCGGGCTTTCGCATTTGCGGACGATCAGAACATGTCAGGCGTGATCACGTTCTGCGGCCGCGGCCCCAGCAGCGCCGCTTGCATGGTCTCCGCCGCCAGCCGCCGCGTGTCGTCCCACGCCTCGGGCGTGAAGAAGGCGGAGTGCGGCGTGATGATCAGGCGGCCCTCGCACCACGGCTCGCGCGCGCGATAGGCGCGCAGGATCTCGGGGATCGGCTCGACCGGCGGCTCCACCGGCAGCACGTCGAGGCCGACGCCGGCGAGATGGCCGCGCTTCAGCAGGTCGGCCAGCGCGTCGACATCGACGATCGGTCCGCGCGCGGTATTGACCACCACGCCGCCCTTGGGCATGCGCTCCAGCATGGCGCGCGAGATCATGCCGCGCGTCTCGGGCGTCAGCGGCGCGTGGATCGACAGCGTGTCGGTCTGCTCCATCAGCGCTTCCAGCGAGCGCACGCGCTCGACGCCGACGCCCAGCTCGGTGCCGTTGGGCATGTAGGGATCGTAGGCGACGACGCGGAACTGGAACGCCTTGGCGCGAAGCGCCGCCGCCGTGCCGATGCGGCCCAGGCCGACGATGCCGAAGGTCTGCACGCCGTTGCGCTTGAGCAGGGAGTCGCGCACGTAGCGCCACGGCGCCGGCTGCGGCCGGCGCTGCGCCTCCAGGTGCAGGGCGATGCCGCGACGCAGGGACAGGGCGAGCGCCAGCGCGTGGTCGGCCACCTCGGTCGTGCCGTAGTCGGGCACGTTGCAGACCATCACCTTGCGCGCCTCGGCCGCCTTGCGGTCGATCTTGTCGTAGCCCACGCCCATGCGCACGACGCAGGTGAGCTTGGGGAAGCGGGCGAAATGATCGGCGGTGACGGCGTGGCGCATCACCATCAGGCCGTCGACATCGGCGCAGTCGCGGTCCTCGAGCAGCGAGAGGTTGTCGACGTTGCGCCACACCACGCGCACGTCGGGCCCGAAGACCTCGCGCTCGACCTTGTCGTCGTCGTAAAGATTCTCCGCGTACAGCACCGTCTTGACCATGATTTGGGCATCTCCTCCGTGACGCGGCGCATCCTAGCAGGCATCATCGCCCTGTAACCTGCCCGTGAGCCCGATGCGGACCCTTCTTGCCAACGCCACCCTGATCGACTGTGTCCAACCCCGAGCGGTCGAGCGCGCCTCGGTGCTGATCGACGGCGGCCGCATCCGCGAGATCCGCACCGACGGCAGCGCGCCGGAGCGCGGCGACGGGATCGAGATCGACCTCAAGGGCGCGTATCTGTTGCCGGGCCTGTGGGACGTCCACATCCATCCCGACTACTACCTGCCGCACGAGATGCCGCTGGCTGACCAGATCACGCTGTTCGGCCACCGGCTGATGGCCGCGCTTACCGAGTCGGGCATCGTCGGGCTGCGCTCAGCCGGCGCGCATCACTTCATGGATGTCGCCTGGAAGCGCGCCTTCGCCTCGGGCCAGTATGTCGGCCCGCACCTGTTCGCCTCCGGGCATTTCCTGACGACCACGGGCGGCCATTTCCTGACGTCGGGCCACGCGCTGGAGTGCGACGGGCCCTACGGCTTCGTCAAAGCC
This sequence comes from Reyranellaceae bacterium, assembly GCA_050183765.1. Taxonomy (GTDB): domain Bacteria; phylum Pseudomonadota; class Alphaproteobacteria; order Reyranellales; family Reyranellaceae; genus JAFAZJ01. Next base: position 908 of record JBFXAZ010000176.1, on the reverse strand, counting down.
ATCCGCGAGGAGATCAAGAACGGCGTCGACCACATCAAGCTCAACCTGTCGGGCGGTATCCTGGGGCCGGCCTGGGACAGGCACCAGAACTCCTTCCTGCTGGAGGACGAGCTGAAGGCCGCGTTCGATATCTGCCGCCTGCGCGAGTTCAAGGTGATGGCGCATGCGACCAACCCGGAGGCGGTGAAGAACGCCATCCGGCTGGGCGCGCACAGCGTCGAGCACGGCTACATCATGGACGACGAGTGCATCGAGCTCTTCCTCAAGCACGACACCTGGTACGTGCCGACCCTGGCGATCAGCCACCTCACGCCCGACCAGGCAACCAACGACTGGGAGCGACGCTGGGTCAAGCAGCGCAACATGGCCCACGATCTGTGCTGCCGCGCCGATGCCGCCGCCGATGTCCATCGCGTCGGCTTCGAGAAGGCGTTGAAGGCCGGGGTGAAGATGGCCCTGGGCTCGGACATCCGCCCGCTCAAGGAAGCGGCGCTGCTGGAGCTCGGCTTGTGGGTTCGCGACGGCGCGACGCCGTGGCAGGCGCTCCTCGCGGCGACCCGCCATGGCGCGGCGATCTGCGGCATGGGCGACGAGCTGGGCACGATCGAGGTCGGCAAGCGCGCCGATCTGATCGTGGTGGGCGGCAACCCGCTGGAGGACATCGACAATGTGCGGCGGCTTCAGCTGGTGCTGAAAGACGGCGCGATCGTCTCCGATAAGCGCAACCCCTTTGCCAAGCCGCAGACGCCGGCATTCTAGCGAATCCTGTCATCCCGAGCGGAGCGAGGGTGTGGATTCACATTCGAAGTGCAACACCCTGGCAAAGAAGACTTCGGCCGGGGATCGGAAGTGAAGGCATTTGCGCGGCGTGTTGTTGTAGGCGGCGATCCGGGCGGCGAGAAGCTCGT
>JBFXAZ010000175.1:0-8480 GCA_050183765.1 Reyranellaceae bacterium | reverse complement strand
CATCGCTGTTCGCTCCCGCCACGGCATCGAACCACTCCTTCCGATCCTTGCTCCCATCGGAAAAAGTGTCTTCGATGTCCCCGAACGGGTGTCCTCGATGTCCCCGGTCCATACACGGGGGAAGGTAACTGAGCAGCTCTACGTCCGGGCGCGGAAGTTGAACTCCGCGCCGGCGCGGATGCCGGTGGGCCAGCGTGCGGTGATCGTCTTCAGCTTGGTGTAGAAGCGCACGCCTTCCATGCCGTAGATGCCGTGGTCGCCGAACACCGAGGCCTTCCATCCGCCGAAGCTGTGATAGGCGACCGGCACCGGGATCGGCACGTTGATGCCGACCATGCCGATCTTCACATTGTTGGCGAAGGTGCGCGCGGCGTCGCCGTCGCGGGTGAAGATCGCCGTGCCGTTGCCGTAGGCGTGGTCGTTCACGAGCTTGATCGCCTCGTCGAAGCCGTCGGTGCGCACCACCGACAGCACCGGCCCGAAGATCTCGTCCTTGTAGATGGTCATGTCCGGCTTGACGTCGTCGAACAGGCAGCCGCCCATGAAGTTGCCGTTCTCGTAGCCCTGCAGCTTCAGCCCGCGGCCGTCGACCACCAGTCTGGCGCCTTCCTTCACGCCCTGGTCGACATAGCCCATCACCTTGTCGCGATGCTGGCGCGTCACCAGCGGGCCCATCTCCGACTGCGGATCGAGGCCCGGCCCGACCTTCAGCGCCTGCACGCGCGGCGCCAGCTTCTCGATCAGCCTGTCGCCGATACCGCCCACCGCCACCGCCACCGAGATCGCCATGCAGCGCTCGCCGGCCGCGCCGTAGCCCGCGCCGATCAGCGCGTCGGTCGCCTGGTCGAGATCGGCGTCGGGCATGATCACCATGTGGTTCTTGGCACCGCACAGCGCCTGCACGCGCTTATTCATCGACGTGCCCTTGTGATAGACGTACTCGCCGATCGCCGTGGAGCCGACGAAGGAGATCGCCGGCACGTCGGGATGCTCGAGCAGCGCGTCGACCGCGACCTTGTCGCCGTTGAGCACCTGGAAGATGCCGGCGGGCGCGCCGGCCTCGGCATAGAGCTCGGCCAGCAGCATCGGCGCGCTGGGATCCTTCTCCGACGGCTTGAGGATGAAGGCGTTGCCGCAGGCCACGGCCATCGCGCCCATCCAGCACGGGATCATGATCGGGAAGTTGAACGGCGTGATGCCGGCGACCACGCCCAGTGGCTGGCGGATCGACCACGAATCCATGTCCGAGGCGACCTGCTCGGTGAAGTCGCCCCTCATGTGATGGGCGATACCGCAGGCAAACTCCACGACCTCCAGGCCACGGCCGACCTCGCCCTTGGCATCGTCGAAGGTCTTGCCGTGCTCCAGCGACATCATGCGCGCCAGATCGTCGATGCGCTTCTCGATCAGGCCCTTGAGGTTGAACATCACGCGCTGGCGACGCAGCGGCGGCGTGTTGGCCCAGGCGAGCTGCGCCTTCTTGGCCACCTGCACGGCGGCGTCGATCTCGTCCACAGAGGCGAAGGCGACCTTGGCCGTGACCTCGCCGGTCGCCGGATTGGTGATGTCGCCGCTGCGGCCGCTGGTGCCGTTGACGACCTTACCGCCGATGTAGTGCCCGATCTGCGCGACCATCTTGTCCCTCGTGTCTGCATTTCGGCGCGTTCTAGCACCCGAGACCGCGGGGGCAAAGCGGCAGAGCCCTCTACCTTCCCCCGGAGGGGGAAGGTGCCCGAAGGGTGGATGGGGGATGTCGAAGACGGACAGCGATGCTGTTGAACCATCCCCCATCCGTCAGCGCTACGCGCTGCCACCTTCCCCCTCCGGGGGAAGGTAATTTTCGCCCCTACGCCGCGACCGCCTGCGGCAGAATGGGCGCGGCTGCGTCGTGGCGCCTGCCGGCGCGCAGGCAGAAGAGCGGGCTCAGCATGCGGTCGGCGATCACCTCGGTGCCCTCGTTGTCCGACAGCCGGAAGCGGCCGCGATCGTCGGCGAGGACCGAGATGTCGGCGACCGATCCGGGGCGCAGCGATCCCAGCTCGTCCGCCATGCCCAGCATCGCCGCGGCGTTGGTCGTGACCATCGGCACGACCTGCTTCAGCGTCAGGCCCAACGCCAGCAATTCGGTCATCGCATAGCTCAGGCTGAATCGCGCCGAGCCGGCGAAGGGATGCGCCTCTTCCTCGTCGGGATGCGTCGCGGGTGTGCCTGATGGCGGCGGTGCCTTGGTGTTGTAGCCGTGCATGTCGGCGCCCAGCGTGTCGGGCACAATGCCCGCTTCCAGCGCCAGCCGCGCCATACGGAAGCTGAAATGGCTGCCGTGGCCGACATCGATCTTCAGCCCGCGCGCGATCGCCGCTTCGACGATGGGATGCACGCGGCCGTCCTTGTCGATGAAGCCGCCGGGATGGCGGGTGAAGGGATGGGCGAGGATGTCGCCCGGCCGCATCAGCTCGACGATATCGGGCAGGATGCCGTCGGGATCGACACCATTGGCGCCGCCCGCCGGCAGCGGCCAGAGCTGGCCGAAATGGATGTAGACCGGCAGGTCCGCCTGGCGGCCGATCTCCGCCGCCTTGCGCATCACCTCCATGCCCCAGCGCGCGAAGCCGCCGATCTCGGCATGCGCCTTGATGCCGCGCACGAGATCGCGATTGGCGCGCGCCGCCTTCACCGTGGCGTCGATGTCGACGCCGTCGGGACCGTAGAGGTTCGGGTAATAGTGACCCTCGAGGCCGCCGACGACATAGGCCGAGATGAACGCCAGCACGCGGCTCGCCGCCGGCTGGGCGATGAAGTGACGGAAGCCGGGGAACGTCATGCAGGACGGACCGCCCTGGTCGACGAGCGTCGTCACGCCGCTCTGCACGCCGACCATGTCGGCGGGCAGGCCGAATCGGCCGGAGACGTAGGTGTAGACATGCGCGTGGGTATCGATCATGCCCGGCAGCACGATGCGCCCGCGCACATCGGTGACTTCGCGCGCGGTGCTCGGCAGGTTGGGCTGCACCGCCGCGACGCGGCCATCCCGGACGGCGACATCGGCGATCCCGTCGATACCGCTGGCCGGATCCACGACGTGTCCGCCGCGCAGGATGAGGTCGTATGGGGCGTCGTTCATGGCCAAATCCATGCAAACCGCGCACCATGGCGGGTTTGCACGTCGTGCAAAAGCATTGTCCATGAGACAAAGGCACCCTAGTGTCGCCGGATGCCTTCTGACAGCGAACTCGCCCGGACCATCGGCGCGCGCCTGCGCGGCGCGCGGCAGCGCCAGGGCCGGACCCTCGAGCAGGTCGCGACGGCCGCCGGCCTCTCGATCGCATTCCTGTCGCGACTGGAGCGCGGCGCGGCCAATGCGTCGATCGGCAATCTGATCGGCCTGGCCAGCGCACTGGGCCTGCCGCTCGCCGGCCTGTTCGAGAACATCGGCGGCGAGATGCCGCGCTACGTCCTGCGCCGCGCCGACGACAGCGCGGCGGTGTGGCTGCGCAGCCCGGCCGGCTACGCCTGGCGCCGACTCGGCGGCGATCTGCACCATGCGCGGCTGGACGCGTTCGAGCTGGTGTTTCCCGTCGGCGCCCGCAAGGCGATCGAGCTGGTGTCGCACGAGGGCGAGGAGTTCCTCGAGGTCACGCAGGGCCGCCTCGAGTTCCATCTTGGCCGCGAGCGGCTGGAGATGGCGCCGGGCGACACGCTGCACTTCGACGCCGCGATCCCGCACATGGGCCGTGCGCTGGGCAATGCGCCGGCGCATCTGCTGATGGTGCACACGCCGAACGGTGCGGCGACGCGAGCGCCGCCGGCTTTCCGCGCGCTGCGCGACGTGAAGCCGGCCGCCAATCTGTCCGCGAGGAGGAGAGCATGAGCGACACCCACCAGGCGCCGATCGCGCGGCATGTCGACGACATCGACTGGGAGACGATCCGCTGGCCCGGCGAGACCGGCAAGATGCTGTTCCATCCCCGGCCGGAGAATCCCACCGAGCCCAACGCCGGGCTGCTGAAGCTCGAGCCGGGCGGCTGGCATCCGCTGCACCGTCACGACTTCGCGCAGGTTTGGTACGTGCTCGACGGCACCTTCCACATCGGCGGCAAGGACTACGGCGCGGGCACGATGATCTGGCACCCCGATCCGCACTACGAGGAGGAGCTGCGCACGGAGACCGGCGGCACGATGCTGATCGTGCAGTATCCCGGTCCCACCACCGGCGGCCGACCGATCTACGACAAGCGCTTCAACGTGGAGAGCCGCCGCACCGTCGAGGAGGAGCGCACGGATCTTTGATCCTTCTTTCCCTCGCCCCGCCTGCGCGGGGAGAAGGAAGACGGAGTTCGTTCATCATCGGCGCAAGGTCTGCGGCGTCGACAGGTAGTGCCATTTTGGCGATAGTTCCCCGGCTGCCTGACGATCGGGGGAGAGCGACATGGCGAACGGCTCCGTGCGCACGCGACGCGACGTCTGGACCCTGCAGCAGCCCTGGGATTCCGTGCTCGAATGGTACGCCCGCGGCGTCGCCGCGATGCTGGCTCGGCCGATCGCCGATCCGCTGGGCTGGCGCTACCAGGCGGCGATCCACGGCTATCATCCCAGCGTCGATCCCTATCGCCAGCCGGGCGAGTCGCTGCCCTCCGCCGGCGAGCGCCAGCGCCTGTGGAACCAGTGCCAGCACAGCTCCTGGTTCTTCCTGCCCTGGCATCGCGTCTATCTCGGCATCTGGGAGCGCATCCTGGGCGATGCGATCGTGCAGCTCGGCGGCCCGGCAGACTGGGCGCTGCCCTACTGGAACTACAGCGACGCCACCAACCCCAACGCGCGCAGCCTGCCGCCCGCCTTCATGGCGGCGACGCTGCCCGACGGCTCGCCCAACGCGCTGCACCTCGAGCCGCGCTTTCGCATGGGCGTCGACGCCACAGGCGCCGTCGGTCTCGACGATTCCGATGTCAGCCTGGACTGCCTGCGCGACCGCGACTTCACCCTCGATCCCAATTCGGGCACGACCGCCTTCGGCGGGCCGAGCACGCTGTTCAATCACGGCGGCGGGCCCACCGGCAGCCTCGAGCTCACGCCGCATGGCAACGTCCATGTCGCGGTCGGCGGCTTCAGCGACGACGACGCCGGGCTGATGAGCCGCTTCGAGACCGCCGGCCTCGATCCAGTGTTCTGGATGCATCACGCCAACATCGACCGGCTGTGGCAGGTGTGGCTGGGCCGCGCCGGCAGCGGCGGCAATCCCACCAGCCTTGACTGGCTCAATGCGACGGGCGCACGGTTCCGCTTCCGGGACCACACCGGCGCGGAGAAGACCTACGCCCCGGTCGACGTGCTCGACAGCCAGGCGGAGCCTTTCCACTACGCCTACGACACCGTCGCGGACCCCTTGCCGTCGCTCGTCGCGGGACCGGCGCCGGGCCCCGGGCTGGAGTCGCTCACGACGAGAGAGAGCGCCATGGCCGAACTGGTCGGGGCCACCAGGGGCCCCATCCCGCTGTCGTCGCGCACCACGCGTGTCGGCATCGATCTAGCGCGGCCCAGCGGGCCGGCGCTGGAGTCGCTCGCGACAGGGCCGCAGCGCGTCTATCTCAACCTCTCCAACATCACGGCGAAGCGGCCGGCAGCGCGGGTGAAGGTGTATCTTGGCGTCGCCAGCGGCGAGCCGCGCGAGGAGGATCTGGCCGGCACGCTGCCGATGTTCGGCATCGAGAGCGCCAGCAGCGAGGAGTCGGCGCACGGCGGCTCCGGCCTGTCCTACGTGCTCGACGTCACCGATATCGTCGCGCGGCTGAAGACCCAAGGCCGCTGGAATCCCGCGCGGCTCGACCTGTCCTTCGTCGCCCGCGACGCGCTGGGCGCCGATGTCGGCCTGCAGGTCGGCAGCGTCAGCGTCCACTACGAGTGAGCGCACAGGCCGCATCGCGCCAGCGCCCGCTGGCCTGGCGTCATCCGCAGTGGTGGCTCGTCGCGCTGGCCGTTGTCGGCTGGACGATCGTCCTGACGACAACGCCGAGCGCATTCGTCGCGCTGTGCCTTGCAATGGGGGCATCTGAAAACAGCCAGGTCATCGCCGGGATGGGCTTCCTCGCGCATTGGCTGACGATGGTCGCGGCGATGATGCTGCCGCTTGCCCTGCCGATGGCGCGCCACGTCGCCGCGCGCAGCCTGTGGCGCGACCGGCATCGCGCCATGGGCTGGTTCGCCCTGGGCTATCTCACACCGTGGATGCTCGCCGGCGCCGCCTGCGGGACGATCGCCTGGCTGGTGGACGGATCACGCGCCGCGCCGATCATCGCCTGCGTCCTCGCCGCGATGTGGCACTGGACGCCGGCACGGCGCGCCGCGTTGCGCCGGTGTCACCGCATCCTGCCTGTGGCACCCGGCGGACACGAAGGCGGTCGATCGTGCCTCGCCTTCGGCCTGTTCCACGGAGGCGCCTGCGTCACGACATGCGCATCGCTGATGGTCGCCGTCGTGCTAGCCGGCCACCATCCCGCCGCCATGGCCGTCGTCGCGCTGGTCACGCTGGCGGAGCGGTTCTGGCAACGGCTGCCGCAAGCGGCGCTCGGCGCGGTACCGCTGGCGCTGGCGGCGCTTCAGCTGTCCTGAAGCGCAACGCGTGTACACTCTTGATTCAAATGCGCGCGGAACGCAGGAGAAACGCCGGGGATCAATCGCACGGCGACCGAGGCGAGCTGTGACACTACGCCTGATCGTTGCCCGAATGGGCCGCATGGGGCGTCTGCGGCAGGCCACGGCGCTGGCGGCCTTGGGCATCGTCGCCGCCTGTGCCGCCACCTATGTCGTGACGCCACCGCCGCTTGTGTCCGCGGCGGCGCGGACGCCGGTGGCGGTACTCGACCACGGCCGCCATTCCAGCCTCGTCATCGGCCTGCCCGACCGCCGCATGGTGCGCTACGCCTATGGCGACTGGCGATGGTATGCGGAAGGCACGAAAGGCGCGGCCGAGGGCTATGCCGCGCTGTTCCGGCAGACGCCGGCCGCGCTCGGCCGGCGCGTGCTGGCCGGGCCGCTCACGGCGCAGACGCTGCGCCGGCAGGTCCGCGTGGTGATCGAGGACATGCTGCTGCTCGATGTCGATGCCGCGGCGGCGCAGCGCCTGGTCGACAAGCTCGACGCCATCGCCGAGGCCGGCCGCGCCCGCATGCTGACGAATAGGAACGTCGATCTCGACTTCGTTCCGCACCCCGTGCCCTACACGCAAGCGCACAGCTCGAATCGCGTCCTCGCCGGCTGGCTGCGCGAGATGGGCGTCGAAGTCGAAGGCGACGGCCTGATCGCCGACTGGAAGCTGCGCCGCTGAGCGCGTCCGTCATTGAGCGACGAAAAAAGGCCGCCTTTCGGCGGCCTTTCGCTGACGCTGCGAGCAGCCTCAGTTGTGCTTGGCGATCTCCATGCGGCCGACCTGGTCGCGATGGACCTCGTCCGGACCGTCGGCCAGGCGCAAGGTGCGCTGATGGGCGTACATGCTGGCCAGCTTGAAGACTTGGCTGACGCCGCCGGCGCCGTGCAGCTGCAGGCAGCGGTCGACGACCTTCGAGGTGATGTTCGGCACCGCGACCTTGATCATGGCGATCTGCTGGCGCGCTTCCTTGTTGCCGAACTTGTCCATCGCCCACGCCGCCTTCAGCACCAGCAGGCGGGCCATGTCGATCTCCATGCGCATGTCGGCGACATGCGCCTTGGTGACGCCCATCTCCGAGACGCGCTGGCCGAAGGCGACGCGGCTCTTGGCGCGCTTGATCGCCATCTCCAGGGCGCGTTCCGCCACGCCGATCGCGCGCATGCAGTGATGGATGCGGCCCGGCCCGAGGCGACCCTGGGCGATCTCGAAGCCGCGGCCCTCGCCCAGCAGGATGTGATCCTTCGGGACCCGCACGTTGTCGTAGATCACCTCGGCGTGGCCGTGCGGCGCATCGTCATAGCCGAAGACGTGCAGCATCTTGACGATCTTGATGCCGGGCGTGTCGCGCGGCACGACGATCATCGACTGCTGGCGATAGGCCGGCGCGTTGGGATCGCTCTTGCCCATGAAGACGATGACCTTGCAGCGCGGATCGCCCATGCCCGAGGACCACCACTTGCGGCCGTTGATCACGTAGTGATCGCCGTCGCTCTCGATGCGGCTCTCGATGTTGCGCGCGTCCGAGGAGGCCACCGCCGGCTCGGTCATGGCGAAGCACGAGCGGATCTCGCCGTTGAGCAGCGGCGTGAGCCACTTCTTCTTCAGCTCGGGCGAGGCGTAGCGGGCGAAGACCTCCATGTTGCCGGTGTCGGGCGCCGAGCAGTTGGTCGCCTCCGAGGCGATCTTGGAGCGGCCCAGCACCTCGCAGATCGGCGCGTATTCGAGGTTCGACAGGCCCATCGTGCCGTGCGTGTCGCCGCTGTCGCGATCCTTGGGCAGGAACATGTTCCACAGGCCGCGCTTCTTCGCCTCGGCCTTGCACTCCTCCATCACCGGCGGC
>JBFXAZ010000174.1:0-8559 GCA_050183765.1 Reyranellaceae bacterium | reverse complement strand
CTTACCTTCCCCCGCTGGCGGGGGAAGGTGGCGCGCAGCGCCGGATGGGGGTGGCTGGTGCGACAACTCCAATCGTCGTGACCGACCGCGAAGCCGACACCCCCATCCGCCCTTCGGGCACCTTCCCCCGCAGGGCGGCTACTGGATGCACACATCTCAAAAAGTGGCCTTCTGGCATCCCGTTCGTTTCCCACCGCGCAGATCTCAGATTCCGAAAAGAATCGCTGGTGGCGGCAGATTGAAGGATTGGAATCCGAATTGGAGATGTGTGCATCCCGTAGCGCAGGGCGGGGGAAGGTAACGGAAGTCGTCAGGGCAGCTTCAGCGCGGTCTGATCGACGTACGGCTTGAGCAGCTCGTCGGCCTTCCTCTGCGCGTCGCGCACGGCGGCGTCGGGCTTCTTCTTGCCGTTCATGACGGCCTGCACCTCGTCCTCCAGCGCCTTGCGCACGGCCACGGTCTGGTAGGTCGCGAACCAGGGCTGGGCGTAGACCAGCTGGTCGAGCGCCACCTTGGCGTCGGGGTTCTTGGCGATGAAGTCCTTCATCTCGGCGGTGTCATAGGCCGACTTGCGCGGCGCGAAGTAGCCGGTGAAGCGGCTCCAGCCGCCCAGCATCTCGGTCGACGACAGCCACTTGACGAACTTCCAGCCGGCCTGCTGGCTGGCCTCGCTCTGGCCCTTGAACATCACCAGCGAGGCACCGCCGATCGGCACGGCGTTGCGCACGTTGCGCGGCACGAAGCCCACGTTGTAGGCACTCTTCATGTTGCCGCGGATGAACGAGAGCGAGCCCGTCGACAGCATCACCATGGAGGCCTTGCCGGCGAAGAAGGCGGTCGACACGCCGCCGGCCTCGACGACGCCGGGCTGCATCACCTTGTGCTTGTGCACCATGTCGTCGACCAGGCGCACGGCGCCCAGCATCGAGGGCGTGTCGTAGTAGACCTCGCCGCCGTAGTCCTGGTTGAAGTAGCGGCCGCCGTTGGACATCGACAGCGCGCTCATCAGCCAGCCAAGATAGTCGTAGCCGCCCGGCATCAGGAAGCCGTAGCGCTCGACCTTGTCGCCGTCGCGCTTGGTCAGCTTCTTCGCCGCGTCGATGAACTCGGCCCAGGTCCGCGGCGGCTTGGCCGGATCGAGCCCGGCTTCCTTGAAGTGATCGACGTTGTAGTACAGCAGCGGCGTCGAGTTGTGGAACGGCACGCCGTAGAGCTCGCCGTCGACGGTCGCGTTGGCGTGCAGCGCCGGCCAGAAATCGGCGAGGAACTTCTCGCGCGTGAAGCCGTCGGCCTTGAGGAACGGCTCGAGGGAGATGATGTCGCCGGCCAGCTTGAGATCGACGGTGAAATTGGCGCTCATCAGCACCACCGCCGGCGGCTTGCCCGCCTTGGCCGCGGCCTGCGCCTTGAGCTTGGTGTCGTCGTAGCCGCCGGTATAGACCGCGGTGACCTCGACCTCCTTCTGGCCCTCGTTGTAGAGCTTGACCAGCCGGGTCATCTCGCGGGCCAGCTTGCCCTCGACCGGAACCGGAAAGAAGAATTCGATCCTGGTCTGCGCCTGCGCCATCGACGCACCCGCGCATCCCACGCTCAGCGCCAGCGCGCCGGCCGCCAGACGTCCGATGAATGACATGGCCACCCCCTATCCCTTGATCCCACTGAACACGAAGCTGTCGACGAAGCGGCGCTGGAACGCGACGAAGGCCACGGCGAGCGGCGCCATGACCAGAAGCGTGCCGGCCGCCAGCACGCCCCATTCCTTGCCGCCCTCGGCGCCGCGCGTGAACGCCGCGAGGCCGATGGTCAGCGTGTGGTTGTCGGGGTCGTTGATCACCATCAGCGGCCACAGGAACTCGTTCCAGTGGGCGGTGACCGAGACGATGGCGAAGGCGACCAGTCCGGGCCGCGCCATCGGCAGCAGCACGTACCAGACCACCGCCCACCACGGCGCGCCGTCGATCTCGGCCGCCTCCTCGAAATCGCGCGGAATGGCGCGGAAGGTCTGGCGCATCAGGAAGGTGCCGAAGGCCGAGGCGAAGTACGGCGCCATCGCGCCGGCGAGCGTGTCGTAGAGGCCGAGATCGACCACCGTGCGCAGGTTGGGCACGATCAGCGCCGGCGGCACGAGCATCAGCTGCAGCAGGAAGGCGTAGAACAGCGCGTCGCGGCCGGGGAAACGAAGGCGCGCGAAGGCGTAGCCGGCGAGGCAGATGGTGACGCACTGCACCAGCAGCACGCCGCTCACCACGATGGCGGTGTTGACGTAGTAGAGGCCGAAGGAGCCGCTATCGAGCGCGTTGCGGAAGTTCGACAGGGTCGGATGCAGGTCCGGAATCAGCACCGCCATGTCGGCGCTGCCGGCGCCTTCGGGCCGGAACGAGGCGACGAGCGTCCAGATGAACGGCGCCGCCCAGACGAAGGCGACGGCGCAGGTCAGCGCCAGCAGCAGCAGCGTGGCGATGCCGCGCTCACGCCGCACCGCTGCCTCCCCGCTCCATGACGCGGATCGAGCCCAGCGAGATCGCCAGCAGGATGGCGACGCTGATCACGGTCGCGGCGGCGGCGCGACCGTAGTCGAAATTCTCGTGCGCCTCCTGGAAGATGTAGAAGAGCAGCAGGTTGGTGGCGTTGCTCGGCCCGCCCTTGGTCAGCACGACCACGTGATCGACATTGGTGAGCACGTTGATCAGCGCGATCACCACCACGAAGGCCGTGGTCGGCGCCAGCGCCGGCAGGATCACGTACCACAGCCGCTGCAGCGCGTTGGCGCCGTCGATCATCGCCGCTTCGAGGGTGTCGCCGGGAATGTTCTGCAGGCCGGCGATGTAGAAGAGCATGTAGTAGCCGGCGTTCTTCCAGACCGTCAGCCCGATGATCGACCACAGCGCCACGTCGCTGTCGCCCAGCCAGTTCGGGCCGCTGAGCCCCAGCTTCGCCAGGTGGTAGTCGAGCAGGCCGACACCGGGCAGGAAGATGAAGAAGAACAGCGACGCCGCCGCGACCAGCGGCACCAGCGAGGGAAAGAAGAACACCGTGCGCAGCAGCGCCGACAGCCGCGTCGAGCGCTGCACCGCGAGCGCGAACAGCAGCGCCAGCACGATGGTCGGCACCAGGGTCCCCAGCGCGTAAACGAGGTTGTTGATCAGCGCCTGGTGGAACGCCGGGTCGGACAGCACCGAACGGAAATTCGCCAGCCCGGCGAAGCGCGCCGGCTCGCCGCTGCCATGGCGGCTGACATGCAGCGAGTCGATGATGACCCGGATGACCGGCAGGTAGGTGAACAGCGCCAGGAACAGCAGCGAGGGCGCCAGCAGCGCATAGGGGAACCACCATGCGCGACGCGATCGGCGCTCGATCCGCGCCTGCGATCGGGTCGCGGCTCCGGCGGAAGCTGCGTCGAGGGACACCATTCCTGCCGCTGGTATGCGTCCGTCATAAACGGCGCGTGACCGATGCGTGACTCTGCAATGACAAGTCCGAGGTTTCCGGGGATCGCGTGCGATCGCCTGCGCGTCAGCAGTCTTCGGGCCGCGCCGCTCCAGCGGCGCTCAAGAGACGTCGCCGGCGCGACGCGGCCGCAGGACCTTGAATGCCTGAGTCGTCGTTTCAGCTCGCCGCGCGCTCGTGCGCCACGCTCTCCAGCAGCCACTGCACGAACGCCTTGATCTTGGGCCGGCGCATCCGTTCGGCCGGCGCCACGACGTAGTAGGCGCTGTCGCTGGGCAGCGCGACGTCGAACGGCGCCACGAGACGGCCGGCCTTCAGGTCGGCGGCCACCAGTGGGCGATGGCCCAGCGCCACGCCGACGCCGTCGATCGCCGCCTGGATCGAGGCCAGCGCCAGATCGAACAGCACGCCGCGCGACGGGTCGACGCCCTTCACGTTCGCCGCCGTCAGCCAGACCTGCCAGTCGTCGCGGAAGGTCGAGACGTGCAGCAAGGTGTGGTTCTTGAGGTCGGTCGGCTTGCGCAGCGCCTTGGGGCCTTTGAGCAACGCGGGCGCGCAGACCGGGAAGACGTCCTCGGCGACCAGGAACTCCGCCTGCAGTCCGCTCCAGTGGCCGTGGCCGTAGCGGATGCCGACGTCGATGTCGTCGCGCCCGAAATCGACCAGATGCGTGCTGGTCGAGATGCGCACGTCGATCTCGGGATGCTTCTGCTGGAAGCTGGCCAGCCGCGGCACCAGCCACTTGGTGGCGAACGAGGCGGTGGTGGTGACGGTGAGCGGACCCGAGGCGTCCTTCTGCAGCAGGCGCTCGGTCGCCTCGTGCAGCAGGTCGAAGGCCTGGCGGATTCCCGGCAGATAGGCCTGGCCCGCCTCGCTCAAGAGCAGCGCGCGGTTGCGGCGGATGAACAGCTTCAACCCGAGGCGATCCTCGAGCCCGCGGATCTGATGGCTGATCGCCGCCTGCGTGACGTTGAGCTCGTTGGCCGCCTCGGTGAACGAGAGATGCCGCGCGGCGGCCTCGAAGGCCCGCAGGCCATTCAGCGATGGTAGTGCCCGGCGCATCCGCGGCTCCCCCGAATTCATAAAATTCGCTCATCTATGATGGACGAGTCGTCGTTTGTAAAGACACGCCCTGGAGAGCACTTTCAGCCTATCGAAAAGCCACCCAGGAGGTCGACATGACCGCCGCCCATACCGTCAGTCCGCACGATCCTGTGCAAACCGATCTCATCCGATATTTCGACCGTGACCTGGTTACCGTCGACCGCATCGCCATCGAAGCCAAGGCCCGCCGCGAACGGGCGGCGGCGGTGGGCAAGATGTTCGGCGACGGTACCGACTGGCTGCGCCGGCGCCTGACGCACCTCGGCGAAACCAGGGCACCGGCCGCCAGCTGCTACGTCGACCACGTCCAGTTCTAGTTGTGGACCCGGTCCACCCATCCGAATTCGCAGGAGACCATCATGAGCATCTTCACCGTCGTCGCCGATCTGCGCGACCATCCCACCGAGAGCATCCTCGCGCGCGTGCCCGGCACCCTGGCGCTGTGGCGCAAGCGGGCCCGCGAGCGGGCCGAGATGGCCACGCTGAGCGCGCGCGACGCGCGCGATCTCGGCATCGATCCCGGCATCATTGCCTTCGAGGCCAGCAAGCCGTTCTGGCGGGCCTGACACGCCCCACGGTGTCACCCGCGTACCCAGCCGGCGACCGGTTCCTCCCACCGGTCGCCGGTTTCTTTTGGGCGATCGGCACAATCGGATTGTTGGGCGTCGCGGCGCGCGTGTCGTACGACTCGCGTCCTGAAGCATCGGGAGGGAAACGATGATCGACCTCTACTACTGGACCACGCCCAACGGTCACAAGCTCACCATGTTCCTCGAGGAGACCGGGCTGCCCTACAGGGTGATCCCGATCAACATCGGCAAGGGCGAGCAGTTCCAGCCCGACTTTCTCAGGATCGCGCCCAACAACCGTATCCCGGCGATGGTCGATCACGCCCCCAAGGGCGGCGGCGCGCCGATCAGCCTCTTCGAGTCCGGCGCCATGCTGCTGTACCTCGCCGACAAGACGGGCCAGTTCATCCCCCGGGACGAGCACGGCCGCGCCGAGGTGCTGCAATGGCTGTTCTGGCAGATGGGCGGGCTGGGGCCGATGGCCGGCCAGAACCATCACTTCAAGACCTACGCCGTCGAGAAGATCCCCTACGCCATCGACCGCTACGTCAACGAGACCAACCGGCTCTACGGCGTGCTCAACAAGCGGCTGGCCGACCGCGCCTACGTCGCCGGCGACTACTCGATCGCCGACATGGCGAGCTATCCCTGGATCGTGCCGCACGAGCGCCAGGGCCAGAACCTCGGCGACTTCCCGCATCTGAAGCGCTGGTTCGACGCCATCAGGGCAAGGCCGGCGACCGAGCGCGCCTACGCGCTCACGGCGAGGTACAACCCCGGCGCCGGCGGCATCCGCACCGAGGAGGAGCGCAGGATCCTGTTCGGACAGACGGCGTCGGTGGTGCGCTGAGGCCTACGCCTTCGCCTTGCACACGCGCAGGCCGAGCTGGCCGGTGTAGTCCACCGGCGGCGGCACCTGCGAGAGCGCCGTCACCTTCGGGCTGAGCGCCCAGTCCAGCGCGCGGCTGGCGCGGGCGCAGAACTGCCCGTCGGAACTCAGCTGGACCGCCGCCTGGTTGGCCATGTCGGTGTTCAGGACGTCGAAGTTCTTGCCGCGGCGTGCCGCGACCTGACGCAGCGTGCGAGCGTTCTCGGCGTATTCGGGATTGTAGCGCTGGACGAACTGGTTGTACTTCGCCTCGAGCAGCCGGTTGCGCTTGGCATCGAGGCAGGTCAGCGTCGCGGTGGCCAGCGAGTTCTGCAGGATGCGCGCGCGCACCGCATCGTACTCGGACTCGTTGAGGCAGCCGGCACCCTGGCCGGTATTGGCCTGGGTCTGCGCCGCGACGCTGGCGTAGCTGGGCGACGGTTCGTAGGTGGCCGTGGTCTGGCAGGCCGCCAATCCAAGCACGGCCGCGGTCGCCCACGGACGCACGCCAAGGCGTGCGACGAACGCGTTGATCATCGCGAAAACTCCCTGTCTGTGGCGATAGAACCGATCAGACGACCGAATTGATCCACTGCATCAGGCGCTGCTTGGGCTCGGCACCGATCTTGGTCGCGGCGACCTGGCCGTTCTTGAACACCAGCAAGGTCGGGATCGAGCGCACGCCGTACTTGGAGGGCGCCATCGGATTCTCGTCGATGTTGACCTTGACGATCTTCAGCTTGCCTTCCAGCTCGCCGGAGATCTCCTCGAGCGACGGCCCGATCAGCTTGCAGGGGCCGCACCATTCGGCCCAGAAATCGACCAGAACCGGCTGGTCGGACTTCAGGACTTCCTGCTCGAAAGTCGCGTCGCTGGCCTTGATGGTCGCCATATGAAACTCCGGTTGAACGAGGACGGAAAATAGGAACACCCCCGAGGGGGGTCAAGCCAAGGGCTGGCGCAAGATTATTTCAAGCCGGCATGAGCGCGGCGTCGAGCAACGGGGCCGGCACCTCCATCAGCCGCGGCCCGTCGGTCCACAGCAGGAAGCCGCGCACCGGGCGGTCGGGATAGATGCCAGCCAGCAGGGCGCGATAGAGCGCCAGCTGGCGGCGAAAGATGCGCGGCACGTCCTCGACCCGCTCGGGCGGCGGGCGGTTGGTCTTGATATCGGCGAGCAGGATCGCCGTGTCGGTGACCGCCAGCCGGTCGATCTGGCCGCTGATCGCGACGCGGCCCGACGGCGTGTCCACCATCCCCACCACCGGCGCCTCGGCGCGCGAGCCGGGCGCGAACAGCGCGGCGGCGTCGGGCAGGGCCAGGGTCGCCACCGCCTCCCCGGCCCAGCCGGCGCGGATATCGGCGTCGAGATCGGCCGCTTCGCGCGCCAACCAGGTAGTGGCGAAGGCGGCCCGATCGCCCACCGGCACGTCGGGCAGGCGCTGCAGCAGCCGATGCAGCAGCGTGCCTCTGCGGAAGCGGCGGCCCTGGTCGCCGGCCAGCGGCGAGAGCACCGACGGCTCGCCCCAACCGCCCTGCGCCGCGCGTCCCGCCTCGCCTGCGGCGTCCTCCTCCTCAGGGCGCGAGGGCATCAGCGGACGCGGCGGCACCCTCTCCGCCGGCGCCGGCCCGCGGACCCAGTCGGGCAGCTTCTGCCGCGCCCGGGGCAGGTCCGTCCGGGGCGAGGTATCGGATGAGCCGCCGCGAATCAGGCGCAGGCCATCGCCGCTCCAGGCGGGACGCGCGGCGTCGGCGTCGATCGCCGCCGAGTCAAAGGCGAAGGCCTCGCCCGCGCTTCGCAGGCCGGCCTCGACCAGGCCATGCCAGTGGCCGCCGCGCGGCGTCCTCGGACCGTGGAAGCCGCCGACATAGAGTCGCTCGCCGGCGCGGGTCATGGCCACGTAGAGCAGCCGGTGATGCTCCTCGCGCTGTCGGCGCGCGAGGTCGGCCTTCAGCATGTCGACGGTCGGCACGCGCGTCTCGGCGGCGCGGAATGCCCACAGCGGCGGTCCCTGCGGCACCCACAGCACGCGCTCGCGATCGTCGGTCGCCGAGCAGGTGTCGGGCAGATAGACGATCGGCGCCTGCAATCCCTTGGCGGCGTGCACGGTGAGGATGCGCACTTCGCGCCGGCGCATGCCGTCGAAGTCGCGCTTGATCTCGCCGCCCTCGGTCTCGATGTGATGCAGGAAGCCCTGCAGCGAACCATGGCCCGCCGTCGACCACGACAGGGCCTGCGCCAGAAACTCATCGATCGCATCGAGCGCATCCGGCCCCAGCCGCTCGAGCAGGGCGCAGCGCGCGCCCTCCGGCCCCAGCAGGCGCGCATAGAAAGCATAGGGCGGCAGGAAATCGGCGCGCGCGAAGATCGTCGACAGCCGGGCATGCGCCTGCACGAAGGGGGCTTCGCCCGACGCGGCGCGCACCCGCAGGGCCGACCAGAGGTCGCGATCGCGGCCATGCGCCAGCGTGAACAGCGCCGCCTCGTCGAGGCCGATCAGCGGGCCCTTCAGCACGCAGGCCAGGGTGAGGTCGTCGGTCGGCAGCAGCGCCGCCTTGCCCAGCGCCACC
>JBFXAZ010000173.1:0-8639 GCA_050183765.1 Reyranellaceae bacterium | reverse complement strand
GGCTACGCTTCCGCCAAGCCGCCTGGACCCATCACCTTCCGCCATGGCCTCGACTACTTCCACGCTCTCGTCGCAGGATGGCAGCTCAGACATCTGTGCATCCCGTAGCGCGAAGGCGGGGAGAAGGAAAAGGCTGGCAAGCGGGCCGGCGCGGGCCTAGGTAGGGCCCATGTTTCGCGCGGCGCGGGTATTCATCAGCCAGATCCTGGGCGCGCCGCGTGCCGTCGGCGCGGTGCTGCCCAGCTCGCGCGCGCTCGGCGAGGCGATGGTCGAGCCCGTCGATTTCGCCAAGGCCAGGGTGATCGTCGAGTTCGGTGCCGGCACCGGCGCGCTGACCCACGCCATCGTGCCGCACCTGACGCCGCAGCATCGCTACCTGGGCATCGAGCTCAACGCCGCCTTCGTCGATCACCTGCGCCGGGAATTCCCCAAGCTGACCTTCGTCGCGGCCAGCGTCGAGGACCTCGACAAGATCCTGGCCGAGCACGCCATCGAGCAGATCGACGCCATCATCTGCGGCCTGCCCTGGGCGTCGCTGCCGCTCCAGGTGCAGGAGCGCGCCTTCGGCCATGTCAGCCGCTTTCTCGTCAAGGACGGGCTGTTCATCACCTTCGCCTATCTCCAGGGCCTCGTGTTCCCGGGCGCGCGCGCGCTGCGCCGGCGCTTCGACACCATCTTCAGCAAGGTTTCGCGCACGCGCATCGTCTGGGGCAACGTGCCGCCGGCCTTCGCCTATGTCTGCCGGAAATAGATGCCCGCGCGCGCGATGAAAGCCGCCCCCATGAGAGCGGCACTCGTCACCGGCGCGGGCAAGCGCATCGGCCGGGCCTTCGCCATGGCGCTGGCCAGCGACGGCTGGTTCGTCTTCGTGCACCACCACGAATCGGCGGATGACGCGAAGCGGACCGTCGCCGACATCCTCGCCGCGGGCGGCAAGGCGAAGGCCGTCCGCGCCGACCTCGCCTCGGCGAAGCAGGCCGCGGCACTGGTCGACAAATGCCAGGCCAAGGGCGTGGCGCTCAGCTGCCTGGTCAACAGCGCCTCGCTGTTCGCCTTCGATGCCGCGCCGCATGCCGGCGCCGAGTTGTTCGACAAGCACATGGCGGTCAACCTGCGCGCGCCGATGCTGCTGGCGCAGGCGCTGGCGCGGCAGTTGCCGGCGGGCGAAACCGGCGTGATCGTCAACATCCTCGACCAGAAGCTCTGGAACCTGAATCCGGACTTCCTGACCTACTCGCTGAGCAAGATCGGCCTGCAGGGGCTGACGACGCTGCTGGCCCAGGCTTTCGCACCGCGGCTGCGCGTCGCCGGCATCGCGCCGGGCCTGACCCTGCGCAGCGGCAAGCAGACCGACGAGCGCTTCCGCCAGCAGCACACCGCCAACCCGCTGGGCGTCGGCGTCGAGCCCGAGGACCTGGTCCGCGCGCTGCGCTTCATCCTGGCGACGCCGTCGTTCACCGGCGACACGCTGATCGTCGACAGCGGCGAGCATCTCACCGGCCGGGCGCGCGACATCGCCTTCGACCCGAAGGCGCGCAGGATCGCCGCGAAATGAGCGGCGGGGAAATCGCCTCGGACCTGCTGCGGCGCGACGGCGAGACGCGCCGCATCTTCCTGCGCGACCTCAAGGTGATGGCCGACATCGGCATCCACGATTTCGAGAAGACCGCGCTGCAGCCGCTGCTGATCAACATCGATCTGTGGGTGCGGGTGCCGCAGGGCGACCTCGCCGACGACATCGCCAACGTGCTCGACTACGACTTCGTGCGCGACGGCGTGGTGGCGCTGGTCAAGGGCCGGCGCTTCAACCTGCAGGAAACGCTGGTGCATGCGATCCTCGACCTCTGCCTGACCCGGCCGCAGGTGCTGGTGGCACAGGTGTCGAGCGCCAAGACGGATGTCTATCCGGACGTCGCCGCGGCAGGCTATGAAGCCACGCGCGTGAGACGATGATTCGAACCCTCCGTCGTCCTGAGCGGAGCGCCGCAGGCGCGCAGTCGAAGGACCTTCTCTCAACGGCATCGTCGTGTTTGTTGAGGCAAGGCCCTTCGACTACGCTTCGCTCCGCTCAGGGCGATGGGGAAGAGGGATGGAGGGAGCCATGAAAACGCGGGCCGCCGTGCTGTTCGAGGTCAACAAGCCGCTGCAGGTCGTCGAGCTCGACCTGGCGCCGCCCAAGGCGGGCGAGGCGCGGGTGAAGATGAAGGCGGCCGGCGTCTGCCAGAGCGACTGGCACGTGATGAACGGCGACTGGCCGACCGCGCTGCCGGTCGTGCCCGGTCACGAGGCGGCCGGCATCGTCGAGGAGGTCGCGCCCGACGTGACGTCGGTCAAGCCGGGCGACCACGTGGTGTTCTCGTTCCGGCCGCATTGCGGGCGTTGCCGCTACTGCACCGCGGGCCGCACGGTGCTGTGCATCGGCCGGCTGAACTCGCCGCCGTCCGCCCTGTTCGACGGTACCTTGCGGCTGTCGCAAGGCACGACCGGCGTCAACCAGATGGCGCGCATCGGCACGTTCAGCGAGCACGTCGTCGTGCCGTCGGAGATGCTGGTGCCGATCCGCAAGGACATGCCCTGGCCGCAGGCGGCGCTGGTCGGCTGCTGCGTCGCCACCGGCGTCGGCGCCGTGACGCGCCACGCCAAGATCGAGGCCGGCTCGACCGTGCTGGTGATCGGCTGCGGCGGCGTGGGGCTGAACGCCATCCAGGGCGCGATGCTGTCAGGCGCGCGCAAGATCATCGCCTGCGACCTGCTCGACAACAAGCTGGAGATGGCGCGCACGTTCGGCGCCACCGACACGGTCAACAGCACCAGGGAAGACGCGGTCAAGCGCATCAAGGAGCTGACCGGCGGGCTGGGCGTCGACTACGCCTTCGACGCCGTCAGCATCGACAAGACCCAGGCGCTGGCCTTCGACTCGCTGGCGCCGGCCGGCCACGCGGTGACGGTGGGCGTGCCCGCCGCGACCATGCGCGCGGCCTATTCGCCGCTCAACCTGGTGTTCACCGAGAAGACGATCTCCGGCACGTTCTACGGCTCGGTGCGGCCCAATGTCGATTTCCCGGTGCTGGTCGACCACTACATGAACAAGCGGCTGAACATCGACGGGCTGATCAGCCGCACCTACAAGCTCGACGAGATCAACGAGGGCTTCCGCGCCATGATGGGCGGCGAGGTGGCGCGCGGCGTCGTCGTCTTCGATTAGGCCGACGCCGATGCAGGGGGATAGAGGCAGCCTGCTGCGCGTGCGCGCGCCGCACGGCCACGCCAAGGTCACCTTCGTCGAGCTGTTCTTCGACCTGGTCTTCGTCTTCGCCGTCACGCAGCTCTCGCACACGCTGCTCGAGCACATGTCGGTGATGGGCGCCGTGCAGGTCGGCATGCTGCTGCTGGCGGTGTGGTGGGTGTGGATCTACACCTCCTGGGTCACCAACTGGCTCGATCCCAACCGCACGCCGGCAAGGCTGCTGATCTTCGCCCTGATGATCGCCGGCCTGCTGATGTCGGCTTCCCTGCCCGAAGCGTTCGAGCACAAGGGGCTGCTGTTCGGCGCGGTCTTCGCCGCCATGCAGGTCGGCCGCAGCCTCTTCATGGTGTGGGCGCTGCGGCACGGCTCGCCGGTCAACTACCGCAACTTCCAGCGCATCACGGCATGGCTGGCGGCGTCGGGTGTGCTGTGGGTCGCCGGCGGCCTGGCGCATGACGGGCTGCGGCTGGGCCTGTGGGCGGCGGCGCTGGCCATCGAATACCTGTCGCCGATCGTCGGCTTCTGGACGCCCGGCCTGGGGCGTTCGACGACCACCGACTGGGATGTCGAGGGCGCGCACATGGCCGAGCGCTGCGGGCTGTTCGTCATCGTCGCGCTGGGCGAATCGATCGTCGTGACCGGCGCCACCGTGGCCAAGCTGCCCTTGGACGCGACCACCATCGGCGCCTTCATGATCGCGCTGGTCGGCAGCATCGCCATGTGGTGGATCTATTTCGATACCGGCGCGGAGCGCGGCAGCGAGCACATCGCGCATGCCTCCGATCCCGGCCACCTGGCGCGCGTCGCCTATACCTACGCGCACCTGCCGATCGTCGCCGGCATCATCCTGGTGGCGGTGTCCGACGAGCTGATCCTGGCGCACCCCATGGGCCACACCGAGCCCGCGACGAGCATCGTCACGCTGGGCGGCCCGGCGCTCTATCTCGCCGGCAACATCTTCTTCAAGCGCGTGATCGCCGGCCGTCTGCCGCTGTCGCATCTGGTCGGCCTGGCGCTGCTGGCGGCGCTGATTCCGCTGTCGCTGATCGCCGCCCCGCTGGTGCTGGGTGCCGCGACGGCAGTTGTCCTCGTCGTGGTCGCGGCATGGGAAACCCGCTCGCTGCGCCACGGGCGCACGGCACGCCTGCGGCAGCCGACGGAGATCGGCTGAGCATCGGCGTGGACATCGAGTCGGCCTGACGTAGAGTGGCGCGCCGTCGGGTCGACCCGGCGGCGCGGGAGGAAACCGGATGCTCGATCGCTTGCCTCAGCTCGTGAACGCCGATGCCGTGTTGCGGCACCGCGGCCGTGGGCTGCGCACGACCTTCCTCGTCGCCGTCGGCGCGCAGGAATGGCTGCTGCATATCGACGACGGCGCCGTGGCGCGAGTCGAGAAGGGACCCTTCCGCATGCCCGCCTACAGCTTCGCGCTGCGCGGCGGCGAGGCGGGTTGGACGCGCTTCTGGCAGGCCGTCCCGCCGCCCTACTACCAGGACCTGTTCGGGCTGATGCGTCAGGGCGAATTGCGCGCCGAGGGCGACCTGCGCCAGCTTTGGGCGCGCATGATGTACGTCAAGGGCGTGCTGGGCGCGCTGCGCGGACAGGCGGGGGCGGCATGAGCGTCGATTTCGAACCCATCACCGGCCGCTACCTGCGCTTCCCGTTCAAGGGGCGCGACTACCGGCTCTACGTCGAGGAGGCGGGGCAGGGCATCCCGCTGCTGTGCCTGCACACCGCCGGCGCCGACGGGCGGCAGTATCGCGCGCTGATGAACGACGCGGCGATCACCTCGAAGTACCGCGTGATCGCCTTCGACCTGCCGTGGCACGGCAAATCATCGCCGCCCGGCGGCTTCCATCTCGAGGAATACAAGCTCACGCGCGAGTTCTACATCGACATCATCGTCGCCGTGGCGGGGGCGCTCGAGCTCGACAAGCCCGTGGTGATGGGCTGCTCGATCGGCGGGCGTGTGGTGCTCGGGCTGGCGGCCGACCACGCGCATGTCTTCCGCGCCATCATCGGCCTGCAATCCTCGGCGACGCCCAGCGCCTATTACGACATCGCCTGGCTGAACCATCCCGAGGTCGATCACAGCGAGGCGGCGCTGGGCGCTGTGTCGGGGCTGATGGCGCCCACCGGTCCCGAGGCCGAGCGCTGGGAGACGCTGTGGCACTACATGCAGGGCGGGCCGGGGATCTTCTACGGCGACCTGCATTTCTACACCGTCGATGGCGACCTGCAGGACCGGCTGCACCGCATCGACACGGGCAAGTGCCCGCTCTACCTGCTGACCGGCGAGTACGATTATTCATGCAAGCCCGAGTACACGCTGGAGGTCGGCAAGGCCGTGCCCGGCGCGAAGATCACGATCATGAAGGGGCTGGGCCACTTCCCGATGAGCGAGAACCCGGCGCTGTTCCGCAGCTTCATCCTGCCGGTGCTGGACGAGATCGCGGGGACGTAAAGTACCTTCCCCCGCTGGCGGGGGAAGGTGGCGCGAAGCGCCGGATGGGGGTGGTTCGTGCCACAACTCCATTGATCGTGACTGACCGCTATGCCGCCACCCCCATCCGCCCTTCGGGCACCTTCCCCCGCCAGCGGGGGAAGGTAAGAGAAGCCCAATGAACCGCACCTCGATGCTGGCGGCGTCGGCCGGCCTGATGGGCTGTTGCCTGATCTGGGGCTCGATGACGCCGATCCTCAAGGAACTCACCGAGGTCATGGACCTGTGGCTGCTCTCGGCGCTGCGCTATGTGCTGGGCCTGCCGGTCCTGTGGCTCGCCTGGATGCTGGCGACGCGGCCGCGCAAGGATCCCAGGCCCATGAAGCCCGGCCAGCTCGCCGCGCTGGGCCTGGCGATGACCGCCTTCTCGGTGCTGTTCACCTTCGGCGTGCGCCATTCGCATCCGGTCACGGCGGCGATCGTGCTCAACACCGGGCCGGTGATCGCCACCGTGATGGCCTGGCTGCTGCTGCGCGCCAGGCCGGCGCCGGGCTTTCCCGTCGCGCTGGCGCTCAGCCTCGGCGGCGCGGCGCTGGTGGTGATCGGCGCCCCGGGGTTCGCCCAGCGCGGGCTGGGCTTCGAGGGCGGCGAGCCGCTGCTGCTGATCGCGCAGATCTGCTGGCAGTGGTACTCGCTGCGCGCCCAGCAATGGCTGGGCGACCGCGGCCAGATCGGCCTGAGCGCCATCACGTCGTCCGTCGCCGGGCTCTGGATGTTCGCGGGCTACGCGGCGATGTACGGCGCCGGCCTGGCCGGCGGCCTGCCGCCGTCGATCAGCCTGCTCAGCATCGGCTATCTCGTCTGGGTCTGCGTCTTCGGCGTCGCCGTCGCGATCCTGCTGTGGAATTTCGGCGTGAGCCGGCTGTCGCTGCCGATCGCCTCGCTGCACATGAACGCCGCGCCGGTCGTGACGGTGCTGACCGCGTGGGTGCTCGGCCGCCCGCCGACGGTGCTGCAGGTGCTCGGCGGCGTGGTGGTGCTGTCGGGCATCCTCTACATGCAGACGCGGCAGCTTTCGCGGGCCCGCGCATGAACGCCGCGCCCGGTCCGCGCGCGGCGCTCGTCGGCCTCGTCGCGTTCTTCTTCACCTCGATGTTCTGGGGCGCCAACGTCCCGGTGACAGCGGTGCTCTTTCGCACCTTCGACCCCTACTGGATGCAGGTCTGGCGCGTCGCCGTCGGTGCGCTCGCGCTGGCGGCGATCGTCGTGGCGACGCAGGGCGGGCGGGCGTTGGCGATCCCGATATCCGCCGGCCGCTTCGTCATGCTGGGACTGGGCATCAGCCTGTTCCTGCTCGTCTACAATATCGGGCTGCGCTACACCAATGCCATCACCGCCGCCGCCGTGATGGTCGGCTCGCCGGTCTACACGGCGCTCTTCCTGCGGGTGCTCAATGGCACGCCGTTCGACAAGGGCTTCTGGGTGGCGGCCCTGATGACCGCCGCCGGCGGCACGATCGCGGTCCTCGGTCGCGCCGATGCCGATGGTCAGGGTTTGAGCCTGCAGGGCGGCGAGCCCTTCATCGTGCTCAGCATCATCTTCTGGACGCTCTATTCGCTGGGTGCACAGAAATGGTTCGCGCCGGGCGAGACGCAGATCCGCCGCACCTACGTCTCGACGCTGTCGGCCGTGGGCTGCAGCGTCGTCGTCTGGGGGCTCTGCCGCCTGGCCGGCATCGCCGGGCCGCCCAACACCGAGCCGGGCGCCGAGGCGGTGGCCATGCTGGTCGCCATCTCCATCCTGGCGACCGCGGTCGGCGGGGTGTCGTGGAACATCGGGGTGAGCCGGCTGGGCATCGCCGCCGGCTCGCTGTGGCAGAACGCCGTGCCGGTCTTCGCCGTGCTGATCTCGATCGCCTTCGGCATCCACCCCACCGGGCAGCAGATCCTGGGCGGCGCGATCGTGATGGCCGGCGTGGCCTATATGCAGTGGCGCAAGTTCCGGGGCTGATGGCGCCGCATTTGCGCCGCCCGGCTGTGCTAGACGGTTGCTTTCGGCCGCCGAGTGCGTGAGCTTGCGGCGGTTTCCGGGGGAGCGCATGAAGGGCGTCATTCTGGCCGGCGGCAAGGGCACGCGGCTGTATCCGCTGACCAAGGCCACCAACAAGCACCTGCTGCCGGTGGGCCGCGAGCCGATGATCTATCACCCGATCCGCCACATGGTGGACGCGGGCATCACCGACATCCTCGTGGTCACCAGCGTCGACCACATGGGCGAGATGGTGAACTGCCTGGGCTCCGGCGTGGAGCTCGGCTGCGGGCTGACCTACCGCGTGCAGGACGGCGCGCTGGGCATCGCCAACGCGCTGTCGCTGGCCGAGGGCTTCGCCGGCGGCGGCAAGATCTGCGTCTTCCTCGGCGACAACATCTTCCAGACCTCGATCGCGCCCATCGTCGAGTCCTTCCGCAGGCAGGAGCGGGGCGCGCGCGTCGTGCTCAAGAGCGTGCACGATCCGGAACGCTACGGCGTGGCGGCGCTCGACGAGCAGCACATCCTGGAGATCGAGGAGAAGCCGGCCAATCCCAAGACCTCCTTCGCCGTGGTCGGGCTGTATTTCTACGACGGCCAGGTCTTCGACATCATCCGCACCATCACGCCTTCGGCGCGCGGCGAGTACGAGATCACCTCGGTGAACAACGAATACATCGCGCGCCGCGAGCTGCAGTACGAGATCTATCCCGGCGCCTGGACCGACGCCGGCACCTTCGAGTCGCTGCAGGAAGCCAACAAGCTGCTGCACGACACCGCCAACGAGCTCGCGCGATGAGGGCTGTACGCGATCTACCTTCCCCCGCTTTGCGGGGGAAGGTGCCCGAAGGGCGGATGGGGGTGCCGGCATTGCGGTCAGACGAGGCCGTCGGCGTGTGCTGCGGCAGCGGCCCCCCCCCC
>JBFXAZ010000172.1:0-8683 GCA_050183765.1 Reyranellaceae bacterium | reverse complement strand
GGAAGAATTGCGTCAGTGGCGGATCGGGACAGCGTTCGTCCAGCGTGTAGCCGCGAAAGCCCTGCCAATTGAGCCCCGCGTCGAACAGCTCCCAGGCGCCCGGTGTCCTGGGGTCGATCGCGCGCACGATGTACTCGCCGGTACTCGGATTGACGAAGACCTGACGGCCCTGCGCGTCGATGGGCGCCGTATCCGTCGGAACGAAGCCGAGCCGCGCGGCCTCGGTCACCTCGTTCTTCTGGACTATCCGCGGCGGGAAGCGCTGCCCGGAAAACGCGTAACTCCAATCGACCATCGCGGCCTTGAGGTCGGCTTCCCATGCCTGGAGCTCGGCATACTCCTTGGCGGTGGCCTCGAACGCCCGGGTTGCCTCCAGGAACGCCTGCTTGGCGGCGTTCGCTGAGGCGATATTGCCCTCAGGGACTGCCTGTAGAGCGGCGCGAGCGTTCGCAGCACGAGTGGCGGCGGCAGCGAGCGCGCGCTGGGCGGCGATCATCGCCTGGCGGGCAACCACCGCGAGCGTGCGCAGCTCCGCAAGCGCGGCGCCACCTGGTGCCGTCATACGATTCGCCTGGACTGGGACGATTGCCGAGCGAACGCCGGGAAGCGCAAGGGGTCCGACCAGCCTGACCGGCGTGCTTTCCATGCTGACGCGCCGATCCCACTCGAGCGTATGGGCCGTGGATGGCTCTGCCGGGACGTACCGCGCGAGCATGTCGGCAATTGCTGTGTCGTCGGGGCTCTTGCCGGTGGTGCGGCGCTAGGTATCGATGTCCTCGATGAACTCGGCGCGGTCGTTCGTTGCGCTGTCGTCCGCCGGCAGCATTCTTGTGGCGAGCTGCAGGCCACGCTTGATGGCGTAGACCTCGTCCTGGGTTGCCGGATCGTCGCGACGCAGACCGGCCTGCCAGTCGCGGAAACGCTGCCATTGAGGCAACGGCAGGTGCGCGATATCGGGAATCAGGTCTCGGCGCGCGAAGTCGCGCGGCGCCCCGGTCATCTGGCTTGCCAGTTCATCGACCAGCGCAGGGTTTGGAGCAGGCTCGGTGCCGGCGGCGTTGTGGTCGAGCCGCGCCTCGATTGCCCGCCGACGCGCGGCGTCGAGCGCCACCCATTCACTGACCGGGATCTGCGATGGGTCGGTCAGGCCGTCGTTCAGCACGCGCGCCAGCACCTGCTCGCCCAGCGCACGTGCCCGTGCTTCGGTGGCGGCGGCAGCGCTGCTGAGGTGGCGGATCGTGGCGGCGCGGACTGCGGGGTCTGGGATCGCGTCGGCCTGCTGCAGTCGCCATTGCGCCGTCGACGGCTCGCCCTCGGGTGGTGCCGTGTTAAGGATCTCCCTGGTTGCCGCCTGGGCACGCTCGCGGGTCTGCGCCTCGGCCAGCAGTGCATCCAGCGCGGCGCGGTCGGTCTCCTCGATCACCGCCGCGTAGCGTGTGCGCAGGGACCGTGCCCGCTCGGGGTCACGGTCGACGGCCGCGCCGATCGCCGACACCAGCACGCGGCTGGTCTCGCGGCGCAGCGCCGCCTCGGTCAGCGGCGAGTCCCAGCCCTTGCGCTCGGCCCGCTCGCGCACCTCCGCCCGCGCCGTGCCCAGCGCGCGGCGCAGCAGCGCGTCGCTGTTCCAGTGCAGCGCGGCGTCGGCCCGCATCGTGGCGATGCGCTGGTCGGCGACCTGGTCGTACCAGCTCTGCCGCTGCGCAGCGCCGTGGCGCTCGACCACCTCGTTGAAGCGTACCAGCCGCTTGTCGGCGAGTTCCTGCAGCATGCGTCGCTGGTCGTCGTCGGCGCCAATGTCCAGCGTGCGGGCCTGGGCCTCGGTGTAGGCGTCGAGCACAGCCGGCGCCTGCTGCAGCGCCTCTTGCCCCCGCAGGTGGAGGTAGCCGGTCTGCGGATCAAAGAGCAGCGCCTGCTCGGTCTCGCCCAGCTTCGTGTCGGCGGCTTTCACCGCGGCTTCGTTGTCGCTGCCGAGATACGGGGAAACGGCACCGGCGATGCCGGCCGCGCCTTGCACGGCATGCAGGCCGAGCTGCAGCAGGGGCGAGGCGCCGAACTGGCCGACGCTGGCGTCGATGTCGAAGTAGCCGCCGCCGGGCACGGCCTGCGTGCCGATGTCCAAGGGCTTGTAGGGCGGGATCCTGATCCGGCCTGCCATGCGGGTTCCGCTCTCAATGGGCCCGGCGTGGCGCTGTGGATCGGGCGCGCTTGAAACGCACCGGGCTCTTCGACACGGACTCTATGGCGGCATGCGCGGAGCGCCGATTTATGCCTCTAGTTTTGTCGTCGATCGCGCTCGGATGCGGTCATCGCGGCAGCCAGCGCGCCCCTACGGCACGCGTCAGGGCGTCCACCAGTAGCGGATGACGTGGAAGAAGACCGGCGCGGCGAAGATCACCGAGTCGAGGCGGTCGAGGATGCCGCCATGGCCGGCGATCATGCTGCCCCAGTCCTTGACGCCGAGGTCGCGCTTGATCGCCGACATCACCAGCCCGCCGCAGAAGCCCATCAGGCAGATGACGAAGGCCAGCAGCCCGGCATGGAACACGCCGGCGAGCCGCGTGCCATTCTCGGGCACCACCTGCAGATGCCCGCCGCGCGCAATGAGCATCACACCGACCCCGGCCTTGGCCAACGCCGTACCGAATCCGCCGCCCACGCAGCCGGCGCCGACAACCGCGATCTTCGCGTCCTCTCCTCTGCCCGCTGGCCGAATTTCAGCTCCCACTGTCATCCATCGTCCGCGTAAAGGCACCCTATGCCGGGAATTGACGATTGACGGTCGGGTCTCTATCGCTCATGTGCCGTCCGGGCCCGACAGCCAATCCTGCGGGCGTCGCTCTCCTGAGCGGCTCACTCATCTGAAGTCAGGCCTTTGGCCACTTGTCGAGCTTCTCGATGACGGTCGCCACCGTCTTGCGCAACTCCTGCTCGTCTATGTAGAGATCTGGATCGTACGCAATGAGTTCCGGGTCCGCGGTGTAGAACTCCGCCGCGCCTGCGGCCTCATTGAAGACCTGCCACAAAGCCTTGTCGTATCGCGCATCGTCATTGAGAAACACCTCGTGGTACTGCCTCACAAACTCGTCAGGCGCCAGCTTGTGCTCCTGAAAGTCGATCAGGATCTGTCGGTACACGGGAATGGGATTCGTCATGGCTTCACCATACGTTGCAAACTGAAAGCAGATCGCGCGCCTGCTCGCCAGATAGCCTCCAGCCCCCGGCAAACTCTCCGTTGGGCCGTACCATGATGTTGAGGCCTGTCCGCGGATTGTAGTAGTGCGTCACTGGGTGCTTCCAGCGAAGCGTGCCTGGGATCACCACGACACCTGGCGTGTTGATATGGTCCCGGATGACTTCTTCAATCCGCCTCAACGTCTGGCTGTTCTTGGCACCGAGCATGCCAAAGTGCGGGCCGTGTCGATCGTAGGCGTGCTGAACCGCCCTTGGCGGGAAGGTGACGCCTGGCGACCACGAAGCGGGCGGCGGCGCAGGCTGCCACCTTGGCGAAGCCCGACCGTAGTAGGCCGTTATGATCTGCCCACCGGTCGGTGAGATGACGACATTGGTGCCGGTACGATCGTCGCGACGTACGAAGTTGTGGCTGCCTGGATCGTAGAAGACACGCCCGTTGTGGTAGGCCTCGCGCGCCTGCTCCAGTGGCACTTCCTGGTTCGTGCCACGGGCGAAGCGCGCATAAGCTCGCGGCTCGACGGGAATTCCATGCCTGTCAAAGAACGACTGCGCTCTGGCGTAGTCCGCCGCTCGTGCATTGATTCTCGCGATGTCCAGGGTCGTGGGTACCCAGTTCGGACTCTGGAACTCGGCGTAGCCGGGATCATAGCGACGGACTTCCTGCAGCCTGCGGTAGTAGTGCTCGATCCTCGTCAGTTCCTGCGTGCTGAGCGTATGGCCATAGAAGGTCGGGGTACGGCCACCTCTGGATTGGATCAGGTGAATCCCGGGAGCTTCGACCTCTCCGTGGCGCCTGACCATGCCCTCGATGTCGTCGTCGTCGGGGCTTCCGGTGTTGATCCTGCGTCAGGCGCCAATCTCCTCGACCAATTCGGCGCGGAGATTCGTGGCGGCCTCGTCGGTGAGGTTGCCAGGCAGTGTCTTGGCGGCGAACTGCAGTCCACGCCTGATGGCGTGGACCTCGTCCTCGGTTGCCGGATCCTTGCGCCGGATGCCGACTTGCCAGCCGCGGAAGCGTCGCCACTGGGGCAGCGGCAGGTGCGCGATCAGGGGAATGAGATCGAGACGTGCGAAGTCGTGCGGCGCCTCGGTCATCTGGGTCGCCAGCTCGTCGACCGGCGCCGGGTTCGGAGCAGGCTCGGTGCCGGCGGCGTTGTGGTCGAGCCGCGTCTCGATCGCCTGCCGGCGCACAGCATCGAGCGCCACCCATTCACTGACCGGGATCTGTGACGGGTCGGTCAGGCCGTCGTTTAGCACGCGCGCCAGTACCTGTTCGCCCAAGGCGCGGGCGCGGGCTTCGGTGGCGGCGGCCGCGCTGTTGAGATGGCGGATCGTGGCGGCGCGCACGGCAGGGTCGGTGATCGCGTCGGCCTGCTGCAATCGCCATTGCGGCGTCGGTTCCTCGCCGTCCGGCGGCGCGGCGTTCAGGATCTCCGTGCTCGCCGCCTGGGCACGCTCGCGGGTCTGCGCCTCCGCCAGCAGCACGTCCAGCGCTGCGCGGTCGTTGTCCTCGATCACCGCCGCGTAGCGCGTGCGCAGCGACCGGGCTCGCTCGGGATCATGATCGACGGCGGCGCCGATCGCCGACATCAGGACGCGGCTGGTCTCGCGGCTGAGCGCCGCCTCGGTCAGGGGCGAGTCCCAGCCCTTGCGCTCGGCCCGCTCGCGCACCTCCGCCCGCGCCGTGCCCAGCGCGCGGCGCAGCGGCGCGTCGCTGTTCCAGTGCAGCGCGGCGTCGGCGTTCATCGCGGCGATGCGCTGGTCGGCGACCTGGTCGTACCAGCTCTGCCGCTACGCGGCGCCGTGGCGCTCGACCACCTCGTTGAAGCGTACCAGCCGCTTGTCGGCGAGTTCCTGCAGCATGCGCCGCTGGTCGTCGTCGGCGGCAATGTCCAGCGTGCGGGCCTGCGCTTCGCTGTAGGCGTCGAGCACCGCGGGCGCCCGTTGCAGCGCCGCCTAGCCCTGCAGGTTGAGGTAGCCGGTCTGCGGATCGAAGAGCAGCGCCTGCTCGGTCTCGCCCAGCTTCGTGTCGGCGGCCTTCACCGCGGCTTCGTTGTCGCTGCCGAGGTACGGGGAGACGGCGCCGGCGATGCCGGCGGCGCCCTGTGCGGCCTGCAGGCCGAGCTGCAGCAGGGGCGAGGCGCCGAACTGGCCGGCGCTGGCATCGATGTCGAAGTAGCCGCCGGTGGGGACGCCCTGCGCATTGATGCCTGTGGGTCTGTAGGGAGGGATTTTGATCCGGCCTGCCATGCGGGTTCCGCTCTCGATGGCCCGGCGTGGCGCCGTGGATCGGGCGCGCTTGAAACGCACCGGGCTCTTCGACACGGAGTCTATGGCGGCATGCGCGAATCGCCGATTTATGCCTCTACGTTTGTCGGCAAGCGCGCTCGGTGCGGTCATTGCGGCAACCAGCGTGCCCCTACGGCACGCGTCAGGGCGTCCACCAGTAGCGGGTGACGTGGAAGAAGATCGGCGCGGCGAAGATCACCGAGTCGAGGCGGTCGAGGATACCGCCATGGCCGGCGATCATGCTGCCCCAGTCCTTGACGCCGAGGTCGCGCTTGATCGCCGACATCACCAGCCCGCCGCAGAAGCCCATCAGGCAGATGACGAAGGCCAGCACCCCGGCGTGGAACACGCTGAACGGCGTGATCCACCACAGCGCCGCGCCCTGCCGCAGCGTGGGTCCCTGCCTGTGCGACCGGGATCAGTTCGGTCGCAGCAGGGCGGGACTGTCGGCACTGCTTAAGTCGCGTGGTCTGTCCAGCATCTCGCGGGTGACGAAGCGCAGGTCGCCGACGGAGGAGTCCTGGCCGACGCTCCACGCGGCGACAATGTTCGAGACGAGTTCGTCGGTTGCGCCTCGCGCGCGACGAACGTGACGTTCGCGCCAGCCTTGGCCAATGCCGCACCGAATCCGCCGCCGGCGCCGACTACCGCGATCTTCATGCTCTCTCCCCGCATCCCACTGGCTCCACGACTATGCGGGCCAGCGCCCTGGGAGTTCTACACCATTCCACAGCGGCGTCCGCCACTCACAACGAAAGCGGCCGGGGAACCCACGCGGTCGCAGCAGCTCTGCGTCGACGGCGGCATATGACGTCTTTGCGCCGAGTGGTCGATCGCGTTTGGTCCTATTTGGGAAAGACTTCGACCCACAATGTGATGCCCAGCTCCGCCATCGTCGCCAGCAGCGGCGCAGGCATCTTGCCTGCGTTGTGCGTATGGCCCGTGAGATCGAGGTAGATCTCAACCGTCCCCCCCGATTCGATGTGATCCTGAACGGTGGTTTCGATTCGCTTGAGCCGGCTGACCGTCCGGTCCAGCTGAACACCGAAGCCATCTTTGGGCTCGAACTCCAGTCGAGCAACCCAGTAACTGTCCTCGTACGTGCCCTTGAGTTCGCCCGTCAGGATTTCTCCACTCAGTGCGCGCAGGGGCTCTCCGACCGCCCAAGTCTGGAACGGAACAAGACTCAGCACATCCCTGAGAAACCGTAGATCTCGGGCGGGATGCCGAAATATCAGAGAGACGGATCCGCGATCCATTCTAGTAGCCCTTCTTCGAAGAGTTGCGGGACCTGGGACACGGCATCATTCAAGATCACCGGCTGGTCCGCGGTCACCACGCTTGTTGGCCTCACGATCTTTGCCGCGTCTGCCTGCTGGACTGTCCGAACCTGTAAAGGCCTTGGCAGGTCCACGATTGGTGAAAGTGCCATCCGGGTTCTCGACCCAGACATCTCCATCGGGGCTGATGACGACGTTATCCTCGCCACGCAGGCCTAAGGCACGCTTGATCTCGTCATGATCTCCAGACCACGGCGTGTCCTTTATCGGGAGGGATCCGGCTGGCGGTCGAGACCGCCGTTCCTCATGTTCGACCTCGTCGTCACTTGGTGCGGGGCCGCTAGGCCGTCGCCGCCGGTCCTTCTTGGCCGTGTCTTCCGGTCGTTTGCCCTTCTGACCTCGTGAGCCCGGGCCAATGAAGTTGCCATCCTCGTCGTATTGGCCGTGTGGATCATAGTTGCCTTCCGCGTCATAGCGGTCAAGCCGACGACTCTCGTGCGTCTGGGGCAGCTGCAGGTCGGGGGGCACCGAAGGCGCAGTGTGTGTCGATCGTCTCGGCAAAGGCGGCGGCGGGATCGGCGTTGATGGCGACCGCGGGAAGGTGAATCTGTCTTTGTACAACTCCAGCGCGATGCCGTTCATCAACAGCCAGATCATGAACAGCGACAGCTCATCGAGGACTTGTCCCGGGATCCTGGCCACGCGGCGGGCCGTTTCCGGATCAAGGACTGGCATGACGATGTTGTGCGCCGGCGTGGCCGGTAGGCTCCGCCACACCATATCGCGCAAGGCGGCATCGTCAGGGGGCTTGCCGTTGAGATTGTGTGCTGGGTCAATCTCCTCGACCAGCGCCGCTCGAAACCGCGTACTCAACGCGGAGGGTCTTGAGCCGTCGCTATCGGTGTGAAGTGCCGGCAATGTCTGCCGTGCAATCTGAAAACCACGCCTGATGGCGTAGACCTCGTCTTTGGCTGCGGTGTCATCGCGCCGGATGCCGGCCTGCCAGTCGCGAAATCGCTGCCATTGGGGCAGCGGCAGGTGCGCGATCTCGGGAACCAGGTCGCGGCGCGCGAATTCGTGCGGCGCCTCGGTCATCTGGGTTGCCAGCTCATCGACCAGCGCCGGATTCGGAGCGGGCTCGGTGCCGGCAGCGTTGTGGTCCAGCCGCGTCTCGATCGCTTGCCGACGCACGGCGTCGAGCGCCACCCATTCACTGACCGGGATCTGCGACGGATCGGTCAGACCATCCTTCAGCACTCGCGCTAGGACTTGCTCACCCAACGCACGCGCGCGGGCTTCGCTGGTGGCGGCAGCGGTATTGAGACGGCGGATCGTGGCGGCGCGGACTTCGGGGTCGGTGATCGCGTCGGCCTGCCGCACTCGCCATTGCGGCGTCGGATGGTGCCCCTCGGGCGGCGCGGCATTCAGGATCTCCGTGCTCGCCGCCTGCGCCCGCTCGCGAGTGTGCGCCTCGGCCAGCAGCGCATCGAGCGCAGCACGGTCGGTGTCCTCGATCACCGCCGCGTAGCGCGTGCGCAGCGATCGCGCCCGCTCGGGATCACGTTCGACGGCCGCGCCGATCGCCGACACCAGGACGCGGCTGGTCTCGCGGCGCAGCGCCGCCTCGGTCAGCGGCGAGTCCCAGCCCTTGCGCTCGGCCCGCTCGCGCACCTCCGCCCGCGCCGTGCCCAGCGCGCGGCGCAGCAGCGCGTCGCTGTTCCAATGCAGCGCGGCGTCGGCCCGCATCGCGGCGATGCGCTGGTCGCCGACCTGGTCGTACCAGCTCTGCCGCTGGGCGGCGCCGTGGCGCTCGACCACCTCGTTGAAGCGTACCAGCCGCTTGTCGGCGAGTTCCTGCAGCATGCGCCGCTGGTCGTCGTCGGCGGCAATGTCCAGCGTGCGGGCCTGCGCTTCGCTGTAGG
>JBFXAZ010000171.1:0-8702 GCA_050183765.1 Reyranellaceae bacterium | reverse complement strand
CCGCGGGGTCCTTCGCTGCGCTCAGGACGACGGCGCGGTCGTGAGCGACTCGCGCGCCAACCGGGTGGTCGACGTCGAGCTCGACGAGGAGTCGATCCAGTATCGCTCGGCCGAGTCCGAGCACGAGCGCAAGGTGGCGATCTTCGACTTGCTGGAGGGCAACAGCTTCCAGCTTGCCGGCACCAAGGGGCCCTATCGCCTGCGCCTGGCGATCCATGAGAACCGCCTGCTGCTCGACGTGCGCGCGGCGAAGGACGGCGCCAAGCTGCGCGACATCGTCCTGTCGCTGACGCCCTTCCGCAAGGTCGTGAAGGACTACTTCATGATCTGCGAGAGCTACTACGACGCCATCAAGCGGCTGAGCCCCTCGCAGATCGAGGCGCTCGACATGGGACGGCGGGGGCTGCACAACGAGGGCTCCGAGCTGCTGCGCGAGCGGCTCGCCGGCAAGATCGAGGTCGATCACGATACGGCGCGCCGGCTGTTCACCTTGCTCTGCGCTCTGCACATCAGGACCTGAGGCCCGATGGCGAAGGCGATGGCGCAGGGCGAGCTCCCGACCAGCGTGCTCTTCGCCTGCACCCACAACGCCGTTCGTTCGCCGATGGCCGAAGCGCTGGCCAAGCGGCTCTACGGCGTGCGGGCCTATTTCGACTCCGCCGGCGTGCAGGCGGGCGAGGTCGATCCCTTCGTGCTCGCGGTGCTCGACGAGATGGGCGTCGACTTGCATCGCCACCGGGTCAAGGCCCTCGAAGACGTCGACCCGGGCGAGTTCGACCTGATCATCAGCCTGTCGCCCGAGGCCCATCACGCCGCGCTGGAGCTGACCCGCGACGTCGCCACCGAAGTCGAGTACTGGCCGACGCCGGATCCCAGCGTCGTCGAGGGCGGCCGCGACACGCGGCTGCGCGCCTACCGTGCCGTGCGTGACGCCTTGATGACGCGCATGCAGGCGCGGTTCGGCTCGACCGGCATGGTCAGGGTGTAGCGGCGTCGCCTTGACTCGCCACCGTCGCGGTAGCAATTTTTTCGGCATCCGAGCCTATTCCGGACGCCTGAATGACCAAGGAAGACCTGATCGAATTCGCTGGCACGGTGAGCGAACTGCTCCCTAACGCGACCTTCCGCGTCAAGCTCGACAACGACCATGAGATCCTCGCCCACACCTCGGGCAAGATGCGCAAGAACCGCATCCGCGTGCTGACGGGCGATCGCGTCCAGGTCGAGATGACACCCTACGATCTCACCAGGGGACGGATCGTTTTCCGTTTCAAGTGAGGCTCGCGCGCTGTAGGGATGGCGCGCATGCATTTGTCCTGTCCTCTCGTCCTGGCGTCGGCATCGCCGCGTCGCCTCGACCTTCTGCGCCAGATCGGCGTCGAGCCCGCGCGGGTCGCGCCGGCCGATATCGACGAGACGGCGGCGAAGGGCGAGCTGCCGGTGGCCTATGCCGGCCGCATGGCGCGCGCCAAGGCCGCCGCCGTGATCAGCCGCGGCGATCTCGTGCTGGCCGCCGATACAGTCGTCGCCTGTGGCCGCCGCATCCTGCCCAAGGCCGAGTCGGCCGAGCAGGCGCGCGCCTGCCTCGCGCTGCTGTCGGGCCGGCGCCATCGCGTGCTGGGCGCGGTCTGCCTCGTCGGCCCCGATGGCGGGCGGCGCGAGCGACTGGCGGTGAGCGTGGTGCGCTTCAAGCGGCTGAGCGCGGCCGAGATCGACGCCTATCTGGCGTCGGGCGAATGGAGCGGCAAGGCGGGCGGCTACGCCATCCAGGGGCGCGCCGCGGCCTTCGTGTCGTTCCTGTCGGGCTCCTACAGCAACGTCGTCGGCCTGCCGCTGTTCGAGGTCGCGCAAATGCTGCGGTCGGGAGGCTGGCTCGCATGAGCGGGATCGATCGCGTGGTCTGCCACGAGGGCGAGGCGGCGAGCATCATCGCGTCGCTGGCTGGCGCGCGCCTGCTCGACGTCGCGGTGCGCCCGCGCGGCCATCAGGAATTCGAGGGCGCGATCATCCTCGGCCGCGTCGAACGCTTTGCGCAGGAGCTCGATGCCGCCTTCGTCGACATCGGCCAGGCACGTGGCGGGTTCCTGCGCCGCGTCGACATGGTGGGCTTCGACACCGGCCGGCCACCGCCGGCCGGCATGCCGCTGCTGGTCCAGGTCTCGCGCGATCCGACCGAGGACAAGGGCGCGCGCCTGACGATGAATCTCGGGCTGGTCGGCCGGCATGTCGTCTTCAAGCCCCATGAGCAGGGCATCGCGTTCTCGCGGCGGCTGGAAGACGGCGCGTTGCGCGAACGGCTGGCGGCGGCGATGGCGCAAGTCGGCGCCGGCGAGGACGGGGGCGTCACCGTGCGCACCGCCGCCGCGACGGCGGCACCCGAGGCGGTGGCGCGCGAGGCGCAGGCGCTCACGGCGCGTTGGGAGTCGCTGCGCACGCGCGCGCTCGCCTCGACGCCGCCCGCGACGCTGCACGCCGAGCCGCATCCGCTCCTGCGGGTGCAACGCGACCATGGCGGCACGCTGGCCGAGATCGTCGTCGACGACCGCAATCTCGGCCTGCGCCTGCGTCAGTCGATCGACAGCGCCGGCGATCGCACCAGCCTGCGAGTGGTCGAAAGCGCGGACGGCGCGGTGCTCGACTCCTTCGACATCGCCGGCCAGATCGAGACGGCGCTGGCGCCGCGCATCGCGCTGGCTTCGGGCGTCGAGCTGCTGTTCGAGCCGGGGCAGACGCTGTGCGCCATCGACGTCGACACCGGCTCGGCCGGCGCACGGCAGGGGCAGGGGCCGCGTTCGCCGCTGCAGGCCAATCTCGAGGCGGTCGACGAGATCGCCCGCCAGCTCCGACTGCGCAATATCGGCGGCATCGTGATCGTCGATTTCATCGACATGCGCGGGCCGCACGATCGCAACCAGCTGCAGGCGGCGATGGCCGCCCGGCTTGCCGAGGACCCCGTGCCGGCCCAAGTAGTGGGCATGACTCGATTGGGATTGATGGAGATCACGCGCGCGCGGCGCGGCCCGCCTCTGGCGCTTGCCCTGGCCGCGGCCGGCATGATCGAGGGAGAGGGGCGATGAAGAGCGATCGCCCGCGCCTGCGGCTGGTCGGCGCCAATGCCGCCTGCACCATCTGCGGCAAGCCGGCGGATGCGAAGTACCAGCCCTTCTGCTCCAAGCGCTGCGCCGACATCGACCTCGGTCGCTGGCTCAAGGAGGACTACCGCGTCCAGACCGACGAGGCACCCGGCGAGCGTGATCCCGAGGAGCGCTAGCTCAGGGCCGGCAGCCGAAGCCCGACAGCTGCTGGCGCATCTGGGTGCCGTAGTCGCGGCAGGAGCGCGCCAGGGCGGCGCGGCCTTCGCTGTTGTCGGCCATCGAGCGCCAGCCGTAGCGCATCTGCTCGAGCGCCGCCTGCAGCACCGGCGCCACCTCCGGCGGCACGGGCGCCGTGCGCATGCAGGCCGCGAACCACTCCACGAAATCGTCGCAGTCGCGAATACCAGTCCGGTCCTGCGCGGTCGCTGCGGGAACGGCGATCATGATGGCGAGGGCTGCGGCGGCGAGGCGGCGCATGGCGGTCTTCCAGCTCTGGAAGCCGGTATCATGTCAGAAAGTATGAGCGAGTGCACGCTTATTTTTAGAGGCCGTGCCAGATGACATACGGCGGCAGCGGCCTGTGGGAGCGCCTCACCGTCGAGTGGAACAGGCGCCGCGTCGAGCACAAGGCGAGGCAGGAGGTCGGTGCGGCGTGCAGGGTGCGGGTCGTCATCCGGCGCGATGGGTCCGATGCGCATCACCTCGGCTTCGCGCGTGATCGCTCGACGCTGACACTTTCGCTCCACGCCTCGAAGCTCGTGGGGGAGGTGTGGCCGACGATGTGCCGCGTGAGCGGCCTGGCGGTGATTCTGTCGCGGTGCAAGCCGGGCGCTCGGGGCGTTGCGGACTTCTCCGATGGGGAATCCGCGGGACCCGGCCTCGTCAGCCTGTGCAGCAACTTCGCCGACTGTGTTCTCGTGCCGGACGTGGATTTTGTCCTCAGCCGCGGCTATGCGGCGGAACGGGCGGTGGGCGCGCAGGCGCGACCGTTCGCCGAGCGGCGTGACCTGGTGCTGTGGCGCGGCTCGACGACGGGACCGGGCAGGATTTCGGCCGACGACATGACACCCGATGCGCCGGGCCTCAGCCTGCGCGCGCGCATGTGCCTGCTGCTGCGCGACGTGCCGGGCTGCGATGCCGGGTTCGCGACGGTCCTGCCGTGGACGGAGGGCGATCTCGGGAAGGCGCGGGAGGCAGGCATCCTGGGCGAGCACATCGCCAATGCCGCCTGGGCCGATATCCGCTACCACGTCGCGGTCGACGGCAACACGCTGGCCTGGTCGAGCACCTTCACGCGCCTGCTGATGGGCTGCTGCATCCTCAAGCCCGACTCGAGCGGTGGCTTCCGGCAATGGTACTCGGACCGGTTCCTGCCGTGGCAGCACTACGTGCCGGTCGCGGCCGACCTCAGCGATCTGCGCGACAGGATCGCGTGGTGCCGCAGCCACGAAGCGGCGGCGGCCACCATCGCGGCGCGCGGCCAACAGCTTGCCATGTCGATGTCGTTCGCGGGCGAAGTGGCCGCCGCCGCAAGGCGCATCGACGAGACATTCGACGCCAGGCGGTCGGTCATGGCGGCCGATCTGGCCGCCATCATTCCGGTTCGGCGGCGGCTCTTCCCCGGCGCGCGCCGGTGAGGTCGCCTGGCTCCTCGGCCGGGCGCAGGGAATCGATCGGCGGCGTGGCGCGGGTGCGTTCGACGAGCGCCAGGATATCTCCGCCGACATCGTCCCAGGATCGCGGCCGGAAGCCGGCGGCGACCCGCGCGCTCATCGCCTCGAGATAGCCGGGCTCGCCGACCAGCCGCCGGATCTCGGCCAGCCACGCCGCGCCATCGAGCGGGTCGGCGTGGAAGACCAGCCCCTGACCCGCCTCGGGCAGCGAGGTGTTGTCCGCGGCCAGGCAGTACTTGCCGAACGAGAGCGACTCGGTGATCGGCAATCCCCAGCCTTCCGCCAGCGACGGGAAGATGGTGAAGGCGCAGTTCTCGTAGAGCCACACCAGCTCGCCATCCGTCGGACCGTCGAGGATCCGCAGCTTTCGCTCCCACATCAGCGTGTCCTGGGACACCAGCCGAAGCTCGTCGCCGTCGACTCCCTGGCCGGCGAAGACCAGCGTCGGCACGCCATCGCCGATCGTCTCCACCGCGCGACGCCACAATTGGTAGGCCCATTGATGGTTCTTGCGCGGGTTGACGCTGGAGACGAACAGAACGAAGCCGTTCGGCTGAAGCTGCATCCGGCGCAGCTCGCTCGAATGCACGGCGGGTGTGCTGCGTCTCAGATCCGAGCAGAGCGCTACAGGCGTGACGGGCCGGATCGTCACGCCGGTCTCTGCCGCATAGGCCATCAGATCCTGCGCGACGTGCTGCGATGTGGCACAAATACCGTCCG
Organism: Reyranellaceae bacterium; assembly: GCA_050183765.1. Taxonomy (GTDB): domain Bacteria; phylum Pseudomonadota; class Alphaproteobacteria; order Reyranellales; family Reyranellaceae; genus JAFAZJ01. The sequence goes on along the minus strand of JBFXAZ010000171.1, from coordinate 3,214 downwards.
CCAGGCGCAGGACCTGGTCGACATGGCGCTGACCCCGATCGCACTGACCAGGCGCACGAAAAAACTCGCGACGCCGGATCGGCAGCAGGTCATGAATCATGCAGACGAAGCGCAGGTCGTGCGCCGCCTTCAGGCGTTCTGTGACCCGAAAGGGCCAGTCATCCCACCAGGTACTGAGCAGGACGAGCGTGGAGCCGTCGGAGAAGCGGGCTCTTGGATAGGGAGAGCTCGGCCGGCGCAGTCCGACGTGGCCGCGGCCCAGCACGTGAAGAAACCGGTTCCGGCGCCGACGGTCTCTCGTCAGGCCGAAGCTCTCCAGAATGTCGCGTCGCTCCTGCGTCGTCAGGCGCGGCCAGTCCGCCGCGAGCAGGCTGTGGACGATGCGCTGCGCCTGGTGTGCCACCGGCCCGGGGAGCGACTCCAGGGTGCGCGCCAGCGCGACCCGCAGGCGGGGCAACGCCGAGGCGGTCGTCGGCGCGTCGCAGGCGGCGTCCAGATCGAGCGAACCGGCCCCGGTCGGCGTCTCGATGAGGCTCTCGAAGTCGATGGCGACGAACCGGCTGCGCTCCCAGGCAACCGCCTTGGCGCCGCGCGCGATCAGGTATTTCGCGACTTCGTATTCGACACGGGGAATGCCGGTTCTTTTCTCGTATCGGGTTTCCAGCACCGCGTTGACGACGACATAGATCGGCGACGTCACCGCGACGGGCCCCCGTCGCCGGTGGACGGCGCGCGTGCCTGCCGCGACGTCGTGGCGGGGGCGGCAATGGTCGGCGCGAGGGCTATGGCGGCGGTCGGGCGCATGGCAGGCTTCCAATGTGGGAAACCTGCACTATGCCCCAAGGTGCAAGCGGCTGCTCGCCGATCTGCTCGGCAGGCGGCGCTCAGAACTTGCAGCCATACGCCGACATCGACTGGTTCATCGAAGCGGCAGAGCTCTTGCAGGCCGACTCGAGCGCCGCCTTGCTGTTGGGGTCGCCAGCCGCCGCCTTCCACGACGTGCGCATCTGCACGATCGAGTCCTTCACCGCCTGCTGCGAGGCCGCCGGCATCTTGGTCACGCAGGCCTCGTACTTCTCGAGGAAGTCGTCGCATGCGGCGATGCCGACCTTGTCCTGCGCCATGGCGGGCAGGGACAGCAGCGAGACCGCGAGCGAGGCGGCGACCAGACGAATGCGCATAGACATCTCTCCCGAAAGCAACAGGCGCACCAAGGTGGCGCGCCTGTTGTAAGTGTGTGCTCACTTCCTGACGCCTCGTTGACGGCGCCAACGCTTTCCAGCGCTCGAGCTAGAACTTGCAGCCAATGGCGGTGTACCCCCGCCTCATGGCATCGGCCTCGCTCTTGCAGATGCCGGCCAGGTCGTCCCTGTTCTTGGCGTCGGCAGCGAGTTCCTTCCATTGGGCGCGCCACCGCGGGAGCCTTGCCGTCGCGTCCTGCTGTTCAGCAGGCGTCATCTTGGGCAAGCAGGCGTAGTAATTCTCGAGGTATTCGTCGCAGGCAGCGACGCCGACCTTGTCTTGCGCCATCACCGGAGGGGACAGCAGCGAGACCGCAAGCGCGGCGGCAACCAGACGGATGCGCATGATTTTCTCCCAGAAGGCCAAGCGCCCCAGTGCGGCGCCCTAAAAGAAGCGTACGCTCACTTAATGGCGGCAGTGTGACTGCATATTTCTATTGCACGCTCAGCGAATATAGCTCGGCAACATTGTCGTGCAGGATCGCGTCGCGCATGTCGGCGCTCATATGCGCGGTCTGCTCGGCGATCACCTGCTGGCTGTTGGGCCAGGTCGAATCGCTGTGCGGGAAGTCGCTGGCCCACATCAGGCGATGGTGGTTCATGTCGCCGGCGAACTTGAAGGCGGTCCAGTCGTCCTGGAACGTCATGTAGATGTTCTCGCGGAAGTATTCGCTGGGCATCTTCGGCAGCTCGCTGCCGCGCATCCAGTGCCGGTGGCGCTTGTAGGCGTGGTCCATGCGATACATGAAATGCGGCGCCCAGCCGGCATCGGCCTCGACGCAGACGATCCTCAGCTTGGGATGACGATCGAAGACGCCGGAGAACACCAGCATCCCCATGATGTCCTGGTTGCCCCGGATGATCGACATGAAGGAGTTCACGCGCGGTCCGCGGTGCTTCTTGATGCCGTCGGCGCGCGACGTGAGGATGTGGAACGACAGCGGCATCTTCAGGTCGATGGCCGCCTCCCAGAACGGGTCGTAGATGCGGCTGTCGTAGTCCTCGACACCGGGATCGCCCGGCAGCATGGCGCCCTTGAAGCCCATCTCCTTGATGCGCCGCAGATCCTCGATGCCTTCCTCGACCGTGCGCATCGCCGTCTGGCCCAGGCCGAAGATGCGCTCCGGCGCGCCGGCGCAATAGGTCTGCAGCCAGCGGTTATAGGCCTCCATGCAGGCGCGCTTGTAGTCGAGGTCCTTGTGGTTGCACAGCAGCATGCCGACCGAGGGGTAGATCATCTCGGCGGCGACGCCGTCGCGGTCCATGTCGGCGAGCCGCGCCTTGGAATCCCAGCCGCCGCGATGCAGCCTGTCGAAATCCGCGCCGATGATGCTGAGCTGCTCGGCCGGCACGCCGGCGCCGGACGCCAGCGACACGGGCATCGGCGTGCCCATGCCGGGGATCATGAAGACGTCGCCCTTCTCGGTGCCGCGTACCAGGTGCGGGGCGCGGTCGCGGAACGCCGGATCGATGAAGTCGATGTAGCAGTTGGGCGGCTCGGTGATGTGCGAGTCGGCGGAAATCGGCCGCTTGGTCATGACGCTTCCTCGATGGTCCGCTTGCTTGTCGATAAATGATCCGCCCGTTTCCGGCGGGCTGTAAACCCGCCCAAACCGCGATGCGGACATGTCAGGCGTGCTCGGACGGCAGCCGTCCGTCGGCCGACAGCAGCACCGCCACGGGGCGGGTGGTCTCGAAGTTCGACAGCACGATCAGCATCACCACCATGATCGGTACGCACAGGAACATGCCGACCACGCCCCAGATCGTGCCCCAGACCATCAGGGAGATGATCACCACCAGGGCCGAGAGGTTGAGCGAGCGGCCGAGCATCGCCGGCTCGACGACGTTGGCCATGACGATCTGCAGCGGTCCGACGGTGAACAGCACGATCAGGAAGGGGGTGATGCTGTCGAACTGCACCAGGGTCAGCAGGGTCGGCGCGATGATCGCCAGGATCGAGCCGATGGTCG
>JBFXAZ010000170.1:0-8840 GCA_050183765.1 Reyranellaceae bacterium | reverse complement strand
ATCCGTCGACCCGGCCACCGCGGAGACGGTGATGGCGCTCCTGCTCGATCAGGCGTCGCTCAACGGCGCCGCCGTCGTCGTCGCCTCGCATGACTGGGCGCGCATCAAGGAGCTCGGCCTGACGCGTCTGCACCCACGCATCGAGCGGCAGGCCCAGGGCGGCGCGACGCTCGTGCGCTCGATCTTCGACCAGGTGGATCCATGAGCGCACGGCCACGGCGCGTGCGCGACATGCGCCGCATCTTCGGCCTGGCGCTCGCCGACGCCAAGCATGAATGGCGCTCGACGCTCTGCCTGGTGCTCGCCCTGGCGGCCGTGCTGGCGCCGCTGCTGATTCTCTTCGGCCTGCGCTACGGCGTGATCCAGACCTTGGCCGACCGCATGACGCGCGACCCGCGCAATCTCGAGATCGTGCCGATCGGCGCCGGCCGCTTCGACGCGGCGTTCTTCGAGAAGGTCGCGGGCTGGCCCGATGTCGCGTTCCTGATTCCCAAGACGCGTTCGATCTCGGCCACCATCGACATCTTCCAGGACGGCGGCTCACCGGTCCCGGCGGAGATGATCCCGACCAAGACCGGCGATCCGCTGCTCGAGAGCCATCCCATCCCGGCTTCGGATCGGCAGGTCGTGCTCACGGCCGACGCCGCGCGCAAGATCGGCAACGTCAAGCCCGGCGCGAAGATCAACGGCGTGATCGGCCGCACCATCAATGGCCGCACCGAGAACGTGCGGCTGATGCTCGAGGTCATCGCCGTCCTGCCCGATGCGACGCTCAACGGCGAAGCCGTCTTCCTGCCGCTCAAGACGCTCGCCGACACGGAATCGTTCCGTGAGGGCTTCGCCGTGCCGGAATTCAAGGCCGAGGGCCCGCCGCGGCCCGACGTTGCGCGCCTCTACGCCGGCTTCCGCCTGTATGGCCGCACGATCTACGACATCCCGGTGCTGCGCGACCGGCTGCTGGCCCAGCGCATCGAGACCTTCACCCGCGCCGCCGAGGTCGAGCAGATCCAGTCGCTCGACCGCAATCTCGGCCTGCTGTTCTGGCTGATCGCCGGTATCGGCGCGGCCGGCTTCCTGCTGTCGCTGGGCGTCAGCCTGTGGGGCGCGGTGGAACGCAAGCGGCGCGACCTGGCGTTGTTGCGCCTGCTCGGCTTCCGCGCCCGCGCGACGGTCTTCTTTCCGGTCACGCAGGCGGCGCTGGTCGCCTGCCTCGGCATCGGCCTGGGCTGGGCGGCGCAGGCCGGCGCGGCCGTCGTGCTCGACCGCTACTTCGCCTCCAGTGTCGGCGCCGGCGAGGCGGTATCACGCCTGCTGCCGGTGCATCTCGCCTCGGCCGCGGGCACGACCTTGCTGTGCGCGCTGCTCGCCGCCGCCATCGCCAGCGCCCGCGCCGCGCGCATCGATCCCTCCGAAGGCCTGCGGGAGCTCTGACACCTCGTCCTGAGCGACGAGAAGGACCTCGCGGTGGTGCGAACAGACACGGCGCTGGTGTGTGGCCGCGAGACCGCCAGATCCTTCGCTGCCGCTCAGGATGACGGGTGGCGTCAGCGCGAATTGCCCCAGGCGGCGAGCAGGTCGGGTCGCGCGGAATCCGCGCCGGAGGGCAGGCGTGCGGTCTTGTCGCCGATCCACGCCAGCACGTCGGCCTGCGGCTTCGCGGCGTTCAGGTCGCGCAGCAGCATGTGATAGCCGTTCGGATAGACGGCGATCTTCGAGTCGGGCCGCGCCGGCATCAGCGCGATCGCCGCGCGCATCGGCCCCTCGGGCACCAGGCGGTCCTTGTCGCCGTAGAGCAGCAGATAGGGCACGTCGATATGCGGGGCCGCGGCCTTGGCCTGGTCCATCAGGTCGAGCAGCCCCCAGCCCATGTCGAGCCGGTACTGGCGCAGCACCTTGGGATCGTTGGCGTACTTCCGCAGCATCGCCTTGTTGTCGGAGGGCTGGAAATCGATCGAGGTCGGGCCGGTGGGCAGCCAGGGAACGGTGTGCGCGAAGAACCAGGCGCCGGCGCGGGCCATCGCCCCCACCGTGTCGCGCGAGCGCACCGCCGGGCCGATCAGGATCGCGCCGGCCAGCGGCACGGCCTCGCCCCTGTTCTCGGCGCGCTCGGCCAGCGCCACAAGGGCCACGGCGCCGCCCATGCTTTCGCCCATGAGGTACAGCGGCACACCGGGATGGCGCGCGGCGATCAGCTTCAGCGCCGTGCGCGCATCGTCGACCATCGCCTCGGTCGCCGCCCAGCGGCCGCGATGGGGCGCATCGCCGAAGCCGCGCTGGTCGTAGGCATAGGTCGTAACGCCGTCCCGGGCCCAGCGTTTCGCCGGCTCGTCGAAGGCGTTGGAATAGTCGCCGAAGCCGTGCAGGCCCAGGATCACGGCGCGAGGATGGCCGTCCCTGGCGGGCCAGGTCCGTAGCGGCAGATGCGCGCCGTCCGTGGCGACAACGTACGAATCATGCAGGCTGGGCTTGGTGCCCGCCGGGCCGGCCGGAATCTCGACCGGCGCGCAGGCGCCCACCAGCAGCACGCCCAGCAGCACGCCCAAGAGCGCGAGCGTGCCGCGCTTGATCGTCGGGCGTCCCCGTCTATGATCCGCGCGAATACGGACAAGGATCGAGGCGATGGCGGCGCAGGCGGTTGAGATCATCGAGGTGGAGACTGACCGGGTCGGCTGTGATGGCGGTGGCGGCGCGCTGGGCCATCCCAAGGTGTACCTCAATTTGGGCAAAGAAGGGCACATCGACTGCCCCTATTGCGGCCGCAGGTATGTCCTGAAGGCGGGCGCCAAGGTCGGCGAGCACCACTGATGCGCACCCTGGGCGGCGGCATGTACTACACCGACCTCAAGGTCGGTGAGCAGTTCAGGACCATCGGCCGCACGATCTTCGAGGCCGACCTGATCAATTTCATCACCTGCACCGGGCTGCAGGAGGGGCTGTTCAACAGCCTGGAGTACATCGAGAAGCATTCGCCCACCGGCAAGCGCCTGGTGCCGGGCGCGCTGGTCTACAGCTTCGCCGAGGGCCTGCTGGTGCCGGTCACCATCCAGGGCACCGGCATGGCCTTCCTCGGCATGACGCTGAACATCACGGCGCCGACCTTCGTCAACGACACCATCCATGTCGAATGCGAGGTCACGGAGGTGCGGCCGACGTCGAAGGATCCGACGCGCGGCCTGGTGCGCACCATGAACCACGTGAAGAACCAGCGCGGCGAGACGGTGCTGACCTACGACCCGCTGCGCATGATGCGCGGCCGTCCCTGACGCGGGAGGCGACGATGGCCAAGGTCCTGGTCGAACGGTCGGGCACGACCACCATCGTCACCATCAACCGCTTCGCCGAGGCCCGCAACGCGGTCGACCCCGAGACCGCGGTGATGCTGCGCGAGGCCTTCCTCGCCTTCGATGCCGACGACAGCCAGTCGGTGGCGATCCTCACTGGCGCCGGCGGCGCCTTCTGCGCCGGCTTCGACCTGAAGAGCGCCGCCCGGGGCAGCGGCAGAAGCTACGAGCCCGAGGGCGTCGGCCCGATGGGCCCCTCGCGCCTGCTGCTCGGCAAGCCGGTGCTGGCCGCGGTCGAAGGCCATGCGGTCGCCGGCGGCCTCGAACTCGCCTTGTGGTGCGACATGCGCGTGGCCTCGGCGACGGCGAAGTTCGGCGTGTTCTGCCGCCGCTGGGGCGTGCCGCTGGTCGATGGCGGCACGGTGCGCCTGCCGCGCCTGATCGGGCAGAGCCGCGCGCTCGACATGATCCTCACCGGCCGCGAGGTCGGCGCCGAGGAGGCGCTGGCCTGGGGTCTGGCCAATCGCCTCGTGCCGGAAGGCCGGGCGCTTGCCGAGGCGATGGCACTGGCCGAGCAGCTCGCGCGCTTCCCGCAGGTCTGCATGCGCAGCGACCGCCTGTCGTCCTACGAGCAATGGAATCTCGACATCGACGCGGCGCTGAAGAACGAGGGACGGCGCGGCCTGCCGGCGATCTTGCAGGAGACGCGTGCCGGCGCCGCGCGCTTCGCCGCGGGCAAGGGCCGCGGCGGCAACTTCGCGGATTTGTGAGATGAGCGCACCGGCGATCCGTGACGACGACATCCAGCGCTATCGCGAGGACGGCGCGGTGTGCCTGCGCGGCCTGTTCTCGATGGACTGGATCGAGCGCCTGCGCCGCGCCATCGACGACGACATGGCCGCGCCCGGCCCGATGAGGCGCATCAACACGCCGCAGGGCAAGCCCGGCCTGTTCTTCGTCGACTTCCAGCTCTGGCAGCGCCACCCCGACTGCCGCGCCTTCGTCTACGACTCGCCGGCCGCGGCGATCGCCGCAGAGCTGATGGGCTCGCGCGACGTCGTGTACTACCACGACCATCTGCTGGTGAAGGAGCCGGGCACGGTCGAGCGCACGCCGTGGCACCACGACCAGCCCTACTATCCCGTCGACGGCACGCAGATCGTCTCGCTGTGGCTGCCGCTCGATCCGGTCGCGCGCGACACCTGCGTCGAGTACGTGCGCGGCTCGCACCGCTGGGGCCGCTGGTTCCAGCCGAAATTCTTCCGCCAGGGCGGCGTCGACCTGCAGGTCGAGGACCCGCGCTTCGAGCCGCTGCCCGACATCGACGCCGAGCGCGACGCCCACGAGTTCCTCGCCTGGGACATGGAGCCGGGCGACGTCATCGCCTTCCATGCGCTCACCCTGCACGGCGCCGCCGGCAACGCCTCGATGCAGCGCCGCCGCCGCGCCTGGGCGACGCGCTGGTGCGGCGACGACGCGCGCTACGCCGAGCGAATCGGCCAGATCTCGCCGCCGCTCGAAGGCCACGGGCTCAAGCCCGGCGACACGCTCGAATGCGCGATGTTTCCTAAGGTCTGGCCGCGATACTAGAGCGGCGTGCTGCATCAGGCGTACCCTGTCATCCCGAGCGCAGCGAGGGATCCAGGGAGGCCGCCTGGATCCCTCGCTGCGCTCGGGATGACAGGTAGACTCTGATTTCGCGCTCGACGATTACTCCGCCGCGCGCTTGGCGGGCTCGCGGAATTGGGTGCGATAGACGTCCCATTCGGCGGCGCCGTTGAGATTGAAGCCCTGCTGCGGCGTGATGTCGGATGCCGGCACGGGGTGGCGGCCCTTGGCCTTGAGCTCGGCCAGCGCCGCGTCGCAGGCGCCGACCACGGTGCGGGTCAGCACGCCGGGCAGGATCATGAAGGCGTAGTTCAGCTTGCTTGCCTCCTCGATCGAGAGGTCGGGCGTCTTGCCCCTCCAGACCATGTTCAGCATGCACGGGCCCTTGACGAGCTTCGGCACGTTCGCCGTCTCCTCGAGCGTCTGCGGCGCTTCGACGAAGGCCATGTCGGCGCCCGCCTCCAGCGCGGCGTTGGCGCGGCGGATCGCCTCCTCGTAGCCCAGCACCGCGCGCGAATCGGTGCGCGCGATGATCAGGAAGTTCGGATCGACCTTGGCGCTGACCGCGGCGCGGATCTTGGCGACGTAGTCGTCCAGCGCGATGATCACCTTGTTCTCGAGGTGGCCGCACTTCTTCGGGAAGTCCTGGTCCTCGATATGGATGCCGGCCACGCCGCGCTTCTCGTACTCGCGCACGGTGCGAATGGCGTTGAGCTCGTTGCCGTAGCCCGTATCGGCGTCGGCGATCACCGGCAAGCTGATCGCCGAGGCGATGCGCCCGGCGTTGTCGGCCATCTCCGACATGGTGACGAGGCCGTAGTCGGGATAGCCCAACGTCGCGGCGGTGCCGGCGCCGGTCATGTAGACCGCCTCGAAGCCGGCGCGCTCGATCGAGCGCGCGGTGATGCAGTCGAAGCAGCCGGGCGCGGTCACCATCCCGCGCTTCAGCGCATCCCTGAAGAGCTTGCCCCTGGACATGGTCATCCTCCCTGAGCTGCCGTCATGCCCATGGCCTCGGCCTGGCGGGCATCGAAGGCGCGGCGCGATGCGTCGTAGTGATGGCCCTTCATGCCGCCGCGCACCGTATCGGGCTCGGCGTTGCCGAAGAAGACGGCCCAGCTGTCCGGCAGTCGCCGCGCATGCGGCGGCGCCAGCCACAGCCTGTAGAGCAGCCGCTTCTTCTCGTCCTGCGGATGATCCTCGAAGCTGGTGCGCGAGTGCAGCATGGACTGGTTGCACAGGATCTGGAGATCGCCGGGCTCGAGGTACATGCAGAACATGTTCTGCGGCCGGCGCAGCACCGCGTCGAAATACTCCATCGCCGCGCGCTGCATCTCGCTCAGGACAGGCACGCCGGGGAGCTTCTGCGCGTTCTCGATGCGGTTGCGGTTCCATCGGCAGAAGACGCGGCCATCGCGCAGCGTGCAGATGGGAACCGCGTACCAGGGCGCTTCGCCCCCGGTCTGCTCACCGTTGCGGCTGAACGGATAGTCCGAGGTGAGCGTGCGGGCGTAGTCCGGCCGTTCGGCCTGCACGACGTCGAAGGCGGTTGCGGCGCTCGCGCACATGCTCATGCCGCCGACGGGCGCCTGGTTGTAGCAGGACAGCAGCACCACGTCGGCGCTGTCGGTATGGAAGTCGAGCTCGGCGCTGGAGTTGTAGCCGCGGCCGGTCGGACTGCGGTAGGCGCTCCCGGCGTCGCGAACCTCGGTGATGTAGTCGCTGGCGCGGTTCTGCGGCCGGGCGACGCCGAAATGCAGGCCGATCGCCCAGGTCATCAACCGGAACTCGGACGAGGTCACGCCGGCGCGCGGCAGGTTCTTGACCAGCGCCATGCCGCGACCGTCGCGCACCTCGCGGAACGCGGCCGCGAGCGTGGGCAACGCGTCCTCGAGGGCGAAGTCGGCGCGCGTCCAATCGAGCAGCGGCCGTCCGTCGGGATCGCCGACGGCGCGGACCGCGGCCAGCAACGCCGCGCTCTCGCGCGCCGACAGGGGATAGATCCAGCTCCGGTCGGCCTCGACCTCGCGGACCGTCCAGGCAGCGGCGGACGTCGCAATCGCCATGGATCGCCTCCCCTTCACACCCTGCCGTAGCTGCGCACGATCTCCCGAAACAGCGGCAGCGTCTGGTCGAACTGGTCGCGGCTGCGGCCCAGCATCATCAGCTCGGCGACGACCGGGCCCTCGTCGACATAGGCCACCGACTCCCAATCGCCCGAGGGGTTGTTGCCCAGCGTAAAGAGCTCGGCGCGTTGCTTGTTGCCGAGCAGCACCGGCGGCTGCTGGGTGATCGAGAAGTCCGGGTGCCGTTGCCGGCGCTGCGCGGCGATGTTGGCGAGCTTGGCGGCGACGGTGGGCGCGCGGTCGTTCTTGATGAACGCCTCGAGCGACACGAAGACGTCGGCGCTCGAGGAGCGCGGCTGGCCCGGCGGCGTGAGGATGACGAAGATGTCGTCCTTGGCGCCGGTGCTGGTGTCGGTCGACCAGTAGGTCGTGATCGCCCAGTCGCGCGGCGGCTTCGCGGCGTAGCGCAGGCCGGACAGGTGGACCACGACGCGGCCATCGGCCAGCGTCTGCGCGACCGGCGCCGGTCGCGGCGGCGGCGCCGGCGGTGACGCGACCAATCTTGGCGGCGGCTTCCTGTCGCCACAGCCCGCGAGCAGCGCCAGCGACGCGAGCGAGAACAGCCGCCGCTTCATGGCGATCAGGCGTTGGGATCGAGTGCGGCCTTGCCGACGACCTTGCGGTCCTCGATCAGGCGGAAGGCCGGCACCCACTGGTCGAGCGGGAAGATGCCGGCGACCGGCGGTTTGAGCTTGCCCTGCTCGAACCAGCGGAACATTTCCTGGAAAGCATCGCGCACCATGGCACGCCGTCGCGCCACATCGGCCTCGTCGAAGACCTCGCCCGGCCTTCCGGTCCAGCCGTTGTAGTACCCGTAGTAGAAGCCGATCACCGTGACGTTCTTGACCAGCAGGATGTTGGCCGGGATCTGCGGGATCTTGCCGCTGGCGAAGCCCATCGGGATCATGCGCGCGTTGGGCGCGACGCAGCGCAACGAGGCGTCCCAGACCTCGCCGCCGACCGGATCGTAGACCACGTCGACGCCGCGACCGTTGGTGACCTCCAGCACGCGCGCGCGGATGTCCTCCTGGCGCGAGTCGATCAGGTGGTCGGCGCCCAGCTCCTTGGCCATCGCCAGCTTGTCGGCGCCGCCGGCCGTGGCGATTACCGTGGCGCCCATCGCCTTGCCGATCTCGACGCCGGTGAGGCCCGAGCCGCCGCCGGCGCCGTGCACCAGCAGGATCTCGCCCGGCTGCAGGGCGGCCTTCCAGCGCAGCGCGCCGTAGGCGGTGGGATAGAGTGTCGGGAAGTTGGTCGCGGCGGCGAATTCCAGGCTGTCCGGCATGCGATGGATGTTGGCCGCCGGCGCCAGCGCCTCCTGCGCGAAGCCGCCGCTCGAGGCGGGGCCGACGACGCGATCGCCGATTTTCAGCTCGCTGACGTCAGGCGCCGTCTCGAGCACCACGCCGGAAACCTCGTTGCCGGGGATGTAGGGCAGCTTCGGCTTGTTCTGGTGCTTGCCCTGCACGCCCAGCATCGCGGCGAAGCTCACGCCCGCGGCGCGCACGCCGATGCGCACATGGCCCGGCTTCATCGCCGGGCCGGGCACCTCATCGATCCGCAGATTCTCGTACGACCCATACTCGTGACAGACCAGCGCGCGCATCACTCGAAACCCTGGAGTGCGGAGGCCCGCACCCTAAAGCGCTCTCCCTCTCCCCGCTAGCGGGGAGAGGGTCGGGGTGAGGGGCTGTCGGTCTGTGCAACCGGAAACATGCCTGACACTACAGACCGGATACATGCCTGACAGTCTCGATGATTTGTTCTTGCGACGCAGCCGAGCGGGCCGGCCGGCCCGCTCGGCTGCGTCGCAAAGTCTTGGTCC
>JBFXAZ010000169.1:0-8987 GCA_050183765.1 Reyranellaceae bacterium | reverse complement strand
GTGCCCGACGGGCGGATGGGGGTGGCCGCATAGCGGTCAGTCACGGACAGCGAGGTCGTCGCACCAACCACCCCCATCCCGGCGCTTCGCGCCACCCTTCCCCCGCCAGCGGGGGAAGGCGGGCGTCTCTCGTCACTTCCAGTGCACGGCGGCGAGATCGATGCCGGGCGAGGGTGAGTTCTCCCACAGGCCGACGAGGTTCTTGTTCCAGACGCCGACCTTGCCGAGCTGGTAGAGGAAGCCGTTCACCGCGTCGTCGGCGACGATCTTCTGCGCCTTCTTCAGCAACTCGGTGCGCTTGGCAGGATCGGTCTCGCGTACCACCGCGGCCCAGGTGTCACGGAACGGCTGCGAGACGTAGCCCCAGTAGTAGCCGTCGCGGGCATAGCGATCGAGGTCGTTGGCCTCGGTGTGGGCAACGATGGTGAAGTCGTAGTTCTTCTCGCGGAAGACCTCTTTCAGCCATTGCGGCCATTGCAGCTGCGTGATGCTGAGCTTGATGCCGATCTTCGCCATCTGCGCGACGATGATCTCGCCCGAACGCTGCGCGTAGCCCACCGGCGGCAGCTTGAGGCTGGCGCTGAAGCCGTTGGGATGGCCGGCGTCGGCCAGCAGCTTCTTGGCCTTGGCGAGATCCAGCGGATAGGTCTTGGTGAGGTCGACATAGGCCGGGTTGTGCGGCGCGAAGTGCGAGCCGATCGGAATGGCGAAGCCGTTCTCGCCGGCGATCAGCTCCTCGCGATCGATCGCGTGGGCGATCGCCTGGCGCACGCGCAGGTCGTTCATCGGCGCCTTGGCGTTGTTGGTGGCGAGGATGGTCTCGCCCTCGGTCGAGCCGATCACCACGGCGAAGCGGCCGTCGGCCCGGACCCGGTTGACCAGCTCCGGCGCCTGGAAGGCGCCAAAGGCGTCGACGTCGCCGGCCAGCAGCGCGTTGATCTGCGCGGCGGGATCCTTGATCACCTTGAACACCACGGTGTTGAGCTTCACCGACGCGGCGTTGCGATATGCCGGGTTCTTCACCAGCGTGATCGAGTCGCCTTCCTTGCGCTCCTTGAACATGAAGGGACCCGTGCCGATCGGCTTGGTGCCGTTGGTCGGCGCGCTCTTGGGGTCCATGATGCCGGCGTCGCCCTGCGCCAGGCTGTGCAGCAGGAACGAGTCGGGACTCTTCAGCTTGACCTTCACCGAGGTGGGATTCAGCACCTCGACGGCGGCGATCCGCTGATAGAGCGACTTGCCGGGCGCGGTCGAGTTGGGCGCCGACAGGCGCTCCAGCGTGAACTTGACGTCGTCGGCCGTGCACGGCTCGCCATCGTGATACTTCACGTCGGGCGGAATATTGAAGACGTACTCGGTGCCGCCCTCGGCGATCTTCCAGTCGCGCGCCAGGCCGGGAACGATCTCGCCCTTGGCGTTGAAGCGGGTCAGGCCCTCGTAGACGTTCATCGACGTCACCTCGCGCACGGCGGCCGCGGCGTTGAGGTTGGGATCGAGAACCGGCGGCTCCAGCGACATGCCGATCACCACGCCGCCATCCTTGGCGCGGGCCGGCGACTGGGCCCAGGCGCCCCTTGCCAGCATGGCTGCGGCGCTGGCGCCACCCATCAGGCCGGCCAGGCGGCGGCGGCTTACGACCGTCATAGATCCCTCCATCGATTGGCCAAGACCATAGCAATCCGCCGCTGCGGCGTCAGCGTCCGTGGATGTCGCGCCAAGCGCGCACGCCGCCCAGGCTCGAGGCGTTGTAGACGCCGCGCGCCACGGCTCGGGCGAGGCAATCCGCCGCGAGGGTGCCGAGCTCGGCCCGCGCGATCGGGTCGTCGGCGATCGGCACCCGGCCGGTCGCCATGGCGAATACCGCATCGCCGTCGGCGGGCGTATGTACCGGCCGCAACGCCCGGCTGAGACCGTCCTGCGCCATGATCGCCAGGCGCCGGCACCACGCCTTGTCGAGCCGCGCGTTCGTCGCCACCACGGCGATGGTGGTGTTGGCCAGGGGCTGTGCCGCCAGCGCCGCCGCGCCGTGGTCGAGCAACTGGCGAGTGTGCGAGACACCTAGTCCCAGCCCCCGGGGCGGCGGCGGCAAACCGCCGAACTCGCCGTCCTGCTCCAGCGCCCAGGCCCAGAAATGCGGCAGCTCGCCCATGGTGGCGAAGCCAACGGCGTTGACGGCGACGATGGCGCCGACCTGGATGCCGCTGGACGGATCGACCGCCGACGCGCTGCCCAGACCGCCCTTGAGGTGGCCGCACCGCGCGCCGAGTCCGGCGCCGGCGTTGCCCAGCGCGAAGTCCTTCGTGGCAGCTCCGGCGGCGCGATAGCCGAGCTCGCGATAGGGCGGCCAGTCCCAGTCCTTGTCGCCGCCGTTGAGCAGGTCGAACAGGATCGCGCCCGGGGCGATCGGCACGGAGGTGGTGCCGACGGAGACACCGCGACCACGCTCGCGCAGCCATTTCATCACGCCATCGCCGGCGGACAGGCCGAACGCCGATCCACCCGAGAGGAAGATCGCATCGATCGCCTGCACGCGGCAGGTCGGATCCAGCAGATCGGTCTCGCGCGTGCCCGGCGCGCCGCCGCGCACGTCGACCGAGGCGGCGCAGGCCTGCTCGGCCAGGATGACGGTCGTGCCGCTGCGCACGGATGGGTCCTCGGCATTGCCGACGAGGATGCCGTCGACATCGGTGATCAGATTGCGCGGGCCGGGACGAAGCATGGCCGGACGCTAGCCGCTGGCGCCGGGAGCGTCCATGGCGCAGGCTATCGCGATGATCGCCAGCGCCGTTACCCGCGCCATCCTTGCTCTCGCGCTGCTGACCGCGTGGCCCGCGGCGGCACGCGATGTCGCGGTCACGGCCAGGACGCAGATGGTCGCCGCCGCCAATCCCATGGCTGTCGACGCCGGGCTGCAGATCCTGCGCAAGGGCGGCTCGGCCGTCGATGCGGCGGTCGCGGTGCAGATGGTGCTGGGCGTGGTCGAGCCGCAGGCCTCGGGCATCGGCGGCGGCGGCCTGCTGCTGCACTACGATGCGCGCGCACGCCGCGTCACCGCCTGGGACGGCCGGGAGACGGCGCCGGCCGCCGCCACCGAGACCCAGTTCCTCGATGTCTACAACAAGCCGCTGCCGTTCCCGCGGGCGGTGGTCTCGGGCCTGTCGGTCGGCGTGCCCGGCGCCGTCAGCATGCTCGAGGAGCTCCACCGCCGGCACGGCAAGCTGCCGTGGCGCGATCTCTTCGAACCGGCGATCAGGCTGGCGGCCGACGGCTTCAAGGTGCCGCCGCGCCTGGGCCGCGCCCTGGCGAACGAGCGCGCCTTGAAGGACGATGCGCAGGCGCGCGCGATCTATTTCAACGACGACGGCTCGCCGAAAAAGGAAGGCGACGTGATCCGCAACCCGGCGCTCGCCGAGACCATGCGGTTGATCGCCGAGCGCGGCGCCCAGGTGCTGCACCGGGGACCGCTGGCCGATGCGATCGTCGCGGCGGTGGCGCGCGAGCCGCGACCCGGCCGCATGAGCGCCGCCGATCTCGCCGACTACCGCGCGCTGCAACGCGCGCCGCTGTGCCGGGCGCTGCGCGACTGGGTCATCTGCGGCATGGGTCCGCCGTCGTCGGGGCCGCTCGCCATCCTGCAGACGCTGCCGCTGCTCGACCGGGCGCCGGCGGCTGTCGGCGAGGCCGGCGATGCGCATCGTCTGGCCGAGGCAAGCCGGCTCGCCTTCGCCGATCGCGAGCGCTATGTCGGCGATCCGGGCTTCGTGCCGGTGCCGGTCGACGGGCTGCTGGACGGCGCCTATCTCGCGCGGCGCGGGTCGGCGCTGCGCGACGATCGCGTGATGGAGCGCGTGATGCCGGGCCAGCCGCCGGGCGCGCCGCTGCCGGGCCCGGCGGCATCGCCGGCCAAGCCGGAAGGCGGCACCAGCCACATGGCCATCGTCGACCGCGACGGCAACGCGGTGTCGTTCACCACGACGATCGAATCGGTGTTCGGCGCGCGGCGCATGGTCGGCGGCTTCCTGCTCAACAACGAGCTGACGGATTTCGCCGCCGTGCCGGTGGTCGACGACCGTCCGGTGGCCAATCGCGTGCAGCCCGGAAAGCGCCCGCGCTCCTCGATGTCGCCGCTGATCGTCACCGATCGCGACGGGCGCTTCGTGCTGGCGATCGGCTCGGCCGGCGGCTCGCGGATCATCGGCGACGTGCTGCAGGCGACCTGGGGTGCCCTGCTGCGTGATCTGCCATTGCAGGACGCGATCGCCGCGCGGCGGATCATCAATCGCGGCGGCGCCACCGAGATCGAGGGGCGGTCGGACGACGAGCAGGCGAAGCAGCTGGCCGAGGCGCTGAAGGCGATCGGCCACAAGGTCGTCATCTCGCCGCATCAGGGCGGGCTGCACGGCATCCGTGCCCGGCGCTCGGCCGACGGCACCCTCATCGGCTACGAAGGCGGCGCCGATCCGCGGCGCGACGGCGTGGCGCGGGGCGATTGACGCCGGCGCGACAGGTGAGACGACTGTTTCACCTTTATTGCGACGGCAGGCGTGCTAGGGGAGGGCCGATTTCGCGGAGCTTCCTTCCATGGCCAAATACCCCAGTGTGATCCTGCGCGCCGGCGAGGACCGGCGGCTGCGGCATGGCCATCCCTGGGCCTTCTCCAACGAAGTGCTGATGAATCCCGAGACCAAGGCGATCACGCCGGGCTCCCCGGTGATCCTGCGCGCCGCCGGTGGCGAGGCGCTGGGCGTCGGTACCTTCAACTCGCATTCGCTGATCGCCGCCCGCCTGTTCAGCCGCGACGGCGAGGCGAGGATCGACCAGTCGCTGATCGAGGATCGGCTGGCCGCGGCGCTGGCGCTGCGCACGCGGCTCTACGCCGGCGTGCCGCACTACCGCCTCGTGCACGCCGAGGCCGACGGGTTGCCCGGCCTGATCGTCGATCGCTATGGCGACGTCGTCGTGGCCCAGCTCAACACCGCAGGCTGGGAGGCGCTGACCGATGCGCTCGTGGCCGCTCTCGAGGCGGTGCTGACGCCCTCGGCGATCCTGCTGAAGAACGACTCGCCGGCGCGTGCCTTCGAGGGATTGCCGCTGGAGGCGAAGATCGCCAGGGGCGAAATCGCCGGTCCGATCGACGTGATGGAGAACGGCGCGCGCTTCGTCTGCGATCCGGCCGGCGGGCAGAAGACCGGCTGGTTCTTCGACCAGCGCGACAACCGCGCCATGGTGGCGCGCTTCGCCCAGGGCGCGCGCGTGCTCGACGCCTATGCCTACGCCGGCGGCTTCGGCGTGCTGGCCGCGGTCGAAGGTGCGGCCGAGGCGGTCCTGGTCGACAGCTCGGCGCACGCGCTGGATCTGGCGCGCCAGGCGGCGTCGTTGAACCAGGTCGACTCGCGCATCCAGACGCGCAAGGCCGACGTGTTCGACGAGCTCGAGCGAATGGCGGCCAAGGGCGAACGCTTCGACATCGTCGTCGCCGACCCGCCGGCCTTCGTGAAGAGCCGCAAGGACGTCAAGGCCGGCGCCCAGGGCTACCGAAAGCTGGCGCGGCAGGCCGCGAGCCTGGTGGCGCCGCAGGGCCTACTGTTCATCGCCTCGTGCTCGCACCTGATGTCGCCGCCGGATTTCGCCGAGCAGGTGCGGCGCGGCCTGCACGATGCGAAGCGCGAGGCGCGCATCCTGCGCTCGAGCGGCGCCGGCATGGATCACCCCGTGCATCCCGGCCTGCCCGAGACGGCCTACCTCAAGGGCCTGCTGCTGCAGGTCGGATGATGCGGCTTTCAGGATCGCGCGCCTGGTTGATCGTCTGGGGGGTCGCCGTCGCGCAGCTCGTGTCCTGGGGCACGCAGTTCTACGCCTTCGCGCTCTACGTCGTGCCGATGGAGAAATCGCTCGGCTGGTCGCGCACCGAGCTCAACGCGGCGCTGTCGATCGGCCTGCTGGTCGCGGGTCTGGTGGCCGTGCCGGTCGGCAGCTGGATCGACCGCGTCGGCGGTCGCGCGCTGATGACCGGCGGCTCGCTGCTCGGCGCGGCGCTGCTGGCGCTGTGGCCGATGATCGGCTCGCTCTGGCTGTTCTACGCGCTGTGGGCGGTGCTCGGCCTGTCGATGGCGGCGACCCTGTACGACCCGGCCTTCGCGGTCATGACCCGCACCTTCCCGCAGGACTACCGTCGCGCCATCACCGCGGTGACCCTGGTGGGCGGCCTCGCGAGCACCGCCTTCATCCCGCTGACCCAGCTGCTGATCGAACGGATGGGCTGGCATCATTCGCTCTATGTGCTGGCCGCCTTCAACGTGCTGTGCGCGGCGATCCACGGCAGCCTGATCCCGCGCGCGGTGCCGCCGGCCCATCGCGCGCCGGCGGCCGGCAACGGCGAGGGCCTGCGTGCCGCGCTCGGCAGGCCCTCCTTCTGGGCGCTCACCCTGTCCTTCACGCTCAATGCGCTGACCTTCACGGCGTTGATCTTCCATCTCGTGCCGCTGCTCAGCGACCGCGGCCTGGGCATGGAGCTGATCGTCGCCGGCTTCACGCTGATCGGGCCGATGCAGGTCGCGGGGCGCATCCTGCTGGTCACCTTCGGCCGGCGGCTGTCGATGGGCGGCGTCGGCTCGCTGGTGATCCTCGCCTATCCCATCGCGATCGCGATCCTGATGCTGCCGCCCAGCGCCGCGACGCTGTTCAGCTTCGCGACCATCTACGGGCTCGCCAACGGCACCTTGACGATCATCCGCGGCGTCATCGTCGCCGACTACTACGGCCAGCGCGCCTATGGCGCGATCAACGGCGCCATCACCATGCCGACCAGCATGGCCAGGGCCGCGGCGCCGTTTCTCGCCGCCGTGATCTGGCAGGCCTCCGGCGGCTACACGCCGGTGCTGTGGGCGCTGCTCGTGGTGGCGCTGGTCTCGGCCCTGTGCTTCTGGCTCGCCGTCGCCATCGAACGGCGGCGCGTCAGGCCGCTCGACGCGGGATCGTGAAGCGGAAGGTCGCGCCGGCCGCTCCGTTGGACACCAGGGTGATCTCGCCGCCATGGGCGAGCACGAGATCGCGCACGATGGTCAGGCCGAGACCCGAGCCGCCGGGTCGTCCGCTGCGCGCGAAGGGCTGGAACAGGCGGGCGCGCATGTCCTCCGGCACGCCCGGCCCATCGTCGATGACGTCCACGATCGTCCCGCCCGCGCGCCTGTCGGCGCGCACGATGACGCACTGGGCGCCGGCATCGAAGGCATTGCGGCCGAGATTGAACAGGATGCGAAACAGCAGCGATCGGTCGGCGAGGATCCGGTGATCGTTGGCCAGCTCGACGCGCCAGTCGTGCACCGAATTGGGATCGCTGCGCTCGGCCTGCTCGAGCAGCGCGACGCCGACCTCGTCGGCGACGTCGGCGAGATCGACCGATGCCAGCTTCAGCACCGGCCGGTCGCGCGCGTAGTCCAGGGTATCGCCGCACAGGCGCACGGCGCGGTCGATCGAGCCCAGCATCATCGGCGCGACCTCGCGCACCTTGGGATCGTCGCTGCGCGCCAGCCGGTCGGAGACGAGCTGCGCGGTGGCCAGCATGTTGCGCAGGTCGTGGTTGATCTTGCTCATCGCCGTGCCGAGCTCGGCCAGGCGCGTCTTCTGCCGCAGCGCCGCGCGCAGCTCGCGCTGCAGGTTGTCGAACTCGCGATCGACCACGCCGATCTCGTCCTGGCGCGGCTTGGGCGCGCGCGTCGCCGATTCGTCCTCGGGCGCCTGGCGGAACGCCGTCATGTCGCGCGCGACGGCCTGCAGCGGTCGCACGATCAGCCAGCGCAGGCCGAGATAGAGCAGGACGGCGGTGAAGACGGCGATGAGCACCGACAGCAGCAGGATGCGCTGCGCGTAGCCATGCATCTGCAGCCGCATCGGCAGCTCGTCGACCATGATGTAGACGCGCGCGTGCGGCATGCGCAGCGAGCGGCCGCCGACGCGGATCTCGTAGCTGCCGGAGCGCAGCATGGTCTCGAGCGCATCCCAGATCAGCTCGGGCACCATCGCGTCGACCAGGTCGAAGGTCTCGCGCGGCTCCGGCGGCATCTGGGGGATCAGCGCGCGCTTGGGCTTGCCGGGCTCGATCAGCACCACGCCGTCGACGCGCGCGTGGTCGAGCAGCATGCGCGTCAGCTTCTCGTCGATCATGTTGTCCGGCGTGGCGTCGAGCGCCAGGGTGGCGAGCGCGCCGGTCTCGATCAGGTTCTCGAGATAGCTCAGCCGGAAGCGCGCGATCGAGGGCAGGAAGATCGCCACCTCCGCGGTCATCACCGCGACGATCACCAGCGCAAGGATGCGCGGCGAGAGGCCGAAGCTCCAGCGCCGCTTCGGCGTTGCGGACGCGGCGGGCGCCGGCGATGTCTCCACGCGCGACATGCGCGGCAACCTACCGGATGCCGCGCCCCATGCCCAGCGCGTGGCCGCGTCAGGCGGCCTGTCGCAGGTCCCTGTCCCTGAGGTAGTCGACGAGAACCTGGCCCGCCGGCAGGGTCAGGTCGGCGACGAAATGCCGCCCGCCGACGATGCGGCGCACCGGCAGGTCGGCCACCGGCGCGTTGACGTGCGGCACCAGGTCGAGACGCGCCGGGCCGGTCCACGAGCCCTTGACCGTGACGTCGGTGAGCTCGACGCCCACCAGCTGGGCGATGGCCGGGCCGCCGTCGACGTCGGGGATGATCTTCAGCAGGCACTGCAGCTTACGCAGGGACGCCTCGGTCTTGGTCAGCTCGCGCGCGTAGAGCGCGTGCTTGTAGGCCATGGTGCCGGTGGCCACCCGCTGGCCGGCGTAGTCGAGCGTGCCGGTCAGCGTGTCCTTGGCGATCGCCAGCTTGGGATGGGCGTACTTCTTGGGAAAGCCCCAGATCTCGCGGCCGGCGGCGATCGGCGGATCGTCGTCGAGATACATCTGGGCGACGAAGTTGCAGGGCCGGCCGTTGTACGAGCAGGGGATCACCACGCCGCTCTCGGTGTAG
>JBFXAZ010000168.1:0-8991 GCA_050183765.1 Reyranellaceae bacterium | reverse complement strand
GCCGCCCGAACCCTCGACGCCATCTGTGACACCATCGCCGAGCTTCTGCTGCTCTTCCCTGCGCGCGAGTGCGCCAACTTCTTCGTCAACTCAGGCTATGCTCGCGCCTAATATCATCATGCTCTAGCCGAACGACACGACGTGGCGGATCTGGAAGCCGCCGAGCAACTCGCCGCAGCGTTGGGCGACGGCATCCTTCGACGCCTTGCCCACCGACGTGACCGTCACTGTGGCGAGCATGCCGTGGGTGGCATCGTTGCCGACGCTGACATCGGCGCCGACGCCCTCGGCGCGCAGCGGCGCCAGCGCGGCGTCGAAGGCGCGCTGCGCCGCGTCGAGTCTGAGCGCCGGCTTGAAGATCTTGCCGACGCCGGTGACCGGCATGACCGGGATCGGCACCACCCGCACCGGCACCGCAGCGCGCTCGGGGATCTCCCTGCGGCAGAACTCGCGCAGCTCGTCGGCCGTCGCCTCGGCGCCGGGCTTGAGCTGCACGTAGACCATCGGCACCTCGCCGGCATAGGTGTCGGGCAGGCCCACGGCAGCGGCGGTTTCGACCGCGGGATGGCGGTTCAGCGCCTCCTCGATCACCACCGGATCGATGTTGTGGCCGCCGCGGATGATCAGGTCCTTCGACCGGCCGGTAAGCCAGACATAGCCCTCGGCATCGAGCCGGCCGAGATCGCCCGAATCGAGCCAGCCTTCGGCCAGCACCGCGCCCCTGTTGTGGCGCGGCTCGAGATAGCCCGGCGTGACCTGCGGCCCGCGCATCAGCACGTGGCCGATCTCGCCCATGGCGCAGTCGCGGCGGATCGCGCCGTCGGGCGCGACGTCGGCGATGCGCAGCTGCGTGTAGGGCAGGCGCAGGCCGACCGAGCCCGGTCGGCGTTCGCCGTGCAGCGGGTTCATCGTCGAGTAGCAGTGCACCTCGGTCATGCCGTAGCCCTCGATTACCGGCACGCCGAGCTCGCGCTCGATGCGGCGGATCAGCTCGACCGGGACGGAGGAACCGCCCGTGACGAAGGCCTTGAGCGACGACAGGTCGTGATCCTCGCGCGGCACGTTCATGATCGCCGCCAGCGAGGTCGGCACGGCACCGCCGATCGTGACCTTGTTGCGCTCGACGATGCCCCAGTAGTCGCGCACCACGTTGGGATTGCGCGCGCCCAGCGGCGTGGGAATCACCACCGTCCAGCCCTGCGCGATCGGACCCAGCGCGCCGAACAGCGAACCGCCGACATGGAACTGGGGCAGGGGATTGAGCAGCACGGTACCGGGCCCCATGTCGAACATCAGCGTGTTGGTCCACGCCATCAGCGCCAGCGCGCCATGCGTATGCTTGGCCAGCTTGGGCAGGCCGGTGGTGCCGCCGGTATGGAACAGCGCCGCGAGCGTGTCGGCGTGCATCGGCTTCTTGCTCAGGATCCAGTCGCCGGCCTGCGCCGCGCGCTTGGCGTCGAAGTCGATCACGCCGGGCACGTTGCCGCCGCCGCCGGCGCGGAACACCTTCAGATCGGGGATCGCCGCGCGGATCGCCTCGACCTTGGGCCAGATGTCCGGGAAGATCGAGGGATCGGCGGCGACGAGCGCCTTGGCGCCGGCCTCCTTCATGATGCCGGCGATCTGCGCGGCCTCGAGGAAGTAGTTCACCGGATTCGCCACCGCGACGATCTGCGCACCCCACAGCGCGTAGAAGGTCTGCGGCACGCTGGGCATCAGCAGGGTGACCACGTCGTCGTGGCCGATGCCGTGGCTGCGCAGCAGGTTGGCGGCCTGGATCGTGCGCCGCAGGAGCTGCAGGAAGTCGACGTCCTCGACCTCGGCATCGGGCCCGGTGCCGGCGAGATAGCGCAGCGCGATGCCGCGGCCGTACTTCCGTGCCGCTTCCTGCAGCAGCTCCAGCACATTTTGTTGGCGGATGCGATCGCTGACGGGCACGCGTTCCAGCGCCTCGATGTCGGCCAGCGAGCGGATCTTCTTGTCGGATGAGGGCTGATCCGTCATAGTCCCTGTCCTTGTTCCAACTACCGAAAGGAGGTGATCCAGTGTCTCATTGTCACGTTCGGCCCCGCGAGGCCAAGGCCTGGATCGTTGCTGTCTCCATCTCGGGGAACACCGACTGATCAAGCCGTCTTGGTCTCGGCATAGAGGCCGTGACAATGGAAGGGCCGCCCCTCGGGGCGGCCCTTCTTACATTCGGGGCATGCGGCCTGTGCCGGCATGCTGGCGCCGGAGGAGTTCCGCACCTTCCACCGCAGCCTCGACGGCGAGCTGAATTCAAGCGTGCTCGCCGACCTCGTCTACTTCCCGACAGCCAAGGACGGCAGCTTGTTCTCGACCGGATCTGTCGCTTGGATCACGGGGCTCTACGCGCCAGCCACGACAACAATATCTCGCAATCGACGGAAAGCGTCGTGAGCCGCTTCCACTATACCAACCCGTTGTATTGAACGAGGCCGCGATTCAGGTGCCGACACGCTTGCGGATGCGGCCGACTACCTCGAATCGAACCGGTATTCCGCCGATCGACTTCGGAAGGTGCTTACCTTTGGGCAGTTTCGCCAGATTGACTTTCAGGGCATAACCACGACCCGACTTGGCAATACCGACACCAACCACATCGATGTCCGAGCCCAAGCTGCGACGGACTTCGCTCTTTGCTGCGCGCGCCCGCGCAATGGTCGGCGACACACTATCCATAGAGCGATCGCCTCTTACTGCTTACCAGATATAGATCACACTTTACCATATGGCGATCCACGTTTGCCATAACTTAAACTACGAACTTGACCTTAAGTTTCTTGAGCACCGCTTGAATGGGCGAGGCGTATGTCAGACCCTGACCATTTTTTCCGCCGCTTTCAGTACCGGCGAAGAGCTGGCCTATCGCGTAGCCGTTGGGATCCAGGATCAACGCGCCACTATCGCCGCCATCGCTGAACGACCTTAGCTCGCTGCCCTCGATTTCGATCTGCCCGTCGAATTTCACGTTCCCGATGTCGTATGCGACGACGACGTCGTCGACCTCGAACGCTGTGATCCTGCCCCAAGTCAACCCGGTGGTGCGTCCAGCCTTGGCTACCTCATCGTGCTCGATGGTATCCAGCGACCGGCTGCCAAGCAGGCGAAGCCCGCTGTTGCCACAAATCCTCGAGGGCTCAATATCGACGCCATCGACGACGGCGCCAATGGCAGCGTCGATGCGATTGTTGACCGTTCGTTTCAAGGCAATGAACTTGCTGAGCCTCGCGCAGATGTTCGCCTTTCGCGCGCCGCCGTCGAGCGCGCCTGGCTGCAGAATGTCGTCGCCGATGTCAGCGCCGTTCTCGTTGGCCAGAACGTGATTGTTTGAGAGCACATGAATCTTGCCGTTCTTGGTTCCAATCCGCCGGACAAAGCCGCCGAGCGTCCCAGCCGTCACCTCGATATGGCCGATCGAAATGCCGTTGATCAGAGGCCGGTATCGCGAACCGAAGGTATCGAGATCTTGTTTCGGCGTTCGCCGCGGAGTCCTCTTTTGGATTCGTCCGACGAACCTGATGTCGACTTCCCGCTTTGCCCTGTCGATCAGCTGTTGAACGGAAGGATGGTTGAGCAACGATTGTCTCTGAAGCCTGATGGCAAGCCTGTAATCGTTGCGTCGATGAGGGCTGATGCCGACCGCGAACAGTCTCTGTGGCGCGAGCGTTCGATGCAATGGAATAGCTGCGAATGCTACGCCCATGGATCGCGGTGACGTCGATGATATCGGCTCCAGTACCTCCCTGATTGCTTCCCGCTTTAGTTCTCTCGCCGATGACAGCTGCATTGTTTCTTCTCTTCTTCCCCACTTCCCCTGCATATATAAACAGTTGCAGTTTGATGAAGTCAACACGCCCAGTGGCTGTCGTAGTGGCGATCGTCACTTTAGTTGAGATACCATCATCGGCAAGCGACTCAGGCACGGACCGTCAGCGCCGTCGGCGCCGCCATCTCCCGAATGACCGATCATTTTACTTGTCGAGCGCCGCGAGCACCTTGGGCGGCGACATCGGCAGGCTGTCGAAGCGGTGGCCGGCGGCGGCGGTGAGCGCGTTGGCGACGGCGGCGAGCGCCGGCACCAGCGGGACCTCGCCGACGCCGCGCACGCCCTGCGGGTGCTTCGGATTGGGGATCTCGATCATCACCGTGTCGAGCATCGGCAGGTCCGAGGCCACCGGCATGCGGTAGTCGAGGAAGCTGGCGTTATCGACGCGGCCGTTCTTGTCGTAGATGTATTCCTCGTTCAGCGCCCAGCCGATGCCCTGCGCCACGCCGCCTTGCATCTGGCCCTCGACATAGGCCGGATGGATGGCGCGGCCGACGTCCTGGAAGGACGTGTAGCGCAGCACCTTGGTCAGGCCGGTCGCCGGATCGAGCTCGATATCGCAGATATGCGTGGCGAAGCCGCCCTCGGCGCCGGTCGTGTTGATCGAGACGCCGCCGCCGATCGGGCCGCCCGTCTCGGTCGCACGCGCCGCGATCTGCGCCAGCGACAGCGGGTCGAACTTGCCGGCGTTGTCGCCGGCCGGCCGCGCCTCGCCGTCCTCCCAGATCACCGCGTCGGGGTCGATCTTCCAGATCTTCGCCGCGCGTTCCTTGAGCGTGGTGATCACCTTCTCGACCGACTGGGTGACGACCATGGCCGAGGCGAAGGTGACGCGGCTGCCGCCGGTGAGGTTGCTGAAGCCGATCGAGGCGGTGTCGCCGATCAGCACGTTGACCTTCTGGTAGTCGATGCCCAGCAGCTCGGCGGCGATGTTGGCCGTCGAGGCGCGCGAGCCGCCGACGTCCGGGTGGCCGGTGATCACGACGACGCTGCCGTCCTCGTTGATGTTGACCTGCGCGCTCGACTCGCCGCCGGCGTTGAACCAGAAGCCGCTGGCCACACCGCGGCCCTGGTTCGGGCCGAGCGGCGCCTTGTAGTGCGGATGCTCCATCGCCGCCTTGATGGTCTCCATGTAGCCGATCACCGGGAAGACCGGGCCATGCGCGGCCTTGGTGCCCTGCTTGGCGGCGTTCTTCAGGCGGAACTCCAGCGGATCGATCTTCAGCTTCTGGCACAGCTCGTCGATCGTGCACTCCACGGCATAGGCGCCGATCGGCGCGCCGGGCGCGCGATAGGCCGCGACCTTGGAGCGGTTCGACACCACGTCGAAACCCTGCGAGAGCACGTTGGGGATGTTGTAGGGCGCGAAGGAGCAGCCGGCGGCGCCGCGGATCGGCGAGCCGGGCAGGGCGCCGGCCTGCAGGTAGAAGATGCCGTGCGCGGCCACCAGGGTGCCGTCCTTCCTGGCACCGAGCTTCACCGTGCAGACCGAGCCCGAGGTCGGGCCGGAGGCGCGGAAGACCTCCTCACGCGTCATCTGCATCTTCACCGGCCTGCCGGACTTGCGCGACAAGATGAGGGCCACCGGCTCGAGATAGACGATGGTCTTGCCGCCGAAGCCGCCGCCGATCTCGGCGGGAATCGCGCGGATGTCGCTCTGCGGCAGGCCCGTGAGATACGAGCACATGGCGCGGACCATGAACTGGCCCTGGCTCGAGCTCCAGATGGTGGCCTTGCCGTCGGGCTGCACGCTCACCAGGCAGGCGTGCGGCTCGATGTAGCCTTGGTGCACCGGCTCGGTGGTGAACTTGCGCTCGACGATCACGTCGGCTTCCTTGAAGCCGACCTCGATGTCGCCCAGCTTGTGCTCGAGCTTGCCGGCGATGTTCGAGGGCTTGCCCTCGAACTGGATGTGGTCGTGCAGCTTGGGCGCGTCGGGCTTGATCGCGTCCTCGATGTCGATGACGAAGGGCAGCACCTCGTACTCGACCTTGATCAGCTCGAGCGCCTCGGCGGCGATCGCCTGCGTCGTGGCGGCGACGGCGGCGACGGGATGGCCGGGGAACAGCACCTTGTCGCGCGCCATGATGTTGCGCGACATCCAGCGCATGTCCTGGATGCCCAGCATCACCGACTTCTCGATCGGGAAATGCACCATGTCCTTGGCGGTCATGACGGCCTTCACGCCGGGCAGCTTCTCGGCGGCCGAGGTGTCGATCGACTTGATGCGGGCATGCGCGTGCGGGCTGCGCAGGATCTTGCCCCAGATCATGCCGGGCATGGTGGTATCGGCGGCATAGGCGGCGCGGCCGGTGACCTTGTCGAGACCGTCCGGCCGAAGCGTGCGCTGGCCGATCCACTTGTTCTTCGGGCTTTCCGCGTTCATGGCTGGCATCCCCTGATGGTCACGTCAGCTGACAGACTAGCAGGGCCTGAACCGACTGTGCAGCAACGGACTTGTGCCGCAAATGCGGGCCTTTCCGGCGGTTTGAGTTGGGTCAATGCGCCGGCAGACGGGCGAGCGCACAAAGTGAGCAACCCGGACTTGGAGACCCCGACATGCTCCGCGCTCTGCTGACCGCCGCTATCGCCGCCGCCGCCCTGGTCGGCTGCGTTCCGTACCACGAGGGGCCGCGCTATCCCTACGGCAACCCGCCGGGCTGGATCGACCGCAACCGCGACGGCATCGACGATCGCGTCCAGAGCCGCCCGCCCGTCATCTACAATCCGCCGGGCTGGATCGACCGCAACCACAACGGCGTCGACGATCGCGTCGAGAATCAGCGTCATCGCGGCTTCTACGACCGCCACGGCATCTGGCAGACGTACTAGGCCGACCGCCTTCCCTGGAAGGGCGTCACCTCACGTCCGCGGCAGCTGGTGCTTGAGGATCTTGCCGGTGGCGTTGTGCGGCAGCTCGCCGATGAAGCGCACTTCCTTGGGGACCTTGTAGCGCGCGAGCTGCGTGCCGCAGTGCTCGAGCACCGCGCCTTCGTCGAGGTTGGCGCCGGGCTTGAGCACGACGTAGGCGCGGCCGACCTCGCCCCACTTCTCGTGCGGCACGCCGACGACGGCGTTCTCCAGCACGCCGTCGAGCTGGTAGATCACGTTCTCGACCTCGACCGGATAGACGTTCTCGCCGCCTGAGATGAACATGTCCTTCCAGCGGTCGACGATGTAGTAATAGCCGTCCTCGTCCTGACGCGCGGCGTCGCCGGTGTGGAACCAGCCGTCCGTGGTGAACGACGTCCTGTTGGCCTCCGGCCGGTTCCAGTAGCCCGGCGTGACGTTGGGCGCCTTGATCATCAGCTCGCCGGTCTCGCCGCGCTTGACCTCGTTGCCCTCGGGGTCGCAGATCTTGAGCTGCACGTAGAGCGGCGGCAGGCCGGAGGAGCCGAGCTTGGTGAGCGCCTTGTCGGCGCTCAGCAGCAGGCCGAGCGGCCCGGTCTCGGTCATGCCCCAGAGCTGCTGCATCGGCACGCCCTTCCTGCCGAAGGTCTCGATCAGCGCCAGCGGTGCCGCCGCGCCGCCGATGCCGAGATGCTGGAGATGCGAGAAGTCGGCCTCGGCGAAGCCCGGCTGCTGCGTCAGCATCAGGAAGTTCGTCGGCACGCCCAGCGCATGGGTCAGCGCGAGCTCCTTGTCGGTGAGCAGCTCCAGGAACTGCGCCGGATCGAAGGCGCGCATGACGACGTTGAAGCCGCCGGTGTGGAAGGTCGGGTTGCCGTAGACGTTGAGCCCGCCGGTATGGAAGGTGGGCAGGAACACCAGGTTGCGGCTCTTCGAGGTCAGCCCGACGCCGATCGAGCAGTGGACGCAGTTGAAGAACGCCATCTTGTAGGTGATCTGCGCGCCCTTGGGCCTTCCGGTCGTTCCCGACGTGTACATGATGGTCCAGGTGTCATCGAGATCGAGCACCTGACGTTCGAGCGTGCCCGTCGCGGCGGCGAGGCCGGCCTCGTAGTCGCTGGGCTTGCCGTTGGCGAGGCTGGCGACGTGCGGGATCGACGCCAGCTTCCGCACGTCGCGCGCGGCGTCGGCGAACTCGCTGCCGTGCACCAGCACGACCGGCCCGGAGTCCTTGGCGATGAACTCGAGCTCCGGCACCGCCAGGCGCCAGTTCAGCGGCATGAAGATCGCGCCCAGCCGCTGGCAGGCGAACTGCAGCTCGAAGACGTCGGTGTCGTTCATCGACAGCACCGCGACGCGGTCGCCGCGCCCGACGCCGAACGCGCCCTTCAGCCACAGCGCCGCGCGTGTGATGTGATCGTCGAATTGCGCATAGGTGAAGCGCCGGCCCGACGCCAGGTCGAGCGCCGCCGGCGCGTTGGGCGTCATCAGCGTGTGATGCGCGATCCAGTCTTCCGTCGTGATGCCCGTCGTCATTGCGCCTGTACGCTCCTCCAGCTCTTTGCGGGCATTGTGGGAGAGGGCGTGGCCGGGTGCCAGACCTCTGTCGCCGCGCGTTCCGCTGGCGACGAGTGGGCTACCTGGTCGCGCCGGCGGACGGCGCCAGCGCGGAGCGGAAGAACAGCATCGAGGCGCCGACGCTGACGAAGAAGACGATGGTGTGCGGGGCGCTGTCGGGCACGTAGTACTCGCCCGCCGCGCCGCGGCTCCAGAACAGCTTGTAGAAGAGCAGGCCCAGGGCGAGCATGATGGCGAGCGCGATGCCGACGATGAGCGCGCCGCGCCGCGCCGCGCCGGGTTGCTCGGTCCAGTCCCTGGCCGAATCGGTGGCCGTCCAGCCGCCGGCGATCGTGTAGGTGAACAGGCCGGTGAAGACGCCGACCACGAACCACACGACGTAGGGCAGCGCGCCGCTCCAGGATCGTCCCGCGACGAGATCGAGAAGCAGGCAGCCGAAGACGCCGGCGATATCGCCGGCGACCAGGCACGCCAGCACGGCGACGGCGATCTTGATCAGGTTCAGCATCGGCGTTCGCCAATAGTATCGGTTGGGATCGCTATTGTGGATGATTGCAGGCGCGTGCGGGCGCGTGTCGACATCGTAGCTCTAGAGCGGGATGAAATCAGGCAGAGTCGGCAGGGATTCTCAGAGGTCGGGAAATGTGATTCAAGCTGAGTGCTGAGAGGAGGTCAGCACTGAATGGCGAAGCCGATGCCGATGGAGTTGCGGGAGC
>JBFXAZ010000167.1:0-9049 GCA_050183765.1 Reyranellaceae bacterium | reverse complement strand
CGCTGATCTCCGGCGGCGAGACCACGGTCGAGGTGCGCGGCAAGGGGCGCGGCGGACGCAACGTCGAATACCTGCTGGCGCTGGCCCTGGCGCTCGACGGGGCGCCGGGGATCAGGTCGCTGGCCGGCGACACCGACGGCGTCGACGGCATCGAGGACATCGCCGGCGCGCGCATCTCGCCCGACACGCTGGCGCGCGCCAAGGCGGCCGGCCTCGATGCGCAGGCGCGGCTCGAGGACAACGATGGCCACGGCTTCTTCGAGGCGCTGGGCGACTCGATCGTCACCGGACCCACGCGCACCAACGTCAACGACTGCCGCATCAGCCTGATCGAGGCGTAGGCGCAGACGGCGTCTTCTGCGCCCGAGTTCGCGCGCGCAAGGCGGACCGCGCCCATGCTCCGGATGGGCCCTACTTCTTGGCCCACCACTCGATGCGCGCCAACGCCACCCCGGCCTGACCCTTGATCTGGTTGCCTGAGATCTGCCCGGAGAAGGTGGCGTGCATCTTCTCGCAATTTGTGTCCTTGCCGGACGCCTCCTGATAAGTGCCGGAGAAGGAACCGGAGGGACTGACCGGGGCCCTCATCTCGATGTGCACCTGGCAGCGGCCGCCGGAGAAGGAACGGGCCGAGACGAAGCCGCCCGAGACGGTGACCGTCAGCGGCCGGCACCAGCTATGGTCGGAGCGGCATACCTTGCCGAAATACGTACCATCGAAGCCACCGGCAGCGGCAGGTGGCGCCGCGGCGATGGCTGGTGGCACTGACGCCGGCTTGGGCGCGGGCGAGGCTGGCGCGGCCGGCGGGGGAGCAGCCTTCAGGCGCTCGGCCTCGGCCTTGCGGCGCTCGTCCTCGATCTTGGCCAGGGCGCTCTGGCCTTCCTGAATCAGCAGCGCCGCCTGCGTCGCCGTCAGATAGCCTGTCGGCGGCTCCTTGCGGCTGCGCTGCCAGTTGGTGATCATCTGCCGCGTGCGCGGCCCGAAGGCGCCGTCGGCGCCCAGCGTGTCGAAGCCCTGGGCGGTGAGCGCCGCCTGGATGCGCTTGCGGTCGATGTCGGCCAGCTTCAGCGCCGCCTCGACGTTCTCGACCGACTTCTTCTCTTCCTCCGCCGCGGCACGGCGCTTGGCCTCTTCCGCCGCCGCGGCTTGGCGTCTGGTCTCTTCGGCCGCAGCCACGCGCTTCGCCTCTTCCTCGGCGGCGCGCCTGGCCTCGGCATCGGCCCGTCGCCGGACTTCGTCGGCGGCCGCGACGGAGCGACGCTTCTCCTCGAGGACGGCGGCCATCTTCAGCTCTTCCAGCTTGGCGCGCGCGAAGTCGGAATAGGCGCCGTTGGGGAAGCGCTTGAGGAACAGCTCGAACATCACCGGATTGCTGCTGTTGGCGATCGTCGTCCACGCCGTCTGCTCGACCGGATCCACCGTGGGCCGTGCGGGCGCAGCGGCGACGGGTGGCGGTGGCGGGGGTGACGGTGCCGGCGCCGCGACGGCAACATGGAACACGAAGTCGCCGCGGAAGGACGAGCTCACCCACGGCGTCTGCTTGTTGGCCGACACGCGCGCCACGCCGTCGATGGTGCGCTTGAAGACCTCCTCGAGCTTCAGCCCCGGCACGGCGATCGCCTTGAGCAGCTCCGACGTGTACAGCCCGTTGTCGCCCTCGCCGTCGGCCGCCGTGTCGCCCGGCGCCGTGGCGTAGGCGATCACCGTGCCGCGCGGCGCGTCGGTCTGCGCCAGGCCGCGATTGGTGGAACGGAAGCGCCTTGCGA
Organism: Reyranellaceae bacterium; assembly: GCA_050183765.1. Lineage (GTDB taxonomy): Bacteria > Pseudomonadota > Alphaproteobacteria > Reyranellales > Reyranellaceae > JAFAZJ01. The sequence goes on along the minus strand of JBFXAZ010000167.1, from coordinate 7,283 downwards.
AGGGGTTGTCGCGGCAGGCGTCGAGGATCACCAGGCTCAGCCGTGCCCGCGCCTCGTCCAGCCCGCCGAGCACGTCGTTGAGATCGATCGTCTCGTACTTGACGTCGCGTTCGTTGGCGAGCACGGCATCGACCGGCACCAGATGGTTGAGCCCGCGCACCTGCATGCCGTGGCCGGCATAGTAGAACAGGCCGACGCCGCCCGGCGGCACCTTGCCGGAGAACTCGTACAGCGCCTCCACGAACATGCGGCGCGTGACGTTCTCGCGCAGGATCACCTCGAAGCCGGCATCGCGCAGCACCCCGGCCATCGCGCGCGCATCGTTCACCGGGTTCTTCAGCGGCTCGGCGTTCTGGTAGGCGCCGTTGCCGATCACCAGCGCGACCCGGACATCTTTCTGGGCCCATCCCGGCATGGCTGCGAGCAGCAATCCCGCCGTCAGCAGAAGCCCTCCCCAGAGACTCCGCCACACCATCAGCGTCCCCATCCACGCGCCGATCAGCCACCAGCCGGCTATTGCCAGAACCGTGCACGATCGTCTCGGGCTCATCCACCGGTGACAGCAGCAACCTGACGCTGCATCCTAGGGCCCGATGAAGCGGCCGGAGAAATCTTGATTCGGTGCCGGACTTGCCACGGAGACGTCGCAGCGACGCCATCTTGGCGAGACACCCTGGCGCTGGCGCAGGCATCCATTCTCTGATCGCGCCAAAGGGGAGACTCCCATGCGAACTGTGATCGCAGCCGCAGCCGTTGCGTGCGCGCTGACCGACCCATCCTGGGCAGCCGAGATCGAGGCGGCGTCCAAGGTCGATACCGTCACCGTCTATCCCGATGGCGCCAGCGTCACGCGGGTGGCGATCGTCGAGCTGCCCACGGGCGCCTCGACCATCGTGCTCAAGGGCCTGCCGGCGACCATCGACCCCGCCTCGCTGCGCGTGGCCGGCAAGGCCACCGGCGCGCTGTCGATCGGCGCCGTCGAGACGCGCGCCGCGCCGGGCAATCCGCGGCCGGTGATCGACGCGGCGCTGGAGGAGAAGATCAAGGCGCTGCGCGAGAAGCGCGACATCGCCGCCGCGCGCATGGAAGCGCTGGAGCGCACGCGCGCGATGATCCGGCGCTACTCCGAGGCCAGCCCGGAGAAGCTCTCGCCCGACGGCAAGGCGATGGACGCGGCCAACTGGCCGGCCGCCTGGGCGGCCGTCGTCGAGCAGCTCACCAAGGCCAACGAGGACATCCGCGTCCTCGCCGCGCAGCTGCGCGACACCGACGGCGAGATCGCCGCGCTGGAACGCGCCCGCCCGCAACCGCCGCGTCCCGGCGCGCCGGTCGTCGACGTCACCATCGCGCTCGAAGCCCGCGCCGCGAGCAAGGCAGAGCTCGCCGTCACCTACCGCGTCGCCGGCGCGAGCTGGCGGCCGCTCTACGACGCGCGCCTCGACACCGGCGGCAAGGGCAAGAAGGCCTCGCTCGAGCTGGTGCGCCGCGCCGCCGTGACCCAGCGCACCGGCGAGCCGTGGGACAACGTCACCCTGATCGTCTCGACCGTGCGCGTGGCGCGCGGCGCGGCGGCACCCGAGCTCATGACCTCGCGCGTGCGGCTGCGCCCGCCGCCGCAGGAATACGCCCGTCGCGAGCGCTCGGCACCCGCCGGCGCTTCGCCCGCGCCGGCAGCGCCGGCGATGGAGCCCAAGACCGCCGACAAGCCGAGCCTCGTCGAGGACGCACGCGAGCAGCAGGCGCAGGTGCAGGGCGGTGCCTTCCAGGCCTCGTTCGGCGTGCCCGGCCGCGTGACGATCCCGGCGGACGGCGCGGCCAAGACCTTCCGCATCTCCAGCACCACCGTGGCGCCGCAGCTGCTGATCAAGACCGTGCCGCTGCTGAACCCGACGGCCTACCTGCAGGCCATGTTCAACAATGACGAGGAAGCGCCGCTGCTGCCCGGCCCGGTCAACATCCACCGCGACGGCACGTTCGTCGGCCGCTCGGCGCTGCCGATGGTGGCGCAGGGCGACAAGGTCGAGCTGAGCTTCGGCGCCGACGACCAGGTGAAGGTCACGCGCGTGCCGGTGGCGCGGCGCCAGGCCGAGCCGGGCTTCCTCGGCTCGAGCCGCACCGACACGGCCGAGTTCAAGACGGTCGTGAAGAACCTGCATGACTTCCCGATCAAGATCACCGTGATCGACCGCGTCCCGGTGAGCGAGGTCAACACCATCACCGTCGAGATGCTCGACCAGACCACCAAGCCGACCGAGGCCACGGTCGAGGATCGTCGCGGCGTGATGAGCTGGACCTACGAGTACGCCGCCGGCGAGCAGAAGGAGATCCGCCTGGCCTACCGCGTGAAATGGCCGTCGGATCGCGACGTCATGTACGGCGACGTGCGATAGCCCGGAACCAGCTACCTCCCCCGGAGGGGGAAGGTGCCCGCAGGGCGGAGGGGGGATGATCAAGACGGACACCGGCTTCGCTGAGACATCCCCCATCCGTCGCGCTGCGCGCGCCACCTTCCCCCTCCGGGGGAAGGTAAGGACGAGATGGCACTCCTAGGGATCATCGCCGACGATTTCACCGGCGCGACCGACATCGCCGGCATGCTGGTCAAGGGCGGCATGCGTACCGTCCAGACCATCGGCGTGCCGGCGCCCGACATAGCGCTCGACGATGTCGACGGCATCGTCGTGGCGCTGAAGAGCCGCACGATCGCGCCCGAGGACGCCGTGTCGCAATCCCTCGAGGCGCTCGCGGCGCTGCAGGCGCGCGGCTGCCGGCAGATCTTCTTCAAGTACTGCTCGACCTTCGACTCGACGGATCGCGGCAACATCGGTCCGGTGGCCGACGCCCTGCTCGACCGGCTGGACGCGCCGTTCACCATCTTCTGCCCCGCCTTCCCGGCCAATGGCCGCGCGATCTTCCTCGGCTACCTCTTTGTCGGCCCGGTCCTGCTGAGCGAATCCAGCATGCGCGACCATCCGCTGACGCCGATGACCGATCCCAGCCTGGTGCGCGTGCTGCAGCGGCAGACCAGGCACAAGGTCGGCCTGATCGCGCTGCGCACGGTGCAGGCGGGCGCCGACGCCATTCGCGAGGAGATCGAGGTGCTGAAGGCCTCGGGCGTGCGCCACGCCATCGTCGATGCCGGCACCGATCCCGATCTGATGACCATCGGCGAGGCGGCGAGCGATCTCGCCCTCGTCACCGGCGGCTCGGGGGTCGCCATGGGCCTGCCGGCGAATTTCCGCCGCGCCGGCCTGCTGCGCGACGGCGCCGCCGATCGCCTGCCCAGGGCCGAGGGCAAGGCCGCGATCATCGCCGGGTCCTGCTCGGCCGCGACCCTGGGACAGATCGCGGCCTATCGCAGCGGCGGCGGCGCCGCGCTCGAGCTCGACACCGGGGCGATCTGCGACGGCAGCGATGTCGCGGGACAGGCGCTCGACTGGGCCGGCAAGCAGAGCGGCCCCGCCCTGCTCTACGCCAGCGCGCCGCCGGAGCGCGTGAAGGCGGTGCAGGCGCGCTATGGCGTCGAGGAGTCGAGCAAGCGCATCGAAGCCACGATGGCGGCGATCGCCAGGGGTCTGGTTGACAGCGGCGTGCGGCGGCTGGTCGTCGCCGGCGGCGAGACATCGGGCGCGGTGGTGCAGGCGCTGGGCGCGCGGGCGCTGCGCATCGGGCCGGAGATCGATCCCGGCGTGCCGTGGACGGCGACCACGACCGGCTCGGGCGCAACCATCGCGCTGGCGCTGAAGTCGGGCAATTTCGGCGCCGCCGATTTCTTCTCCAAGGCCTTCGCCAAACTGCCCTGACGGGCCGTCATCAAACGCCGCTTCGTTCGCGGCGGATCCCTCGCTAGGCTCGGGGGCACGAACAACGGAAACGCCATGACGCTGAAACTCGCCGCCAACCTGTCCTGGCTGTACCAGGACATCGGGTTCATGGACCGCTTCGCCGCCGCCGCGGGCCACGGCTTCAAGGCGGTGGAGTTCCTGTTCCCCTACGACTTCCCGGCCGCCGATATCGCCGCCCAGTTGAAGGCGCACAGGCTCACCCAGGCGCTGTTCAACCTGCCGCCGGGCGACTGGAGCAAGGGCGAGCGCGGGCTGGCCGCCCTGCCCGGCCGCGAGGCCGATTTCAAGGCGGCCCTGGAGACGGCGATGGGCTACGCCGCGACGCTCGATTGCGCGCGCGTGCACGTGATGTCGGGGCTGATCACCCCGGGAGCCGATCTCTCGGCGATGCGGCGTACCTATGTCGACAACCTCAAGCGCGCCGCCGAGCGCGCGGCCAAGGATGGCCGCGAGGTGGTGATCGAGCCGATCAACCGCCGCGACATCCCCGGCTATTTCCTCAACACCACGACCGAGGGCGCGGCGATCATCGCCGAGGTGGGCGCGCCGAACCTCAAGCTGCAGTTCGACCTCTATCACTGCCAGATCACCGAGGGCGACCTGGCGCACCGTGCCGAGAAGCTCTTCGGCCAGATCGGCCACGTGCAGATCGCCGGCAACCCCGATCGCAACGAGCCCGATATCGGCGAGGCCAATCACCTCTACGTGCTCGAGCTGCTCGACCGCCTCGGCTACACCGGGTTCATCGGGCTGGAGTACAAGCCGAAGACCACGACCGCCGCCGGCCTCGGCTGGGCCAAGCCCTACGGCATCACCGCATGACCACCAACACGCTGAACATCGCCGTCGTCGGCCTGGGCTCGATGGGCATGGGCATGGCGCGCAACATGATCGAGAAGGGCCACCGCGTGGTCGGCGTCGATATGAGCCCGGCGGCCTGCGAGGCGCTCAGCGCCATCGGCGGCACGATCGCCGCGACACCAAAGGACGCCGCGGCGAAGGCCGACGCGCTGGTGATCGTCGTGGTCAACGCGCCGCAAGTCGAGGCCGTGCTGTTCGGCGAAGGCGGCGCGGTCGGATCGCTGCCCAAGGGCGCCGTCGTCATGCAATGCGCCACCGTGCCGGCGGGCTTCATCAAGGGCCTCGGCGAGCGCCTGGCGCAGGCCGGCCATCCGCTGCTCGATGCGCCGATGTCGGGCGGTGCCGCGCGCGCCGCGGACGGACAGCTCACCATCATGTCCTCGGGTTCGGCCGATGCCTATGCGCGCGCCGAGCCGATCCTCGAGGCGGTCGCCGGCAAGGTCTACCGGCTGGGCGATGCGCCGGGCATCGGTTCACTGGTCAAGACGGTGAACCAGCTGCTGGCCGGCGTGCACATCGCCGCCGCGGCGGAAGCGATGGCGCTGGGCACCAAGGCGGGCGCCGATCCGCGCGCGCTCTACGACGTCATCACCAACAGCGCCGGCAATTCCTGGATGTTCGGCAATCGCGTACCGCACATGATCGAGGGCGACTTCACGCCGCTCTCCGCCGTCGACATCTTCGTCAAGGACCTCGGCCTGGTGCTCGACACCGGCCGCGAGATCAAGCAGGCGCTGCCGCTGGCGGCCGCGGCCCACCAGCTCTTCCTGATGGCATCGGCCGCCGGCTGGGGCCGCATCGACGACGCCGCGGTGGTCAAGATCTACGAGCAGATGGGCGGCTTCAGCATCGCGGAACGGGCCAGGAAGCCATCGTGAGTCCTTCTCCCCGCGAAGGCGGGGAGAAGGTGCCCGAAGGGCGGATGAGGGGCTTCGCGGCGGCTCGATCAGGTCAGCCGGAGTCGTTGAGCGAGAAGCCCCTCATCCGCCTCGCTTGCGCTCGGCACCTTCTCCCCGCCTGCGCGGGGAGAAGGAGTCAATGGTCATCATTCCGTCGCGATCGGCGCGATAGTTCGCGCTACACTGCGCGCAAAAGGACGGCCCCCGCATGCATCGCAGCCGCAGCACCAAGATCGTCGCCACCCTGGGACCCGCGACCTCGAGCGAGGAGCGCATCCGCGCCATCTTCGCCGCCGGCGTCGATGTCTTTCGCCTGAACTTCAGCCATGGCACGGTCGAGGATCATCGAGCGCGCGTCGACATCATCCGCGCCCTGGAGAGCGAGTTCGGCCGGCCGATCGGCATCCTCGCCGACCTGCAGGGGCCGAAGATCCGTGTCGGCACCTTCGCCGGCGATCGCGTCAACCTGAAGGCCGGTCACGCTTTCCGGCTCGACATGACCAGGGAGCCCGGCACCACCAAACGCGCGCCGTTGCCGCATCCCGAGATCTTCCAGGCGATCCGGGTGGGCTGCAGCCTGCTGATCGACGACGGCCGCATCCGGCTGAAGGTGACCAAGCACACCGAGGACACGATCGACACCGAGGTCGAGGTCGGCGGCGACGTGTCGAACCGCAAGGGCGTGAACGTGCCCGACGTGCTGCTGCCGCTGTCGCCACTGACCAACAAGGACCGCCGCGACCTCGACTCGGCCCTGGAGCTCGGCGTCGACTGGGTGGCGCTGTCCTTCGTGCAGCGCGCCGACGACATCGCCGAATTGCGCAAGCTGGTGGGCGACCGCGCCGCCGTCATGGCCAAGATGGAGAAGCCGGGCGCCATCGAGCACCTCGACGACATCCTGGCGATCACCGACGGGCTGATGGTGGCGCGCGGCGACCTCGGCGTCGAGCTGCCGCCCGAGGACGTGCCGCCGATCCAGAAGATGATGCTGCGCGCGGCGCGCGAGCTGGGCAAGCCGGTGGTCGTCGCCACGCAGATGCTCGACTCGATGGTGCATTCACCGACGCCGACGCGCGCCGAGGCCTCCGACGTCGCCACCGCCGTCTACGACGGCGCCGACGCGGTGATGCTGAGCGCCGAGTCCGCGTCGGGCGACTATCCGGTCGAGGCGGTGCAGATGATGAACCGCATCCTGGCGCGCGTCGAACGCGACCCGATGTATCGCCAGATCAACGACGCCAGCCGCCACGAGCCGGAGCCGACCTCGGCCGACGCGATCAGCGCCGCCGCACGGCAATGCGCGCACACGCTGTCGGCCGCCGCCATCGTCACCTACACCACGTCGGGCTCGACCACCCTGCGCGCGGCGCGCGAACGGCCCGACGTGCCGATCCTCTGCCTGACACCGAAGATGGCGACGGCGCGGCGCATGGCGCTGGTCTGGGGCGTGCACGCCGTCTTCGCCGAGGACGCGCACAATTTCGGCGACATGGTCCAGCGCGCACGCGTCATGGCGCTGCAGGAGGAGCTGGCCAAGCCCGACGACCGGCTGGTGATCACCGCCGGCGTGCCCTTCGGCACGCCCGGCGCCACCAACATCCTGCGGATCGCGCGGGCGTAGCGCCCGTCGTCCAGAGCGCAGCGAAGGACCACGCGCTCGAACGGACGAGGCAATGCG
>JBFXAZ010000166.1:0-9133 GCA_050183765.1 Reyranellaceae bacterium | reverse complement strand
TCGCCGATGTCGGCCGTGGCGTAGGTCTCGGTCCAGATCGCCGGCAGGAAGGAGCCCGAGCCGACGACATCGATCGGCGCGCCGGCCTCGGCCATCACGCGGCACTTGGCGGGACCGAAGCCCGAGGAGGCGACGATCTTCACCTTGGGGAAGCCCGCAGCGTCCAGCTTCTCGCGCAGATGGAAGATCGCCGCCGCCGAGACGCCAGTGCCGATCAGGTGCCGCAGCTCCTCCTCCGAGCGATAGCCGCGGATCGATTCGCGCGCGTATTTCTCCATCACGGCATAGGAGCGCGGCGGATCGAGGCCCTCGATGTAGCGACCGCCGGTGGTGTCGAGGCGCAGCGACAGGTTGCCGGCGGCGGCAAGCTCTGGAAAGCCATGACAGACCGCCAATGAATCGGTGATCTCGCGCGCGAAGTAATCGACCAGGACCGTCATCGGCTCGCCGGGGAAGGTCTCGGCATACATCTGCGCGGCGCGCAAGGTCGAGCCGGCGTAGCCGATCAGGGCGTGCGGCATGGTGCCGAGCCCCTGGTCGCGGCCGAAGAAGTGCGCCGTGGCGTGCGTGGCGTTGCCGATGAAGCCGACGGCATTGTCCTTGCGTTGCGCCCGCTTCGAGCCGACCGAGGCCGCATAGGCCATCATCTCGGCCATCTCGGTGCCGGCGCAGTGGCGCGCGTCCATGGCGAGGAACGCCGTCTTCGGCATCTCCGCGCACATGGTGTAGGCGTTGTAGGCGGCGACGCAGGCCGGCCCGAGCTTCTGCAGGAAGATCGTCTCGAGGTCGACCAGATGGAAGAACGAGCCGGTGATGTACATCATCGACTCGCCGGCGCCGACCCACTTGCCCTCGGGGTAGCGCAGATCGATCTCGACCTGCGTGCCGCGCGCAGCGGTGAGCTCGCGCAGCCAGTCGAGCGCGAGCTTCGGCGCGCAGACCACCGGGCGGCGCATGAAGATGGCGTAGGTTACCCGGCTGTCGCCGAATTTGCCGATCACCGCCTTGGTGCGGTTGAAATAATGGTCGGTGAACCGGGCGATATCGTTGTCGACCGGATGCATGGTGTCCCCCTCGCCGCCGCTGCCGCCTTGCGGCGGCAGAGGTCGGACGATTGTTTACTTGCCGGATGCGGTGGGCCGCTCGCGCGACAGCCTCTCGGATTTGAGCTGCTCGGCGAGCAGGAAGGCGAGCTCGAGCGCCTGGCTGGCGTTCAAGCGCGGATCGCACTGCGTCTCGTAGCGCGCGGTCAGGCCCTCGACGGTGATGTCGACGGCGCCGCCGACGCACTCCGTGACCTCCTGGCCGGTCATCTCGAAATGCACGCCGCCGGGGTGCGTGCCCTCGGCGCGGTGGATGTCGAAGAACTCCCGGACCTCCTGCAGGACCGAGCTGACGTGCCGGGTCTTCAGCCCGTTGGCCGCCTTCACCGTGTTGCCGTGCATGGGATCGCACGACCACACGACGACCTTGCCCTCGCGCTTGGCGGCGCGGATCAGCGCCGGCAGATGGTCGGCCACCTTGCCCGCGCCCATGCGGGCGATGACGGTGATGCGACCGGCGGCGTTGCGCGGGTTCAGCGTGTCGAGCAGGCGCAGGAAATCGTCGGGCTTGATGCTCGGGCCGGCCTTGAAGCCCAGCGGGTTCTTCACGCCGCGCAGGAACTCGACGTGAGCGCCGTCGGGCTGGCGCGTGCGGTCGCCGATCCACAGCATGTGGGCGGAGCAGTCGTACCAGTCACCCGACGTTGAATCGACACGGGTCAGCGCCTGCTCATACTGCAGCAGCAGCGCCTCGTGGCTGGTGAAGAAGTCGGTCTCGGCGATCTGCGGCGTGGTCGACGATGTCAGGCCGCAGGCGGCCATGAACGTCAGCGTCTCGTCGAGACGCTTGGCCAGGTCCTCGTACTGCGCCGCCGCCGGGGAGGTGGAGACGAAGTCGAGGTTCCAGCGGTGCACCTCGTGCAGGTCGGCGTAACCACCTTGCGCGAAGGCACGCAGCAGGTTGAGCGTGGCGGCCGACTGGTTGTAGGCCTGTACCATGCGCTCCGGATCCGGCTTGCGTGCGGCCGAGGTGAACTCGAAGCCGTTGACGTTGTCGCCGCGGTAGCTCGGCAGCTTCACACCGTCGATCTCCTCGATGTCCGAGGAGCGCGGCTTGGCGAACTGGCCGGCCATGCGGCCGACCTTCACCACCGGCACGCCGGCACCGTAGGTCAGCACCACGGCCATCTGCAGCAGCACGCGGAAGGTGTCGCGGATTGTGTTCGCGGTGAAGTCCTGGAAGCTTTCGGCGCAGTCGCCGCCCTGCAGCAGGAAGGCCTTGCCCTCCGCGACGCTGGCGAGCGCCGTCGTCAGCTTGCGCGCCTCGCCGGCGAAGACCAGCGGCGGATAGCGGCGCAGGCGGGCCTCGGCGCCCTCCAGCGCGGCCTTGTCGTCGTAGACGGGCATCTGCTGGGCGGGAAACGAACGCCACGATTCGGGAGACCAGGGAAACGAAGCCGCGCCCGCCGCCCCAAGGGTGGTCGGTTTGCGCTGCGTCGCAGCCTGGATCGCGTTCATGACTTCCTCCATGCATCCGCCTGGCCGGCGGGCGCCCGGTTCTACGATTTTTCCACATCCCCCGCCAGCGCCGGGACCCAACGCCAGTCAGGGGTGGAATTCACAAGGTTTTCCAAGGCGATAGGCTATTCCGCCGCCTTCGACACCGGTTTCGGGTCGGGCCGCCTGGTGCGCATGGTGACGAATTCCTCGCCCGCCGTGGGGTGGATGCCCACGGTGGCGTCGAACATCGCCTTGGTCGCCTTGGCCTTCACGGCAATGCCGATGCCCTGGATCAGCTCGGCCGCGTCGTCGCCCACCATGTGGGCGCCGACCACCCGGTCGCTCTCGGCGTCGACCAGCAGCTTCATGAAGGTCTTCGCCTTGCGGCCGGTCAGCGTGTGCTTCATCGGCGTGAAGCTCGAACCATAGACGTCGAGCTTCGGGTAGACGCGCCGCGCCTGCTCCTCGCTCAGCCCCACCGTCGCCATCTGCGGCTGGCTGAATACGGCCGAGGGCACGTCGTGGTGGTCGGGCTTGCGCGGCTTCTTGCCGAACACGGTGTCGGCGAAGCAATGCGCCTCCATCAGCGCCACGGGCGTCAGCGTGATGCGGTCGGTGAGATCGCCGACCGCGAAGATGTTGGGCACCGTCGAGGCCGACCACTCGTCCACGGCCACGGCGCCTGCCTTGTTCAGCGTGACGCCAAGCTTGTCGAGCCCCAGCCCCGCGGTGTTGGGAATGCGGCCGGTGGCGTACATCACGCAATCGGTCTCGATCTTCTCGCCCTTGGTCGTGGTCGCGACCAGGGCCCCGCCGCGGCGCTCGATGTCGGCCAGCTCGGTCTCGACCTTGAAGCGCACGCCCTTGTCGGCCATGCCGGCCTGCACCGCCTTGCGGCATTCCTCGTCGAAGCCGCGCAGCACCAGGTCGCGGCGCGGCATCAGGGTCACCTCGGCGCCCAAGCCGTTGAAGATGCCGGCGAACTCGACCGCGATGTAGCCGCCGCCGACGATCAGGATGCGCTTCGGCAGGCTCGGCAGGTGGAAGGCGTCGTCGGAGACGATCGCCAGCTCCGCGCCGGGGATCGAGGGCCGCCAGGGCTGCGCGCCGGTGGCCAGCAGGATCTTGTCCGCGGTGATCATTCTGTCGCCCACCGCGACGGTGTGGGCGTCCATCAGCCGGCCGCGGCCGACAACGAGCTCGACACCCGCGTTCTTGAGAAGGTTCTTGTAGATGCCGTTCAGCCGCATGACCTCCTTCTGCACGTTGTTGCGCAGGGTGGCCCACTCGAAACTGGGCTCGGGGATGGTCCAGCCATAAGCGGCGGCGTCCTCGACCTCTTCGTGCACATGGCTGCCATAGACCAGCAGCTTCTTGGGCACGCAGCCCCTGATCACGCAGGTGCCGCCCACGAGGTCGTCCTCGCAGATGCCTACTCGGGCACCGTGATTGGCGGCCACCCGGCTGCCACGCACCCCGCCGGAACCGGCGCCGATGACGAACAGGTCAAAGTCGTAAGCGCTCATGCGACGTCCTCTGTAACGCTTCGCCACGTTTCCGCCGCGAAACCGTCTCCATCCCGCCCTCGGGAGCCAACTATATCGGTTTCGCCGGCCCGGTTTGAAGATCGCGGGGATGAATTGCTCTCACGCATCGTATGGGTCGAAGGAGGGGTGGTGATTGCAACCGCCCCGCACAGGAGATCGACCGACATGACCATGATCCGTATCGCCGCCGCCACCCTGGTCGCCGGCCTCATCGCCTTGCCCGCCGGCTTCGTCCAGGCCGCGCCGGAGCCGGCCAACACCACCGGCCAGAGCCGGGCCCAGAAGGTGTTCGATCGCCTCGACACCAGCAAGGACGGCTTCATCGACCTCGCCGAGCTGAAGGCGGCACGGGTCGCGGTATTCGACCGTCTCGATGTCAACAAGGACGGCCAGCTGACGCCAGAGGAGATGCGCAGCGGTCGTCCGAGCCGGCGCCAGCGCTCCGGCAACGCCCAGCGCACCATCAGCCGGGATGAGTTCATCGCCCGGGCGGAGCGGTCGCTGGCCCGCCGCGACACTGACAAGGACGGTCGGCTGAGCTTTGCCGAGTTCAGCCAGCGCCGGACACGCAAGGCACCCGCGCCGACGCGCTGAACGCCGGCCGCCCCACCTCTCCCCGGCAATGCGGGGAGAGGTTCGGGCGATGGAGATCAGGTGCTCTCGTTGGCGAGCACGTCGCCGAACAGCTCCCAGGTCTGGTCCTTGAAGCGCTGCAGGCGCACGGCCTGGATCGGGTAGAAATCCGTCGGGCTGGTGTTGATCTTGATGCCGGGCAGCAGCATCGGCACTTCCAGCCCCTTGAGGCTGGCCGCCTGCTTCATCAAGTTGGCTCGCGTCAGCTCGTCGCCACAGCGCTTGAGCACCTCGTGCATGGTGCTGCTCACGGCGTAGGCGTAGACGTTGAATGAATCCGACAGGTTGCCCTGCGGATAGTACTTGGTCATCCAGGCCTTCCACTCGATGAAGTCCTTGGCCTGGGCCCATTGCGGATCGGTCGGGTCCTTGAGGTAGGCCGCCGAGATGATGCCCTGCGCGGCGTCGAGGCCGGCCGGCTTCAGCACCGAGTTCACCGAGGCCGAGACGTTGGCGAGGTATTGCGGCACCTTCCAGCCGATCTCGTGCGCCTTGCGGATCGCCTGGGCCGCCTGCTTGGGCGCGCACTCGTTGAAGAAGACATTGGCGCCCGCGCCCTTGAGCTGGATGACCTGCGAGTCGACCGTCGGATCGGTCGCCTCGTAACTCACGGACTTCACGACCTTCGAGTGGTTCTCCTTGCCCAGGCCCGCCATGAAGCCGCCGACGTAGTCCTTACCCGAATCGTCGTTCTGCCAGAGGATGCCGATCTTCGGATCCTTGACCGTCGCCAGCACGTGCTTGGCGTAGATCGCACCCTCGGTGTGGTAGTCGGGCTGCCAGCCCATGGTCCAGGGATAGTGCTTGGGATCGCCCCACTTCGACGCGCCGGTGGCGACGAAGAGCTGCGGCACCTTCTTCTGGTTCAGGTACTTGTGCACGGCGGTGTTGGTCGGCGTGCCGAGCAGCTGGTAGATCGCCAGCACCTGATCGTCCTCGACCAGCTTGCGCACCATCTCCACCGTCTTGGGCGGCGTGTAGCCGTCGTCGTAGGTGATGAAGTTGATCTTGCGGCCGTTGACGCCGCCCTTGTCGTTGACCATCGCCCAGTAGGCCTTGATGGCCAGGCCGATCACACCGTAGGCCGACAGCGGGCCGCTGTATGGATTCGTGTGACCGAGCTTGATCTCGGTGTCCGACGCACCGCGGTCGTACTTCTTCTGCGCATAGGCCGGCAGCGGCAGCACCGCGAGCGCCGAGGCGCCCGCCACCAATGTCCTGCGTTTGAGCATCGTCGATTCCCTCCTGTGTGAACGGTTCTTGCTTGCTTGCCCGCGGAGCATGCGCCCGGATGAACGCGAATTGAAGGGGCCGCCGGACGGTACCGGCGGCCCCTCTTGCCAAGCGAAAACAGTCAGCGTGCTTACATGCTTTCGTGCGCCAGAACGTCGCCGAACAGCTCCCAGCTCATGCCCTTGAAACGCGCCAGGCGCACCGCCTGAATCGGGTAGAAGTCGGTGGGGCTGGTGCTGACGAAGATCCCCGGCAGCAGCATCGGCACGCGCAGCTTGCGATGATTGGCCGCCTGCCGCATGACGTTCGCGCGCGTCAGCACGTCGCCGCATTTCTTGAGCGTCTCGTGCATCAGGAAGCAGACGGCGTAGGCGTAGACGTGGTTGGCGTCGGCCTGATTGGCGCCCGGCATCCATTTGTTCATCCAGGCGCGCCACGCCTTCATCTCTGCGTCATTGTCCCATTGCTTGTCGGTGGCATCCTTGAGGTATGCGGCCGTGATGATGCCCTGGGCGTTGTCGAAGCCGGCCGGCTTCATGACGGCGGCCACCGAGGCGGAGACGTTGTTGAGGTAGTGCGCCGTAGGCTTCCAGGCGATGTCGGCCATCTTGCGGATGGCCTGCGCCGCCGCCTTGGCGCCCGAGGCGTTGAAGAAGACGTTGGCGCCGGTGTTCTTGAGCTGGATGATCTGCGAATCGACGGTCGGATCGGTGGCCTCGTAGGTGGCGACCTGAACGATGCGGCTGGTCTCCTTGCCCAGGCCTTCGCGGAAGCCGTCGTAGTAGTCGCGGCCGTAGTCGTCGTTCTGCATCAGCACGGCAATCCTGGCGTCCTTGATGTTGGCCAGGATGTGCTTGGCGTAGATCACCGCCTCCGTGTGGTAGTCGGGCTGAAAGCCCATCGTCCACGGAAAGCGCTTGGGATCGCCCCACTTCGAGGCGCCGGTGGCGACGAAAAGCTGCGGCACCTTCTTCATGTTCATGTACTTGTGGATCGCCGTGTTGGTCGGCGTGCCCAGGCTCTGGAACAGCGCCAGCACTTTCTCCTGCTCGACGAGCTGGCGGACCATCTCCACCGTCTTGGGCGGGCTGTAGCCGTCGTCCAGCGTGATGAACGTGACCTTGCGGCCGTTGATGCCGCCGGCCTCGTTGACGCTCTTCCAATAGGCCTCGATGGTCTTGCCGATGGCGCCGTAGGACGAGGCGGGGCCGCTATAGGGATTGGTGTTGCCGATCTTGACCTCGGTGTCGCTGGCGCCGGCGTCGTATTTCTTCTGTGCCCAGGCGACGCCGCCGGCCACCAGCGATGCGGCGGCCGTTGCGCCGCCCACAAATACACGTCGGGTCGTAGTCATGCCGATTCTCCCTGTTTCACGGGCTCGCGCGCCGGGATTCTCCAAGGCCGCGCCGTACAAGGCGAGCGGCCGCCGGGCGAGGCCGGCGACCGCTTCTTCACCACGTCGGAACGGCGGCAACCGGGCTTAGCTGCTCTCGTGTGCGAGCACGTCGCCGAACAGCTCCCAGGTCTCGCCCTTGAAGCGGGCCAGGCGGATCGCCTGGACCGGATAGAAGTCCGTCGGGCTGGTGCTGACCAGAATGCCGGGCAGCAGCAACGGCACGCGCAGCTTCTTGTGGTTGGCGGCCTGCTTCATCAGGTTGGCACGAGTCAGGTCGTCGCCGCACTTCTTCAGCGTCTCGCGCATCAGCGTCGAGACCGCGTAGGCGTAAATGTAGTTGCCGTCCGCGGTGTTGCCGCCCGGCACGTACTTGGCCATCCAGTCGCGCCAGGTCTTCATCTCGGCGTCGTTGTCCCACTGATGATCGGTAGGATCCTTCAGCCACAGGCCGGTGATGATGCCCTGGCTGTTCTCGAAGCCAGCCGGCTTCAGCGTCGAGGCGACCGAGGCCGAGACGTTGTTCAGATAATGCACCGGCTTCCAGCCAAGGTCAGCCGCCTTGCGGATCGACTGGGCGGCGAACTTCGGGATCGAGATGTTGAAGAAGACGTTGGCGCCCGAATCCTTGAGCTGGATGACCTGCGAGTCGACCGTCGGATCGGTGACTTCGTAGGTTACGTGCTTGACGACGCGGCCAGCTTCCTTGCCGAGGCCGTCCTTGAAGCCCTCCCAGTAGTCCTTGCCGTAGTCGTCGTTCTGCATCAGCACGCCGATCTTGGCGTCCTTGACGTTGGCCAGGACGTGCTTGGCGTAGATCGCCGCCTCGGTGTGGTAGTCGGGCTGGAAGCCCATCGTCCACGGGAACTGCTTGGGATGTCCCCACTTCGAGGCACCCGTCGCCACGAACAGATGCGGCACCTTCTTCTGGTTCATGTACTTGTGGATCGCCGTGTTGGTTGGCGTGCCCAGCGTGTTGAAGGTGCACAGCACCTTCTCTTGCTCGACCAGGCGGCGGATCATCTCAACCGTCTTGGGCGGGCTGTAGCCGTCATCGAGCGTGACGAAGTTGATCTTGCGGCCGTTGATGCCGCCGGCATCGTTGACGCTCTTCCAGTAGGCCTCGATGGCCTTGCCGATCACGCCGTAGGACGAGGCCGGACCGGAATAGGGATTGGTGTGGCCGATCTTGATCTCGGTGTCGGTCGCACCATCGTCGTATTTCGCACCCGCCTTCGCGAAGGCGGGACCGAGAACATGCAGCGCAGGCAAAACCGCCGCGCTGCCCATGTGCAGACGCCTGGTAGTCTTCACGATATCCTCCCTGTGTGCCGAGACTTGACGCTCGGTCACGCCGGGAGCATGGGCCCATCGACCGCGAAAGACTAATCGCGGCCCCATGAAAAACGCCGCCGGGCCAGGCCCGGCGGCGTCCGCAATGGTTCCGTTCGCGGTGTCGCGCGGCGATCAGGTGCTTTCGTTGGCGAGGACGTCGCCGAACAGCTCCCAGGTCTCGCCCTTGAAGCGGGCAAGGCGGATCGCCTGGATGGGATAGAAGTCGGTCGAGCTGGTGCTGACGGTGATGCCCGGCAGCAGCATCGGAATCTTCAGCTTCTTGTGGTTCGCCGCCTGCTTCATCAGGTTGGCGCGTGTCAGGTCGTCGCCGCACTTCTTCAGGGTCTCGGCCATCAGCGAGGAGACCGCGTAGGCGAAGATGTAGCCGCCGTCGGCGATGTTGGCGCCCGGCATGTACTTGGCCATGAAGGCCTTCCAGGTCTTCATGT
>JBFXAZ010000165.1:0-9323 GCA_050183765.1 Reyranellaceae bacterium | reverse complement strand
CGCGGATCATGCCCACCGACAGCGCATTCAGCGCCCGCGGCCGATAGAGCGTCATGACGCCCAGGCCATCCTTCACCTCGAACAGGATTTCTACTTCACCCGACACGTATCCGCACTCCCTTGTCTTTCCCTCCTCTCCCCGCTCGCGGGGAGAGGGAGTCTCACCCGGTCATCAGCCGGCGCGCGATGACCACGCGCATGATCTCGTTGGTGCCCTCGAGGATCTGGTGCACCCGCAGGTCGCGCAGGTAGCGCTCCAGCGGGAAATCCTTGAGGTAGCCGTAGCCGCCATGCAGCTGCAGCGCCTCGTTGACGATGCGGAATCCGGCATCGGTGGCGAAGCGCTTGGCCATGGCACTGGCCTGGGTGGCCTCGGGCGACTTGGCATCGAGCAGCGACGCCGCCTTGTGGATCAGCAGGCGCGCCGCCTCCAGCTCGGTCGCCATGTCGGCGAGCTTGAACTGCGTCGCCTGGAAGTCGGCGATCGGCTTGCCGAACTGCCTGCGCTCGACGACGTAGCGCGAGGCGGTCTCCAGGCAGGCGCGCGCGCCGCCCAGCGAGCAGGCGCCGATGTTGATGCGCCCACCGTCGAGGCCAGCCATGGCGATGCGAAAACCGTGGCCTTCGGGCCCGATACGATTGGTCACCGGCACCCGGCAATTCTCGAAGATCACCGCGGCGGTGGGCTGGCTGTTCCAGCCGAGCTTGTCTTCCTGCTTGCCGAAGCTCAGGCCCGCGGTGCCGTTCTCGATCGCCAGGCAGGAGACGCCGCCGGCGCCCTCGCCGCCCGTGCGCACCATGGTGACGTAGATGTCGCTGCGCCCACCGCCCGAGATGAACGCCTTGCTGCCGTTCAGCACGTAGTGATCGCCGTCGAGCACGGCCTTGGTGCGCAGGCCGGCGGCGTCCGAGCCGGCGCCGGGCTCGGTCAGGCAATAGCTGGCGAAATGCTCCATCGAGCACAGCTTCGGCAGAAGGCGTCGGCGCTGCGCGTCATCGGCGAAGGCATCGATCATCCACGCCGCCATGTTGTGGATGGAGATGTACGCGGCGGTCGACGGGCAGGCCGCCGCCAGTTCTTCCATGATCAGCGCCGCGTCGAAGCGGCTGAGCGCGCTGCCGCCGACATCGTCGCGCACGTAGATGCCGCCGAAGCCCAGCGCCGCCGCCTCGCGCAACGTGTCGACAGGAAAGGTCTTCTCTCGATCCCACGTCGCGGCGTACGGCAGCATGCGATCGCGGGCAAAATCGCGCGCGACCTTCTGGAACGCGGCCTGGTCCTCGGAGAGCGTGAAATCCATCGGCGGCCACCATAGCCAGCGACCCCGCGCTGTCAACGAATCGACTTCAGGCTATTCTGCGGCCCGCGACGTGCGGGGAGATCATGATGACGTGGCGCGCGATGACGGCCGACGAGATCGTCAGCCGGCCGGAAGGACAGCTGCAAGGCTCGCTGCTGCTGATCGTCATCTGCGCGGCGACGCTGGCGCTGGTGGCGGTGATCTTCCTGGCGCTCGCGCTGCTCGCCCTGCCCAGCGTCGCGCTCGGCGGCATGGTCATGTCCCAGTTCCGCGGCACGGCCGGCGTCGGCCTGCTCTACGCGATACCGACGGTCTATCTCGTGCTCTGGGCGCTGATCTTCACCATCATGACGATGGTCCGCGCGCCGGCGACCCCTGGCCTTGCCGCGACGGGGCTGGCCATCTGGCTGGGCCTGCGCCTGGTGATCGCCATCGCCGGGCAGGTCCTGCTTCTCAGCCGCTACAGCGGCGGTCCCGCCATCCTCCTGCAAACCGTGCTGCCGATCGTGCTGAGCATCATCGGCGACGTGATCCTGACGGTCGGGTTCTGGGTCTACATGCGCGACGGCGCGCGACCGAACGCCTACTACCGTCGTCTGATCAGGGCAGGCTGACGGTCGGCAACTCGAGGAAGCAGGCGCGCGGCGCCGGCGGCGCTTCCTCGACGCGATGCATCGTGAAGGTCGAGCAGCCCGGGCCCTCGACGCGACCGACGATGCTCTGACGTCCGTCCGTGAAGCGGCCGCGGAAATTCACCGTGACATAGCTCGGCGGCCGCAGGATCCAGCGGCTTTCGTCGCTCTCGAGGTTGATCGTCCCCGTCGCGCCGTCGACGTGGCCGAACATGGTATAGCAGCCGACCGGTACCTCGGGATTCTCGGGCACCGGGTAGAAGTGGAACAGCGCCTCGGCACGCGCGTCGTCGCCGCGAATGGTGAGCGTCACGCCGGTCAGGCCTTGGGCGCAATAGTAGGTGCCCTGCCAGCGCCCGGCGAGACGGCTCTGCGCCGACGCCGAGGACATCGCCAGCAGGCCGACCAGCAACACCACCACCAGCCGGATCATTCCACCCACTCTCCCTGCGGCACGGCAGTAGCTTACAGCGCGCCGGCACCTGTCCTATAAGCTCGCCCGAGGGAGAGATAGTCCATGCCGCAGCGCTACACCACCCTTGGCTCCTTTCCGACGACGCGCATGCGCCGCAACCGGCGTGCCGACTGGTCGCGCCGGCTCGTCGCCGAGACCCGGCTCAGCGTCGACGACCTGATCTGGCCGGTGTTCGTGCAGGAGGGCAGCAACGCCCGTACGCCGGTCTCCTCGATGCCCGGTGTGGATCGCCTGTCGGTGGACCTCTTCGTCGAGGCGGTCCGCGCGGCGCGCGATCTGGGGATCCCCGCGATCGCGATCTTCCCGGAGGTCGATCCGGCGGCGAAGACGCCCGACGCACGCGAGGCCTACAATCCCAAGGGACTCGTCTGCCGCGCCATCCGGGCGGCCAAGAAGGCCGTGCCCGATATCGGCATCGTCTGCGACGTGGCGCTCGATCCGTTCAACAGCGACGGCCATGACGGCATCGTCCGGGACGGCGTGATCCTCAACGACGAATCGGTCGAGGTGATGATCAAGCAGGCGCTGGCGCAGAGCGAGGCCGGCTGCGACGTGCAGGCGCCGTCCGACATGATGGACGGCCGCATCGGCGCCTTCCGCAAGGCCATGGACGATGCCGGCTACAAGGACGTGCAGATCATGTCCTACGCGGCGAAGTACGCCTCGGCCTTCTACAACCCGTTCCGCGACGCCATCGGCAGCTCGGGCGCGCTGAAGGGCGACAAGAAGACCTACCAGATGGATCCCGCAAATTCCGACGAGGCGCTGCGCGAGGTCGGCATGGACATCGCCGAGGGCGCCGACATGGTGATGGTCAAGCCCGGCCTGCCCTATCTCGACATCGTGCGCCGGGTGAAGGACGCCTTCGGCGTGCCGACCTACGCCTACCAGGTGAGCGGCGAGTACGCGATGCTGCGCGGCGCCGCCGATCGCGGCTGGCTGGTGTGGGAGAAGGTGCTGATGGAGACGCTGTCATCCTTCAAGCGCGCCGGCTGCGACGGCATCCTGACCTACGGCGCCGTCGACGCGGCGAAGCTGCTGGCGAAGAAGTAGCGGCCCCGGCGCGCGCCATGCGCCTGATCCCTTCGGCCCGCGCGCTGCTGATCGATCCCGACGACCGGGTGCTGATGATGAAGCTGGCGGGCCGGCGCATCGTCGATCCCGCCGCGCGGCTGCGGCCGACCTTCTGGGTCACGCCCGGCGGCTCGCTGGAGCCCGGCGAGTCGTTCGAGGAGGGCCTGCGCCGCGAGCTGCGCGAGGAGACCGGACTGGACCTCGACGACGTCGGCCGCCATGTCTGGATCAGCGACAAGGAGCTCGACATATCGGGCGAGCGCGTGCTGACGCGCGCCCACGTCTACGCCCTGCGCGTGCCGGCGTTCGAGCCGATTGTGCGAGCCATGACGCCGGAAGAAGCCGATTCCTTCCGCGGCTTCCGCTGGTGGTCGCTCGACGACCTCGCCGCTTCGCGCGAGAGCTTCATCCCGCGCGACCTCGCCGGCCTGTTGCGTCCCCTGCTTGCCGGTGACTGGCCCGTCGAGCCGATCCGGATCGTGCCCTAGGCTACGTCGCCCGATCGGCTTTCGATGGCGCGGTCTGCGTCGGCGTGCACGACACCGGCGGCTGGTGCACCAGCAACGACGACCGGGGTCCTGGCGACCCGGCCCCATCGCTGCAGTCCGCGGCGGGCGCGATATTCGTGTTCGCGGGTGGCGGCGAGCTCCCGTCTTTGCGATCCCAATCGGGAGGCGGTGCGGCTTGCGGCCTTGCGAAGCCGGCCTCGCGCATGCACGAATCGATGCTGGCGTTGGTGGCAGCGCCCTTCGCCGCGCCGTGGACGACGGCCAGCACCAGCGCACCTGCGAGAATGCCGACCACGCCGCCGGCAGCGGGAATCTGCTGGTAGGTCGAGGGCGGTGGCGCCGACGCCATGCGGGCGTTGGCGGCGGAGCGGCACGCGGCGAAGGTGCTGTCGCGCGCTTCGGCGGTGCTCCCGTCCTTGTTCCAGCGATCCGATGTCGGTGCGCAGGCCGGCAACATCGCGACGAGCGACATCGAAACCGCGCAATAGCGGATGGCGCGACGCATGCTTCTCCCCCAAGTCAGCCCGCAACGCGGGTGACAATCTACAGGCGCATGGGCCGCCGGGCAATCAACCGCTTCAGGGCACGCCGGGGAAGCTGTTGACGTACATGATCTTGATGTCGGGGAACGAGGTCACGAGCTGGATCTTCAGGTCCGGGAACGACGTCACCGTCTGCCACTTGCCGCACGAATCGGGGAAGGATCCCACCTTCAGGACCTTGAGATCGGGAAACGAGTTGACGACCTGAACCTTGATGTCGGGCGACGACGTCACGATCTGCACCTTGCCCCAGAGCTTGCGGCCCTTGAACGTGCAGTCCTTGCCGACCGGCTGGGCGCTCGCGCTGCCGGCGCTCACGCCCAACAGCAGCAATGCGGCAAGTACCCGTGCGACAGCCATCATAGCGCGATCCCTCCGACGAACCGTTCGATGGCGCGATCATGCCACGGCACGCCGTTTCCAGCGGCATGGAAACCGACATGGCCGCCGCCTGCGGGCAGCAGCGGCGTCAGGTCGGGATGCGCCTTCCAGTCGAACCGCCGATAGATCTCGATCGGTACCCACGGATCGTCGGCGGCGGCGATCACCAGCGTGGGCTTGCGGATTTCGGGCATGAAACGCAGCGCCATGTTCTTGAGATAGTAGTCCTCGGCGCCGGCGAAGCCGTGACGCGGCGCGATGAACACGTCGTCGTACTCCCACACCGAGCGCGCGCCGAGAATCGCGGCGCGTTCCGCCGGCGTGAGGCGTGCGCCCTCGGCCGTGGCCTCGGCCTTCATCTGGCCCAGGATGTAGCGGTGGTAGATGCGATTGCGCGGCCGCAGCATGTGCTGACAGGTCAGCGAGAGGTCGATCGGCGTGCAGACCGCGGCGGCGCCGATCAACGGCGCCGACAGGCCCTCCTCGCCGAGAAACTTCAGCAGCATGTTGCCGCCCAGCGAATAGCCGACGGCGAAGGCGCCCCTGGCCATCAAGGCGGGATCGAGCAGGCCGAGGACGGCGCGGAAATCCTGCGAGCGGCCGGCATAGTAGATGTCGCCGCAGGTGGTGCGCGACGGCCCGGCGGCGCGCAGGTTGAGCCGCAGCACGCGATGGCCCAGCGAGAGCATGTGCCGCGCGGTCGCGCGCACATAGGCGCTGGCCTCGCTGCCGGTGAGGCCATGGATCAGGATCACCAGCGGCCCGCCACGGTCGGTCGGCGGGCGGTCAAGCGTGGCCAGCAGGGTGTCGCCGCTGCCGTCGGGCATCGGCAGGCGCAGACCTTCGCTCGACGCGGCACCGATATGCGCCGACGGCGGGACGATACGATTGGCGATCGTCTGCAGGTCGCCGGTCAGCCAGGGAAAGCGTGGACGGAAAGGCTCAAGATCGAGGGCAGTGGACATTGTCGCGAACAATAGCATTGTTGCCGCCCGGGCCGCCGACCGACATAACGCGCCACCATGAACCGTCCCTCCTTCGTCCTCGGCGTCGCGCTCGCCGCCGGCGGTGCGCTGTGCTGGAGCTTCGCCGGCGTGATCACACGCTCGCTGCAGGCCAATCCCTGGGAGATCGTGTTCTGGCGCTCGGTGGTGATGGCGCTGACCATCGGCGGCGCCCTCATGGTCTTCGACCGCGCCGCGACGCTGCATGCGATCCGCCGCGCCTGGCGGGCGATGCTGCTCAGCGCCTTCTGCCTGTCGGGCGCCTTCGTCGGCTTCTTCGTCGCACTGCAGCACACCACCGTCGCCAATACGCTGGTGGTGACGGCGTCCGCCCCGTTGATCGCCGCCCTGCTGGCGCGCGTCTTCCTGGGCGAGACCGTACGGCCGGCGACCTGGCTCGCCATGATCGCGGCACTCGGCGGCGTGGCGCTGACGGTGGTCGATTCGCTGTCCAGCACCGGGATCGCCGGCCCCCTGCTGGCCCTGTGCTGCGCCGTCAGCTTCGCCGCGAACATGGTCGTGATCCGCACGCGGCCCGACGTGAACATGATGTTCGCGGTGGTGCTGGGCGGCATCGTCTCGGCGGCGATCACCCTGCCCCTCGCCTGGCCCTTTCCGGCGCCGTCGCACGAGATTCCCTGGCTGGCGTTTCTCGGTGTCGTGCAGCTTGGCCTGGGACTGGTGCTGTTCACACTGGCACTGCGCCATCTCCCGGCGGCCACCGCCAGCCTGGTGGGCCTGCTCGAGACGGTGCTCGGTCCGCTCTGGGTCTGGCTGGCCTTCGGCGAGTCGCCGGGACTCTATGGCTTCATCGGCGGCGGCGTCATCCTGGTCGCGCTGGCACTGAACACGCTGTGGGGCGTGCGCACCGCGCGGCCGGACCTGGCACCGGCCTGAGCCGCGTTTTCGCCATTCTCGCGCGGCAGGCTCGCGCGCAATGAAACGTGTCGCCGCAATTCTCAGCCTCGCCATCGCAGCTCTGTTCGTGTTCGGCCACCCGGTGCGCTGGACGACGGCGGCGCTGCTGATGTCGGACATCGCCGCTTCAGGGGAGCTGTCGTTCTACAAGCGCCTCACCGCGGCGCCGGTCGAGGCGTCGAGCACGCTTCGGAACATCGACGTCGATGTCTACACGCCGGTCAACGGGCCGCGCGCGAGCCTTGTACTGGTGCCCGGCGCGGACATGATGGGCCGCGAAGAGCCGCGCCTGCGCAACCTCGCGCGCTCGCTGGCACGCGCGCGCTTCCTCGTCATCGTACCGGAGCTGCCCGGCCCGCGCCGCCTGTCGCTGTCGCACGAGGATGCCGAGGTTCTGGCCGACGTGCTGCGCGGCGCCAACGCCAACCGGCCCTGGCTGCCCTCGGGCATCGTGGCGGTATCCTATGGCGTCGGACCGGCGATCATCGCCTCGCTCGAGCCGGACCTGCTGGGCAAGGTCGACTTCATCGTCGGCATCGGCGGCTACCACAACGCCGACAGCGTCATCCAGTTCACGATCACCGGCACCTTCCGCCGCGCCAACGATCCGCTGCTGCATCGCATGGCGCCCAGCGCCTACAGCCGCTGGCTGTTCCTGCACGCCAATGCCGGCCGCCTCGACGACGAGCGCGACCGCGACCTCTTGCGCACTCTGGCCGACCGCCGCCTCGACGATCCTGCCGCCTCCTCCACCGACATCCGGGCACGGCTGTCGCCGCAGGGCCTGGCCGTGCTCGACCTGCTGGAGACGACGGACCCGGCGCAGGTGCCGGCACGGATCGCGGCGCTTCCCGAAGCGGTCCGCCGCGACATCGATTCGCTGAATCTGGCGCTGCACGACCTGAAGCCGCTGAGGTCACATCTGATCCTGGTGCATGGGCGGGACGATCCGATCATCCCCTACAGCGAAAGCGAAGCGCTGGCCGCCGCCGCCCGGCCCGGTACCGTCCGGCTGTTCCTGATCGATCATATCGGCCATGTCGGCTTCACATCGGTGACGCTGAGCAACGTCTGGACGGTCTGGCGCGCGGTCGATGCGCTGCTGGCGGAACGGCGCTGAACTGCCGTCTGGCAGGTCCATCTGGACTGGGCTATGAGACTCTCCATTCGAGGGAGTCGCATGAGCGCATCTGCTGCCAAGGGCCCGCTTTCGGGCGTCACCGTCATCGACCTGTCGCGCATCCTCGCGGGTCCCTACTGCACCATGATGATGGCCGAGCTGGGCGCCCGGGTGATCAAGGTCGAGCCGCCCAAGGGCGGCGACGACGCGCGCGCCTACGGACCGTTCATCGAGGGCCGCTCGATGTATTTCGCCTCGGTCAACCGCGGCAAGGAGTCGATCGCCCTCGACCTGAAGAACGACGCCGACCGGGCGATCTTCGAGAAGCTGCTGGCCAAGGCCGATGTCATCGTCGAGAACTTCCGGCCGGGCACGATGGAGAAGCTGGGCTACGGTTGGGAGCAGCTGCACCCGAAATACCCGCAGCTGATCTACGCCTCGGCCTCGGGCTTCGGCCACACCGGCCCCAATTCCAAGGACCCGGCCTACGACATGGTCGTGCAGGGCATGGGCGGCGTCATGAGCGTCACGGGCTATCCCGAAGTGCCGCCGGCACGCGTCGGCATGTCGATCGGCGATATCGGCGCCGGCCTCTACACGGCGATCGCCGTGAATGCCGCGCTGCTGCACCGCTTCCGCACCGGCGAGTCGACCAAGGTCGACATCGCCATGTTCGACTGCCAGATCGCGCTGCTCGAGAACGCGGTGATGCGCTACCAGGTCGAAGGCGAGATCCCCGGCCCGCTGGGCGCGCGCCATCCGACCATCACGCCCTTCCAGGCCTTCCGCACCGGCGACGGCTTCCTGATCATCGCCGCCGGCAACGACGGGCTCTGGCTCAAGACATGCGAGGCGCTGGGCCGCGCCGACATGGCGGCGGACCCGGCCTACAAGAGCAACGCGCTGCGTCTGAAGAGCTATCTGAAGATCCAGGACGAGATCGAATCGGTGCTCAAGACCAATACCACGGCGCACTGGATCGGCGTGCTGGGCAAGGCCGGCGTGCCCTGCGGTCCGATCAACAACATCGAGCAGGCTCTGGCACATCCGCAGGTGGCGGCACGCAACATGCTGGTCTCGGTGCCCGACGGCAATGGCGGCGCGCTGAAGCTCGCGGGCAACCCGCTGAAGATGTCGGCCTTCGCCGATCCCACGACGCGTCCGCCGGCGCCCGATCTGGACAGCGATCGCGCGCGCATCGTTCAGTGGCTGGACGGGGCGTGACAACGCACGGCTCTTTTCTTCTCCCCGCGAAGGCGGGGAGAAGGAAAGTACATGAACCGCCTCGGCCGCTTCCTGCGCGCTCTTGGCCGCCAGCGCGGCACGCAGGCCCTCATGCACGCACAGACGGCGGCCGGGCTGGACAA
>JBFXAZ010000164.1:0-9346 GCA_050183765.1 Reyranellaceae bacterium | reverse complement strand
ACAACGCGGCCCTCAGCCTCGCCCGCGCCTCGCACAGCGCGCCGCAATCGATGGCTATTCTCCTCGCACGCCGGCCTACGCCAACTTGCCGCTCTCCCTTCCTCCCTGTGAGATATCCGGGCTAGCCGCGCTGTCCGGCTGCCTGCAGCTCGAACTCGGCGGGTCAGGACAGTGGATTGACGCGGATCAACGCGTCGCGTGCATCGGCGCACTATCGCTTTCCCCCGACACGCCCCGCGTGGTCAGCCAGGGAGCCCGAGCACCATCCATGTCGTTGAAGAAGATCCGCCTCGAACTCGCCCGGACGCCCGACTTTCCCGATGGCAGCGCCGGCTGCGGCTATGAATTCAACGCGCCGCTGACGCGCCATGGCCTGCTCGATGCTACCCGCTGGCAACGCGACAAGGCCCGATGCACGGTGCGCCGCTTCTGGCAGGGCGAGGACGACGAAGTCGGGAACCTCATCCATCGCCGCTCCAACTGGCTGTTCTCCTACCGGCCGGGCGAGGACGACGACGAGCCGATCTTCCGGTTCGACAAGCATCGCTTCAAGGTCGGCGAATACGTCTCGGTCACCGAGCACGACGGCATCCAGCGCCCGTTTCGCGTGGTTGCCGTGACTCCCGCGGCCTGATCGGCGCCTCACATCAGTGTAGCTCACGCGGCGATCTGGGCCGCGTGCGCACACGGCGATTGCCCGTCGGATCGCGGTGCAGGGGCCAGTAGCGCTCCATCGCGAGGTAGGTGAAGGAGGCCGACCATCCGATCAGGATCAGGCCATTGAGGCCTTCGACACCGGCTACCAGCCGCAGATGTCCCTGGGGGACAAGGTCGCCGAATCCCAGCGACGTGTAGGTGACGGCGGAGAAGTAGATGTAGTCCTCGGTGCCCAGCGGTCCCGCGCCGACGACCGCACCGAGCGGCGAATGAGCGGTCATCGCCCAATAGGCGATGCCATAGAGCCAGACTTCCAGGGTGTGGCCGATGAAGGCGGCGATGACGACCGGGATGATGCGCAGGCGCGGCGCGATCGGCAGGTCGTGCACATGCTCCGATGCCAGGCGCAGCACCTCGTAGTGGATCAGGATGGTGCTGAGGACGAGCGCCACACAGACCAGCATTGCGATGAGCACGTCATCTCCGATATCAGCCGTCCGCGGCACCCTGCCAGCAGCCTTCCAGGAATCCCTTGATGCAGATCAGCGCCGGCGGAATCGGTCGATGCGATGCTGCTATCGCTGGTTGACGGAGGCTGACGTGCTGGGTCCGGAAAGCATCGACGAGATCTTCATCGCATTCATAGGCGCCGGCAATGCGCCGAGCCGGAAGCTGTTCGCCGCGCTCGGCAAGGCCACCGGCGGGACCGAAGAGGAGCTGCGCACACACTACAGGGCGTTGGCAAAGTCGATGTCGGAGGCGCACGTCGACCCGTTCGAGGAATGAACGTCGCCTTGTGAAACAAAAGGGGCCGCCGCTGCGGGCGGCGACCCCCTCGCTTCGTTATTCGTGCGCGCCAAGTTACTGCTGCAGCATCCTGTCGACCGCCGCCGCACGCTTGCGCGCCAAGCCCACCAACTCGCCATCGGTCGGATGGTCGAGCGTCTCGACAAGCACGATGCTGCCGCTGACCGTCGGGTGATGGTCGCGCACGTAGTTGACGAACGCCGTCTTCGCCAGTCCTGGCCCGACGATCAGCCATTCCTGCGCGCCCTTGAGCGCGTCCACGATGGCGTCGAAGAAAGCGTGATCATCGGGCGCGCGGTTGCCCGTGCGCGTGCCCGCACGGTGGTGCAGGTGCCGATTGGGGGAATGCGAGCTGATCGCAGTCCCCTCCACATCGGTCGCGTTGAAGTGGAAGATCTTGGCTTCCAGATGGTCGAGCCAGACGATGGCGTGATAGTGGGACATCTCGGATCTGCGCCTCTCAATGCGCCATCAGGACGGGCACGGTCATCGACGACAGCACCGTCGAGCTGGCGCCGCCCAGCACGAACTCGCGGAAGCGCGAGTGGCCATAGACGCCCATGACGATCAGGTCGATGTCGAAATCGAGGGTGCGCGAGAGGATGACGTCGCCGATGTCGGTGTCGCCCGACGATTCGCGCTGCACGGTGATCTTCACGCCGTGTCGCGCCAGCCAGCGCGCGGCGTCGGCGCCGGGCTCCTCGCCATGCGCATCGTTGCCCGGCCCGTCGACCACGAGCAGGGTGACCTGCTTGGCCTTGGCGAGCAGCGGCAGGGCGGCCGTCGCCGCATGCGCGGCCTGGGCGCTGGCGTTCCACGCCAGCAGCACGTTGCCGCCGATCGGCTTCGTGTAGCCGATATACGGCACGACGATCACCGGCCGGCCGGACGCGATGGCGACCGATTCCGGCAGATCGGGCTCGCCGCTGTCCTCGGCGCGCTGGCCGACGACGGCGAGATCGGCATAGCGCAGCGCCGTGGCGAAGGCATCGACGGGCTCGTCGACCCGGTCGATGAACTCGGCGCTCAGGCCGGCGGCCTTGGTTTCGCGTTCGAACGCGGCCTTGGCCCCGGCGAGCCGCGTGCGGTTGCTTTCCTCGAGGAGGGTATAGATATCGCCGGTCGCCGCGCCGCCCATCATGTCCACCGGCAATTGCGGCGGGGCGACCACCGACATGCCGATGAGATGCGCATCGTGACGCCGGGCGAGGTCGATCGCGAGCTTGATGCGTGTCGCCGCACGGGGCTGGTCGTCGCAGTGAACGAGGATGGTTTTGTAGGTCATGATCCCTCCTGGGCGTTTCCTGATGCCACGTTCCCGGTGCCGGTCATTTGATGCGCGTCAACCGGCCGGCAAAATTCCGGCTCAGGGTACGAGCACGGCGGCGCCGCTCAATGCGCCTTTGCGCAAGTCAGCCAGCGCATGGTTGGCATCGGTCAGCGCGAACGGCACGACCTCGGTACGTACCGGCACCAGGGGCGCGAGACGCAGGAAGTCGGCGGCATCCCGCCGCGTCAGGTTGGCCACCGAGACGATTTCGCGCTCACCCCACAATATCTCGTAGGGAAACGAGGGAATGTCGCTCATGTGGATGCCGCCGCAGACGACGCGGCCGCCAGGCCGTACGGCACGCAGGGCCAGCGGCACCAGCAGGCCAACGGGCGCGAATATGATCGCCGCATCCAGCGGCACCGGGGGCGGGCTGGTCGAGGGGCCGGCCCAGCATGCGCCGTTGGCGCGGGCGAAGCGCTCGGCCTGGTCGTCGCCCGCCCGCGTGAAGGCGTACACCTCGCGGCCCTGGCAGCGCGCCACCTGGGCGACGATATGGGCGGCCGCGCCGAAACCGTAGATGCCGAGGCGCCTGGCCTCCTCGCCCGCCTTCACCAGCGAACGCCAGCCGATCAGTCCGGCGCACAGCAGGGGGGCCGCGTGCAGATCGTCGTAGCCGTCCGGCAGCGCGAAGCAGAAGCGCGCGTCGGCGACCACGGTATCGGCGTAGCCGCCGTCGATCTGGTAGCCGGTGAAACGTGCCTGCGCGCACAGGTTCTCGCGGCCATGGCGGCAGTGTTCGCATTCGCCGCAGCACCAGCCGAGCCAGGGAATGCCGATCCGCATGCCCTCGCTGAAGCCCTCGACGCCCTCGCCGCAGCGCAACACGCGTGCCACGATCTCGTGGCCCGGGATCAGCGGCAGCTTCGGGCTGGTCAGCTCGCCGTCGACGACGTGCAGATCGGTCCGGCAGACCGCGCAGGCGGCGACGCGCGCGAGGACCTGGCCGGGGCCCGCGCGCCGGTCCGGCACGTCCTTGAGGACCAGCGGCCGACCGGGTTGCTCCAGGACCATCGCGCGCATGGCTAGGCCGCCTTCGGCAGCGCGACGCGGCGGGCCAGCGGCTCCAGATCGGCGGGCCCCAGGGTTTCATGCTCCAGCAGCTTCTCGACCGTCTCGTCGAGCAGCGCGGCATGCGCGCCGAGGATAGAGCGGGCGCGATCCAGCGCGGCGTCGATGATGCGATGGACGGCCGTGTCGATGCGCGCCGCCGTCGCCTCGCTGTACCAGCGCGGCGCGGGCATCGCCTGCACCGGCGACAGAAGCGGCGCGGTCTCGGCGTCGTAGGCCACGACTCCCAGTTCCGGCACCATGCCGAAGCGGGTGACCATGCTGCGGGCGATGTCGGTGGCCTTGCGCAGGTCGTCGGCGGCGCCGGTCGACACCGCGGCGAACCGCAGCATCTCGGCGGCGCGCCCGCCGAGCAGCACCGTGAGCTTGGTCTCCAGCTCGCTCTGGTCCATCAGGAATCGGTCTTCCGTAGGCCGCTGTATCGTATAGCCCAGCGCGCCGATGCCGCGGGGAATGATCGAGATCTTCTGCACCGCGTCGGCACCCGGCAAGGCCATGGCGCAAAGCGCGTGGCCGACCTCGTGCACCGCGATGGTACGCCGCTCGCGAGGATTGAGGATGCGGCTGCGCTTCTCCAGACCGGCGACGATCCGCTCGATCGCCTGCGTGAAATCGTCGAGCGTCACCTCCGCCGCGTCGCGCCGGGTGGCAAGCAGCGCCGCCTCGTTGACGAGGTTCGCAAGATCGGCGCCGGTGAAGCCGGGGGTGAGTGCGGCGATCTGCTCGAGGTCGACCTCGGTGGCCAGGCGGATCTTGCGCACATGCACCTTCAGCACGTCGGTGCGGCCCTTCTTGTCGGGACGATCGACCAGGATCTGGCGGTCGAAGCGACCGGCACGCAGGAGCGCCGGATCGAGAATCTCGGGCCGGTTGGTGGCGGCCAGGAGAACGATGCCCGAGCGCGAATCGAAGCCGTCGAGCTCGGACAGCAACTGATTGAGCGTCTGCTCCTTCTCGTCGTGCCCGCCGAGCGCGAAGCTGCCGCGGGCGCGGCCCAGCGCGTCGAGCTCGTCGATGAAGATGATGCAGGGCGCGTGCGCGCGCGCCTGCTCGAACAGGTCGCGCACCCGCGCGGCGCCCACGCCGACGAACATCTCGACGAACTCCGCGCCGGAAATCGAGAAGAACGGGACGCCGGCCTCTCCCGCCAGGGCGCGTGCCAGCAGGGTCTTGCCGGTACCCGGCGGGCCCACAAGCAGGATGCCGCGCGGCAGCCGCGCGCCCAGCCGGCTGTTGCGGCCGGGATCCTTGAGGAAGTCGACGATCTCCTTGAGCTCATCCTTGGCTTCGTCGACGCCGGCCACGTCGCTGAAGTTCACGCCGGTGCTTTTTTCAATGTAGACGCGCGCCTTGCTCTTGCCGATCGCCAGCAGCCCGCCGCTGCCCTGCACGCGGCGCATCACGAAGAGCCAGATCAGGGCGAACAGCGCCGTCGGCAGCACCCAGGACAGGATGCTCTTGAGCCAGCCTGAATCCAGCTCGGCGCGGTATCGCACCTTGTAGCGGTCGAGGAAGGCGGCCACGTCGGTCGGCACCTTCTCGGCGGTGAATTCCGGCTTCTCGTTCGGGCCGGGGTTCGCGATCGTGCCCCGCACGTAGGTTTCCCCCACGACCACCTCGCCGACACGGCCGGCCTCGAGCAGGGCGCGGAATTCGCTGAAGGCGATGTGGTCGACCCGCTGCTGGTGCTGCCAGTAGTCGCGGCCCACCAACAGCGCCATCGCCATGGCGAGGGCGAGCCAGAATCCCACATGTTGGTCCTTGCGCATGAGCGGCCCCCGAATGCGGCGAGAGCACAGGTTGCCAGTCCCGGGCGGGGCACGGCATGAGATGGATCAATCGCCATGCCATTGTCTTGATCTGTCTCAATGATCGGCCGGGCGCTTGGGATAGCGTCCAGCCACGTCGTCGCGAGCCGAGGAGTCGCGCATGCTCGCCACGTCAGGAAATCCTCAAGCGTCAGCCGCGCACGTCGTCGAGGACCAGGACGAGGTGCTGCGCTTCCTCGCGGCCTTATCCACGAATGCCGGGACTGTCACGCGCATCGACACGCACGGCGCGGTCGTCTTCCTCGCGGGCGAGGACGCCTACAAGATCAAGCGTGCCGTGAAATTCCCCTTCATGGATTTCTCGACCTTGGCGAAGCGGCGCGAGGCCTGCGAGGCGGAGCTGCGCATCAACCGGCCCAATGCGCCGGACATCTACCTCGACGTCCTGCCCGTCGTGCGGCGGGACGGCGCGCTGTGTCTGGGCGGGCCGGGCGACGAGGTCGAGTGGGTCGTGCACATGCGTCGCTTCGACGAGCGGCGCACGCTGGACCGCATCGCCGAGCAGGACGGGTTGACGCCGGTCCTGACCGAGCGCGCGGCCGCTGCCATCGTCCAGGCTCAGAAGCACGCCGCGGTGCGCGCCGGCATCGACGTCGTAGCAGACCTGCACGGCATCATCGAAGGCAACAGGAGCAGCCTCGACGAGATGCCCGATCTGTTCGATCCCGCGCGCGTGGCCGCACTGACCGACCGCTCGAACGCGGCCGTCGAACGCATCGCGCCGATGCTCGCGGCGCGGTCGACGGCGGGCTTCGTGCGCCGATGCCACGGCGACCTGCACCTGCGCAACATCGTCCTGCTCGACGAGACGCCGGTGCTGTTCGACGCGCTGGAGTTCGACGAAGCGCTGGCCACCATCGACGTGCTCTACGATTTCGCCTTCCTGCTGATGGATGTGATCGAGCGCGGCTTTGCGTTCGAGGCCAACCACCTTCTCAATCGCTACCTGCTGGAATGGCGCGACGAGCGGCAGCTCGCGGGGCTGGCGGCGCTGCCGCTGTTCATCAGCGTGCGTGCCGCCATCCGCGCGAAGGTGGTCGCCGCCGGCCTTGTCCACATGAGCGGCCGCGAGCGGCAGGCGTCGGTGTCGACGGCCGAGCGCTACTTCGCAGTGGCCGAGCAGGCGCTCGCGCCGGTCGCCCCGCGACTGGTGGCCATCGGCGGCCTGTCGGGAACCGGCAAGAGCACACTCGCCGCGCGTCTCGCGCCCGGCATCGGCTGCATGCCCGGCGCCGTTCACCTGCGCAGCGACGTCGAGCGCAAGCAGCTGTTCGGCGTCGGCGAGTACGATCGTCTGCCCGAGTCGGCATATGACCGGCACAGCAGCGACGCTGTCTACCGCATCCTGCGTCACAAGGCGGAACTGACGCTGCGCAGCGGCTACAGCGCGATCGTCGATGCGGTGCATCTGCGCGGCGACGAGCGCGACGCGTTGTGTGATCTGGCGTCGCGGCTCGGCGTGGGATTCGCCGGCCTGTGGCTCGCGGCGCCGATGTCCGACCTCGTTTCCCGCGTCGGCCAGCGGATGCGCGACGCCTCGGATGCGCGGGCCGACACCGTCGCGCTGCAGGCCGGGCGCGACACCGGGCCGATCGACTGGCCGGTGATCGACGCCGGCGACGATCCCGCGGCTGTTCGCGAGCGCGCCCGCGGCGTCCTCGGACAGAACTGAGCCAGATCAATGCCCGGTGGCGGGCCGGCTGGAATGGTGCGGGCCTGCCCGGTGCGGCGGCGGGAGGCATCTGTCATGTCCCACAGAATCATCCTGGTTCCCCTCCTGCACGATGCGGCTGACCCAGGCGCTTTGGCGGTCACGGGTTCGCTCGTCGGGATCGGCCCATCCCACGTTGTCGGCCTGCATGTGCGGGCGGCGCCCGGCGAGCTGGTTTCCAGCGGTGCCAATCTTCCGCTGGCCGCCGTCGAATCGCTGGAGGAGCAAGACCGGCAGCGTGCGTCCGAGGCGAGGAGCAGGTTCGCGAGGTGGCGCCAGGCGAATGGGCTGGACTTGCGCACGTCGCCGCAACAGGACGCCGTCTCCAGCGCCGACTGGCACGAAAGAGTGGCGTCCGTCGGGGCGGAAATCGGTCGTTGGGGCCGCGTATCCGACCTGATCGTCCTGGCGCGCTCGCCGCGCGGCTACGCGGCGGCCGGCGACGAGGCGCTGCACGGTGCGCTGTTCGACAGCGGCTGTCCCGTGCTGATCGTACCCGGGGACCCGGTCGACTCGCGGCAGTCGACCGTTGTGATCGCCTGGAACGACAGCCGCGAGGCGGCGAGAGCGGTGGCCGCCGCGCGGCCTGTGCTGATGCGCGCGGAGCGCATCATCGTCTTCGTCGCCGGCGACGACGAGGCGATGGTTCGTTCGGCCGACCGGTTGTGCGACCATCTGGTGTGGCGAGGCTGCAGGCGGCCGACACAGACCGTCGATCCATCGCGCGACGTCACGGCCGCTCTCCTCGATCTTGCGCAGCGCGAAGGTGCCGGTCTGATCGTGATGGGCGCCTACACCCATTCCCGGCTGCAGCAGTTCGTGCTGGGCGGCACCACGACCGACATGTTCCGGCTTTGCCGAATCCCCGTGCTGATGACGCATTGAGGATCGCAGCCGCACCCGACCGATCCGGCGGCGTATCGCCCGTTTTGCGCTGGCGGCGCGATTGTCTTCGATCAAAGCGCTCGCCGAGACGCGGCCCTAGAAGCGTACAAGCACAAACCATCGGGACTGTCATGATGATCAATCGACCTATCGCCGCTCTGCTGCTCGGCCTGTCGACGGCCGCAGCGGCCCAGGACGCACCGCTTGCGACCGTGCACGGCCGCACCCACGACGAAGTCGCACAATGTCTGATGTGGCAGATGCCCCCACAGTTTCGCGCCTGGCCGCGCGTATCGCCGCCTCCGAGCCAGGAGGCCGTGGTCAACATGTACATTCGTGGCCACGACCAGGCGGAGGATCCGATCGGCGTCTTCTATATCCGGCCGGCCGGGAGCGGCGCGCTGACGATCTCCTTCACGCAAACCGGCGGTATTCGCGGCGAGTACGACCGCATCGCCCGGATCTCCGCCCAACGCTGCGCCCGCTGAGTCGAAGCAGACCTGGTGTGCTGCGCGGCGCACGCCAGGAGCGGGCGTCACAAGGATGGAGCAGGGGCGGGGACCTCGAGCCTCGGCCCCTGTCCGCGAGTAGCCGTCTGGCGTCGCTCCGAACACGAGCGCGATCGCAACCGTGCTCGTCGGCGCATGCGTGTCGCTGGAATCAGCGCATCAGTCGCGGTCGTGGCTGAGCGACGTGAACAATCCGCCATTGCGCAGGTCGCGCCCCTGGCACTGTCGGGTACGCTCCGACTCGCTGGCACCCAGCTTGTCCGCCATGATCGAGCAGGCGATCCGGGTGGCGCTGGCGGCGCTCGTGCCCGGCGTCAGCCGCGTGTCGTAGAGCGTCTCGATCATCAGGCGATCGATCGCCGAGGGCCGCGTGAAATTCGAGTGGGTGTAGCTCAGCACGCTGGCGGAAGCGTGAGCGTGCGATCGCAGGCCGAAGACGTGCATGATCTCGTGGTTGATGCAGCGCGTGATCCGGCCCTCGTTGGCGAGATTGACGGTGACTTCGGCGTACTGCAACGCGCCGTGGCCCCAGCTCAACGATGTGCGG
>JBFXAZ010000163.1:0-9482 GCA_050183765.1 Reyranellaceae bacterium | reverse complement strand
CCATGGATCTGCACGCCCAGCGAGGCGATCTCGTTGCCGGAATCGGTGAACCACGCCTTGATGTTCGGGATCAGCAGATCGAGCCGGTACTGCGCGCGCTTGCGCTGCTCGGCGTCGGGTTGGCGCAGCGCCAGGTCGGTGGCGGCGGCGCCGTAATAGCCCAGCCCGCGCATCGCCTCGATGGTCGCCTTCATGGTCATCAGCATGCGGCGCACGTCGGCGTGGCGGATGATCGGCACGCCGTCGTTCGACGCCTGGGTGTCGTCCTTGCTCTGCACGCGGTTGCGCGCGAAGGCCAGCGCCTGCTGGTAGGCGCGCTCGGCGATCGACAGGCCCTGCACGCCGACATTCAGGCGCGCGTTGTTCATCATGGTGAACATGTAGCTGAGCCCGCGGCCTTCCTCGCCCACGAGGTAGCCGACCGCGCCGCCCTGGTCGCCGAAGGCCATGACGCAGGTCGGGCTGGCGTGCTGGCCGAGCTTGTGCTCGATGCTGGCGACGCGCACGTCGTTGTGCCTGCCCAGGCTGCCGTCGGCGTTGACGATCACCTTGGGCACGATGAACAGCGAGATGCCGCGTACGCCGGCGGGTGCATCCGGCGTGCGGGCCAGCACGAGATGGACGATGTTCTCGGCCATGTCGTGATCGCCGTAGGAGATGAAGATCTTCTGGCCGCTGATCAGGTAGTGGTCGCCGTTCTTCACCGCCTTGCAGCGCAGGGTGCCGAGATCGGAGCCGGCCTGCGGCTCGGTGAGGTTCATGGTGCCGGTCCACTCGCCGCTCACCATCTTCGGCAGGTAGGTCTGCTTCTGCGCCTCCGAGCCGTGATGCTCGATGGCGTCGATGGCGCCCTGGTT
This sequence comes from Reyranellaceae bacterium, assembly GCA_050183765.1. Taxonomy (GTDB): domain Bacteria; phylum Pseudomonadota; class Alphaproteobacteria; order Reyranellales; family Reyranellaceae; genus JAFAZJ01. The sequence continues at coordinate 8,625 of JBFXAZ010000163.1, read as the reverse complement.
GAGCAGCAGCACCAGCGCAAAGCCCATGTTGGCGGACTGCCACATCTCCTGCACCGCGGTCGCCAGCAGCCACGGCATGCCCTGGCCGCCGAAGGCCGGATCGAAGGGCAGCGAGTTCCAGCCACCCTCGACCATCTGCTTGTACAGATCCGGGAATCCGTCGGGCGTGCGCACCACGCCGTTCTCCAGCCGCGCGCCCTGGACGTCACCTTGCTTGTTGAGCGGCGCCAGCGCGCCACCGGCCAGCTTGGCGGCCTCCTCGAGCACGGCGTCGACCATGTCGTCGGTGGCGTTCTCGTAGCCGGGCAGGGCGGCGATCTCGGACAGCCCGGCGACCTCGCGCAGCGCAAAGCGCATGTCGGCGAGTGGCGCGGTATAGGTCATGGCGTTTCCTCGGGGACGGACGGCATGGATTACCGGTCACCATAGGCGGTACGCCCCGGGACCGGCAACCGGACGCGGGCAGAGCGATCACACGTGGCCGATTTGACGTGGCCTTACCTTCCCCCGGAGGGGGAAGGTGCCCGAAGGGCGGATGGGGGATGTTGAAGCCAGACACCGAACTCGTTGAGACATCCCCCATCCGTCGCTGCGCGCCACCTTCCCCCTCCGGGGGAAGGTAGACTTGAGTCCATATGCGAGCGCCTCGGCCTGCGGGGAGAACGAAGTCAGGCCGCCTGCGCGACCCGTCGCGCGCCGGTGATCTCGTTGGCCACGCGCTGGCCGCTCTCCACCGCGCCGTTCATGAAGCCCGAATAGTCGGTGCTGGTGTGCTCGCCGGCGAAGAGCAGGCGGCCGCCCAGCTCGGGCTGGCCTTCCATGCCGAAGAAGCTGTAGTGGCCCGGCTTCTGGCAGGAATAGGAGCCCAGCGCGAAGCGGTGCCGGCTCCAGTTCATGAAGCGATGCCCGCCGGTGAAGGCGGCGCGGATGCGCGGATCGAGGCTGCCGAGATAGTCGACCGCGGCGCGGCCCTTGCCGTCGAAGGCGCGGCCGGCGTCGCCGCCGAGATAGTTGGTGAGGATGCCGTTGGGCCCGTCCTGGCCGCGGCTGGTCTCCCAGAAGGCCTGGTGCACCGTGTCGGTGGTCATGCCGCCGGTGAATGCCGGCAGCTTCTCGCCCGGCGTGCGCCAGATGCGCGAATCGAAATCGAGCATCGACTTGGTGTTGGAGCCGAGATTGTATTCGGCGATGGCACGCTGCTTCAGCGGATGCAGCGGCAGCGCCTTGACGCCCTCGACCTGGCGCAGGGTGGTGAACGGGATCGTCATCACCACGCGCGATGCCGGCACCGTCACGGTGCGGCCATTCTGGTCGAACACCAGTTCCAGCGATGGACCGCGTTCGCGGATCGCCGTCAGCACGTGGCCGGTGCGCACCGTCTCGGCACCGCCGCGCTTGACGACCGCCTGGTGCAGCGCGCGGGTCAGCGTCGAGCCGCCGCCGGCGATGCGCGCGCCCTCGTCGCTGTCGCCGTACAGGTTGGCCTTGTCGGGATTGACCAGCAGGATGAGGTTGAGCGCCGATTGCCGGTCGGTCTCGTCGCCCATCTCGCCAACATAGCCCATGCGCACCATGTCGCGCACCCAGGGCTCGAGGTCGCGAATGCCGTCGAGATACTCGGTGAGCGACATGCGGTCGAAGCGCGCCGCGCCGCGCGGCGTCGCCCAGGTGATGTCGAGGCGGCGCGTCGGCCCGCCGATCTCCAGATGCGTGCGCCGCACGGCGGCCATCAGCGGCGCCAGCCCGCGCTTGAACTCGGCGCCGGAATAGACCCGACCCTGGTGGACGTAGATCCCCTCGGTCAGCCAGGTGCCGGGCTTGGGGAAGCTCTGCAGGCCGACGCCGAGCTCCTTGCACAATCCCTTCAGGGCGTCGTGGTCGCTGTCGACCAGCTCGCCGCCCAGCTCGATGAACTGGCCCGACCGGTTGAAGCGCTCCGCCGTCCAGACGCGCCCGCCGATGCGCGAGGAGCCTTCGTAGAGCGTCACCGGCACGCCGCGCTTGCCCAGCTCGTGCGCCGCCGTGAGCCCCGCCAACCCGCCGCCGATCACGATCACCGGCTCGCCCGAGGGCGGCGGCGAGGAGGCCGACGGCGCCACCGCCTCGGCACAGGCGGCCAGCGGACCGGCGGCGACCGCCAGCCCGCCCGCACCGCGCAGGAAGGAGCGGCGCGAGAGCTCGCGCTCGCCCATCGCCGCCTCGATCAGTCCGCGACGCATCAGCCGAAACAGCGGGGTACGGGACATCGGAGGCTCCGGGAGGCCGTGATTGGGGACCGTCAGCCTAAGGACCGTGACGGTTCCTGTCATCAACATGACGGCGAAGCCGCTGACGCGCCCGATATCGGACGATAGAATAGGGCCATGACCGACACAGTCCTGCTCACCGTCGACGGCCCCCGGGCCACCATCACCCTGAACAATCCGGCCAAGCACAACCGGCTGGACAATGACGACATCCGCGCCCTGATGGGCCATCTCGAAACCGTCGAGACGGCCGGCGACGTGCGCGTGCTGGTGCTGACCGGCGCCGGCGAGAAGACGTTCTGCGCCGGCTTCGACCTCGGCACCTTGCGCGCGCGCGGGGCCGAGCAGCCGAAGGCGGGCGCGGCGAAGGAGCCGCAGGGCAAGAGCGGCTTCGAGGTGCTGTGCGATCGGCTGGAATCGCTGCGCGTGCCGACCATCGGCGCCTTCAACGGCGGCGTCTACGGCGGCGGCACGGACCTCGCCATCGCCTGCGACTTCCGCATCGGCATCCACGGCATGCGCGCCTTCGTGCCGCCGGCGCGGCTGGGCCTGCACTACTACCCCAGCGGCATGCGCCGCTTCATCGAGCGCGTCGGCCCCGGCGTCGCCAAGCGCTTCTACCTGCTGGCCGAGGAGTTCGAGGGCGAGGAGCTGCTGCGCGTCGGCTATGTCGACTGGCTGGTCGGGCGCGACGAGTTCAAGGCGCGTGTCGACGAGCTGGCCGCGACGGTGGCCAACGGCGCGCCCCTGGCGCTGCAGGCGATGAAGGTGGCGCTCAACCAGATCGCCGCCAACCAGCTCGACGAGAAGGCGGTGCGCGCGCGTATGAAGGTCTGCGCCGAATCCGAGGATCTGCGCGAGGGGCTTGCCGCGCTGGCGGCCAAGCGCAAGCCGGTGTTCAAGGGGCGCTGATGGCCGCTGTCACCCGGCGCGCCGCGATCGGCGGCGCGCTTGCCGCGTCGATCGCCGGGATCGGGCCGGCGACGGCGCAGCAGCTCGCCTTCCAGCAACGGCCGGCGGGCGCGATGGTGGATTTCAGCTTCACCTGGCGCGACTTCGAGAAGCGCGACCGGCGCATCGCCTTTCGCCTGCCGACGGCCGAGGTCGAGGCGGCGATGGACTCGTTCCGCACCTTCAGCATCACCGACCTCTACCGACACGTCCAGGCGGCGGCGATCGAGGCGGGGCGGCGCGAAGGGGTCACCGTCACCACGCGCTACGCCGGGGAAGCCGTCGACTTCGCCATGCAGGGCGATCCCGCGCGCGTGCGCCGCTTCAACCAGCGCCTGCCCGTCATCCTCGACAACGCGCGCGGCCTCTACCTGGTGAACCACTACCGCCGGGCCGAGGGCAACGAGATCTACGTCGATCACGCTGCTGCGGCGCGGCATTTCGGCCCGATCCTGCGGCCGGCGGCCGATGCGCTGCGCGCGCTGGGCGGCGAGGAGCGCGCGCTGGTGACGCACGCGCTGAATTTCGTCCAGACGATCCCCTACGACGATTTCCACGACCCGCGCACGGCGGGCGGGCTCGACTTCGCGGCGCCGCCGGCGATGTTCAAGATCAACAAGGGCGAGTGCGACAGCAAGAGCGTGGCGCTGGGCGCGATCCTGCGCACGCTGGCGCCGTCGCTGCAGCTCGTGTTCGTCACGCTGCCCGGCCACGTCTTCGTCGCCGCCAGTCTGCCGCCGCACAAGGGCGACGACCTCGTGCGGCATGGCGGCCGCGCCTATGTCGCGCTCGAGGCCACCGGCCCTGACCTGGCGCCGGTCGGCGTCGCCGGCCAGCGCAGCGCCGGCTTCCTGGCGCAGGGCGGCGGCTACCGCGTCTTCCCCGTGCAGCCGTGAGGGGCGTTGGCGTCTTCCCTTCTCCCCGCGCAGGCGGGGAGAAGGTGCCCGAAGGGCGGATGAGGGGCTTCGCGGAGTCTCGACAACCACCGTGTCCGGCGTTGCTCAAGGAAGCCCCTCATCCGCCTCGCTGGCGCTCGGCACCTTCTCCCCGCCTGCGCGGGGAGAAGGCGTGATGGCCATGCAGCGCCGCTCGGCCGCGATCCTGATTGCCGATATCGCCGGCTACAGCCGGATGATGGAGGGCGCGCAGACGCGCACGCTCACCGACCTGATCGCGCTGCGCCGCGACGTCTGGATTCCGGCGATCGCCGCGCATGGCGGGCGCGTCGCCAACACGGCGGGCGACGCGATCCTCTCGGAGTTCGCCGGCGCGGTGGCCGCCGTGGCCTGCGCGCTCGACCTGCAGGCGGCGATGATCCGGCGCAACGCCGAGCTCGACGAGGAACGGCGCATGCTGGCGCGCATCGGGCTCAATGTCGGCGAGGTGCTGGTCGGCGCCGACGGCGACGTCTTCGGCGACGATGTGAACCTCGCCGCGCGTCTGCAGGGGCTGGCCGAGCCGGGCGGCATCTGCGTCTCGGACCGGCTGCGCGAAAGCGTCGGCGGCCGCGTCGCCTGCGTGTTCGAGGACCTGGGGCCGCAACATCTCAAGAACATCGCGCGGCCGGTGCGCGCCTGGCGCCTGCTGCCCGGCACCGTGGTGCCGGAGCCCGCGACCCGGCGCGTCGCCTGGCGGCTGGTCGGCACCGGGCGCGGCGGGGTGCCGGTCGACCTCGAGCTCGATGCGGCCACCCTGCGCGGCGCCGAGGGGCTGATCTTCGGCCGCCAGTCGCGCTACTGCGACCTCGCCTGGCCGGACGACAGTTTGTCGCGCCGCCACGCGCGGTTCCGCATCGATGCCCAGGGGGTGCTCAGTGTCGAGGACCTCGATTCGACCAACGGCACGCATGTCGAGGGGCGGAAATTGGCGGCTTTCGACACCGTCCGGCTCGAGCCGGGCGCCCGGATCCAACTGGGGGAAATCAACGTATCAGTGTCCGACGGCTAGGCCCCCGGGGGTGACAAATCCGGCCGGCGCGCCTATGTCTTGTGTTGAATCCGCGTGCGGAAATGGCCTGCGCCGGATGGAGGCAAAAGGATGCCACTGACCCGTTTGCTTGCGCGTCTGCCCCTGAGCGTCTGGCTGCGCCTGATCGCGCTCGCCTTCGCGGCGGCCGCGCTGCTGGCTTTCGGCGTTGCGGTGATCGCCGTGGTGGCGATCGCGCTGGCGGTGGGCGTGCTGGTCTACAAGGCGCGCAGCTGGTTCAGCGGCCTGTTCGAGGCCGCCACCTCGATGGCCCACGGCTCGCCGCGCCCGGTGCCGGCGCGCGTGCAGCGTGCCCGCGCCACGGACGCCGAATACACCATCATCGAGCACCGCTGATCAGCGCTGCGCCGACGTGACCCCGGCCAGCGCCAGCCGGGTGGCGAACGCGGTCGCCTCGGCCGCGTCGACCGGCGTGCGCGTCACCATCACCAGCGAGATCTCGAAGGCGATGCCGCCCATGGCGGCGGCGAGATAGTAGACGTCGAGCGGCGGCAGCACGCCCTTGGCCATCGCCTCGCCCAGGTCCTCGATCAGGGCGCGATGCAGGGCGCGGACATCGGGCTTGTCGAACAGGGTGCGGATCGCGGTGACGTTGCGCTGCGCCAGCGCCACCAGCTCGGGATCCTCGGCGATGAAGCTGAAATAGACCTCGAAGTGGCGGCGCAGGAATTCCTCCGCCGTGCTTGCCCTGGCGCGGCCCTGGCGGTGCCGGCGCACCAGCTCGTCGGTGATCTCGCCGACCACGGCGGCGAAGATCGCGTCCTTGTCCTCGAAGTAGTTGTAGAAGGTGCCGGTCGCCAGATCGGTGCGGCGCACGATGTCGCGCACGCTGGCGGCGCCGAAGCCCATCTCGGCGAACACCGCGCGCGCGGCGGCCAGCAGGGCGGCGCGGTTGTTGGCCTTCTTGCGCTCGCGCACGCGCGCGCGCTTGGGTGCCGCGTCGGTCGCCGGCTGCGTCACGACAGGTTCGCCAGCTCGTGGCGCAGGCCGGCGACGATGTCGTCCATGGCGCGCGCCGCAGCCTGGATCACCGCGCCCATGCCGACGAAGCCGTGGATCAGGCTGTCGAAGTTGCGATGGATCGTCTTGACGCCGGCCGCGCGCAGCTTGTTGGCGTAGGCGATGCCCTCGTCGCGCAGCGGGTCGAAGCCCGCGGTGTAGACCAGCGCCGGCGCCACGCCGCTCAGATCCTCGGTGCGCAGCGGCGAGACGCGGGGATCGTCGATCAGGGCCGGATCGTCGCCGAGGTAGTTGGCGCGCGCCCATGCCATGCCCTTGCGCGTGAAGAAGAAGCCCTCGCCGAACAGCTCGTAGGAGCGCGACTCCATGCGCAGGTCGGTGGCCGGATAGACCAGCACCTGCAGCGCCGGCTTGACCGCGTCGTGGCGCACCTGGTTGGCCAGCACGGCCGCCAAGGTGCCGCCGGTTGAATCGCCGGCGACCACCAGGCGCGAAGCGTCGATGCCCAGCTGGTCGGTCGAGGCGGCGAGCCAGCGCCAGGCGGCGAGGCAATCCTCGAGCGCGGCCGGGAAGCGGTGCTCCGGCGCCAGGCGGTAGTCGACCGAGATCACCACGCAATTGCCGCGCGCGGCGAGGAAGCGGCAGGGCGGGTCATAGGCGTCGAGGCTGCCCAGGGTCCAGCCGCCGCCGTGCAGCCACAGGATCGCCGGCACGCGCTGCGCGCCCAGGCCGGACGGGCGGTAGATGCGCAGCGGCAGCTTGCCGCCGGGCCCGTCGATGGCGCGGTCGACCAGCTCGCCGATCTCGGGCGTCCTGAACGGCGTCATCGGCGTCGCCAGCGACAGCATGGTCTCGGTGAACAGCGGCCGCCCTTCGCTCACCGGCATCTCGTGGAAGGCCGGGTGGCCGGACTGCTCGAACACCCGCAGCAGCCATTGCGCGCGGGTGTCGAGCGTCTGGCCGTCGAGCATGACAGGCGCGCCGCCGGTGGCGACGTTGATCCACGACAGGGGAATCCTGAGCGCCAGCTTGCCGAGCTGATTCTTCAACAGATTGGTGAACGCGCGCCCATCCATGGCGGCAACCTATCATTGCCACGGGCGGCGGGGCTATACGAACGGACGGCCCTTGCGGGCATAGGCGGCGGCCGAGTGGCACAGATTCTGGCCCATCAGGCTGGGCTCGAGCCCGGCGCGCAGCTCGTAGATCGCCGCCACCGATTCGCGTACCTCGGGCAGCTCGGGCGCCGCCTCCAGCGCGCTGTCGGCGAGGTGGCAGGCCAGGCGGATCTCGCCCTTCTGCAGCAGCGCCAGGGCGCGTTCCAGCAGCCGGTCGACGCCACCGGCGAGCTGGGCGATCTCGCGGGCAAGCGCGTCGCGCGGCGCCGGTTTCAGCTCGCTGGGCCGGCCGTTCCACCAGCCGCCGTAGAAGCGGATGATCGAGCGCACGATGAATTCGGTGTCGTCGTAGACCGGCTGCAACCAGGGCGAGTCGCTTTTCGGCAGCTCGACCGCGTGCACGATGTCGGCATGCGGCGGCGCGCCCTTGTTCAGCACGGCGATGGTGCGCTCGACGATGGCGTCGAGGAAATCGGCGGTCTCCAGCAGCATGCGGCGGATCAGCGCCGGCTGGCGCACCACGGGCGCGCCGTGGCCCGGACACATGGTCTGCGGCTCCTTGCCGGCCATCAGCCGCAGGCCGCGCGCCCAGTCCCAGGGATAGCGCTGCACCTTCTGCGGATTGCCGGCATTGGGCACCGCCCAGATGAACAGGTCGCCGGGGCACAGCACCGAGCGCTCGGGGCAGAACACCCAGGTGTGGTCGTCGGTCTCGCCGCGGCTGTGATGCACCTCGAAGCGCACGCCGCCCACCGTCAGGTCGATGCGCTCGTCATAGAGCGTGTCGGGCGGGATCGCGGGCGGACCGAAATCGCGGAAGGTCTCGGGATTCTTCTCGGCCCATTCCGCCGTGCCGCCGAACTGGCGCGCGTTGATCGCGGCGTTGTAGCCCTGGGTCAGCGCGTAGCGGGCGAAGCGCGCCGGCATGGCGCGATGCGCCACCACGCGCGGCGTCGCCTGGCCCGGCGCGAGGAAGTGCTTCAGGCCATAGGCGTGATCGACATGGCCCTGGGTGAAGATCGCGGTGTGGATCGGCGCGGTCGTCTTCTGGCGCAGGAGCGCGTTGAGCGCCGCGCCCAGCCGCTCGATGCCGGAATCGACCAGCACGATGCCGTCATCGGTGTCGAAGCCGGTGACGCCGGAGAACAGCGACTGGAAATACGTGCGCTCGGCGACCTCGACCGGCCCGCCGGACCAGTAGAACTTCGCCTCCTCCGGCGGCTTGCCGCGCGCCGCGGCAAGCCGGTCCTTCATCGTGATGGCGGGCATGGGATCTCTCCGTCGTCCAGAGCGGTAGCGAAGGACCAGGCGGGTGTGCGGGCGGTCGCCACGCTAGCATGGGCTCGCCGACCGCGAGGTCCTTC
>JBFXAZ010000162.1:0-9737 GCA_050183765.1 Reyranellaceae bacterium | reverse complement strand
CCGGCACGCTGGTTCCGCTGGCAGTCGGCATGCGCCTGCGCTTCTGATCGCCCGTGCGGTTCTCGCCACTACCTTCCCCCGCTGGCGGGGGAAGGTGGCGCGGAGCGCCGGATGGGGGTGGCTCGCGCGGCCAGATGTGATCCGTCTTGCGAGGTTACGTTCGCCTTCGACAACCACCCCCATCCGCCCTTCGGGCACCTTCCCCCGCCAGCGGGGGAAGGTAGTGGGTTCTCTTTATCGGGAAGTCGGGCGCACCCTGTCATCCTGAGCGCAGCGAAGGATCCATGCGGCATCCCTGGATCCTTCGCTGCGCTCAGGATGACAAGGAGACTCTGCTTTCGCACTCAGAATTCGCAGGCGTAGCTCTCACCACGTATCGACGTACGGATACTTCTTCCCCGTCCTTACCGGCACCGGCGGTAGCCGCTTCAGCCCGTTGACGATCCATTGCCGCGTCGCGGCGGGATCGATCACGTCGTCGATGCCGCCGCCCATCACCGCGTTGACCGCCTTGGCCGTGTCGTAGGCCTCCGCCGTCATGCGCTGGAACTCCGCGAGCCGCGCGCCGGGGTCCTCGATCGCCATCAGCTCCTTGCGGTAGCCCAGCTTGACCGCGCCCTCGATGTTCATGCCGGCGAATTCCGCGGTCGGCCAGGCGATGGAGAAGAAGCCGACCAGCGAGCCGGCGCCCAGCATCGCCTGCGCGCCCAGGCCGTAGGCCTTGCGCACGACCACGGTGAACAGCGGCGCGGTCATGTTGGCGCCGACGTTGAACAGCCGCGTGCAGTGGCGCACCAGCGCCGTGCGCTCGACCTCGGGGCCGACCATGATGCCCGGGCAGTCGATCAGGTTGAGCACCGGGATGTCGAAGGCGTCGCACAGCTGCATGAAGCGCGCGCCCTTGTCGGCGCCGTCGGAATCGATCGCGCCGGCGAGGTGGTGCGGGTTGTTGGCGATCACGCCCATCGGCCGTCCCTCGAAGCGGGCGAAGGCGGTGATGATGCCGATGCCGAACTTCGGCCGGATCTCCAGCACCGAGTCCTTGTCGGCGAGCGTGTGCAGGATCTGGCGCATGTCGTAGAGCCTGAGACGATTCTCGGGGATCGCGGCGCGCAGGGTGCGCTGGTCGTGCGCCTCGTACTGCTTGATCGCGCCCTGGAAGTACGAGAGGTACTTCTTCACCGTGTCGACCGCCTCGAACTCGTCCTTCACCAGGATGTCGACGACGCCGTTGGGCACCTGGAACGACATCGGGCCGACCTCTTCGGGCGTGTAGATGCCGAGCCCGCCGCCCTCGATCATCGCCGGCCCGCCCATGCCCAGGGTGGAGCCTTCGGTCGCGATGATGACGTCGGCGCAGGCCACCAGCGCGGTGTTGCCGGCGAAGCAGCGTCCGTTGACCACCGAGATCATCGGCACCAGGCCGGAGAGCTGCGAGTAGGTGGTGAAGGTCTTGGTGTCGATGGCGACGCGCGGGCCAATGTAATCGTCGCCCGGCCGTCCGCCGCCGCCCTCGCCGAACAGGATCATCGGCAGGCGGAAGCGATGCGCCAGCTCGAACATCCGGTCCTGCTTGTAGTGGTTGCGGCTGCCCTGCGTGCCGGCCAGCACCGTGTAGTCGTAGTGCACCAGGGCGGCGCGGGCGCGGGTGTCGTCGAACAAGTTGCCGTTGATGGTGCACATGCCGGCGACCACGCCATCGCCCGGCGTGTTGCGGCGCAGCTGCTCGAGCGTGTTGCGCTGGTGCTGGCGCGCGACGATCAGCGGCCAGTACTCGTCGAAGGAGCCGGGGTCGACCAGCCGCTCGATGTTCTCGCGCGGCATCCTGTAGCCGTTCTTGCGGCGCCGCGCGACGGCGTCGGGCCGGTTCTCGTCCAGGGTCAGCGCATGCCGCGCAATGGTCTCCTTCAGATCGTCGCGGATGTGGTCGAGGTCGATCGCCTCGGCGGCGGCGACGGCGCCGCCCTCGACCTCGGCCGGCTGCACGAAGACGATCGGGAAGCCCTCGCGCACCACGTCGCCCGCCGCCATGGTGATGGCGCGCACGATGCCGGCGTGCGGCGCCGTGATGACGTGCTCCATCTTCATCGCCTCGACGACCGCGACCTGCTGGCCACCGCGCACCGCCTCGCCGTCCTTGACGTTGATGGCGACGATGGTGCCCTGGATCGGCGAGGCGACGCCCACCGATCCGTCCGGCCCGATCATGTCGGGGGTCTCGGCTTCGGTCTCGGTCGCCGACTGCGCCGTGCGCTCCGCCTTCACCGAGGCGTCGTGGGCGAAGAGCGCCAGCGGGTCCTTGCTCTTCACCGCCGCGCCGGCATGGCCCGAAGCGCGCGTCGCGGATGACGTGGCGGCGGGCACGAAGCGCTGCCGCTGCTCGACCGGGGCGGCGAGATCCTGCAGATGCTCGTCGAGCCAGCGCGTGTGGACCTTGCCGGCGGCGAAGTCGGGATGATCAAGCACGTTGCGCAGGAAGGCGATGTTGGTGCCGACGCCCTCGAGGCGGAACTCGCTCAGCGCGCGCGTGGTGCGCGCCACGGCATCGGCGAAGTCGCGCGAGGGCGAGTGGGCGATGACCTTGGCCAGCAGCGAGTCGAAGGCGTTGGAGGTGCGATAGCCGGTGTAGCCGAAGCCGTCGGTGCGCACACCAGGCCCGTTGGGCGCCTCGTAGGCGGTAAGCGTGCCGCTGCCCGGTCGCACCGTGCCGTCGGGTCGGATGGTCTCCATGTTGACGCGCGCCTGGATGGCGTAGCCGCGCGGCGCCAGCGCCTCGGCGCAGTCGAGGCCGAGCTCCTTCAGGGTCTTGCCCTGTGTCAGGCGGATCTGCGACTGCACCAGGTCGACGCCGGTCACCGCCTCGGTGACGGTGTGCTCGACCTGCAGCCGGGCATTGGCCTCGATGAAGGCGAAGGGCTGCGCGCCGGCGCGGCCCGAGACGTCGAGAAGGAACTCGAAGGTGCCGAGGTTGAAGTAGCCGACGCTCGTGGCCAGCCGCACGGCGGCGTCGATGATCTGCCGGCGCAATCCGTCGTCGAGGTGCGGCGCGGGCGCGATCTCGATGATCTTCTGGAAGCGGCGCTGCACGCTGCACTCGCGCTCGCCCAAAGCGGCGATGGCGCCGGTGCGGTCGCCGAGGATCTGCACCTCGACGTGGCGCGCGCGGGTGATCAGCTCCTCGACATAGAGCTCGTCGCGGCCGAAGGCGGCGCGCGCCTCCGACCGGCAGCGCTCGAAGGTCGGCTCGATCTCCTCGGCGCTCAGCACCACGCGCGTGCCGCGTCCGCCGCCGCCGGCCAGCGCCTTGATGATCATCGCGCCGCCTGATCCGAGCGATGCGAAGAACGCCTTCGCCTCGTCGAGCGTGGTCGCGTGGTCGAGGCCGCGGATGATGGGCACGTCGGCGGCGGATGCGGCCTGCCGCGCGCGGGCCTTGTCGCCGAACAGCTCGAGGTGCTTCACCTCGGGCCCGACGAAGGTGATGCCGGCCCTGGCGCAGGATTCGGCGAAATCGCCGCGCTCGGCGAGGAAGCCGTAGCCGGGATGCACGGCGTCGCAGCCGGTTTCCTTTGCCGCCGCGATCACCGCGTCGATGTCGAGATAGGAAGCGGCGCCGCGTCCCGGCAGCGCGCGGGCCTCGTCCGTCACCCGCAGATGCAGGCTGTTGGCGTCATCCTCCGAGTAGATGGAGACGGTCGGCAGCCCCATGTCGGTCGCGGCACGCGCGATGCGAATGGCGATTTCGCCGCGATTGGCGATCAGGAGCCTGTTCATGGGTGCGTACCGTTACTGAGTGTAGAATCACCCTGTCATCCCGAGCGCAGCGAGGGATCCAAGGAGCCGCTTGGATCCCTCGCTGCGCTCGGGATGACAGGTGTGCTCGATTTACCGCACCTCGCTCAAACAGGCGATTGTCGATCGGCCCGGACGCGGGCGCTCTTTCGCATGGCGCAAGGGCGCGTTCAGTCCACCCGCGCGCCCGATGCCTTGATCACCGGCGCCAGCGCCGCTTCCTGCTTGCGGCGGAACGCGGTCGCGGCGGCGGCGTCGAGATAGAACACGGTCGCCGCCTGCTCGGTGAAGATGCGCTTGAGCTTCTCGCCCTCCAGCACCTTCTTCACCAGCGCCGAGGCCTTCTCGACCATCGCCGGCGGCAGGCCGGCGGGGCCGCACAGGCCGCCCCACGAGGTCATCTCGAAGCCGGGCATGAACTCGGCCATGGCCGGCAGGTCGGGAGCGCCGGGGTAGCGCTGCGGCGAGGTCACGGCGAGGCCGCGCACCTTGCCGGCCTTGTGCTGCACCAGCGGCGTCGAGATGTTGTCGAACATCATGTCGAGATTGCCGGCCAGCATGTCCTGCATCGCCGGCGCGCCGCCGCGATAGGGCACGTGCTGCATGTTCAGGCCCGCGCGCAGCTTGAACATCTCGCCGCAGATATGCGGCGAGGTGCCCGAGCCGCCGGAGCCGAAGAAGTACTTGCCGGGGTTGGCCTTCACCAGCGCGATCAGCTCGGGCACGGTCTTGGCCGGCAGGTCGTTCTTCACCACCAGGATGTTGGGCACCGCCCAGAACATGGCGACGGGCGTGAAGTCCCTGTCGGCGTTGAACGGCAGGCGGGCGTAGAGCGTCGGCGCGATGCCGTGCGCGGCGATGGTGAGCAGGCCCAGCGTGTAGCCGTCGGGCGGCGACTTCGCGAGGATGTCGGCGCCGACGTTGCCACCCGCGCCGCCCTTGTTCTCGACGACGAATTGCTGGCCGGTGAGCTCGGAGAGCTCCTGGCAGCAGATGCGCGAGAGCACGTCGGTGGTGCCGCCGGCCGGAAAGGGGTTGATGTAGCGGACTGTCTTGTTGGGCCAGTCGCTGTCGGCGCGGGCGATGCCCGATGCCAGCAGCGGCGTGGCGAGAGAAACAGCGAGCGCGCGTCTGCGCCCCAGACGAAGTCCGGGCATGATGAAGATACCTCCCTGTACTTTTCTTTACTTACTTGGGAGGCAGCCTAGCACCACTTCCTTCTCCCCGCGAAGGCGGGGAGAAGGTGCCCGAAGGGCGGATGAGGGGCTTCCTCGCGCAACGCCGAGCGACGTTGCGATTGACGCGCAGCGAAGCCCCTCATCCGCCTCGCTGGCGCTCGGCACCTTCTCCCCGCCTTCGCGGGGAGAAGGGAATCACTCCACCTTGGCGCCTGACGCCTTGATCACCGGGGCGAGGCGCTTCTCGTCGGCGGCACGGAAGGCCTCGGTGTCGGCGCGGCTCATCCAGGTGCGTGTGGCGCCCTGCTTCTCGAAGGCCTCGATCAGCCGCGGCGCCTCGAGCGCCTTCTTGGTCAGCGCCGAGAGCTTCTCGACCATGGCCGGCGGCAGGTTGGCCGGGCCGCACACGCCGCCCCAGGAGGTGATCACGAAGCCGGGCAGCAGCTCGTTCATCGCCGGCAGGTCGGGCACCGCGGGGTGGCGCTCCTTGGAGGTGACGCCGAAGCCCTTCACCTTGCCGCCGCGCATCAGGCCGAGCGGGCCGGGGATGTTGTCGAACATCATGTCGACCTGGCCGGCCAGCAGGTCCTGGTGCGCCGGCGCGCTGCCGCGATAGGGCACATGCAGCAGGTTGATGCCCGCCAGCTGCTTGAACAGCTCGCCGCTGATCTGCGGCGAGGTGCCGGCGCCGGACGACGCGAAGGAGTACTTGCCGGGGTTGGCCTTCGCCAGTGCGATGATGTCCTGCACCGTCTTGGCCGGAAAATCGAGCCGGGTCATCAGCATGTTGGGCACCGACCACAGCATGGCGATGCCGGTGAAGTCCTTGGCGGCGTCGAACGGCAGCTTGGCGTACAGCGTTGGCGCGATGGCGTGCGCGGCGATGGTGTACAGCCCGATGGTGTAGCCGTCGGGCGCGGACTTGGCGATCGCGTCGGCGCCGACATTGCCGCCCGAGCCGGCGCGGTTCTCGATGATGAACTGCTGGCCGGTCATCTCGGTCAGCTCGCGCGCGACGATGCGCGAGAGCGTGTCGGTCGGCCCGCCGGCGGGAAAGACCACGATGTAGCGCACCGGCTTGTTCGGCCAGTCGTCGGCGGCACGGGCGATGCCCGAGGCCAGCATCGGCGTGGCCAGCGCGCCGCCGGCGATGGCCAGAGCGCGACGGCGCGGCAGACTCAACGAACCACGAAAACCACTACGCGACATCTCGATTTCCTCCCGTGGGTATCGCCCAAAACGGCCGAGCATACCTTTCCTTGCGGCGCGATGGGAGGTAGCAATGGGGATGGAGGAGAGCGCATGCCCGATCGCGACGACCTCGGCTCGGCCTGGACGGTGCCGCCGAGCCGCTACCTCGCCGGCCGGCCGGCTGAGCACAAAATAGGCAAGCCGTTCTCGCTTTACGTCGCCATGGCCGACGGCTGCCGCATCGCGCTCGACGTGCACCTGCCCGACGGCGATGCGTCCAGGCGCTGGCCCACGGTGCTGATCCTCACCCCCTATGTGCGGCGCTTCGAGCTCGCCGAGGGCGCCAACGACGTCGAGGCCTCGCCCAACTCGTACCGCTACCGCGACATGTTCTGCGCCCGCGGCTACGCCGTGGTCGTGGTCGACGCGCGCGGCACCGGCGCCAGCTTCGGCACGCGCGACTCGTTCCGCTCGCCGCGCGAGCGCGAGGACTACCGCGCCATCGCCGACTGGGTCGTGGCCCAGCCCTGGAGCGACGGGGCGATCGGCGCCACCGGGATCTCCTATCTCGGCGCCGCCTGCGACTTCCTCGCCAGCACCGGGCACAAGGCGGTGAAGGCGATCGCGCCGTTGTTCGCGGTGTGGGACACCTGGACCGACAACTATTATCCCGGCGGCATGCTGATCAAGCGGCTGGCGCTGGTCTACGACGAGCTGATGCTGGCGCTCGACCACGACCGGCGCGACCTGCGCGGCCAGTTCTCCTACTTCAGCAATCCGGCGCTCAAGGGACCGCAGCCGGTCGACGACGACACGGACGGCTCGCTGGCGCGCGCGGCGGTCAAGGAGCATCTCGGCAATTTCCGCATGCCCGACTTCATGACGGAGTTCAAATTCCGCGACGACGCGCTGCCCTACGATCCGTCGTTCACGCCGGCCTCGTTCAGCCCGTTCAACTATCTCGACCAGATCCCCAAGGACGTCGCGGTCTACGCGATCTCCGGCTGGATGGACGGTGCCGGCTACGCCAACGGCACGCTGTCGCGCTACCTCTCGCTGCCCAACGCGGAGCGGCGCGTGATGCTGGGGCCGTGGGACCATGGCGCGCGGGTCAATGTCTCGCCGTGGCGGTCGCGCGTCGAGCCCGAGCTGCCGGTGCTGGGCGAGGTGCTGCGCTTCTTCGACCAGCATCTGGCCGGCCGCGACACCGGCCTGAAGGACGAGGCGCCGATCCACTATTTCACCGTGCATGCCGAGGAATGGCGTGCGGCGGCGCAATGGCCGCCGGTGCAGGGCGCGGCACGGCTCTACACCGCGCCCGATGGCCAGCTGGCGACGGCGCAGCCCAACGCGCCCAGCACGGTGACCTACCAGGCCGATTTCGGCGCGGGCAGCGGCGCGCAGACGCGCTACGAACGCATCGCCGGCATCGACGCCACGTCCTATTACGCCGACTGGTCGACGCGGCAGGACCAGCTGCTGAACTTCACCGGCCCCGTCCTGGAGCGCGATGTCGAGATCGCCGGTCATCCCGTGGTGTCGCTGTGGCTGGCCTCCAGCGAACCCGACGCGGCGGTGTTCGTCTATCTCAGCGAGATCGAGGCCGACGGCACGGCGCGCTACGTCACCGAGGGCCTGCTGCGCGCCATCCACCGCGCCGAGGCGGCCGCGCCGCGCCACTACCGCACGACCTGGCCATGGCGCAGCTTCAGCCGCGCGGCGGCGAAGCCGATGCCGATCGGCGAGCCGCAGCTTCTGCGCTTCGCGCTGCTGCCGACGGCGTGGCGCTTCGCCAAGGGCAGCCGCATCCGCCTGTCGCTCGCCGGCGCCGATGCCGACCACTTCGTGCAGACGCCGCACGGCCGCCCGCCGCTGCTCACCGTGCTGAGCGGCGGCGAGAAGGCGACGATGATCGAATTGCCGACCGCGTAGAGTTTCCTTCTCCCCGCGCAGGCGGGGAGAAGGTGCCGAGCGTCAGCGAGGCGGATGAGGGGCTTCTCTCGCCACGCTGAACGACGTCTCCTCCTGACGCACCTCGAAGCCCCTCATCCGCCCTTCGGGCACCTTCTCCCCGCCTGCGCGGGGAGAAGGAATAATGGAGACCCACCATGCGCAGCCCGCTCTGGTTCGTCCTCGCCGCCGTCATCGGCATCGGCGGTTTCGTCGTCGCGGGATTCAACCTGTTCTCCGGCCTCGGCGCGTTCGAGGGGCGGATGAAGCAGGTGGTGATGCCCGGCAGCGCGACGCTCGATCTGAGCGAGGCCGGCGTCTACACGATCTTCCACGAGCGCAACAGCGTGGTCGACGGCCGTGCCTACTCGTCCAACGGCATGGCCGGGCTGCGTCTGTCCGTGTTCGCCGACGATGGCTCGGAACTCAACCTGACGCCCAGCGGCGGCAGCACCTATTCCTTCAACGGCCGCGAGGGCCGCTCGGTCTTCGCCTTCCAGGTGGCCAAGCCGGGCAAATACCGCATCACCGGCACGCTGCCCGACGGCCGCACCGAGCCGAAGATCGTCCTTGCCCTCGGCGTGGGCGTGCTGGGCGGCATGTTCAAGATGATCGGCCTGTCGATCGCCTTCGCCTTCGGCGGCATCGCGGTGGCCGCGCTGATCGTGATCCTCACGGTGATCGGCCGCGGCAAGGCGCGCCGCGCCGGCCCGGTGAGCTAGGTCGCCGCGCCGCCGTTGACCTGGATCATCTGGCCGTTGATGAAGGCGCCGTCGTCGCTGACCAGCAGGCGCAGCGCGCCGGCGATCTCGCCGGACGTGCCCATGCGGCCCAGCGGCACGGCCTTCACCGTATCCTGCCGATGCTTCACGGAAGCCGGATCGTCGCTGTCGCGATCGCCGGCGATCGGCCCGGGCGAGATGGCGTTGACGGTGATGCCCCTGGGCCCGAACTCGCGCGCCAGCGCCTTGGTCAGCCCCCAGATGCCGTGCTTGGCGACGGTCACCGACGGCCGGCCACCGGTGCCCTGCATGGCGTTCATGCCGGTGAAGTTGACGATGCGGCCCCACCCGCGCTCGAGCATCTTCGGCAGGCAGGCGCGCGACAGCCAGACCGCGGCGTCGAGATCGACCGAGATCACGCGGCGCCATTCCTCGTCGCTGGTCTCGAGGAAGCCCTTGCCGGGCCGGATCGCGGCGTTGTTGACCAGCACGTCGATGGCGCCGAAGCGCGCGATGCCCTCGAAGGCGATGCGCGCGGCATCGCGCGGCTCGCCGACGTCGCCCATCGCCACCAGCGCCTCGACGCCGTGCACGGTGCATTCCTGCGCCACCTTCTCGCAGGCGGCGCGGTTGGACGAGCCGTTGACGACGACGTTGTAGCCGTCCTGCGCCAGATACAGCGCGCAGGCACGGCCGATGTTGCGGCCGGCGCCGGTGATCAGCGCGGTGCGGCGTGCGGGCATGGGCTTCCTCTTTGACTTACCTTCCCCCGCTGGCGGGGGAAGGTGGCGCGAAGCGCCGGATGGGGGTGGCTCGTGCGACGATTGCGGGCGTCGTGACTGACCGCGATAGCGGCCACCCCCCACCCCCCCCCGCGCGCCCTCCCCCGCCCGCGGGGGGTGGG
>JBFXAZ010000161.1:0-9768 GCA_050183765.1 Reyranellaceae bacterium | reverse complement strand
CAAGGGCACCGGCCTCGGCCTGTCGATCAGCTACGAGATCGTGCGCCAGATGGGCGGCACCATTTCCGCCGAGAACCTCGAGAGCGGCGGTGCGCGCTTCCGCTTCGTGCTGCCATCCGCCGCCGCGCCGGTGAGCGAAGCCGCGGCGATCGCCGCGGAGTAGGGCTCGGCCGCCGCCTTCGGCGGCGCCGACGAGCTCACTTCCCGATACAGAATTCGCGGAACACGACGTCGAGCATGTCCTCGACGTCCATCCGCCCGGTGATGCGCGCCAGAGCGCGCGCCGCCAGCCGCACGTCCTCGGCGACCAGCTCCGGCAGGTCCGATGCGGTGCGGGCCTGGACCATGGCGCGATCGAGCGCCTGTGCGCATTGCGTCAGCGCCTCGCGATGGCGCGCGCGGGTGAGCGGTGGTGGTGTGTCGGAGGCATGCGCGAGAAGCGCGGTATGCTCGCCCACGAGCTCGACGTTGCCGACCATCGCCGCCACCGTGCTCTCGATCCGCTCGAGCAGTTGCGGCACGCCCTGGCCCGAAACCGCCGAGACGCCGAGGCAGGTGGCGCGCCGCGTGCCGTCGTCGGAGATGTCCTCGGCCGCATCGATACCGGCGCCCTGGTCGGGCAGCAGGTCGATCTTGTTGACCACGACCAAGTCGGCGGCGCCGTTCCACACCTGCGCCGTGGTCCAGATGTCGCGCGCCGCGCGCCGCCAGTCGCCGGGTGCGCCCGGCTGGTCGGCCGCCGGCACGACCAGCAGGCGGATGTCGGCGTCGCTGGCGCGCGCCCTGGCGCGGCGCACGCCTTCCTGCTCCACCGGATCGCCTGATTCGCGCAAGCCGGCGGTGTCGGCGATGGTGATCGGGTAGCCGCCGAGGTCGAGGTGCACCTCGATCACGTCGCGCGTCGTGCCCGCCGTCTCCGCGACGATGGCCGCGTCGCGCCGGGCGATCAGGTTGAGCAGCGAGGACTTGCCGGCGTTGGGCGGGCCGATGATGGCGATACGCAGGCCGTCGCGCAGGCGCTCGCCCCGGCGGTCGTCGAGATGCTCGGCGATCTCTCCACGCAGGCGCTCGAGGTCGGGCCAGACCTTCGCCACCAGATCGCCCGGCAGCCCCTCGTCGGGGAAATCGATGCTGGCCTCGAGATGGGCGACGACACGAAGCAACACATCGCGCCAGCCGTCGTACAGTCGGAACAGCGCGCCGTCGTACTGGCGCAGCGCCTGCCGGCGCTGGGCCATCGTTTCCGCCGCCACCAGGTCGGCGATGGCCTCGGCCGAGGTCAGGTCGAGCTTGTTGTTCTCGAAGGCGCGCCGCGTGAACTCGCCAGGCTCGGCGAGACGGCAGAAATCGAGCTTGGCCAGGGCCGCCAGGGTGCCGGCGATCACCGCGCGGCCGCCATGGATGTGGAACTCGGCCATCGACTCGCCAGTGTACGAGCCGGGTGCCTGGAACCACAGCGCAAGACCGCGATCGATCACCTCGCCGCTCTCAGGATCGAGGATCGCCTTCACCATGGCGCGGCGCGAGGACGGCAGGCTGGGGTCGCGGGCCGAAAAGCCGCGCTGGAAGGCGCCGGGCTCGGTCAGGAAGATATAGGCGTCGTCGGCGCGCTTGCCGGAAACACGGACGACGGCGATGCCGGCCCCCGTCAGTCGCGTGGGCGCCGCCGTGGCGAGCGCGTAGATGGTGTCGTCAGCCCCTGCCATGCAACCACTTTATCTCATTGCGGAGGGTGCGGCGCCAATACGTGCATGCGGGCGCATCGACAATCCGCAGGATCGCCATCCGGTCCTCGATCGACGCTCCCTGCGCAGAACGCGGCTATGGCGCCGATGTCGGCTCGATCTCCGCTTCGCCGCCGGCCTGTATCCGCAGCCACGAGAGGAAGGCGGCGACCTTGGGCAATGCCGTCTTCCGGGTCGGACAGACGAAGTGATAGGCGAAGTCGAGGGTGTGCGAGACGTTGAACGGACGGATCAGCCGCCCGGCGCGGATGTCGTCGGCGGCCAGCCGGCCCTTGGCCAGCGCCACGCCCTGGCCGGCGATCGCCGACTCCAGCACCAGGCTCGACTGGTTGAAGCGCACGCCGCGCGAGGAATCGATGCCGCTCACCCCGGCGGCGCGCAGCCACATGCGCCAGTCCGGGCAGCTCGGATCCTGGTCGGGGCTGTCGTCGTGCAGCAGGGTAAGGTGACGCAGATCGTCGGGCGTCGCCGGCAGGCGGCCGATCACCTCCAGCGACGGGCTGCATACCGGGAAGACCATCTCCTCGAGGATCTTCTCGTGGAACAGCGGCGCGTAGTTGCCGGTGCCGTAGCGGATGGCGCAGTCGATGTCGTCGGCGTCGAAATCGACCAGGTTCATCGAGGCGGTGATGCGCACGTCGATTTCCGGCGCGGTGTTGCGGAAGTCGTCGAGCCGCGGCACCAGCCATTTCGCGGCGAAGGACGGCGCCACCGAGACGGTGAGCGGGCCGGTCTTGCCGCCGGCGGAGATCTGCTGCAGCGACTGCACGATGCCGTCGAAGGCCTCGGTGAGACCGGGGAGGCAGGACTGGCCCTCGGCGGTCAGCAGCAGGTTGCGGTTCGACCGCTTGAACAGCTCGACGCCGAGATAATCCTCGAGCTGGCGGATCTGCTGGCTCACCGCCGCCGGGGTGACGTGCAGCTCGTTGGCCGCCCGCGAGAAGCTCATGTGCTTGGCCGCGACCACGAAGGCGCGCAGCGAATTGAGCGGTGGCAGGCGGCTGAGCGTGATGCGCATCGCGCCCATATCGCGGAGCCTGGCCTGGGCCGCAAGGGATAATGTTAAATTCCGCCTTTAAACTGCTTTATTGTGTGATTTATTAACGGGCCCTACAGTTAAGCAAAACTATCGACTGACGCCGGAGGGCTACTTCTTGGCTGGCGCGGCCGGCTTTGCCGGCGGCTGACGCGCGACGATCTTGTCTTTGATCTTGTCGTAAACGGCCTGGGGGATGATCCCCTTGTCGGCCAACTCGTTCTTCGCGCGATAGGGCCGGCCCTTGATGATGGCGTCGCTGCGCGCGTCGCCGATCCCGTCCAGGGTCATCAGCTTCGCCTTGTCCGCGGTGTTGATGTCGATGAGATCGGTCGCGGGCGCCGCCGGCGCCGCCGGCGGCGCAGCGGGCTTGGCCGCCTGGGCAAAGGCACCGACCGGCGACAGCGCGACCGCACCCAGCAGGATGGCCGTCAGGAAGAGGCGATGGAGGCGCATGTATGATCTCCGATGGTCGATGGTCCGCCTTGCGCGGCCCTCGTCATTGAGCCGCCGCTTCGTGACGCCAGACTGACGGCCGCTCGTATCACTGTGGGGAGAGTCGTTGTCCCAACCCAAGAGCGGAACCCGCGACGGCATGACGGTCGAGGAGCTTGCCCGCAAGATCCTGGCCCCGCTGATCGGGAAGTCGGTCAGCGAGCAGGTCGAATACGGCGGCGTCATCTACCGTCACCTCACGACCGGCGAACTGGGCAAGACCGGCCCGTTCAAGGGCGATTCGCCGACCCATGTCGATGTCCGGATCTGGGCGCCCAAGGGCAGGACCCAGAAGGAATGGAATGCCGGCTGCCCGGCGGGCACCAAGCCGGTCGCCTGGTACCACACCCACCCGGCGAAATTCGTGATGACCCGCGACGGGCTGATGAACGCCGATTGGGACAAGTTCCAGGACGGCGACCAGCTGATCTCCGACTCGTTCCTGCTCACCGGCTATGTCGCCACCATGGACCGCCAGCTCTGGCGGTACGACTACCCGCAGCCGGTGATCTACAACGGCGAGCCCATCCCATCGGACGGCAAGGGCAGCTTCGTGCCGCTCAACGGCAGGCTCTGATCCCCCGGCCCTGGCCGCCCAAGCTCTGGCCTTCCGGGCGATTTCGCGCGGCACAAGCAGCCTGTATGATGGGCCGAACCATGGCGGCCCTTTACGACAATATTCTGCGCCGGCGCGCGATCATCAGCCGACAAGCACTGCTTGCCGCGGTCGACCGCCTGTGCGGCGACGCGGGCGAAGGCGGCGAGCCGCCGCGCGCGCCCGTCCTGGCGCTGTTCAAGGAAACCCTCAGCAATGGCCGTGCCGAGATCCGCCGCCGGTTCGAGGGCGATGCCGAGAAGGACGCGCGTCTGATCAATGACGGACCGGCGGTGCTGGCCAGCACCTCCTATCTCATGGATCAGTTGATTCGCACCCTGTTCGACTTCGTCGTCGAGCGCGTCTTCCCGGCGGCCAATCCCAGCATGGCCGAGCAGATCGCGCTGGTCGCCACCGGCGGCTATGGCCGCGGCGAGCTGGCGCCGCAGTCGGACATCGATCTGCTCTTCCTGCTGCCCTACAAGCAGACGCCGCGCGGCGAGCAGATCGTGGAGTACATGCTGTACTTCCTGTGGGATCTCGGCCTGAAGGTCGGCCACGCCACGCGCTCGGTGGCGGAATGCATCCGCCAGGCCGAGCGCGACTTCACCATCCGCACGGCGATGCTCGAGACGCGCTGGCTGTGGGGTGAGCGCGCGCTGCACGACGAGCTCAAGCAGGCCTACGCGCAAAAATTCCTCGTTGGCGACGGCCGCGATTTCGTCGAGGCCAAGCTCGCCGAGCGCGACTCGCGCCATCAGCGCATGGGCGACTCGCGCTACGTCGTCGAGCCCAACGTCAAGGAAGGCAAGGGCGGCCTGCGCGATCTGCAGACGCTCTACTGGATCGCCAAGTATCTCTACCGCGTGCAGGGCGTCGCCGAGCTGGTCGACAAGGAGGTGCTGACCGCGGCCGAGGCACGTCAGTTCGAGCGCGCCGAGCGCTTTCTTTCGACGGTGCGCTGCCATATCCACTACCTCACCAACCGTCCCGACGACCGCCTGTCGTTCGACCTGCAGCGCGAGGTGGCGCGGCGCACCAACTACGCCGATCGATCCGGCAGCAGCGGCGTCGAGCGGTTCATGAAGCACTACTATCTGCACGCCAAGACGGTCGGCGATCTCACGCGCATCTTCATCGCCGCGCTCGAGGCCAGCCGTCGGCGCAAGCCCAGGCTGGCGTTCCTGCTCTCGGCGCTGAAACCGCGCCAGCTCGAAGGCTTCAAGGTTGATGGCGAGCGCCTCGCCGTGGGCGGTGCCGACGATTTCCTGCGCGAGCCGGTGCGCTTCCTGCGCCTGTTCCATGTCGCGCAGGAGAACGGCATCGACATCCACCCCGCGACGCTGCGGCTGATCACGCAGAACATCAAGCTGGTCGATGCGAAGCTGCGCGCCGATCCCGAGGCCAACCGCCTGTTCATGACGATGCTGACGTCGCGCAAGGACCCCGAGACGACATTGCGTCGCCTCAACGAGGCGGGCGTCTTCGGCAAGTTCATTCCGGATTTCGGCCGCGTCGTGGCGCAGACGCAGCACGACATGTACCACACGTACACGGTCGACGAGCACACCATCCGCGCCATCGGGATCCTCTCGCAGATCGAGACCGGCGAGCTCAAGGAAGACCATCCGCTGTCGACCAGGATCATTCACAAAGTGCTGTCGCGGCCGGTGCTCTATCTCGCCGTGCTGCTGCACGACATCGCCAAGGGCCGCGGCGGCGATCACTCCATCCTCGGTGCCGACGTCGCCATGCAGCTCGGCCCGCGCCTGGGACTGAGCGACGCGGAAACCGAGACCGTGGCCTGGCTGGTGCGCCATCACCTCGCGATGTCGGGCACCGCGTTCCAGCGCGACCTGCAGGATCCCAAGACCATCGCCGACTTCGCCGCGCTGGTGCAGTCGCCCGAGCGGCTGCGCCTGCTCCTGGTGCTGACGGTGTGCGACATCCGCGCCGTCGGGCCCACCGTGTGGAACGGATGGAAGGCGGCCCTGCTGCGCCAGCTCTACTACGCCACCGAGCATCTGCTCTCGGGCGGCACGCTGCAGGGCGGCCGCGCCGAGCGCGTGAAGCAGGCCCAGACCGACGTCTCGGCGCTGCTGACCGGCTGGACTGATGCCGAGAAGGAGACCTTTCTCGCCCGTGGCCAGCCGGCCTACTGGCTGTCGTTCGACGCGCCGACGCTGGCCTGGCAGGCCGAGCTGGTGCGCACCGCCGAGAAGGTGTCGAGGCCGCTGCACATCGCGCATCGCGTCGACCCGCAGCGCGCAGTGACCGAGGTCACGGTCTACACCCTCGATACGCACGGGCTGTTCGCGCGGCTCGCCGGCGCCTTCGCGGTGTCCGGCGCCAGCATCGTCGACGCCAAGATCTTCACCATGTCCGACGGCATGGCGCTCGACACTTTCTGGATCCAGGACTTCGAGGGAATGGCCTTCGACCGACCCGAGCGCCTGCAACGACTATGGGCGCGGCTGGAGCTGGCGCTGACCAACCGGCTCGACGTGACCGCCGAGCTTGAGCGGCAGCGGCCCAACTATCCGACGCGCGACCAGGTCTTCACCGTCGAGCCCCGGGTGCTGATCGACAACGTCGCCTCCAACACGCACACGGTGATCGAGGTCAACGGCCGCGACCGGCCGGGCTTCCTGCACGCCGTCACCCGCGCCCTGACCCGCTGCAATTTGCAGATCCAGTCCGCGCACATCACTACATATGGTGAGCGGGCGGTCGACGTCTTCTATGTGAAGGATCTTTTCGGCCTGAAGGTCCTGCACCAGGGAAAGCTCGACGAGATCCGCCACAAGGTCGACTCCGCCATCCGCGCCTTCGATTCCCGCTTCGGACGCCGGCCGATCCGCGCCGCAGCGGTGGCGGAGTAACTGCAGATCGACCGTTCCTATTTGGACTTATTTCCTGTATTATAAGGTATTGCAGTAATTTTATAATGCATTTTGGCAGGCCCGGCAGGCCGCCCACCCGAATTTGGGCTCATCCATGCTCTCCTTGTTCTTCGACGATCTTGTCCGCGGCAAATCCACGATCGTGATCGGCCTGGTGGTGATCGTGGTGTTCGTGGGCCTGATTCTTTATTTCGCGCTGTATGCGAGCAACGCCGGCGGCGACGGCAGGGGCCGACGCGCCACCCTGATGGTCCTGGCACCGATCGTCCTGCTCGGCGCCGGCGGATGGGCTTTCTATCACTACGATCGTTACGCCGGCTTCCTGACGCCATCCAGCTCGGCGCCGATCTGGGATCGGCCGGGACCTTGGGGCGAGTCGGATCGGGCGGCCAAGCTGGCCGACCGCGCCCAGCAGCAGCTGCGCGCCGGCGACGTCGATGGCGCGCGCCTGACACTGGAAAGCGCCCTCGACAGCTACCGCCGCGCGCGCAACCTGCTCGGCGAGGCGCGCACGCTGGGCGCGATCGGCGACATCGACCGTCGGCTGGGCCGCTACGAGACCGCGCGCGCCGCCTACGGCGATTCGCTGGCGCTCTTTCGCAAGGACAACAGCCGCGCCGGGATCGCCAACACCCTGCGCGGCCTGGGCGAGCTCGAGCGGCAGATGGGCAACAGCGAAGCCGCGACCGCCGCCTACAGCGAGGCGCGCGAGCTCTATCGTGCGCTCAGCGATCGCCAGGGCGAGGCCAATACGCTGCTGAGCTACGCCGAATTGCTGCGCAACGCCGGCGACGCCGCCAATGCGCGAAAGGTGTTTCTCGATGCGCAGCGCCTTTACCGTCTCGAACGCGACCGCGCCGGCCAGGCCTATGTGCTGCTGGGGCTGGCCGACCTCGACCGCGACGAGGGTCTGTTCGAAAAGGCGCGCACGACCTACGAGGACGCCCGCGAGATCTTCCGCGACGACCGGGTTCGCTTCGGCGAAGCGCTGGCGATGCTCGCGCTCGGCGATCTCGAGAGCGCCCGGCGCGCGCCCAACGCGGCGCGTCCGTTCTATACCGAAGGTCGCATGATCCTGTACCGCGACCGGGTGATGTTCGGCGAGATCCAGTCGTTGATCGGCCTGTCGCTGGTCGAGCGGCAGTCCAACAACGCTGCCAAGGCCATCGAATGGTCGCGCGGCGCCAACGCCGTCGCTGCCCAGGCGCGCGACGCCGTATCGATGGCTGCCCTGGCATTTTTCGCGCAACACCCGGCCGACGCGCCGCCCGCCTATATGCGCGCGCGCTACTTCCCGCGGCGCTAGCGAGCGACCTGGACGGAGATCGGCGTCGGGCAGGGCTTGCCGTCGGTCTCGCAGATCGCGTCGACCACGCGAATCGCGACGATGTCGCTGCAGGCCGCCTTCATCGGCTGCGATTCGTCGGCATGGATCACCAGGGCGCGCGAGGCGTCCGGTGAAATCGGCCGCGGCGCGCCATAGCGATAGGACGACTTGAACTCCTGGCGCTCCGTGCGGCCGTCACGCAGCCTGAACTCGAGATCGACCTGAATATAGTCGACGGACAGCCCCGACCGGTTGAGCGCCGTCAGCGACGGCACGCAGGATCCGAATACCGTCGAGTTGGCGCCGCGCGTCACGACGATCAGGTCGGCGTCGCGCGACCAGGCCGGTGGCGACGCCGCGACCAGCACGAGGATCGCAACCAGCCGGCCGATCATTCGGCGACCTCGCCGCGGCGCGCCTCGCGGCGTTGCGCCAGGATCTGCATGATCGCCGCGGCGGTCTCCTCGATCGAGCGGCGGGTGACGTCGATGCTCTGCCACTGCTTGCGCGCGTAGTAGCGCCGCGCGTCCTGCATCTCGGCCTGGACCTTCTCGATGTCGGTATAGTCGCTCTCGGTCTCCTCCTGCAGCAGGCGCAGGCGGTTGCGGCGGATCTGCACCAGGCGCTCGGGATCGGTGGTAAGCCCGATCACCAGCGGCCGCTTTGCGCTTTCCAGCTCGGGCGGCGGCGGCACATTGGGCACCAGCGGGATATTGGCCGCCTTCACGCCGCGATTGGCGAGATACACGCAGGTCGGCGTCTTCGACGTACGCGAAGGCCCGACCAGGATCACGTCGGCATCGTCGATGTCGTGCGTCGACTGGCCGTCGTCGTGGGCCAGCGTGTAGTGCATGGCGTCGATGCGGCCGAAATACTCGTCGTCCAGCGCATGCTGGCGGCCCGGCCACATCGCCGTCTTGCTGTGGAAGTGCACGCCCAGCATGCTCATCGCCTGGTCGAGCACGCCGACGCAGGGCAATTGCAGGCGCCGGCAATGCTCGCGCAGCCGGTCGCGCAATTCCGGATCGACCAGCGTATAGAGCACCGGGCCGCGGTTGAGCTCGATGGCGCCGGCCACCTTGTCGATCTGGCCCACGGTGCGGATCAGCGGCCAGGTGTGCTCGGTGACGAAGACGCCTTCGAACTGCACCAGGCAGGCGCGCGCCACGCTGGTCACCGTCTCGCCGGTCGAATCCGACACCAGATGGACGTGGAAATTGCGGCTGCGCATGGCGGAGCTTACCCACGAAGGCCGGGGAATAACAGGTGGACGGCGTCCCCGATCATCCCCGATTCGCACCGTCAGGGGCGGTATCGACCAAGACCGTGCCCGATCGCCACGGCCAAGTGCCCCGAGTCGCCCGCCGGGGATCGCCACGCCCGGCTGATCGTGGAAGCGGGGACAGCGATTCGATCCCCGTTGTCCCCGGCATTCTTTGCGACGCCGATCCGTGCGCCACTCGCGGCAAAATCGCCTGTGCCGGGCGAGCTGTCCCCATGCTATCCATCGTCCCGCGCTGCCTGTGGGCAGCGCGGGGATGAATTTGATCCCCGTGGTTCACACGCCCTACTTCTTCTCCTCCTTCAGACTCAAGATTCATGAATGAGAAGAAGACCAAAACCCTGATCCGTGCGCTCAGGGGAGAACGCCTCAACAACCCGCCGAT
>JBFXAZ010000160.1:0-9899 GCA_050183765.1 Reyranellaceae bacterium | reverse complement strand
GACGCCTGCCAGCTCGGGCTGAGCAAGAGCTACCAGGTCAACCAGCTGTTCAACCGCCTCACCGTACGCGAGAACCTGACGATTCCCGTGCTGGCCGATATCCGCGGCAAATTCCGGCTCGACCTGTTCCGCAACCCGCGGCGGATCGCCGGCCTCGAGGAGCAGGTCGCCCACACGCTCGACCTGATCCATCTCGCGCACCGTGCCGACACGCCGGTGTCGGAGCTGGCCTATGGCGAGAAGCGCCGGCTGGAGATCGGGCTGGCGCTCGCCACGTCGCCCAGCCTGCTGCTGCTCGACGAGCCCCTGGCCGGCATGAGCCCGCAGGAGCGGGTCGAGACGGTGAGCCTGCTCAAGGCGATCAGCCAGGGCCGCACCATGATCGTGATCGACCACGACATGGATTCGCTGTTCGAGCTGGCCGAGACGATCACCGTGCTGCAGGAGGGCCGCATTCTCGTCGAGGGTACGCCGGAGGAGATCAAGGCCAATCCCGCCGTGCACGAGGCCTATCTCGGAGGCGTCGTCGCATGAGCCTGCTCGAAGTCAGCGGACTGAACTCCTACTATGGCGATTCCCACATCCTTTTCGACGTGGATCTCAACGTCGAGCGCAACGAGGTCGTGGCCCTGTTGGGCCGCAACGGCGCCGGCAAGAGCACCACGCTGAAGAGCCTGATGGGCGTGGTTACGCCGCGTGCCGGCTCGGTGAAGCTCGACGGCGTCGAAATGGCCGGTCAAAAGAGCCACATCATCGCCCAGGCCGGCATGCAGCTCGTGCACGAGGAGCGCCGCATCTTCGGCAGCCTCAACGTCGAGGAGAATCTCATCCTCGCCGGCCACTCGGCGTCCAACCGCTGGCCGCTGGCGCGCATCTACGAGATGTTCCCGCGCCTGCGCGAGCGGCGCACCAGCCGCGGCACCGATCTCTCCGGCGGCGAACAGCAGATGCTGGCGATCGCCCGCGCCCTGATCCGCGATCCGCGCATCGTGCTGCTCGACGAACCCTTCGAGGGCCTCGCCCCGATCATCGTGCAGGACCTGCTGGCGACCTGCCGGCAGCTGGCCGAAGCCGGGCAGACGATCCTGGTCGTGGAACAAAACATCTCCGCCGCGCTCAGCCTCGCCGACCGCGCCTACATCATCAACAACGGCCACATCGTCGAGTCGCTGACCACGCAGCAGATACGCGAGAGCCCCGAGATCTTGCACCGGTATCTGGGCGTATAGAGCCGTCAACCTGGGCTCGGCGGGACAGCTCATGCTTCTCGCGTCGGCAGCGGGGAGCTGGACTGCGCTCAACGATCCAGCACTTGGGCGGGACGAGGAGCTTTTGCGGCTCGCTGCGTTTGACGATGTCGACCTGGCACGTGCCGGTGTCCGCGACGACGTGGGCGACAGCGGCGCCCTGCCGGGCGGCGTCGGCGAGGATCTTGTTGATCGACGGGACGCGGCGGCCAGCCTCGCGCAGCTTCGCCATCATGCGCTTCACCGCCGACGCCTTGCTGTCGGCGAGACGGATCGGCCCGAGCTAGGCGGCGGCCACTTTCAGATGGCGAGTCATTTCTTGCCTTCCGATGGGTTATGTACGCTGCACGAAGTGCCATCGGGCAGCCATGCTTTGACTAGGCACAAGCCACCGATGCAATTGAACCTCTCAGTTCGAACGTCGGGAGAAAAGCGCGAGTCGATCACGACACGCCTATTCTGTGGCTCCCGCGCACCATCGTCGGTTCGCACCAATTGACGAGAGCCTCCGAAATTCCAGGCTTGAATGGTGTACTTCTTGGTTGTCCGTTCCTTGATATATCGCGCAACCGCGGCAAGGCGTCGGTCACCTACCGCTTTCCCCCGCCTTGTTTCAGCGGCGTCAAGATGAGCTTCCAGCGTGACAATCAAACACTCCGCAGGGATCGAGGATTTGTCTTTGAAAAATTGCTCGATTGTCCGACGGGCTTGGATCGACAGCGTCGCGTCCCCGAACTCAAAAAAGACCATGTAGTAGGTGCTGATCGCACGGGCCGACGGCACAAACGCCCAAGCCAATAGCGCGCCAAGAAGACAAGCGGATTTAGCGACGTTCACAGGCGTCACCTAGAACAGCGGCCGTGCACCGAAGCTTGCCATCTTGGTCATCTCCGGTGCGGCGCGGCCGAGTGGTCGTGAGGCATCGGGCGTGACGCATTTCAGGAACAGGCCACTGCCCTTCTCGGCATTGAGCGTTCCGTTCTCGACCACGACGCGGCCGCGGCTGATCACGGTGACTGGCCAGCCGGTGATGCGCCGGCCCTCGTAGGGCGTGTAGCCAACATTGTCGTGCAGGTCGGTCCAGCGCACCGTGACGTCCTTCTTGTCGTCCCAGATCGCGAGGTCAGCGTCGGAGCCGACGGCGATCGTGCCCTTGCGCGGGTAGAGGCCGTAGAGCTTGGCGTGGTTGGTCGCGCTGAGCGCCACGAACTGGTGCAAGTCGATGCGGCCCTTCTGCACGCCCTCGGAGAACAAGAGCGGCAGGCGCAGCTCGAGGCCGGGCACGCCGTTGGCCATCTCCTTGAACGTGGTCTTCAGCCCCTTGGGAATCTTGCCGCCCTCGTTGAACTGGTAGGGTGCGTGGTCGGAGGAGAAGACGTCGAAGGTGCCGTCCTTCAGCGCCGCCCAGACGGCCTCCTGCGCCGCCGAGTCGCGCGGCGGTGGGCTGCAGCACCACATCGCGCCCTGCACGTCGGGCTTGTCGAGGTCGTCGGCGGTGAGCGCGATGTATTGCGGGCAGGTCTCGGCGAAGATCTTCAGCCCCTTGGCGCGCGCCTGGCGCACCGTGTCGATCGCCTCGATCTCCGACATGTGCACGATCAGCATCGGCGCGTCGACCAGGCGCGCGAGCGAGATCGCTCGGTTGGTCGCCTCGGCCTCGGCGATTCGGGCATGGGCGATGGCGTGAAACTTGGGCGCGACATGGCTCTGCTCGACCAGGTGGTGCGCCAGCCACTGGATCATGTCGTGGTTCTCGGCATGCACCATTACCAGCGCGCCTTCCTTGCGCGCCAGCGCGAGGATGTCGAGAAGCTGGTAGTCGCTGACCTTCAGCGCGTCGTAGGTCATGTAGATCTTGAACGAGGTGTAGCCGTCCTTGATCAGCGCCGGCAGCTCCTGGCCCATCACCTGCGGCGAGGGATCGGAGATGATCAGGTGGAAGGCGTAGTCGATCAGCGCCTTGGGCGTCGCCTCTTCGTGGTAATCCTGCACCACCTTGCGCAGTGACATGCCGCGATGCTGCGCAGCAAAAGGGATGATCGTCGTCGTGCCGCCGAACACCGCCGAGCGCGTGCCGGTGTAGAAATCGTCGGCGCACATGATGCCCATGCCGGATTTCTGGGCGACATGCACATGGCTGTCGACGCCGCCGGGCAGCACGAACTTGCCGCCGGCATCGATCTCACGCGCGGCATCGCCGGAAACCTTGCCGATGGCGGCGATCACGCCGTCCTTCACCGCGATATCGCCTTCGGTAACGGACTCGACGGTGACGATGCGGGCGTTGCGGATGATCAGGTCGTAGGCGGGCATTCGTGCGGTTCCTCGGAGAAAAGGAACCACAGAGACACAGAGACAAGGAGGAAAGACAAACTGCGCACGGCACGCGCATCCTGCCGCCTTCCTCTGTGTCTCTGAGTCTCTGTGGTGAAATTCATCATTCCGCAGCCAAAGGCCGGGTCTTGCCGGCGGCGGCAAGGCGGCGTTCCAACCGCGCGATCAGGTTGTCGAGCTCGACCACATCGGCCGCCGTGAGCGACGAGCCCGGCGCGCGCTGCTTCGCGCACTTGATGGCGCCGCGACGGCGCAGCACTTCCTTGCGCAGGGCCAGGCCGATGCCGGGCTGCACTTCATGGCGCACCAGCGGAAGGTAGATGTCGAACAGATCCTCGCCCTCCTCCGCCTTGCCTGATGCGAACAGCGCATGCACCTGCACCAGCATCTCCGGCCAGGCGAAGCCGGTCATCGCCCCGTCGACGCCGCGACGCAGCTCTTGCGGATAGTAGATGCCGCCGTTGCCGACCAGGATCGACACGCGCCGCTGTCCCTTGGCCTCGGCCTCGCGGATCCGGGTGATCTTGTTCAGCGCCGGCGCGTCCTCGTGCTTGAGCATCACCAGCTGCGGGAAGTCCGCCACCATGCGGTTGAAGACCGGCACCGGCAGGAACACACCGGTGGTCTGCGGATAGTCCTGGTAGACCACCGGCACGTCGGGGCCTAGCGCCTCGAAGACCTGCTTGTAGTAGCCGTAGAGCGCATCGTCGCCTTTCAGCCCCGGCGTCGGCGCCACCATCACGCCGGCAGCACCGGCGGCCATCACCTCGTGCGACAGGCGGCGCAGCGGATCGATTGCGGCGTGGCTGACGCCCACGATCACCTTGCGCCCGCCGGCGCGCGCGATCACGCGCTTGACCACGGAAAGCGATTCGTCGGGCGTGAGCTTGTGCGCCTCGCCCATCATGCCCAGCAGGGTGAAGCCGTGCACGCCGCAGCCGATGTAGAAATCGGTGAGCGAATCGACGCTGTCGTAGTCGACCGCACCCGAATCGGTGAACGGCGTGGCGGCGATGATGAACACGCCCTTGGCTGATTCGTCGAGACGCGCGGCCATGGCCGTTCTCCATTCCGGAACAATGCTCTGCGCCCGGATCATGCCACCCGTGTGCGCCGGGGTGAAGCTTGTCGCCCATCATGGCCGTGGCCTAGAGTTTGCAACATTCTGGCGTGAGTCGGGATTGATGGGGGATCGCACGCGTGCTGGCGCTCGTCGCGCAACGGCTGTTGATTTCAGGGCCGGTCTTGTTGGGCGTCCTGGTGATCGGCTTCCTGCTGCTGCAAGTCGTGCCGACGGATCCGGCGGTGATCCTCGCCGGGCCGACCGCGTCGCAGGCCGAGGTCGAGGCGATTCGCGAGCAACTCGGGCTCAATCGCTCGCTGCTCGAGCAGTTCGCCAACTACCTGTTCCGTGTTCTGCAACTCGATCTCGGCCGTTCCATGATCTCGAACCGGCCGGTGACCGAGGAGATCATGCTCACCATCGGCCCGACGCTCGAGCTCATGCTGGCCTGCATGGTCTGGGCGATCCCCGTCGGCATCCTCCTGGGCACGCTGGCGGCCCAGCATCGCGGCTCGATCGTCGATCGGCTGATCATGGCGCTCTCGGTGATGGGCGTGTCGGTGCCGGTGTTCTTCGTCGGCCTGCTGCTGATCCAGCATGTCGGCGGCGCCGGCCTGCTGCCCTTCCAGGGCCGCGCCGGCCCGCTATGGACCCTCGACGGCCTGCATCACATCGTGCTGCCGGCGCTCACCTTGGGCGCCGTGTTCATCGGCCCGGTGGCGCGCATGACGCGCACGTCGCTGCTGGAGGTGCTGGGCGCCGACTATGTGCGCACCGCGCGCGCCAAAGGGGCCCGCGAATCGCGGGTCGTGATCCGCCACGCCCTGCGCAACGCGCTGATCCCGGTGATCACGCTGATCGGCCTGCAGGTGGGCTTCCTGCTGGGCGGCGCGGTGGTCACCGAGACCATGTTCGCCTGGCCCGGTGTCGGGCGCATGGCAGTGGGCGCCATTGGCTCGCGCGACCTGCCGGTGGCCCAGGGCGCCATCCTGATGCTGGCCGTGTCGTTCCTCGCCATCAACCTCGTGGTCGACGTGCTCTACGGCTACCTCGATCCCCGGATCGGCCGGCGATGACCGACAGCAGCACGATCAACGAGGCCGACCTGCGCGCGCTCAACGCGCTGCGCCGCAAGAACAGCATCATGCGCCGCCTGCTGCGCGATCCCGCCGCGGCCCTCGCCCTGCTGTTCATCGTCCTGGTGGTGCTGGGCGCGATCCTCGCGCCGTTGATCTCGCCCTACGATCCCTACGCCAACAGCATGCGACTGCGCCTGAAGGCGCCCGGCTTCGTCTCGCCGGACGGCAACCTGCACATCCTCGGCACCGACGCGCAGGGCCGCGACATGCTCACGCGCATCCTCT
Organism: Reyranellaceae bacterium; assembly: GCA_050183765.1. Lineage (GTDB taxonomy): Bacteria > Pseudomonadota > Alphaproteobacteria > Reyranellales > Reyranellaceae > JAFAZJ01. Next base: position 3,891 of record JBFXAZ010000160.1, on the reverse strand, counting down.
ACGGCCTGCGCACGACGCTCGCCATCGGGGCGCTGGCGGTGCTGGCGGGCGGCGCGATCGGCGTGCTGATCGGCGCGCTGTCGGCCTACTACAGGCGCCTCGACGCGGTGCTGATGCGCCTGATCGACGTGCTGCTGTCCTTCCCTTCGATCCTGTTCGGCCTGGCGCTGGCCGCCGTGCTGGGCCCGAACTTCGTCAGCCTCGTGGTGGCGCTCAGCATTGCCGCCATTCCCGCGATCGCCCGCGTTTCGCGCGGTGCCGCCACGGTGGTGATGCAGCAGGAATACATGGAGGCCGGCCGCGCGCTCGGCCTGGGCGACGGCGCGCTGATCTGGCGCTACCTGCTGCTGAACTGCGGCTCGACGGTGCTGATCTACGCCACCTTACAGCTCGGCCAGAGCATCCTGCTGGGCTCGGTGCTGAGCTTCCTCGGCCTGGGCGTGCAGCCGCCGGTGGCCGAGCTGGGCAGCATGACGGCGGACGGGCGGAAGTTCCTCACCAACTTCCCGCACGTCGCCACGATCCCGGCGGCGGCGATCTTCCTGATCGTGCTGGCCTTCAACATCCTGGGCGATGCGCTGCGCGACGCGCTCGACCCCAAGCTTCGGCAATGACGGATAGTCGACGGGAGAGCAGAGCATGAGAGTAGCGACGGGACTTGTCCTGGCCACGGTGGCCGCGCTGGTCGCGCCCACGGCGATGGCGCAGAAGACGGTGACGATCATCCGCGAGATCGACACCGACCGGTACGATCCGCACAAATCGACGGCGCGCTCGAACGCCGAGGTCATGTACATGATCGGCGACACGCTGGTCGGCCTCGACTACGACATGAAGACGCTGAAGCCCAACCTGGCGAAGAGCTGGACGGTGTCGGCCGACGGCCTCGTTTACACCTTCAAGCTGCGCGACGACGTAACCTTCTGCAGCGGCAAGAAGATGACCGCCAAGGATGTGGTCGCGACCTACGAGCGCTGGATGGATCCGGCGACCAAGGGCCTGGTGAAATGGCGCATGGGCGCCCTCGACAAGGTCGTCGCCGTCGACGACTTCACGGTCGAGTACGAGCTCAAGAAGCCGTTCTCCGAGCTGCTCTACCAGATGACGCAGTACTTCCACACGATCATCAACATCGACCAGGTCAAGCAGCTCGGCGCCGACTACGGCGTGAAGGGCTTCGATGGCACCGGCCCGTACTGCCTGCAAAGCTGGACGCCGCGCGACCAGACCGTGCTCAGCAAGCACGAGGGCTACAAATGGGGTCCGCCGATCTATGCCAACCAGACGCCCCAGGTCGATCGCGTGATCTGGAAGGTGGTGCCCGAGGAGAACACCCGCGTCACCGCGCTGCAGAGCGGCCAGGCCGACGCCAGCCAGTATGTGCCCTACTGGTCGCTCAAGGACCTGATGGCCAACAAGCAGCTCTCGGTGTCGCGCGCCGAGAACTACTTCTGGACCTATTTCATCGGCTTCAAGATCGATCGCGAGCTGATGCGCGACGAGAAGGTGCGCCGCGCCATCAATCTCGCCGTCGACCAGCGCGCCATCACCGAGGCGGTGACCTTCGGCTTCGCCACGCCGGCCGACACGATGCTGATGCCCAGCGTGCTCGACTTCAACAGCAAGGTCGACCGCAAGGTCTACGGCGTGAACGTGCCGGAGGCCGAGAAGCTGCTCGACGAGGCCGGCTGGAAGAAGGGCGCCGACGGCTTCCGCTACAAGGACGGCAAGAAGCTGGCGCCGGTGATCTACGGCATCGCCGGCTTCTTCAAGGAGATCGCCGAGGCGGTGCAGGGCGATCTGCGCAAGGTCGGCATCGACCTGCAGATCCAGCTCTTCGACGCCACCATCGCCTGGGGCAAGCTGGCGACGCAGGAGTTCGACGCCTTCGGCATGAGCTTCCCTTACGTGTCGGCGGGCGACGCGCTGAACCTGTATTTCCGCTCGGCCAACACGCCGACGCCCAACCGCATGAACTGGAAGGACAAGGAGACCGACGAGCTGCTCGACAAGGGCTCGCAGGCGCTCGACGACAAGACGCGCTCGGAAGCCTATGCCCGCGTGCAGGCCAAGGTGCACGATGCCGCCGTCTGGATTCCGCTCTACCACGAGCCGCTGCACCTGGTGACGGGCCCCAAGCTCAAGCCGATGAAGGCGCACGGCAACTACGGCTGCGCGCTCTACAAGGGCCTCGACATCGCGCTCAAGTAAGTCACGAACAACGGGAAACGCCATGACCGACAAGACCACGCTCGTCCGCGATCTCGACGTCGTCGTCGCCTGGGACGAGTCCGAAGGCCGGCACGTCTATCTGCAGCGTGCCGACTTCGCCTTCCGCGGCAACGAGATCGTCCATGTCGGCCCGGGATATGCCGGGCCGGCCGACACGACCATCGAAGGGCGTGGCCTGATGGCCATGCCCGGCCTGGTCAACATCCATACCCATCCCTTCTCCGAGCCCGGCAACAAGGGGCTGACCGAGGAGGTCGCCAGCGACAAGCTGGGCCAGAGCTCGCTCTACGAGTTCCTGCCGGTCTTCGGCATGGAGGCGGAGGATGCCGGCGCCTCCTCGCGCGTGGCGATCTCCGAGCTGCTGAAGAGCGGCGTCACCACGGTCGCCGACCTGTCGGTCAATCGCGAGGGCTGGATCGAGGATCTCGCCTCGACCGGCATTCGCGCCGTGCTGTGCCCGATGTTCCGCTCGGGCTACTGGTACACCAAGAACGGCCACGTCGTGGACTACGCCTGGGACATCAAGGCGGGCGAGGCCAATTTCGCCGCGGCGCTCAAGACCGTCGACGCCGCCATGGCCCATCCCAGCGGCCGGCTGTCGGGCATGATGGGCCCGTCGCAGATCGACACCTGCACCGAGGGCCTGTTCAAGGACGCCCTGGCCGAGGCACGCAGGCGCAACATCCCGCTGCAGACCCATGCCGGTCAGGCGGTGGTCGAGTTCAACGAGATGACGCGCCGCCACGGCAGGACGCCGATCGAGTGGCTCGACGACATCGGCGTGCTGTCGCCCGACCTGATCATCGGCCACTGCATCTTCCTCAACGACCACCCGCAGATCCACTGGCCGCACGGCGACGACTTCGCGCGGCTCAAGGCGTCGGGTGCGGCGGTGGCGCATTGCCCGACGGTGTTCGCGCGCCGCGGCATCGCGCTCAACAGCATGGGCCGCTACATGGATGCCGGCATCCCGCTGGGCATCGGCACCGACACCTTCCCGCACAACATGCTCGATGAGCTGCGGCTGGCCTGCTACCTCGGCCGCGTGCTCACCGGCAACTACAAGATGGGCATGACGCGGCACGCCTTCGAGGCGGCGACCGTCGGCGGTGCGAAGATCCTGCGACGCGCCGATCTCGGGCGCCTGCTGCCGGGCTGCAAGGCCGACTTCTCGCTGGTCGACATGACGCATCCCTACATGCAGCCGGCCATCGAGCCGGTGCGCAGCCTGATCTTCTCCGCCTCCGACCGCGCCGTGCGCCACGTCTACATCGACGGCACCCAGGTCGTGCGCGACGGCACGGTGCTGACCGTCGACGTCGAGTCGATGACCGAGAAGCTGGTGGCCGGCCAGGCCAGGCGCATCGCCACGGTGCCGCAGCGCGACTGGGCCGGCCGCACCGCCGAGCAGCTCGCGCCACCGGTCTACGGCAAGCGCGATCGCCTGCCGCAGGCGCGGCCGGTGCATTGATGATGATTGTCGAAATACCTTCCCCCGCTGGCGGGGGAAGGTGCCCGAAGGGCGGATGGGGGTGGCGGCATAGCGGCCAAACGATGCTATCGGTGTTGTCGCACCATCCACCCCCATCCGGCGCTTCGCGCCACCTTCCCCCGCCAGCGGGGGAAGGTAGTGGCTTGCCTTGCGCATGTCGGTCCAGG
>JBFXAZ010000159.1:0-9996 GCA_050183765.1 Reyranellaceae bacterium | reverse complement strand
CACGCTCAGGACGACGTTGAGTGACATTAGTAGCGGGGTCGACAGACAGTCCACCCGTAATCCTGAGCGCAGCGAAGGATCCGGCGGTCGTGCAGCCCGTACCACCGCGAGGTCCTTCGCTCGCGCTCAGGACGACGGTGCGTGACATTCGTAGGGGCGGAAATTGGCGGGGCCGTCCCACCGTCGTGCAGCCCGCACCACCGCGAGGTCCTTCGCTCGCGCTCAGGACGACGGTGCGTGACATTCGTAGGGGCGGAAATTGGTGGGGCCGCCCCTCCGTGTCATCCTGAGCAACGCGAAGGATCCGGCGGTCGTGCAGCCGCACCACCGCGAGGTCCTTCGCTTCGCTCAGGACGACGGGATCGTTGCTACAGCCCCAGCTCCGGGATCACCCACAGCGGCTTCTCGCCGCGCGCGACGCGCTGGACGTTGTCGAAGCCGTTGCGCAGGCGCGCCTCGTTGCTTTCCCAGGTCGGGCCGGCGAGATGCGCGGTCAGCACGACGTTGTCCAGCGTGAACAGCGGGTTGTCGGCCGGCGGCGGCTCCTCGTCGAAGACGTCGAGCCCGGCGCCGGCGATCTTGTTCGCGGCCAGCGCCGCGTGCATCGCCTTCTCGTCGATCACCGGACCGCGCGAGGTGTTGACGATGATCGCGCTGGGCTTCATGCGCGCGATCTCGGCGGCGCCCAGCAGGTGGTGGGTGGAGTCGTTAAGGGGAACGTGCAGCGAGATGATGTCGGATTTGGTGATGATCTCCGGCAGCAGCCGGAAGCGCACGTTGAGCGCGTCCTCCTCCGCTTCGGTGAGACGGGCGATGTCGTAGTAGGTCACGATCATGCCGAAGGCCTGCGCCAGCCGCGCCGTCTTCTTGCCGATCGTGCCCAGGCCGATGATGCCCAGCGTCTTGCCGCGCACCTCGTTGACCTTGGGCACCGAGTTGCCGCGCCAGCGCCCGCCGGTGACGTTGGCGTGCTGCTGGATCAGTCGGCGCGAGACCGCGAGCATCAGCAGCAGCGCGTGCTCCGACACCGCGACCGAGTTGGCGCCGCCGTTGTTGGAGATCGGCACCTTCGCCGCGCGCGCCGCCTTCAGATCGGCGCGGTCGTAGCCGGCGCTCAGGAGCTGGATCAGCTTGAGCTTCGGCGCGCCCTTGTAGAGCGCCTCCTTGACCAGCATGTCGACGAAGCCGACCAGGTAGTCGGCGCTCTTCAGCGCCTCGGTGCACTCCGGCGTGCCGGGCGCCACCTTGACGATCTCGTAGCCCGAGGGCGCGATGTCGTCGACCATCGACAACGTGTCGCCCGGCGCGGCCACCACGATGCGCGGTGCCATCGTTTTCCTCCCTGTGCTTTCTTGGCTTCAGTTGGCCAGGCGATACAGTCTCATCGCGTTGTCGCGCGTGATCTTGCGGCGCTGCTCGGCGGTGACCTGGGTGAGCTCCTTGTTGAGGAACTCCTGGCTGTCGGGCCAGATGCCGTCGGGATGCGGGAAGTCCGAACCCCACATCACGTTGTCCTCGCCGAGGTGGTGCAGCAGCTCGATGCCCACCGGGTCGGTCTGGTAGGTGGCGTAGAACTGCCGGTGCCAGTACTCGCTGGGCTTCATCTTGAGGTCGAGGTCCTTGAACTGGTCCTCCCACTCCAGGTCCATGTGCTGCAGCACGTAGGGGATCCAGCCCAGCCCGGCCTCGCCGATGACGATCTTCAGGTTGGGGTAGCGCGCCGGCGCGCCCGAGAAGATCAGGCCCATCAGCATCGTCGACATGTGCATCTGGAAGCCGGTGATGTGCACGGCGAAGATGCGGCGCTGCACATGCGGCGGGAACTTCGTGACGTCGGGCGAGCGGCCGCCGATGGTGTGGAAGTGCAGCGGGATGCCGGTCTCGTGGCCGAACTTCCACAGCGGCTCCCAGTGCTCGTCCCACAGCGGCACCATGTCGGGCCGGTTGGCGATGTCGAGGCCCAGCACGCCCTTCTTGGCGCAGCGCATCGCCTCGGCGACCGAGTCCTCCATGTTGTAGTTGGGGATGTTGGCCAGGCCGACCAGTCGCTCGGGCGCGGCCTTGCAGAAATCGTGCAGCCAGTCGTTGTAGATGCGCAGCATCTCCAGCGCGGCTTCCGGATCGTTGAGCCGTCCGCTCGAGCCCAGCACGCCGTAGATCACCTCGGCCTGCACGCCGTCGCGGTCCTGGTCCTTCAGGCGCAGCGCAGGGTCGGTGAGGCGGCGGATGCCCTTCTTGCCGTCGTCGTAGAGCCCGGTCGAGGCCATGCGGTCGGAGCGGTGGATCACGCCCGGCACGTACTCGCGGCCGGCCGAGCCCATGCCGTTGACCAGGCCGAAATTCGCGCCGTTCTTGCTGGTCCAGTACGGCCCCTTCGGCCCGTCGACCACGTGCGGCATGCGGTCCTTGAACTGGGCCGAGGCGTTGGACGTGAAGAGATCGGGCGGCAGCCAGATCAGATCGACGTGACCGTCGGCCGAGATGACGTCGTATTTCATGGGTCGTTCCTCCGCGCTGCCATTAAATTCGCGCGGACGGCGCCGGAAAGCCAGCGCGCATCGATGCGCGGGAGGTATGCCCCACGGTCACGGCCGCACCCCCGGCGCCTCCAGATCCATGCCGCGCGCCCGGTCCATGAGGAAGAGCTCCAGCGCCACGGTCTCGGGCGCGCCCCAGGCATAGGGCTCGGCCCGCATGCCCACGAGGCAGTTGCGCAGCCGGCGCTGCAGCGAGCCCAGCGCCTGCCATTCCAGGCGGTAGATCGGGTAGCCCGTCGGGTGGGCCTGCGGGATGGTGGCGCCGGCCAGCCTGCCGCCGGCGTTGTCGTCATGGCACTGCGCGCAGGACAGGTTGAGCTGGCCCTGCCGCTGGCGCCACAGCGCCTCGCCGGCCGCCACGAACGGCCTGAGCCGCGCATCGTCGGGCGGCGCGATCGGCCGGCCGCGCGACTGGCGGGCGATGAAGGCGCCGAGCGCCAGCAGCTCGCGGCTCTCCGGCGCGAACGCCTCGGCCTTCTGCCGCTCGACCCGGCATTGGTTGACCCGCTGGCCCAGATCGATCGGCCGGCCGGACGCGGCGTCGAAGGCGGGATAGCGCGCGGCGACGCCGGCCATCGCGGCCTCGCCCGCATGGCAGTCGGCGCAGGCCTTGTCGGCCGCGCCGGCGCGCTTGGCCCACAGCGCCCTGCCCTCGCTCACCCACAGCATGCCGGGATTGGCGGTGTCGTCGTCCTGCATCGCGCGCAGCGAGGGGCCCATGTCCTGGTAGCCCGAGCGGCGCCTGTCGGCGCCCTGTGCCAAGGCCCACGAGGCGAGGAAGGTGGCCGCGACGATCAGGACGTACAGTCTCATTCGACGGTGATCGACGCGCGCTCCTCGGCCGAGAAGCCGTTGTCGCCGGTCCAGCGGAAGACCAGCGTGCCGCTCTGCGTCGCCACCGTGGTGAAGGCGATGAACGGGTTGGCCGAGATCGCCGGCGTCAGCGCCATCGAAAAGACCTCCGCGCCGTCGTACGCGCAGGCGAAGCGGGTGATGATGTTGCGCGGGATCATCCGGCCGTTGGCGCCGTGGCGGAAGCCGGTCTCCATCGGATGCGAGATCAGGGTCTTGATCTCGATCACCGCGCCGCGCCTGGCGGTCTTGGGCACGTTGACGAGGATGCTGGCCATCAGACGAGGTCCTCGACGCAGGCCGCCAAGGTCACCACGACATCGGCGCCGGCCGTCCAGAACGTGCCGTCGCTCAGCTCGGCGACGGCGACGATGCGCTGCGAGTCGTTGAGCTTGATGCGCGTGGAGACGAAGCCGCGGCCGCTGCGCGGGCCGAGCATGGCGTGCAACACGTGCGGCTGCGGGTTCTTCTCGTTGAAGACATGGATCGCGCGCACGTGCTCGGCCGCCGTCATCGGGCTGTCGACCGTGACGCGAAGCGGCACCGCGTTGCCGTTCTCGACCAGTGGCGGGATGTCGAGGCTGACCTTGCCGGTGTTGAGCTTGGCGCCCCTGGTCACGGCCTGGATCGCCGCGCGCATCGCCTCCGGCGTGGCGTGCGCCGGCGACAGCGGCAGCAGCGCCACGGCGGCCGAGCCGATCACGAAGCCGCGTCGCGTCGATGGTCTCATGGCGCGTACCCTACTCCTTGAGCGTGGCCAGGAAGGCGACCACGTCCTCGACCTGCGTAGCCGAGAGGATCGTCTTGCCGGCGAACGCCCTGGCGACGCGGTGCAGGCCGTCCGCCCGGTAGTAGGGCGGCATGATCGTGGCGGGATTGAGCCGCGCGGCATCGACGATACGCAGCCGCAGCTGCCCCTCCGACCAGCGCGCGCCGGCACCCGCGAGGCTGGGTGCGAGATTGCCCTGGAAGCGCTCCTGCGGAAACGGCCCGCTGTGGCAGAGCAGGCAGAGCCCGACCTGCCGGTTGACCACGATGGCGCGGCCGCTCGCGGGATCGCCGGGCTGGCCGGTCAAGGATTGCGGGATCGCATCGCCAACCACGACCTGCGCCATGGCAGGCCCGGGCAGCAGCAGGGCGGCGAGCAGCAGGACCCGGCGCATCGCTCACCCGAAGGTCTCGGCGGTGATCGTGCGGAACCAGCCCTCGGCGTAGAGCGCCTCGCGCGCGCGGAACGCCGCCGGCGCGTCGGGCGGGCTGACGCCGCCGGCGCCTTGGATGTCGGCGAGCCGGCCATTGGTCGGCCGATAGACGCCGGCGACGGTGATGCCGTAGTCCGGCGCCACCAGGCTGTAGCAGGTGTTGATCAGCCGCGGCTCGGCCGGCTCGCGCCCCGCCAGGCGCGCGACGATGGCGGCGGCGCAGACCTTGGCCTGCGCGTTGGCGGCGAAGGCCGACTTGGGCATCGCGCCCATGATCGCCGCGTCGCCGAGCACATGCACGCCCGGCCGCAAGGTCGACTCGAACGACACCGGCTCGACCGGACACCAGAAGCTGCGGTCCGCGACGCCCGCGGCGCCGGCGATGGCGCCGGCGCGCTGCGGCGGGATCACGTTGGCGACCGCCGCCTTGTGCTCGGCGAACTCGGTCTTCAGCGTCATCGTCGCGGGATCGACCGAGACGACCTTGCCGCCTTTCGCCAGCGGCACCCATTCGATCAGGCCGGGATAGAGCTTGGCCCAGGCGTCCTGGAACAGGCGCTGCTTGGAGAACGCGTCCTTGGCGTCGAGCAGCAGCAGCTTCGACTTGGGCTTTTTCGCCTTGAGGTAATGCGCGATCAGGCTGGCGCGCTCGTAGGGGCCGGGCGGGCAGCGATAGGGATTGGCCGGCACCGCCATGATCACGAGCCCACCATCGTCCATCGCCTCGAGCTGGCGGCGCAGCAACACGGTCTGCGCCCCGGCCTTCCAGGCATGCGGCATCTTCTGAGCCGCCGCCTCGCCGTAGCCCGGCAGGGCGGCCCAGTTCAGGTCGATGCCCGGCGCCACGACCAGCCGGTCGAAAGCCAGCCGCGCGCCGCCGTCGAGCACGATCTCCTTGCCATCGACACCAACAGCCGTGCCGCGCGCGACGCTCACGCCGGCGCGCGCCACATCGTCGAGCGTGAACTGCTGCTGCTCGATGGTGCGCAAGCCGCCGATCACGCCGTTGCTGAAGGGACAGGCCGTGAAGAGCCGGTCGCGCTCGACCAGGCTGACCGACAGCCTGGGCTCGATCGCCTTCAGGGTGCGTGCGCAGGTGGCGCCGGCGAAGCCGCCGCCGACGACCACGACGCGACCGGCCGCCTGCGCCGAGGCGATGTGCGGGGCCGCGAGCGCCGCGGCCGAGGTGACGAGGAAAGCGCGTCGCGTCCTCGGGCCGCGCCGCTCCAGCGGCGCCTTCATGAGAGCGTCGCTGGAGCGACGCGGCCCGAACGGCGGAACGGCCATCACGGTGCATCCTTGCGCGCGGCGAAGAAGGCCGCCAGCGCGTCGATCTCGGCGTCGCTGAAGCCCTTGGCGATGCGGCCCATCACCGTCGGTTCGCGCTCGCCCTTCCGGAAGGCGCGCATCGCCGCGGCGAGTTCCGCGGCCGGCCGGCCGACCAGCCGCGGCACGGCGGTCTCGGCGCTCTTGCCGCTGGCGTGGCAGCCGGAGCAGGACATCGCGCCGGCCGGTCCGTCGGGCGAGGCGGCCTGCGCCGCGCCGCCCGACAGGGCCAGCAGGAGCAAGCCTGTCCAGCGCGCCCGGGGCACCTACGCCTTCTTCAGGTCGTGGTTCATCAGCGGCAGCGAGCGGATGCGCTTGCCGGTGGCGTTGAAGATGGCGTTGAGCACCGCCGGCGCGGCCACGGCGATGGTCGGCTCGCCGACCCCGCCCCAGAACCCGCCCGACGGCACCAGCACCGTCTCGACCTTGGGCATCTCGTCGATGCGCATCACGTTGTAGCTGTCGAAGTTGGTCTGCTCGACGGCGCCGTCCTTGACGGTGATCTCGCCGTAGAGCGCCGCCGACAGGCCGTAGACGAACGAGCCCGCCACCTGACGCTCGACCTGCGCCGGGTTGACGACGTGGCCGCTGTCGGTCGCCGCCGTGATCTTGTGGATCTTCAGCACGCCGGCATCGCTGACCGACACCTCGGCCACGCCGGCGACATAGCTGCCGTAGCCCATGATCTGCGCCACGCCGTGGAAGTGGCCCTTGGGCAGCTTCTTGCCGTAGCCGGCCTTGGCCGCCGCGGCGTTGAGCACAGCGAGCCATTTCGGCTTCAGCATCTTGCGGCGGAACTCCAGCGGATCCTGGCCGGCGGCATGCGCCAGCTCGTCCATGAAGGATTCCATGTAGATCGCGTTCTGGTTGGTGTTCACGCCGCGCCAGAAGCCCGGCGGCACGTGCGGATTGCGCATGGCGTGGTCGATCAGCAGGTTCGGCACGGTGTAGCCGTAGGCCGCCTCGACGCCCGAGGCGGCGAAGCCCTGGAATTGCGCCGGATCCATGCCGTTGACCAGGTTCTGCGGCAGCACCGAGCTCAGGATCGACTGGCCGGAGATGCGCACGTGCAGGCCGACGAGGTTGCCCTTGTCGTCGAGCCCGCCGACCATCTTGCACATGGTGATCGGATGGTACTGGCAGTGCGTCATGTCCTCTTCGCGCGACCAGATCAGCTTGATCGGCACGCCGGGCATCTGCTTGGCGATCTGCACCACCTGGTGCACGTAGTCGGTGCGGCCGCGCCGGCCGAAGCCGCCGCCGAGCAGCAGCTTGTAGACCTCGCACTTCGCCGCCGGCAGGCCGGACGCCGCCGAGGTCGCCGCCAGCGCCGCCTCGCCGTTCTGCGTCGGACACCACACCTCGCACTTGTCCGGGGTGTAGAGCGCCGTCGCGTTCATCGGCTCCATCGTGACGTGGTGCTGGTAGGGGTACGAATAGACGGCCTCGACCTTCTTGGCCGCCCCCGCGATTGCCGCCTTGGCGTCGCCCGCCTTGTTGCCGACGAAGGCTTCCGGCGCATCGAGGCCTTCCTTGAGCATCGCCGCGATGGTCGCGCTCGAGACCTTCGAGTTGGGCGTGTCCTCCCAGACCACGGGCAGCGCGGCGAGCGCGTTGCGCGCGGTCCAGTAGGTCTCGGCGATCACCGCCACCGCCGTATCGCCGACCTTCACCACGCCTTTCACGCCGGGCATGGACTTGACCTTGTCGGCGTCGTAGCTCACGACCTTGGCGCCGAACACCGGCGCGTCCTTGATCGTCGCCGTCAGCATGTTCGGCAGACGCAAGTCGATGCCGTAGACCTGCTTGCCGGTCAGCTTGTCCATGGTGTCGAGCCGCTTCAGCGGCTTGCCGGCGATCTTCCAGGTCTTGGGATCCTTGAGCTTGATCGATTTCGGCGGCTCGAGCTTGGCCGCCGCCACGGCGACCTTGCCGTAGGTCAGCTTGCGGTTGGTGCCCTTGTGGGTGATCACGCCCTTGTCGACGGTGCACTCCTCGGGCTTCACCTTCCATTCCGCCGCCGCCGCGCGCACCAGCATGTCGCGCGCCGCCGCGCCGCCCTCGCGCACGTACTGGTGCGAGTCGCGGATGCCGCGGCTGCCGCCGGTCGAGAAGTTCTTCCACACGCGCTGGCGCTGCAGGTTCTGCGTCGGCGTGGGGAACTCCGTGGTCACTTTCGACCAGTCGCACTCCAGCTCCTCGGCGACGAGCTGCGCCAGGCCGGTGAGCGTGCCCTGGCCCATCTCCGAGCGCGCGATGCGGATCACGACCTTCTCGTCGGGATGGATCACGACCCAGGCGTTGATTTCAGGGGCGGTCTCGGCGGCCTGCGCACCGAACCGCGGCACGTTGAAGCCGAAGGTGAAGCTGCCGCCGATCGCGGCGGCGCCGGCCATCACGCTGCGGCGCTTGAGGCTGTTGGTGGTCGTCATGCCCGCCTCCCTCACGCCTTGGCCGCTTCGTGGATCGCCGCGCGCACCTGCTGATAGGTGCCGCAGCGGCAGATGTTGGTCATCGCCGCGTCGATGTCGGCGTCGGTCGGCTTCGGCTTGTCCTTCAGCAGTGCCACCGCGGCCATGATCATGCCGCTCTGGCAGTAGCCGCACTGCGGCACGTCCTGCGCCAGCCAGGCCTTCTGCACCTTGTGCAGCACGCCGTTGGCGGCGAGGCCTTCGATGGTGGTGATCTTCTTGTTGCCGGTGGCCTGGCTCAGCGGCACCTGGCACGAGCGTGTCGCCACGCCGTCGATGTGCACGGTGCAGGCGCCGCACTGGGCGATGCCGCAGCCGTACTTGGTGCCGGTCATGCCCAGCGTGTCGCGCAGCACCCACAGAAGCGGCGTGCGCGGATCGACAGTCACCTGATGCGTTTTGCCGTTGACGGTAAGGGCGGCCATACGAGCGACTCCTTTGCTGCTGCGAACCGGCTCGTCCACGTCAACACGCGGACGGCCGTCAGCTTCCCTGCACCGCAGCGTAGGTCATTTCGCATGGCGCCGGGACTGCCGTGTGACGACGGGCGTGGTCAAACGATTGTGATCCCGTTGTCGCACAGCTACCTGACGAAGCCTCTTCGTGTCGGGCGCGGTTGCGCGCGACATGCTCGTCGAGTTCCTGGAAGCCGCACGGCGGGCCGCAGAACGGCTTCATGGCGCAGAAGTCGCGCACGACGGGAAGAATGTCGCGGTTGAAGTCGCAACCCTGGGCGATCCACTTCGCCGTCCAGCGGTCGGCCACCTCGTCGTCCATCAGCTCGATCGCCGGATGGCGCGCCCAGTACTGGCGCAGCAGGTTCTTGATCATGCGCCGCCAGCGTTCGGGCTTCGCGATGGGCGCGAGTCGCGGCGGATCGGGTGGCGGCTCGGGCGGCGATTGCGGCGGCGCATGCTCGAGCGCGTCGGCCGGAACGGGCGGCGGCGCGGGCGGCGGCGGCGGTTCGCGGACGGGCATGGACGGATCGGCCGGGTAGGACCGCCGGGCGCGCTTTGAGAGCCGCTGATGGATCGCCCAGTCGGCGATCTGCAGGTACGCGTTGCCCTCGACCTCGTAGACGCGCACCAGCCTGTGCGCCGCCAGTTCCTCGATCATGGCGCTCACGCGCGCATCGTCGATCTCGTCGGCGGGAAACACCTGCAGGCGGATGGTCTGCGGTCGCAGGGGCATCACGCCGTGGTTGTCGGCGAAGTTCCACAGGCCGAGGAACAGCAGACGGCTTCCCGGCTTGCAGGCGACGACGTTTTCCCAGGTCCAGAAATCGAGAGGCAGATTGCGGTCGCGGGCCATAAGGCGGACTCCAGTGTGTGGCACTGGCGCCGGATTTAATCCCCGATGGCCACGATCACCTATTTCTGCCCCTACAAATGTCGTCTTCACCGCTTCGATCGCTGGGAGACAACGGCTCTTGCCGTCGCTGGCGGGGCAGGCCATCGCCTGTGGCCTTCACGAGGCTGGGGGCGCGCCCCGACCATGCGGCCGCCTTCAACGTCTTGGGGCCGCGTCGCTCCAGCGACGCTTCATGAGCGCCGCGGGAGCGGCGCGGCCCGAAGAGAGCCGACAAATCTCTTCGGCACGTCCTTGCAG
>JBFXAZ010000158.1:0-10245 GCA_050183765.1 Reyranellaceae bacterium | reverse complement strand
GTCCTGTGCGCAGGGATGTTTCTCGGGGTGTTACGAACGAGCACACGTTTGGGGGGTGACCGCGATCCCGCGAGGACATTCGCTGCGCTCAGGACGACGGGGACGTGTCAACGCCGCAGCATCGCGGCGCGCCAGGCGCGGCGGCGGTCGAGGTCGCTGAGCTCGATGTCGGGCGGGTTCACGGCGCGGCCGATCCAGTCCTCGACCATGCCCGCGACATCGCGCCAGCCTGGCTGGCCCAGCACCCAGTGGCCCTGGTTGGGGAACTCGTGGTGCACGGCGACGTGGGCGTAGCGGCGGGCCACGACGCGGGCGATCACCGGCGGCAGGAAGCGGTCGCGGCCGGCGCCGATCACCAGCATCGGCGTGGTGATGTCGCCGGGATCGACATGCGCGGCGCGGCCGGCCTTGTCGAGGAACGGGTAGGCGATCTCGAACAGCGCGCGGCCCGAATCGTGGACCAGGCGCGCGAACTCGCGCCCGGCCTCGAGCTTGTCCGAGTAGGTGTTGAAGAAGCCGTGCATCGCCGTGGCGAAGGCCGGGCGGTGCGGCGCGCGCCACCAGCCCCACCGCATCTGGCTGCGGATCAGCGGGCGCCAGGCGCTGGGCCGGCGCAGGCCGAGCGCCGCCGGCGGCGTCGGGCAGAGCAGCACCGAGGCCGCGGCGAGGCCGCGCGCGGCCAGGATCTGCGCCAGCAGCCCGCCCATGCCATGGCCGACGATCACCGGCGGCGCCGGCAGGTGGCGCAGCCGCGCCTCGAGGTCGGCGGCGTATTCCAGCAGCGAGGTGGTGCCCAGCCCGCGGGCCGGCTCGAGCGGCGCGTTCTCGTGATGGCGCAGCGGCGGCGCCACGACGTGCCAGCCGCGTTCCTCGAAATATCCGCGCCAGTGGCGCCACGCCTGCGGCGTGGCCCACATGCCATGGATCAGGAACAGCAGGCGGCTCATCAGCCTCTATATGCTATTTGAATGGCTCGAATCCATTGGGCACGGCGATGAAAGTCTCGAGAAGCTTCTCGTTCTTGGCCGCCTTGCAGTCGCCGTCCTCGTGCAGCACGGCGACGCCATAGGGGCCGCCGTCGCCGAGATCGACCAGCGCCGCCTCGGAGGAGATCCAGATCCGCTCCAGCCCCATGGCGCGGCCGGTGACGCAGCCCAGGCCGGTCGGCTCCATCGGCAGGTCGAAGAAGGTCTGGACCTTGCCGGTGGCGACGTCGATGGCGCGGTAGCCGCGATAGGCCAGGCCCTTGACGATGGTCACCTCGCCGAACACCAGCGACATGCCGCCGCCGGGCCGCACGATCACCACCGGGCCCTCGAGCTGGTTGCTGCGCAGCAGGCGCGCCGGCGGCGGGTCGAGCGAGAGGTCGAGCACATGCACCGAGTATTTTGGCGCGCCGCGCCGTTCGCGGTCGGGCGGCGTGTCGACCAGGCCCACGATCAGCCGCTTGATGTCGAGCTTGCAGGAGAACTGAACCTTGACCTGATCCTTCGGCCCCTGCGCGCGCAGCCAGTACTCGAACGACTCGGCCTGGCCGGCGTCGACGCCGCTCAGGCGCTTGGGGCAGGCGATCGGCGGTGGGGTCGGACCGTGCTTGGGCTTGGGCGGCGGCGGTGGCGCCGTCTGCACGGGAGCGGCGGCGGTCTGCGGCTGGGCCTGCGCCGGCAGCAAGGACAGGCCAAGCGCGAAGGCGATCGCCAGGGGCAGGCAGGAACGGAAACGGGGGAGCATGAAGGCCTGTCGAGAAGGTTCAGATTTTAATGCAGTTTTACCCTCTAAACATCAATAATGTAAGGTCTAAATTGCCCCAAATTGAAGTGTCTTCGCAGCTTGGCCGATGCCGGCCGCGCAACTGGACGTCTGGCATCAAAACCGCTAGGTGCAGGCCGTCCCTGATGGCGGAGTAGGCGCATGTCGATCGATGCGGCGACCGTGGCGAAGATCGCCCGGCTGGCCCGGCTCAAGGTCCCGGCGGAGGAGCAGGCGCGCCTGGCCGGCGAGCTCAGCGGCATCCTCAACTGGATCGAGCAACTCAACGAGGTCGACACCGCCCACGTCGAGCCGCTGGCCAGCGTCTCGGACGTCACCCTGCCGATGCGCCAGGACGCGATCACCGACGGCGGCATCGCCGGCAAGGTGCTGGCCAACGCGCCGGGCGGGGCGGTCTACCTCGACCCGGCCGAGCCCAACGCCGGCGGCTTCTTCACCGTGCCGAAGGTCGTGGAGTAGGCGATGACCGCACTCACCGACCTGACCATCGCCGAGATGGGCACCGCGCTCGCCAAGGGCGAGACCAGCTCCGTCGCGCTTGCCGAGGCGTTCATCGCCCAGGCCGAGAAGCATCGCCGGCTCAATGCCTACGTCGTCGAGACGCCGGACCGGGCGATCGAGATGGCCAAGGCCTCGGACGCCCGCCGCGCCAGGGGCGAGGTCGGGCTGCTCGAGGGCATTCCGCTGGCGATCAAGGATCTGTTCTGCACCGAGGGCGTGCAGACCACCGCAGGCTCGAAGATCCTCGAGGGCTTCAAGCCGACCTACGAATCGACCGTGACGTCGAATTTGTGGAAGGCCGGCGCGACCATGCTGGGCAAGACCAACATGGATGAGTTCGCCATGGGCTCGTCGAACATGACGAGCTATTTCGGCGGCGTCGAGAATCCGTGGAAGCGCAAGGGCGAGAACCGCCCGCTGGTGCCGGGCGGCAGCTCGGGCGGCTCGGCCGCGGTGATCGCCGCGCGCATGGCGCCGGGCTCGACCGGAACCGACACCGGCGGCTCGATCCGCCAGCCCGCCAGCTTCTGCGGCATCGTCGGCATCAAGCCGACTTACGGCCGCTGCTCGCGCTGGGGCGTGGTCGCCTTCGCCAGCTCGCTCGATCAGGCCGGGCCGTTCGCGCACACGGTGAGGGACACGGCGCTGCTGCTGCAGGCCATGTCGGGCCACGATCCCAAGGACTCGACCTCGGCGCCGCTGCCGGTGCCCGACTTCGCCGCGGCCTGCACCGGCGACGTGCGCGGCATGCGCATCGGCATCCCGCGCGAGTATCGCATGGACGGCATGTCCGACGAGATCGAGGCGCTGTGGGCGCGCGGCATCGACATGCTGAAGGCGGCCGGCGCCACGACCGTCGACATCTCCCTGCCGCATACGAAGTACGCGCTGGCGACCTACTACATCATCGCCCCGGCCGAGGCGTCGTCGAACCTGGCGCGCTACGACGGCGTGCGCTTCGGCCTGCGCGTGCCCGGCAGCAACCTGCCGGAGATGTACGAGAACACCCGCGCCGCCGGTTTCGGCGCCGAGGTGCGCCGCCGCGTGCTGATCGGCACCTACGTGCTGTCGGCCGGCTATTACGACGCCTACTACAAGAAGGCGCAGCGCGTGCGCGCGCTGATCGCGCGCGACTTCAAGCAGGCCTTCGAGGTCTGCGACGCGATCCTCACGCCGACCGCGCCGACGCCGGCCTTCGCGTCGGGCGAGAAGATGGACGATCCGGTGACGATGTATCTCAACGACGTCTTCACCGTGCCGACCTCGATGGCCGGGCTGCCGGGCATCTCGGTGCCGGTCGGGCTCGACAAGGACGGCCTGCCGCTGGGCCTGCAGCTCATCGGCCGCGCCTTCGACGAGGAGACGGTATTCAAGGCCGCCAGCGCACTGGAGCAGGCGGCACAGTTCACCGCGCGACCCGCCGGGTTCTAGACCCGTAGCAGGAATTTACAATTGGGCTCGTCCAAGACTCTTGCTTTTAAGATCGCTCAAGATATATCTTAGACATAACCAGAAAGGACGAGGTTATGTTTAGACACTCTCATCATCACATGGCCGAGCGGTACGGGCATCGGCATCACGTCGGCGGTCGCGGCGGACGTCATGGCTTTGGTCATGGCGGTTGGGGCGGGCCGGACAGCGAGCGCGGCGGTCGGCGCCAGCGGGTCTTCGACTCGGGCGAGCTGCGCCTGGTGCTGCTGAAGCTGATCGCGGAGCAGCCGCGCCACGGCTACGACCTGATCCGTGCGATCGAGGAATTGACCGGCGGCACCTACGTGCCCAGCCCCGGCGTCGTCTATCCGACGCTGACCCTCCTGCAGGACATGGGTCAGATCGCCGAAGCCGAGTCGGGCGGCACGCGCAAATCCTTCGCCATCACCGAAGAGGGCAACGAGGAGCTGACGCGGCGCAAGGGCGAGGTCGAGGCGCTGCTGCAGCGCCTGCGGGAACTGGCGAGCGCGCGACTGCGCACCGATGGCGGGCCGATCCGCCGCGCCATGGAGAACCTGCGCTCGGCGTTGCGCTACAAGCTCGGCCACGACGAGAGCGACGCGGAGACCTTGCACAAGGCGGCGGCGATCCTCGACGAGGCGGCGCAGAAGATCGAGCGGCTGTGATGGCCAGCAGCACCGTGCGGGTGCCGACGAGCCACGGCAGCCGCTACCTCCAGCAGCTCTGCAAGCACTGGAGCCACAACCTCGCGGTCACCTTCGATCCCACGCAGGCCACCGTCACGTTTCCGCGCAATGCGCGCGGCGCCGACTGGCCGGGCGATGCGACACTCACGATGCAGGCCCATGCCGACGGCCTCGACTGCCGCCTGGAGGCCAGCGCCGCGGGCCAGCTCGAGGCCTTGAAGGGCGCGGTGGCGCGTCATCTCGACCGCTTCGCGTTTCGCGAAGCGCCGCTTGCCTTCGATTGGCAAGACC
Organism: Reyranellaceae bacterium; assembly: GCA_050183765.1. GTDB lineage: Bacteria > Pseudomonadota > Alphaproteobacteria > Reyranellales > Reyranellaceae > JAFAZJ01. The sequence continues at coordinate 5,545 of JBFXAZ010000158.1, read as the reverse complement.
GGGCGACCGCCCAAGCGGTGAAAAGCGAGGATTGCCAAGCCAGTCGAATGAGTATTCAGTCCTTGTGCAGATAAAGCTGGCGAGGAGACCGGAAAATGGGGATCAGCAAGGGGCCATATGGGCAGATGCAGGACCGCATCAACTCAGCGGTCGCGAGTGCTCAGGCGGCCACGGCAGCGCAGAGCAAGGGCGCTGCTCTGCCGCATGCCGACAAGCTGAAGGCCTCCTTCGGCCGGCGTGATCTCGACGGCGTCAAGGCGCACGTCGGTGGCAATGCGGCCGCGGCGTCGAAGGCCATGGGCGCGGCCGCCTATGCGACCGGCAACAGCGTCGAACTGAGGGGAGGGCCCGACCTCCATACCGCGGCGCACGAAGCGGCGCATGTCTTGCAGCAGCGGGCTGGCATGAGGCTGGGACCGAACATCGAGCATTCACTTGAGGCCATCGCTAAAGAGATCGCGCACAGCGCGACGCCGCCCCATCAGGGTCGGGCCGTGGTGACGCCGCCGTCGCAGCCAGCCAAGCCGTCTGAGGCGGTCGGAGCGGCCTACGCGACCATCAAGAACATCGCCAACATTGAGCCGGCGCCGGCCAATGCCGCACCGGGCGCTGCGGCGGCGGCGCCCGGCAAGTCGGCCTCGCCGTAAGCGATAGATTTGCCGTCGTCACATCGGCGGCTGCATGCCGTCCTTGCCGATGACGATGCGCGCGGCCGTGTAGCTGCCGTCGGCGGCCTTCTGTGCGCCCATGAAGATCTTGCTGCCGACCTTCACGTCGCTCCTGGCTGGCGCCGGACCAAAAGTCACGATCGGCACGCCGGGTCGCACGTGGATCGTCTGTGTGCCCTCGCCCTTGTACTTCAGGGTCAGCGCCTGGCCGCCGTCCGCCGCGACCACGGTGGTCACGGTGGCGTTGGTCATCATGCTCTCGGGCGCGAGATCCCAGGGATAGTGGCCCTCGTTGCTGCCGCGCATTGCGTCGGGGAAGACCAGCACCTCGAGCGCCTCGAGCCTGCCGCCGACGCCCTTGATCGAGGCGATGCCGACGAAGCTGTTCTCCTTGATGTCAGCGAGCGTGACCGGCACGACCATCGCCACGCCCCAGTTGTCGGCCATCCTGACCTTCACCGTGTTGCCCTCGCGGGTGGCGATGGTGACGACGTTGCCGTCGATGGCGCTGACCGTGCCGCGGATGCGGGTCGGCGTGGTCTGCGCGCTTGCCGTGGCGGCAAAGATGAGCAGGGCGGCGAAACAGGCGAGCAGTCGGGCGATCTTCATGCGGTGGCCTCCCGGGGAACGCCCCAGCGAACACCGGAAAGCGCCCGATATTGCATGACGTTCGCGTGAGGCTTGAACGGGCAGGCGGCTCAGCGACTGCGCGTCGTTGGCGTCGCAACGACTGTCAGGCCGATCGGAGCGGGCCGATCCCGCGATATCGCCTGGACCTCCTGGCCCAAACGGGTCAGCGTCGCGGCAAGCTCGGCATGCCACCGCAACTCGACCTGCACGATGACCGCACGCTCTCCCTTATAGAGGCAGAAATCAAAGGTTGGCTGGGGGCCGATTTCCACCCGGGCGATGTCACGGAGCCGAATCCGCCGGCCGTCGGGCAGGGTGATCTGCTTACTGTCGAACGATGGCAGATCTGCGCTGCGCCAACTCCCGGGGGCAAGAGCAATCGCATAGGAATCGCCCTGTCTCGTCACTCCTGCATTGCCGGCTTCATCGCCGAATCTGGCGATCGCCGGTCCCAGGACGCCGTGCATGTCGATCCCCTTCACGCCCATGCGCTGCCATATGGCAGGGTCGAGATGAATCATCAGGGCGATGGACATGTCGCGGCAGAGGCGGACGTCCCCGACGCCGTTCAGCAATGGGGCCAGTCGGGACTGGACGTGCTGCGCGGCATAGTCCGCGACCTCCCACCGCGGCAGCGTATCGGATGACAGCACGATCGACAGCGCCGAAAGCCGGCCGGCATCCATCTCGATCACCTTGAGGCCGGCGCTGTCGGGATGGGCAGCCAGCACCGACTGGATGGCGCGTTTGATGTCGTCGGCCTTGCGCTCGGCATCGAACTGCAGCGTGATCGAGTAGACGCCGTGCATTGTCGTCGTCGTGAGCAAGAGTGGTGCGACGCCCGTGCTCAGCCGCTGGACGACATCCTCCTTGAGCGACTCCGGCCAGGCGAACGGCCCTTTTTGGTCGGTACCGGCTCTCGGCAGGAACGGCTCGGCGATCCGGAAGACCCGCGCATCGTCCGACTGCGACCAGGCCACGCCGCCGCCGAGGACGAGGCCGGTCGCCGCAGCCACGAGCCCGCGCATGCAGATCGCGACGAATGATGCGGTGTTGCACATAAGATCCTCAACGCCTGTATACCGGTCATGCGGCGAGCGCCGCGGGCGCAACGCGCTTCTTCACGAAGGCGTGGACGCCCCAGGCTCAACTCCAAGGCGACTCCCACATTATACCAGTTTTGCCATAAATATGCTGAAACATGGATCCTGGCAGCGTGGCGAGGATCGCGGCCTAAAGCTTGTTCATCGGACAGCCGGTGCGCGCACGCCGATCTTCTTGCCGGCCTTCCCGCTGCGCTGCCGGTGCCGATTCCGCTTGTGTAACGGCAGTACGGTATCAGGATCGGCATTCCGACCCGACCGTCACGATCGACGCAGTGTCATCATTCGTGCTGGCTGTTCGCGCGGACATGCCGCCGGCGGTCATCGATCGAGCGATTTCTTCGCGGCCCTCGCCATCGCACGGGGCATCGCAATACGCTGCGCCGAAGAATGGCCGGGCTTGCAGCTGCATCTGTGGGCGCTCAGGGACCTGGCCGGGAAGGATGCGCCGCGGTCGGTTTCATCAGCGCTTCGTCGAGTCTCGGCGCCGTGGCGGCAATCCGCGTCCCGCAAGCTCCGCGACAGGTTGCCTGTTACCTCTGCCGTTGATCGGCCCGCCCAGCGCGATTTGATCAATGTTGCGAAGATGTGCGGTGCAGATGCTGCCCAATGCGCCGCTGCGAGCGTTGCCGCAGGCGGCGAGGCGTCGTATGACTTGCGTGGGGGAGGCCGACTCCATCGGCGAGAAGGGGCGGGGTGTGCTGGCGGAACAGAGGCAGCGCTTGATCCTGGACATGGTCAATCAGCGTGGCGCCATGTCGATCACCGATATCCAGCGCAAGCTGAAGGTGGCCCGCGAAACCATCCGCCGCGATATCCTGCAGCTCGCCGATCGACACGCCGTCACCAGGACGCACGGCGGCGCCGTCGCGCTGAATGCCAGCGAGTCGGCGCTCGATGAGCGTCAGGCCATCAATGTCGAGGCGAAGCGCATGATCGGAGAACGCGCGGCCAGGCTGGTGCCGGACCGGGCCGCGGTGATTCTCGGCGGCGGCAGCACGGTCCTGGCCGTCGCCGACGCCCTGCTCGAGCGCCGGCGTCTGAGCATCATCAGCAACAGCCTGGTCGTCTGCGGCCGGTTCGCGGGCCGCAACGGCAACCGCGTGAAGATGATCGGCGGTGCGATCCAGGCCGCCAACGGTACGGCCGTCGGCTCCGATGCAGTGGCCATGCTGACGCGCTACTTCGCTGACTTCGCGTTCATCGGCGCCGGTGCCATTTCCTCGACAGGCTGGGTCATGGACTACACGCCGGAAGAGGCCGATCTCTACGCCCTGATGACGCGGTCGGCGCATGTCTCGGCCGTCGTTGCCGACCGCAGCAAGTTCAATCGGCAGGGAGCGGTGCGCGTCGTTGACCTCCAGACAGTCACATATCTGGTCACCGACCGCCGGCCGGCACCGCCGCTGGCAAGCGTCATCGCGTCGTCACCGCTCGAGCTGATCGCCGACGACAGGCGTCGGGCCGTCGGAAGGAGCCTGGTGGGAGACGCACCAGCCTAGGTCGCGCGCGACGCCGGCGCCGGATCGTGCCAGTGATCAGTCTCGCCCCGGCTACATCGAGCCCGACATGCCCATCTTCCTGAGCATGATGGCATGGCGCTTCTTGCGGGTCAGGCGCACATTGGGCTTCTTGGGGTCGAAGGCCTTGCCGTAGAGCCCGTCCGAGCGATCCGCCGCGGCGCCGTCGGCGACATATCGGCGAAGCACATACTGCTCAATGATCCAGGGAAATCCGAGCGGCAGGACGTCGAGTTGATCATCGACGAAGGCGACGTGGACGTGATCGCGATGCGCTCCGCCGGATCCGGCATAGGCGGTGGGCCCGCCCTCGCTCCGCGACCATATCCGGCCGTTCCAGATCGCGTGGTCGACCTTGAAATTGTAGCCGTGCGTGGCGAACGTCTCGAACAGCAGGTCGCCCAGCCGCTTGTCCAGCGGGTCGCCGGCATCGAGATAGATGTCGCAGGCACGCCCGACGGAATGCGCGGAGAAGCCGCCACCCCACGTGGTGCGATCGACCTTGCCGCCGATCTTCCAGATGATGTTGGGAAAGGTGTTGGCGAGGGACTTCATGATGTAGGCGACGTGTGGCCGACTGCCTTCGCTTTGCACGATCATCCCGTTGATAAGGCCCATGACACTGTCTCCCCGCAGCGATCGACTCGATCGCAGAGAACTGGTATTTTGTGGCAGATTTGAGGAATAATGGGTGTATCGCCATGGTTGTGTCGCGCGGCCGCCAGTCCCGCCGCCAAGGTCGATCCGGCGCATGAGGTTCGCGCGGATGCGCAATGCCCTGATGCTGGCGGCGATCTTCGCATGCATCGTGAGCGTGGGCGTATTGCTCGGGCTGACGTTCAGGCTGGAGCATCGGCGACCGGGCGTCTCCGCCGACGGCATCCTCGCCGTCCAATCCTGGGCGCTGTGGGCCGCCGCCGGCGCCGTGCTCCTGCTGGGCATCATGACGGAGCTCAATCGCCGCCGGCCGCTGCCGGCTATCCCGGGCAGCGCGCGGTTCAATGCTGTCTTTCTCGTTGGCGCCGCCGCGGCGATCGCAACGATCCTGTGGCTTGCAGCGGAGAAGGGCCCCCTTTAGACGAGACCTTTGGCCTTTGATTTTGTTCGGTTTGTCGCCAGCGTCCCACCGAAACAGGCGCCTTGGATCGCATCGTCACCCTCGTCGTCGCGCCCGGCGCGAGCTGAAGCGTGGACAGGGAGCGTGGCAGCCATTACCTGTCATCCGTCACCAGTGACGCAAGGTTCCGACGGTCATGTCTCTGATCAAAGGCGAAACGGGCGATTGGGAAGTGGTCCTCGGGCTCGAGGTCCATGCCCAGGTCGTCTCCGAGTCCAAGCTGTTCTCCGGCGCGCCCACCGCGTTCGGCGCCGAGCCCAACACCCAGGTGTCGCTGGTCGACGCGGCCATGCCCGGCATGCTGCCGGTCATCAACGCGCGCTGCGTCGAGCAGGCGGTACGTACCGGGCTGGGCCTGAAGGCGAAGATCAACCTGCACTCGGTGTTCGACCGCAAGAACTACTTCTACGCCGACCTGCCCGCCGGCTATCAGATCTCGCAGTACAAGGATCCGATCGTCGGCGAGGGCGAGATCATCCTCGATCTCAAGGACGGCGCCACGCGCAC
>JBFXAZ010000157.1:0-10323 GCA_050183765.1 Reyranellaceae bacterium | reverse complement strand
TCAGCCGCGCCGTCGGCCAGCCACCCGGCCGCTACGCGCGCGCCGCGTGAACGCCGGGCGGCCGGCCGCCAGTCCGTCTCAGGGCCGCTTGAGCCGCTGGAAATCGGCGAACGGGTTGTAGAGCGTGCTGAGCGTCGCGACGCGCCTGGACAGGGGATCGTCGGCGAGGAAGCTCTCCAGGACATCCATCAGCTGCCTGCTCGACCGCAGCGCCGCCTCGCACTGGGCCGCCGTGCCCAGCGCCTTCTTCTTGTAATCGATGAGGAACCTCTTCGCCCCCGACATCGAGCGATAGACGTTGCTCATCTGGTGGGCGAGGAATTCCTCGTGATCCTCGTAGCCCGGCAGCGCCGGGGTGTACTTGACCTTCACCGACGGGTTGGCGAAGCGATAGACGTGGACCAGCTCGTGCAGCAGCACCTCGTCGGCGCGCGAGCCCGGGTCCTTGCCCCACTTGGTGGCGTAGGTGAACATGTCGAAGGAATACTTCAGGAGCACGGCATGCTTCCTGACGTAGGGCCAGGGCACCCTGCCAACCCTGGCATTGCCGTCACCGAACTCTTTGATGTCCTGCGAATCGTAGGGAACGATCCAGACCGGACGGCTGCCCTTGGAGCGGAGCATGTCGAGCACGCAGTGGCCCAGCGTGTTCGACCTGACGTAGCTCAGCAGCCCCTTGACGCGCCCCTCGTAGTGCACCGCCTGCGGGCTGGAATCGGCGACGTAGTCCCACTTGTTGGGGTCGAGCCGGCGCAGCTCGTCGTCCTTCTGGTCCTCGCTGATCTCGCCCCTGTTGAACCGCGCCACGACCGGTGCGCGAACCGCCTCGTCCTTCCGCGAGCCGTTGATCGTGATCGGATAGGGTTCGAACATCAGCATGCCGCTCTCCCCGCCAACGCCGACAGGATGAAGCGAGCGCGCGAAGGCGTCTGTTACACAGGGAACAGCACGGTCGAGGCAGACCAGGCGCGGGGTCCTAGCGGATGCCGTGCCGCGCCATGATCCCGGCGGCATCGGGCCGCTCGGCGATGGCGGCGGCGATATCGGCGGCGCCGCCTTCGGTATCGCCGTTGCGCTGGCGCGCGAGGCCGCGGCTGTAGAGCATGTACGCGGTGCCGCCCAATTGGCGCAGTGCGGCGTCGAAATCGGCGATGGCGGCGGCGAAGCGGCCGGATCTGAAATGGACCTCGCCGCGCGCCTCGTGCGCGCGTTGCCGGTCGCCATCGGAGATCCCTTTCAGGCGCAGCACCTCGTCGCAGGCGCGCAGTGCGGCATCGAGCTGCCCGAGGCGCGCGCGCGTCACGCACAGATTGAGCCAGGCGCGCACGTTCGCCGGCCTCAGGCGCGTGATCCGATCGAAGTCCTCGAGCGCCCGATCGGTCTGGTGGTTGGCCATGAAGGCACGCGCGCGAGCGATATACGCTTCGTCGTACGCCGGATTGAGGCGGATCGCCTCATCGTAGTCCTCGATCGCCCGGTCGCGCTGACCTGTCCGCGCATAGGCCATACCGCGCTGGAGGAACGCCCGGGCATGGCTCGGATCCAGGCGGATGGCCTCGTCGAGGTCGCGGATCGCCCGAGCGCGGGTGTCCGCGACGCGCAGAAACTGCTCGCCGGAGAGATAGACCGCGCCACGGTTGACGTAGGCGTCGGCGAAGAACGGGTTCAAACGGATCGCCTCGTCGAAGTCACGCAGTGCCTCGACCGGTCGGGGCCGGACGGCGAAGGTATAGGGGCCGCGATTGGCGGCGTAGGCGAAGCCGCGGTTGTTGCGGGCGATCGCGATATTGGCCGCGCTCTCGCGCCCGGCATCGATCACCCGGGTGCAGCCGATGATGCGGATATCGAGCTGCGCGCCGATGCAGTCCCGCCAGTTTTCGGCATCCGTCTGCACCACGCGCGGCGCCTTGCCAAGCGCCGCCGGCAAGGCCATCGGCCCGCAGTCTTCCGGCCGCGCGACGAGCGAGCGCGTGTACTGGCCCGCGACGTGCAGGCAGCCGCGCTGCCAGACGCCTTCGAGGATCGTGCCGTCGCTGGATACGAAGCGGCCGGCGCCGTCGGGATAGCCGCCCAGCACGTTGCCGATCCATCCGCCCTCGTATCGACCGGCCCGGCGATCGACGAACGCGCGCTGGATCAAAGTCGCGCGGAAGGCCTCGCCGGAAACGACGGACGCCTCGATGTCGTAGCCTTCGAAGCGATCGACGGTGAAGCGCATCCCCGTGTCGAACCGATCGTCGCGCCATTCGCCCTGCTCGCGCCTGCCGTAGCGTGAGACATAGAGCCCGGGGCCATCGCGCCGGCCGTTGCGCACGCGGCCTTCGTAGCGGGCGTACATCTCGGGCGACAGGTACGGCTTTTCCTGAATCCACCATTCGAGAATCCCCTCGCCCTCGGCGACGCCATCGACACAGGGACCGGACCAGTGCAGCGCAACCTTGGGGTCCGACCAGTTCTTCCACAGCCGGCATCCGCTGTACGGATCCTTGACCCAACGGAACGGCATCCTGTCCGGCAGCGTGATCTTCGGGATGGCCCGCTTCAGCAGTCTCGCGCCGTCGTCGCCGACGTCGGTGTCGGTGACGGAGAGCGACTGCAGCGACTTGATGCGCGCCAGCGCCTCCATGCCGGCATCGGTGATCTTCGTGCCGTCGAGGAAGAGCGTCTTCAGCTTCGGCAGGCCGCTCAGCGCCGCCAGTCCGGCATCGGTGACCGCCGTGCCCTGAAGCTGCAGCTCCTCCAGCTCGCTGCCGCTCGCCACCAGCGCGATCAGCCCGGCGTCGGTGATCGCCGTGTCGCGCAGGACGAGCACACGCAACGGCTTGCTCGTGGCCAGCGCCGCCCGCAGCCCGGCATCGCCGATCTTCGTGCCCCTGAGGCGCAGCTCGCGAAGTGTCGTGTTGACGCCCAGCGCGGCGAGCCCGGCATCCGTGATCGCGGTGCGATCGAGGTTGAGGACCTCCAGCGTCGCCAGGCTGCCGATCGCCGGCATCGATTCATCGGTGATCTTCGTCTTCGACGCATGCAGGCGCCGCACGCCGCGCAGCTTGCCGAGATGCCGGCCGCCCGAATCGTCGAAGGCCGCCGGCATCTCCAGGCTGACCGCGTCGAGCAGCTTTGCCTTCGCCAGCGTCTCGATCGCCGTTTCGTCGAACGCGACGCCCCAGATTCGCAGCTCGCGCAGGGCCGGCATCGCGGCGATCGACGCCAGGCCCTCGCGCGTCACCGACCTGCCGTCGACCTTCAGGCTGCCGAGCGCCTTCAAGTCGCGGATCGCCGCGAGCCCCGCGTCGCCAGGATCGCCGAAGGTGATGTCGAGCGACTGCAGGGTCGACAGCCGGGCGATCTGCGCCATGCCTGCCGGCGAAATCCTGGAGAAGCCCAGCCTGAGCTCGGTCAGCCGGCTCAAGGTGGCGACATCGGCGAGTGCAGCCTCGGTGATTCGCGCCAACCCAAGATCCAGTCGCTGCAGGTGTGGCACCGCCGTCACCAGCACGGCGACCCCCCGGTCGGTGCCGAAGCTTCCGCCCAACCGCACGCTGACCAGCTTGGGTAACGCCCTGAGCTTGGCAAGGTCGTCAACCTTCCCGCGTCGCGCGAACGGCGAGTCGAGATCGATCGACCTCACCGTCAGCAGCCGCTCGGGCGTCAGCTCCCGCATGCCGACCGACAGTGGCGCGCCATCGATCACCGGACGCATGGGTTTCAGCCAGTCGACGGCATCCTGCACGGTCTGCGCCGATGCGGGGCCGCCGAGCCCGGCGATCAGCATCGCGACCAACAGCACAACGCGCATCGTCCAACGCATGCCGTCGATCATGCACGCGCGCAGGTTGTCGCGCCAGAGCGCCGCTCACGCCGCCGCGTCCAGCCGCCGGGCGCGCTCGGCCTCGGTCTGCTCGTGGGCGCGGATCTCGGCTTCGAGGCGCGTCAGGCCGTGGTCGTATTCGAGGATCGCCGCGCGCTCCTCGAAGAACACCGCCCAGTCCTCGCCGGTCCAGCCGCCGGCGTCGGGCCGCAGCAGGTCGATGATCGCCGCCTTGCGCTCGGCGAGCGCGCGCCACACCCAGTCCGGCGGCGCCATGCGGGCGTGCAGGTGCAGGCTGCCGTGCGCGGCGATCACCTCGACGCCGTGCCGGCGCGCCGCCCGCAGCGCGTCGAGCGGGCTCACAGCGTCGCGCTCCAGGACGAGGGTGCCGTTCGGGTCGTTGTTTCCGCCTCTTTTCCTTTTGAAGAGAGATGGATGACGCGCGCGCCGTGGCTGCGCTCGAAGCGGATGTCGATGCCGGTCTCGCGCAGGACGGTGGCGATGCGGCGCAACCGGTTGCCGAGCTTGCGCGCGTTGCCCGGCCAGTCGCGCGACTTCACCACGCGCTCGCCGACCTTGGCCTCCAGCAGCGCCAGTAAATCGCTGCAGGTGCCCGCCCAGAACGGCACCGACGTCATGAACGTCACGATCGCGCCGGCCACCGGGTCGGCGTCGATCACGTCCTCCACCGCGGCGCCGCGGTTGCGGATATAGGCCGGCCAGAAGCTGCCGGGCGCGAACAGCGCGGCTTCGCAGGCGGTGGCCCAGAGCGCGAAGTCGGCCATGCGGGGCAGATGCGGCAGGCTGGTGCCGGGCAGGTGCTTCAGGCCGTGCGCCAGCGCGTCGAGCAGGGCGCCCAGGATCTTGGGCCGCGCCGCCTCGAACGCCGCCAGCAGCTCGGCCATCGGCCGGCGCTGCCCGGGCTCGATCGGCTCGAGATTGAGGAACAGCGCGCGGTCGGCGAGGTCGGGCCGCGTGACGATGTCCTCGATGCCGTTGAGGATCACCGGGCGGGCGGCGTCGAACAGCAGCTCGTCCTGGTCGGTGTAGAGCTGGCGCACGGCGAAGCCCGCGCCCGAGCTCAGCCGGCACAAGGTGTCGCTCATCCACGGCGGCAGGCCCGAGAGATTGTCGTAGGCCAACACGTGGGCGTTGGAGGCGGCGACGAAGATGTCGCGTTCCTCGCGCGAGAGCGCGCGCAGCGGCGCGGCGGCGGGATCGACCAGCATGCGCAGCATCATCGAGACGGTCGACTTGGCCGAGCCCTGCTCGCCCGACAGCACCAGGATGGGATAGGGCCCGGCATCGCGCAGCACCGCCAGCAGCCAAGCCACCGCCAAGGTGAAGTCGTGCGCGCCGCGCAGGTTGAGGAAGGGCCGCAGCGCCTCGATCGAGCCGCCTTGCTCGGGCTCGGGCAGAGCGAGCGCGCCGGTGCCGCGGCGGAAGCGCACCGGCGGCGCCTCGACGATGCGCCAGCCCTGCGCGTCGATCTCGACCGCGCGCCATTGGGCGTCGCCGAGATCGAGGTAGAGCCTGCCTTCGCTGCCGCCGACACGCACATGCACGGCGCGCTGCGGCCCGTCGAAGCGGGCGCGCGCCTCGACCAGGTTGATCGAAGCACCCAGCGCGTCGGCATTGGGCGCGCCGCCCAGCTCCTCGTAGAAGCGCCGCGCCAGCCACTGGCGGAAGCCCTTCGACTTCACCGGCCAGGTCTCGCGATGGTCCGCGACCATCACGTCGGCATGGGCGCTGCCGTCGGGCGCGTGGAACAGCGCGGCCTCCCCGGCCAGCCGCACCAGCGCATCCGCCTGCGTGCCGCCGCGCTGCTTGGCCGGCTTCTCCTTGCCCGGCGGCGGCGGCTGAGCGTCGTCGATGGCGCTCTCGATGTCCTCTTTCATGGACGGCTCTCCTTACTCTTCCCTTCTCCCCGCGCAGGTCAGGGGCCGCGGACGGCCCCGAGGGAGAAGGTGCCCGAAGGGCGGATGAGGGGCTTCGCGGAGTCTCGACGACGACGATGCCGGTCGTTGCGCGAGAAGCCCCTCATCCGCCTCGCTGGCGCTCGGCACCTTCTCCCCGCCTGCGCGGGGAGAAGGACTGAGCAGCAGGTCGTTGAAATCCATGCCGCGCGGCGGACGCGCGATGCGGGCGGTGCGGCCTTCCTCCTGCCAGCGGCGTGCAGCGCTGAGCGCCGCGCGCTCGCCGGGATCGTCGCCGTCGGCCAGCACGATCACGGTGCGCACCTGGCGCGGCAGCTCGAGCGCCACCAGCCCGGCGGTCGACAGCGCCGACCAGGTGGGCAGGCCGGTGGCCTGCATCGCCGCCAGGCAGGTCTCGATGCCCTCGCCGACCAGCAGGGTCTCGCCTTCGGGCGTCAGCCTGACGGCGCCTTCGCCGCAGGGCCCCAGCGTCAGGCGCGGCTGCCCGAGCGGCGCCTTGCCCGCGCCGTCGCGCCGCAGCCAGGTGCGATGGATCGCCCGCGCCTCGCCGCTCACCCCGTGCCGCACCAGCGCCAGCATCGCCGGCCACCAGGTGCGGCTGTAGCGATGGCGCAGGCTGGGCAGGAAGCGCAGCGCATCGCCGTCGGGCAGGCCGAGCCCGCGCCCGGCGAGATAGCGCTCGACCAGCGTGCCCCTGGCCGGCCGTCCGGCGCGCCACAGCGACAGCGCCTCGACCGAGGGCGGCGGCGGCGGACGGCGCACGCGCGGCGCGCGCACGAAGGCGGCATCGGCGCACCACAGCCCGCGCCCGCGCAGCGCCTCGATCACGCGGCGCTGCTCGCAGCCGGCGTGGCAATGCACCAGCACGCGCGCGCCGGATTGCGCGATGGCGAGGCTCGGCGTGCCGTCCTCGTGCGCCGGGCAGCACGCCACCCAGCTCGCTCCCGTCCTGTGCCCGCCCAGCGCCCGCGCCAGCGATTCAGCCCGTGCATTCATGCGCCACAGGAAGCCACGGAATCGCCGCAAGTCCCAATTGCGCATCTAGTTGTGTCGAATAGGGCCGGCCGGTGCCGCTGCCGCAGCGACAAGTCGTGCCCGTACGTCGCTCGCCGCAAAGGGCTTTCCGCAAAGGGAACGTGTGCGCCAGGGGGTCGTTGAGGGGACGTCCCACGAACATCCGGAGGCACACATGCTGAAGCCCGTCTTGAAACCCGTCCTGATCGCCGCCGCGCTGACCACCTTCGGCGCCGCCACGGTCTATGCCGCGCCGCCGTCGGCGACGCATCCGGCGCCCACCATGCAGGATCGCGCCGGGCCGGCCATCAAGGCCGACAAGCTGATCGGCCGCGACGTGCGCAACGCGCAGAACGAGACGATCGGCGAGATCGAGTCGATCTATCTCGGCAAGGACGGCCAGGTCGACAGCGTGATCATCGGCGTCGGCGGCTTCCTCGGCATCGGCCAGCGCGACGTGCGCGTCGCCTGGAAGGACCTCACCATCACCGACAACGGCGAGAAGGTGACGGTCGCGATGACCAAGGATCAGCTCAAGGCGATGCCGCCGTACAAGTACAGCGACACGAAATATCGCGGCAAGGTGTTCACCGACCGCGGCGTCCATCGCGACGACACCGCGTCGGGCCGCACCACGACCGACCGTCCGACCGCGGCGCAGAACGATCGTCCGACGATGGACAAGGACCGCACCACGCCGCCGGCGTCGACCGCGACCGGTCCCACGCGCACCTTCAACGCCGACGGCTTCATCTCGACCGAGGCGGTGCTGAAGGCCTCGGTGCGCAACGCCAGCAACGACAAGATCGGCGACGTGGAAGACGTCTATGTCGACAAGGACGGCAAGATCCAGACCGTCGTCGTCTCGGTCGGCGGCTTCCTCGGCATGGGCGACAAGAACGTCGCCCTGAACTGGAAGGACCTGCAGGCCCGACGCGACGGCGATAGCCTGATCCTGACGAGCAGCTTCACCAAGGATCAGCTGAAGTCGATGCCGAAGTACGACTACGATCGCCAGCAGGCCGAGCAGAAGTAAGCGCGACGGCCGAGCGGCATACGGAACGGGCGCCTCGATGGGCGCCCGTTTCTCGTGCCGTGGCGTCGCGAGCGTCTAGAAGAGCCTGACCGCCGCCACGATCATGCGCGTCGAGACGGCCAGCATCAGCACGTCGTTGCCGACCTGGGCATGGAGGTAGCCGGCGGGCGCCGGGGTCAGGCGGCCACGCCCGGCAAAGTCGGGCTTTTCCGCCAGCACCGGTGCGGCGAAGGCAAGACCGATGGCTGCGGCGATCACGGCCGACGACGCGCGCGTGGGTTCCCGCCTCTGCGACTTCACGTTCCGCTTGCCGCCGGTTTGTGGCGACTTTCGGACAGCCTCGGTTCCGCGCCCTTTCGCGATGCGAGCCGACGCACCCGACCATACCCGCTTCTCTCGCCGCGGCCACTAAGCTAGTGTCCCGAGCGACCGACGGGCGCGTCGTGGCGGATCAGCCGCCGTGACGCGACGGTCGCAAGCCCCGCACAAGGGGCGGTGTGTTCGAACAACAGGGAGTGAGACGATGCAGCGTAGATCCATGCTGATGGCCGGCGCGTTGGCGGCGGCGGCGATGATCGCGGGACAGGCGACCGCGCAGGTCAAGTTGCCGACATCGCTGACCTTTACCGCCTACGATACGGGCACCTCCGGCTTCAACATCGTCGTCGCGCTCGGCAAGATGATGAAAGAGAAGCACAACACCGACGTGCGCGTGCTGCCGGCCGGCAACGACATCGCCCGCCTGGCGCCGATGAAGGCCAACCGTGCCCAGGCCTCGGCCATGGGCATCGGCGGCTACTTCGCCCAGGAGGGCGTGTTCGAGTTCGCCACCAAGGACTGGGGCCCGCAGAAGCTGCAGCTCATGCTGTCGGCCGCCTCGTGCAACGGCATCACGCTCAACGTCGCCAAGGACACCGGCGTCAAGGAGTTCAAGGACCTCAAGGGCAAGCGCATCGGCATCGTCGTCGGCTCGCCGGCGCTGAACCAGAACGCCTTCGCCATCCTCGCCTTCGGCGGCCTGACCAAGGCCGACGTGAAGCTGGTCGAGTTCTCCAGCTTCGGCGCGATGTGGAAGGGCATGCTGAACAACGAGGTCGACGCCGCCATCGCCTCGACCATCACCGGCCAGGTGCGCGAGGTCGACGCCTCGCCGCGCGGCATCGTGATGCCGCAGGCCCCGGCCGAGGACAAGGAAGGCTGGGCGCGCCTGCACAAGCTGGGGCCCTACTTCTATCCGCACAAGGTGACCTGCGGTGCCGGCGGCCTGTCGGCGAGCAACCCGCTCACCCTGCCGGCCTATCCCTATCCGATCTTCATGGCCTATGCGACGCAGTCGACCGATCTCGTCTACAGCATCGCCAAGTCGATGATCGTCAACTACGACGCCTACAAGGCCGGCGCGCCGGGCGCCGACGGGCTGGAGGTCAAGCGGCAGATCCTGAACTGGGTGCTGCCCTACCATCCGGGCACGGTGAAGGCGCTCAAGGAAGCCGGCGTGTGGACCGACGCGGCGCAGAAGCACAACGACATGCTGATCAAGCGCCAGGACACGCTGGGCGCGGCCTGGACCGCCTTCCTCAAGACCAACCCGCCGTCCGACAAGGCGGAATTCACCAAGGCCTGGATGAAGGCGCGCAATGCCGCGCTCGAGAAGGCCGGCATGGACACGGTCTTCGACTGACGAAATCCGGCTCGACCGATGTCGGAGTCGTCGGCTGACGACGTGCCGGGTACGGGGCCTTCCCGCACCCGGCACCTTTCCCCCGCGTGGCGCGGATTGCTGATCGCCTGGACGGTCGTGTCGATCGTCCTGTGCTTCAACCAGCAATTCACGCTGCGCTTCTTCATCGACTTCACGCTGCTGGACACCGAGTACTTCTGGGGACTCGTGCTGGTCCTGCTGCCGCTCGCCTTCATCGTCTATCCGCTGAAGCCGGGCCTGCATGTCGAGCACGTGCCGCTCTACGACATCGCGCTGTTCCTGATCGCCACGATCCTGTCGGCCGGGCTGATCTGGACCGGGCGCGAATCGGCCGCCGCGGGCTGGGAGTACAGCGCCGTCGACGCGGCGCCTTCCTGGATCGTGTGGTCGGGCGTGGCGATGTGGGCGCTGGTGCTGGAGGCGCTGCGGCGCGCCGGCGGCTGGGCCCTGTTCATCGTCATGGGCACCTTCTCGCTGTTCCCGCTCTACGCCGCCTGGATGCCGGCGCCGCTGACGGCGCCGTCGGTGGGCCTGCTCGAGACCGCCTCGTATCACATCTTCTCGCGCGAGAGCGTGCTGGGCATCCCGATGCGCGCCTTCGCCGAGCTGGTGATCGGCTTCCTCGTCTTCGGCACCGCTCTGCAGTACACCGGCGCCGGCCGCTTCTTCATCGACTTCGCCTTCGCGCTGTGCGGACGCTATCGCGGCGGCGCCGCCAAGGTGGCGATCTTCTCCTCGGGCCTGCTCGGCTCGATGAGCGGCAGCGTGATTTCCAACGTGCTGACCACCGGCACGATGACCATCCCGGCGATGAAGCGCACCGGCT
>JBFXAZ010000156.1:0-10456 GCA_050183765.1 Reyranellaceae bacterium | reverse complement strand
GACGCGGGCTCCTCCTTCGGCGTAAACTTTCCCCTCTCGGGCTTATCCGGCGTTAGCCCTAGTTTCCCAGGGTTATTCCGAACCAAAGGGCAGATTCCCACGCGTTACTCACCCGTGCGCCACTCCCCCCGAAAGGGGCGTTCGACTTGCATGTGTTAGGCCTGCCGCCAGCGTTCGTTCTGAGCCAGGATCAAACTCTCACGTTCAACCTGCCACCAGCCTCTCGGCCAGCAACAATCAACGGATCCCGTCACGTCACATCAAACGCATAGCAACTGTAGCTCCGGCATCCCTGGGCTTACTCCACTCGCCCAGAACCACCGACACCACGGTGCACGCTATTCATCCAATGCGCTCGCGACAGCATCTCAACGCCGCCGCCAGCGCATCCCTTCCCATCCATACCTGTCACAGAACATCCGGCTTCCCGGATTCACCCCGACCTACAGCGCACGCGCTGGCGACAGACGATGGTAGAGCCGCCACAGAAGCGGCCCGCAAACACCCGTCCATCGGGGAGGCGGGCCTTATATGGCGTTGGACTTCAAAGTGTCAAACGCATACTGACACCCCGTTCAGCGGGGTCTCCGGGGGCTGTTGATGAAGTTCCGAAAACATGACGAGGTTGCCCTGCAACCCATTATCAGGCAACAATAAGCCAAGACGCTGGCACGGCGGTGGACAATCTGTGAACAAGATCCACCCTGGCCCGTCGGCAAGCCCCCTCCAGCCGCCGGAAAGCGATCACCCATGCGTGATGCCCCAGCCCCGGATTCCGATATCTGTCCGCCGAACTCATCGCTCAGCGCGACGCCCGACGACGCCATCGCCCTGACACCAGCCCAGAGGCGCTGGCCGCTTCCCGCTGCCGTGTCGAAGCCCGTGATCGGGCTCGGCGCGGCGGCGGCGCTGATAGGCCTGGGCTGGATCGTGCTGGCACACAATGCGCCGCGCCAGGCGGCGGCCCCGCCCGCGGTGGCCGTGCCGACCGTGGTCGCCCCACCGGCAGTGGAGACGGCGCCGCCGCCGCCGGAACTGTCGGTCGACGAGCTGCTCGCCCGCAGTCCGCCCCATGTCGGTGCGCCGGCGAATCTGCCGCCGCAGATCGCGGCAGCGCCGCCAGCGGCGGCGCCCGCGACGCCGCAGGCAGCCGCCCCGGATCCGGCGCCGCCGATGGATCGCTACGACGTCACGGTGCGCGTCGAGAAAGGCGACACGCTGGAAAAGCTCCTCGCCGAACTCGACTTCGCGCCCAGCGAGCTCGAGAAGGCGACGGATGCGCTGCGCACCGCGCTGCGCGGCCCCAAGCCGGTCGAAGGCAAGGGCAGGAACGCCAAGGCCATCTACGCCCGGAAGCTCCGCGCATGGCAGGCGCCGATCCGGCTGCCGGTCGGCGAAGCTGTCGAGGTCACCGTCGGCACGCCCAAGCGGACCGACGGCTTGCCCATCCTGCTCGATCTGTCGATCCGACCGACGATGACACGCGAGATCACGCTGCATCGGCTCGACAACGGCGAATTCGACGCGAAGGAGCGGGTCTACAAGGTCGTGACCAAGCTCATGCGCGCGTCAGGCGTGGTCAATCGCTCGCTGCGTGCCTCGTACATCGCAGCGGGCGTGCCGCCCGCAGCTGCCTACGAGGCCTTGCGCGCATTTTCCTATGACCTCGACCTGCAGCGCGACGTGAAGCGCGGCGACCACTTCACCGTGCTGCTCGAGCAGGCCTTCACCAGCGACGGCCGCCAGGTCGGGTCGGGCCGCGTGGTCTCGGCGGAACTGAAGCTTTCGGGCAAGCGCACGGCGTCGGTGCATCGCTTCCGGCCGCACGGCGGCGCGGATCAGTTCTGGCTGCCCAATGGCCAGAGCGTGGTGAAGTCGCTGATCCGCACGCCGATGGATCTGCGCCGCATGTCGTCGCGCTTCGGCATGCGCGACCATCCCATCCTCGGTTTCAGCTCGATGCATACGGGTGTCGATTTCGCGGCGCCTTACGGCACGCCGGTGATCGCCGCCGGCAACGGCGTGGTGAAGCAGGCCGGCCCCAATGGCGGCTACGGCAACTGGGTGCTGATCGCCCATGACAGCCGCATCTCGACGGGCTACGCCCATCTCGCGCGCTTCGCGCCCGGCATCCGTCCCGGCGCGCGCGTGCGCCAGGGCCAGGTTGTCGGCTTCGTCGGCAGCACCGGCCTCTCGACCGGCCCGCACCTGCACTACGAGTTGCACACCAACGGCCGGCCGGTGAATCCCATCACCCACCGCGCCGCGGTGCGCGGCGCGCTGCACGGCAAGGACCTCGTGGCGTTCCGCGCCCAGGTCGCCAAGACGAACCGCGAGCGCAATTCCGCGCCGGTGCTCGTGGCGCGCGCCGACTCCGACAGCGGCGATGCGGTGCGCGCCACTGTGACGCCTGTGCGCAGCCGCTCGCGGCCGCCGGCGTCCCGCCCCATGCAACTGGCCTACCTGGTCGACAGTGTCGAGATGCCCAGCCCGTCCGCTTCGCCCCGCCCCCAGGTCACGCCGTCGAGGACGCGCCCGGCGACAAAGCCGCACGTAGGCTTCAAGCAGCGTTCGGCGATCACGTCGGTCAAATCGTTCAAGCCGCGCACCGTGGTGAAGAAGAAGCGTTCCGGCATCAAGTCGCGCAAGGCCGTCAAGCCAAGGGCCGCGGTGAAAAAGCGTACGGCGGTCAGACCACACAGGGCCGTGACACCGAAGACGGCGGTGAAGCAGCGTACCCTCGTCGCACAACGCCGGGACGGCAAGCTGCGACGCAGCGGGCACAGGCACAGGGTCGGGCACCGGCGCTGACGCGCCGGCTTGCCGCCTGACGGCGGCTCGCGCAAAGTCGCCGGCGGAGGAACCGCCATGCTCAGCGCCGCCGACAACGATCTCCTGACGCGCACCGGGCCCGCGACGCCGATGGGCGCCTATTTCCGCCGCTTCTGGCAGCCGGTCGCGCTGTCGGAGCAGGTCGCGGAGCGCGACGCGGTGCCGATCCGCGTCACCGTGATGAACGAGACGTGGCTGTGCTTTCGCGACTCCCATGGTCGCGTCGGCCTCGTCTCGCCGCGCTGCCCGCATCGCGGCGCCGATCTGGTGTGGGGTCGCAACGAGGATTGCGGGTTGCGCTGCGCCTATCACGGCTGGAAGTTCGACGTCGACGGCAAGGCGGTCGACCTGCCCAATGTCGAGCCCGGCTCGGCGCTGTATCGCAACGTGCGGCTCAAGGCACATCCGACGCGCGAGTTCGGCGACATCGTCTGGGCCTGGCTCGGGCCGGGCGATCCGCCCGCGGACGTGCCGGCGCTGGAGTTCGGCCTGGTGCCGGCCTCGCACCGCTACGTCACCAAGAAGCTGCAGCAATGCAACTGGGCGCAGACCATGGAGGGCGCGCTCGACACGGCGCATTTCTCCTTCCTGCACATGCCGGCGCCCTCGGTGAAGTCCAACGAGAACCCCGACGCGCCGGCGGACGAACGGCGCCTGCGCTGGATCCGCGAGGATCCCCGGCCGAAGTTCCAGATCGTGCCGCATGACTGCGGCTTCATCATCGGCGCATCGCGTGCCGCCGATGGCGGCGATCTCTACTGGCGCACCTCGCAGTTCATGCTGCCGACGCACGCCACGACGCCATCAACCCTGCCGGGTGAGACCTATTTCGGCTACACCTTCGTGCCGATCACCGACGAGGATTGCTGGATATACACCTATGCGTGGAATCCGGCGCGCCCGCTGACCAACGCCGAACGCGAGAAATTCGCCACCGGTCACGGCGTGATCGCCGAGATCGACAAGGACTACGTGCCGCTGCGCAACAAGGCGAATGGCTACCTGCGCGATGTCGAAGACATGAGGCACCACAGCTTCACGGGCGTGAAGGGCGTCGCCGAGCAGGATGCCATGGTCCAGGAGAGCCAGGGCGCCATCGTCGATCGCAGCCAGGAGATCCTCACGCCGACGGATATGGCCGTGGTGCGCTTCCGCTCGACCCTGCTCGACGGTGCCCGCGCGCTGCGCGATCGCGGCCAGGCGCCGGCCTGCGCGGCGACGCCCGCCGCCTACACGCTGCGCTCGGGCAGCTGGGTGGCGCCGGCGACCACACCGTTCAGCGAGGTGATGATGCAGCGCTTCGGCGACCCGGTGGGCCGCGCCGTCAACTAGGCCTTGGCCTGCGCCAGGATGAACAGGCGACGGAAGCGGAACAGCGTGCTGCCATCGGCCTCCTTGGGATAGGCCTTCAGCACGCGCGCGCGATACTCGGATTCGAACCGCGATCGCAGGGGCTCCTCGAGGCGCGTCAGGAACTGCGGCAACCACGATCCCTTGGTGAACTCGGCCACCGGGTTCTCGCCCTTCAGCACCTGCAGATACTCGATCTCCCAGATCGCCACGGATGCGGCGAGCGGCGATAGCAGGCGCCAGTATTCGTCCGGCGGCGCCACCGGACGCGGGCGCAGCACGGGCATCAGCGTGTCGCGCCACGGGCCGTTGTTGATCGTGTCGACGACGGTCGAATGCGACGGCGCCTCGAAATTGCGCGGCATCTGGACCGCGAGCCAGCCACCGGGCGCGAGCTGCTTCAGCAGCGACGGGAACAGCGTGTCGTGACCGTCGAGCCAGTGCAGGGCGGCGTTGCTGAACAGCACGTCGGCCGGCGCGTCGGTTCTCCAGTGGTTGAGGTCGGCCTCGATGAAGCGCGCGGCCGGGTGATCCTTGCGCGCACGCGCCAGCATCTCGGGCGAGCCGTCGACGCCCGCGAGCTTCGCGCCGGGCCAGCGCGCGGCCAGAAGCGGCATCATGTTGCCGGCGCCGCAGCCGACATCGACGACGGTTCCGGGCGGGGTCGCCGGAATGCGCGAGAGCAGGTCGATCGCCGGCTGCAGGCGCTCGCCGGCGAATTTCAGATACTGAGCGGGATCCCATGCCATGGCGCGCAGCATGGTGCGCCGCGACGACAGAGGCAAACGAAAGCGGCGCCGGATCGCTCCGGCGCCGCATCATCGACGTCAGTCGTCGGCCGCGTCGGCCAGGTCGGGCTTCACGGCGTGGCCGGCGATGCTGAGCTCGCCATCCTTGACCGTGACGTCGACCGCCGAGTTGTCGGGGATCGTGCCGTCGAGGATCAGCTGCGCCAGCGGGTTCTGGATCGAGCGCTGGATCACCCGCTTCAGCGGCCGCGCGCCGTAGACCGGATCGTAGCCGCGATTGGCCAGCCAGGTGCGCGCCTTCTCGTCGAGTTCGAGCTCGATCTTGCGCGCCGCCAGCAGCTTGCGCAGATGAGCCAGCTGGATCTCGACGATGTCGCCCATGTGGCCGCGGCTGAGCCGCGTGAACAGCAGGATCTCGTCGAGCCGGTTCAGGAACTCCGGCCGGAAGGCCCGGCGCACCGTCTCCATGACGGCTTCGCGCGCATCGTCGACCGGCTGATCGTCCTTCAGCGCCGCGAGATGCTCGCTGCCCAGATTGCTGGTCAGCACGATCAGCGTGTTGCGGAAGTCCACGGTGCGGCCCTGACCGTCGGTCAGGCGGCCGTCATCGAGCACCTGCAGCAGCACGTTGAAGACGTCCGGGTGCGCCTTCTCGACCTCGTCGAACAGGATCACCTGGTAGGGTCGGCGCCGCACCGCCTCGGTCAGCGCACCGCCCTCGTCGTAGCCGACATAGCCCGGCGGCGCGCCGATCAGGCGGCTGACGGCATGCTTCTCCATGTACTCGGACATGTCGATGCGCACCATCGCCTGGTCGTCGTCGAACAGGAACGCCGCCAGCGCCTTGGTCAGCTCGGTCTTGCCGACGCCGGTGGGGCCGAGGAACAGGAACGAACCGATCGGCCGGTTGGGGTCCTGCAGGCCCGCGCGCGCGCGGCGCACGGCGTTCGACACCGCGACGATCGCCTCGTCCTGGCCGATGACGCGCTTGTGCAGCGCGTCCTCCATCCGCAGGAGCTTGGCGCGCTCGCCCTCCAGCATCTTGTCGACCGGCACGCCGGTCCAGCGCGACACGACGGCGGCGATGTCCTCGGGCTGCACCTCCTCCTTCAGCGCGCGGCCGCCGGCGGCTTCGGCGTGCTCGGCTTCCTTGAGCTGCTTTTCCAGCTCCGGAATCTTGCCGTAGGCGAGCTCGCCGGCGCGGCCGAGCTCGCCGCGACGCTGCGCGATCTCGAGATCGGCACGCGCGCGATCGAGCTCCTCCTTGATCTTCTGGGTGCCGGCCAGCTTGTCCTTGGCCGCCTTCCACGCCGCCGTCAGGCTGGCGCTCTTCTGCTCCAGCTCGGCGAGCTCCTTCTCGAGCTTGCCCAGCCGGTCCTTCGACGCGGTGTCGCTCTCCTTCCTCAGCGCCTCGCGCTCGATCTGCAGCTGCAGGATGCGGCGATCCAGCTCGTCGATGTCCTCCGGCTTGGAATCGACCTGCATGCGGATGCGGCTGGCCGCTTCGTCCATCAGGTCGATCGCCTTGTCGGGCAGGAAGCGGTCGGCGATGTAGCGGTTGGACAGAGTCGCCGCGGCGACGATCGCGGCGTCCGCGATGCGCACACCGTGATGCAGCTCGTACTTCTCCTTGATGCCGCGCAGGATCGAGATCGTATCCTCGACCGAAGGCTCATCGACGAACACCGGCTGGAAGCGCCGCGCCAGCGCCGCGTCCTTCTCGATGTGCTTGCGGTACTCATCGAGCGTGGTGGCGCCGACGCAGTGCAGCTCGCCGCGCGCCAGCGCCGGCTTGAGCATGTTGGAGGCGTCCATCGCGCCTTCCGCCTTGCCGGCGCCGACCAGCGTATGCAGCTCGTCGATGAAGACGATGATGTCGCCGGCGGCCGAGGCGATCTCCGACAGCACGGACTTCAGCCGCTCCTCGAACTCGCCGCGATACTTCGCGCCGGCGACCATGGCGCCGAGGTCGAGCGACATCAGCTTCTTGCCCTTGAGCGCCTCGGGCACATCGTCGTTGACGATGCGCAACGCCAAGCCCTCGGCGATGGCGGTCTTGCCGACGCCGGGCTCGCCGATCAGCACGGGGTTGTTCTTGGTGCGGCGGCTCAGCACCTGGATGGTGCGGCGGATTTCCTCGTCGCGGCCGATCACCGGGTCGAGCTTGCCCTCGCGCGCCACCTGCGTCAGATCCCGCGCGTATTTCTTCAGCGCGTCGTAGGCGCTCTCGGCCGAAGCATTGTCGGCGGTGCGGCCCTTGCGCAGGGTGTTCACCGCCTCGTTGAGCGCCTTGGGCGTCACCCCCGCGCGCTTGAGGATATCGGCGGCGTTGCCGGCGCCGGGCATGGCCAGAGCCTGCAGCAGGCGCTCGACGGTGACGAAGGAGTCGCTGGCCTTCTTGGCCAGCTGCTCGGCCTGCTCGAAGGTGCGCGCGGTCTCCGGCGCGAGATAGACCTGTCCGGCACCCGAGCCTTCGACCTTGGGCAATTTGGCCAGCGCCTGCTCGGTCTCGCGCAGAGCCAGGCGGGAATCGCCTCCCGCACCGGCGATCAGGTTGGCGGCAAGCCCTTCCTCGTCGTCGAGCAGAACCTTCAGGACGTGTTCGGGATTGAACCGTTGGTGACCGGAGCGCAGCGCCAGCATCTGGGCGCTTTGCAGGAAACCGCGGACTCGGTCTGTGTACTTCTCTTGATCCATGACATTGACCCCTTCTCTCGTGCCCCCGTCTAGCGGCGGGCGAACGGGCGGACCCTCTGAAGAGGCGTCCGCTGCAGATATGGGAACGCCGCCAACGACGGCAAGTCCCTTGGCCTTGTCAGCACCTAGCGCATCTGCCCGGGGCGGCATTGATCCGCGTCAACCCCGGCAGCAGCGCGATATCCCACGCCAGCCGGCTTGCGTCTGGCGCGCGTCGGACTACGATCCATCATGAGGCTCGCGCATAGGGAGAGACCGGATGGCGAAGGCTAAGGGCGCGAAGAAGAAGGCGGCCGCGAAACCCAAGACCAAGGCCAAGGCCAAGGCGAAGAAGCCGGCCCCGGCCAGGAAGGTGGTGGTGGCGAAGCCGACCGCCGACAACGGTCTGGCCAAGCGCATGGCCGCGCTTGAGGCCGCGATCGCGTCGATGAAGAAGGGCTCGGCCGGCTCGGCCAATTCCACCGCGATCAGCAAGGCGATCGATGAGGCAGCGACCGACATCCGCCAGCGCGCCGAGGACGCCGATGTCGTCGCCATGGCCGAGATGCGCAAGTACATCGACAAGGCCCTCGCCGATCTCGCAACGGCCGACGAGCGGCTGCAGAGCGACATCGGCGCAGCCGACGCCAAGGGCGATCTCGCGATGGACGAGATCAACGCTCTGCGTCGGCGCCTGGACGTGTTCGAAGAGCGCCTCGCCGCGAAGAAGTAGCGCTCACCCCCAACGGAAAGCGGCGCCGGCATGGCCGGCGCCGCTCACGGGAACCGCCGCGCTCCGGCGGCTCGACCTATTCCTTGCCGCCTGACGGCTCGCCCGCCGGCTCTGGCGCCGGACCACCCTCACCGCCAGCATCACGCTCGCGACGTTGGGCGCCGCGGAAGCGGCGAAAATGCGGATGGCGCGGCCGGAACTGGCGGTCGCCGCGACCGGCGCCCTGGCCGTCGCCCGCATCCGCTGCGGCTTCCGCCGGCACCGGTGCGGCCACCGGCACGCCATCCGGTCCGACCACGCTGTTGCCGTTGAACGGCGCGCCGTCGATCTGCGGCTGGTCGGCGAAGGCCGGATCATCGGAAAGGCTGCGCACGCGCGGTGGATAGGGAATCGGCGTCGAGCCTTCGCCCTGGCCCTCGTCGTAACCGCCGCCGTCACGCGGACCTTCACCCTGCATCGCCATCGGCCGGCGGTCGTCCTGACGACGATCGTCATGGCGCCGCTCGTCGTAGCGGCGATCATCGTGACGACGCTGGTCGTTGCGGCGATTGTCGTAGCCGCCGCTCGGGCCACGCTCGCCGCCATAGCCCTGCTGGCGCTCGTTGTAGCCGCCGCGATCGTCGTATCGGCGCTGCTCGCCGCCCTCCGGCCGGGGGCCCGCTTCGCCGGAGCCGTCGCCCTGGCCTTCCATCGGCCCACCCTCGCCCTGCGGCGCGCCATCCTCGCCGCCGCCCTCCTCGTCCCACATGCGGTCGAAGCTCGGGCGCACGAAGCCGCCCTGGGCGGCGATCACGCGGAAATAGTGCTCGGCGTATTGGTAATAGGACTCGGCCAGGATGCGGTCGCCGGAGGTCGTCGCCTCGCGCGCCAGCGCCATGTACTTTTCGTAAATCTGGTGGGCCGTGCCCCTGACCCGCACATCGGGTCCGTTGCTGTCATACGACTGGTTACGGCTGGGAAACTTCTGCTTTCCACCGCCATTGTTGCGGCCACGCTGCCGCCGCTGATTGTTCGGTCTCATTCGGCCTGCCGATGGTCGGCCGCGACGGGTAGCAAACCCCGGTTATTCAAGAAACCCGCTTGCGCGGGAGCCGTCGCGGACTTGGTTCCGAGGGGAACGCTCGCGCCTCTCCGGGCGTCGACGGCGGTTCTCCTTTTCGGATGTAGTCAACCTATCCGCTCGGCCGGTCCTTGCCAAACGAATTATTGCGCCGATTCCGGGACCAATTCAGGGTCGCCGGGCCAGTATCACCCGCTCGATTCCCGCCAGATCGGGTGCCACACGCTCGATCCGGAACCCGGCCGCCCGCATCAGGCGGGCGACATCGGGCGCCTGGCCCTGGCCCACCTCCAGGGCGGCCCAGCCGCCCTCGCGGACCAGGAAGGGCAGCTCGCCGGCCAGGGTCCGATAGGCGTCCAGCCCATCGCGGCCACCGTCGAGCGCCAGCCAGGGCTCATGCTCGGAGACCTCCGGTTCCAGCCCCTCGATGTCGTCGCTGGGGATATAGGGCGGGTTGGAGACGACGATGTCGTACTGGTCGGGCAGGTCGGCGCCCCAATCGCCGGCGCGCATTTCCGCCCGGTCGGCCAGCCCCAGCGCCGCCGCGTTGGCGCGCGCCACCGTCAATGCACGCTCGCTGCGATCCACACCCAGGCCGCGCGCGCTGGGCAGGCTGTGCAGTAGCGACAGCAGCAAGCAGCCCGAGCCGACGCCGAGATCGAGCAACCTGAGCCTCGCGGAGCGGTCGGGCACGATCGACAGCACGGTCTCGACCAGCGTCTCGCTGTCGGGCCGCGGCGTGAGCACGTCGGGCGTGACCTTGAACGACAGGCTCCAGAATTCGCGCCGGCCGAGGATCTGCGACATGGGCTCGCGGGCGAGCCGCCGTTTGGTCAGGCGCTCGACGCGCGCCACCATGCCGGGATCCTCGATCGCGGCCTCGGGCGCGGCGATCATGGCCTCGGCCGTCAGGCCGGTGGCATCGCCCACCAGCAGACGCGCATCCAGTCGGCCGTTCTCGATCCCGGCTGCCGCCAGGCGCGCCGCCACCGAGGCCACCATCTCGCCGACCGTGGGCATTCCGCTCAACTCTCCCCCATGCCGCGGCCAATAGAT
>JBFXAZ010000155.1:0-10546 GCA_050183765.1 Reyranellaceae bacterium | reverse complement strand
TGTACGGGTCGAACAGCCGTGGGTGCTCTACCCGCGCGTTGTTGTCGGTCTTGCCGGCTATATTGTCGGCGCCCCCCCGGGCGCGGCCGCGCTCGTCGTGCTCCAGCGCGCGGCCGCGCCACTCGTCCGGCAGGCAGCGCGGATCGGCGAAGAGCAGGCGGAAGAGGTCGGTGACGACGCGGCTGGCCTTGGCCTTCATGCGATGCACGCGCCAATGGAAGTACATGCGCGCGTAGAGGAATTCGCGGACGGCGGCGTTGGCCCGCTCCATCGCCGGCGAAAACGCGACCACCGGCCGGCCGAGGTGCCGGATATCCCCGACATCGCGCGGCTTGGCCGCCGCCAGCCGTCGGCGCGTCTCGCCGACCACGTCCTCGACCATGGCGTTGATCAGCCGGCGGATGGCCTCGTGGGTGAGCCGCGCCTCCTCGATCGCCGGATAGCGCTGGCGCACCGACTTGAACATGTCGCCGACCAGCGGCAGCGGCAGCAGGTCGTCGATCGCGAACAGGCCGGCGCGCAGGCCGTCGTCGATGTCGTGGTTGTTGTAGGCGATATCGTCGCTCAGCGAGGCGACCTGCGCCTCCGGCCCGGCGTAGGTGCCGAGATCGAGATCCCAGTCGCCGCTGAACTCGACGATGGCCGCGGGCAGGTCGGCCAGGCTCTTGCCCTCCGCCAGCAGCGGACCGTTGTGCTTGACCGCGCCTTCCAGCGTCTCCCAGGTCAGGTTCAGCCCGTCGAACTCGGCGTAGCGATGCTCGAGCTTGGTGAGGATGCGCAACGTCTGGGCGTTGTGGTCGAAGCCGCCATGCTCCTTCATGGCCGCGTCGAGCGCCTCCTCGCCGGAATGGCCGAAGGGCGTGTGACCGAGGTCGTGGGCCAGCGCCAGCGCCTCGGCGAGATCCTCGTCGAGCGCCAAGGTGCGGGCGATCGAGCGGGCGATCTGCGCCACCTCGAGCGAATGCGTGAGCCGCGTGCGGTAGTGGTCGCCCTCGTGGTTCACGAAGACCTGGGTCTTGTGCTTGAGCCGGCGGAAGGCGGTCGAATGGATGACGCGGTCGCGATCGCGCTGGAACGGCGAGCGGCTGGCGCTTTCGGGCTCGCGGTGGAGCCTCCCGCGCGTCGCATTCGCCCGCGTTGCATAGACTGCGAGTTCCGCCATGGCCGTGCTCCGCAGCGGCCGTCAGCCGCCTACTTCACCAGGGTGATCGGTACGTCGACGTGGGCGAGGATATCCTGCGCCACCGATCCCATCAGCACACCGGCGACGCCGCCGTGCCCACGCGTGCCGGTCACGACCGCACCGGCGCCGAGGCGCTTGGCGAACTGACCGATCACCTCGCCCGGCCGTCCGACGCTGATGTGCTTCTCGCAGGGTACACCGGCATCGGCGCAAATCCTCACCGCCGACGCCAGCGCCTTGTCGCCTTCCTCCCGGTGATGCGAATCGACGTCGGCCTTGGGCACGAACATGGTCACCAGGCTCCCGACGGACGGCTGCACGTTGAGCAGGTGGACCACCATGCCAGAGGCCGCTTTGGCGAGTCCCACGGCATAGGTGACGGCGCGGTCGGAGCTGGGCGAGCCATCCACCGCCACGAGGATCGCGGAATTCGCAGCCATGGTCTTCCCTCACTCCTTCTTCGAAGGATCGCCTGACGGATCGTTCTTGGCGAGGTCGACGGCCTCGGCGGCATGCTCGCGCCGTCGCGCCAGCCACAGGCCCACGGCGACAACCAGCACCGCGCCGACCGCGCCGCAGACCAGCTCGGCGTGCGGCAGGTGCATGTCGAGCCAGGCGGCGATCGAGCCCGGCTTCACCACGACGCTCTTGTGCCCGGCGGCATCGAAGACGTCCGACTTGCCGTCGGCGGCCATGATCTCGCCGCCCAGATATCCCAACAGGGCGCCGCCAAGAATCACCAGGACGGGATAGCGCTGCAGGATCGTGGTCAGCAGCGTGCTGCCGACGATGATGATCGGCATGCTGATCAGCAGACCGAGGATGATCAGCACGCCGTCGCCGCGCGCCGCGCCGGCGATGGCGATGGCATTGTCGAGGCTCATCACCGCGTCGGCGACGATGATCGTCCAGATCGCCGACCACAGATTGGTGCTCGCCTTGACGCCGTCCCCATCGCCCTCGTCCTCGTTGAGGAGCTTGACGCCGATCCACAGCAGCAGGATGCCGCCGATCAGTTTCACGTAAGGAATGCTGAGCAGCCAGCCGATCAGAAAGACGAAGACGACGCGCAGGACGATCGCCCCGACGCTGCCGCCGGTGATCGCCGGCCGCTTGTACTGGCCGGGCAGGTTGCGGCAGGCCATGGCGATGACCACCGCGTTGTCGCCCGACAGGATCAGGTTGGCCACGATGATCTTGCCCAGCGCGATCCAGAAGATCGCATTGGCAAGATCCGGCATCACAAAAATCATGCATCCCCCGAGCGGTGCGGCGCCGTCCAAAAAAAGGCGGCGCACCATAGCGTCTCGCATCGACCTGTAAATAGCTCGCAATCCGGGGATTTCGCCGCTTCCGCGCCGCCGCGCGACGATGCTATCCCCGATCGTGAACGGCAGGGGGGAGCCGCATGGCGACTGCATCGACCTACACGAAGATGTTTCCAGTGTCGTGGACCGAGCTGCACCGCGACGCCAAGGCATTGGCCTGGCGGCTGGCCGACACCGGCCCCTACAAGGGCTTGGTCGCCATCACGCGCGGCGGGCTGGTGCCGGCGGCCATCGTGGCACGCGAGCTCGAGCTGCGGCTGATCGACACGATCTGCTGCTCGACCTACGACAAGACCAGCCGCGGCGCCAAGGTCGAGGTGCTGAAGGGCACCCAGGCCGAGGCCGACAAGGGCGAGGACTGGCTGATCGTCGACGACCTGGTCGACACCGGCGTCACCGCCGAGCGCGTGCGGCAGATGCTGCCCAAGGCGCATTTCGCCACCGTCTATGCCAAGCCTGCCGGCAAGCCGATGGTCGACACCTTCGTCACCGAGGTCAGCCAGGACACCTGGATCCTGTTCCCCTGGGACCAGGAGGCGGTGATGTCGACGACGATCGCCGAACTCAGGCAGAAACAGCGGTGAAGCGGGCGCCTCCGCGCCAGTGAACAGCCCCCAGTGAACAGCTCATCGTGAAAAATTCCGGCGGGTGGAAGGGCGACCCGTCCACCGTCTCATGCGCAATGGTAGCATCCATTGTTCCGTCGTGGCCGTAGGAGACTCGGCACGCCAGGAGCGGAAACGACAATTCCGCCCGGCGCGATGGTCGGAGGCAGCGTGGCGCGCAGGGGAGCACATGCCATCGTCATGGGCGGCAGCATGGCCGGGCTGCTGGCCGCGCGCGTGCTCGCCGACCACTACGAGCGCGTCACGATCGTCGAACGCGACAACGTCGGCATCTGGGCCGAACCACGCAAGGGCACCCCGCAGGATCGCCATGTGCACGGTTTCTGGGCGCGCGGACTGCAGACCGTCGAGCGGCTGTTCCCAGGCATCACCGCCGAGCTGCACGGCGGCGGCGCGGTGCCGGGCGACGCGGTGGGCGACGTCAACTGGCACCAGTTCGGCGGGCTGAAGCTGCGCGCCGCCACCGGCATCGGCGCCATGCTGATGACCAGGCCGTTTCTCGAAAGCCATGTGCGCCGCCGCACGCTGAAAATTCCGTCGATCCGCCTGCGCGCCGGAACCACGGTCACCGACCTGACGACCGACGAGCAGCACCGGCGTGTCAGGGGCGTCTACGTCCTGGGCGCGGGCGGCGCGCGCGAGGCGATCGAGGGCGATCTCGTCGTCGACGCCACGGGGCGCGGCACGCAGGCACCGCGCTGGCTGGAGTTCATGGGCTATCAGCGGCCGTCCGAGACGGCGATGCGCATCGATCTCGCCTATGCCACGCGGACCTTCCGGCGCCTCACCAACCAGCCGACCATCGGCCACATCGTCATCGGCACACCGCCGATCCTGCGGCGCGGCGGCTTCTGCTTCGCGGTCGAGGACAATCGCTGGCAGGTGACCCTGGTCGGCTTTCTCGGCGAGGAGCCGCCGACGAATCCCGAGGGCTTCGCCGACTACGCCGGCTCGCTGCCGAACGCGGAGATCCACGATGTCGTGCGCTCCTGCGAGCCGTTGGACGACATCAGGCTCTACAAGTTCGCCTCCAACCTGCGCCGCCACTACGAGCGGCTCACCGCCTTCCCCGAGGGCTACCTGGTGATCGGCGACGCGCTGTGCAGCTTCAACCCGGCCTATGGACAGGGCATGACGGTCGCGGCGCTGGAGGTCGAGGCGCTCGAAGCCTGCCTGGCTGCCGACACGCCGCCGGCGCTGATCGCACCGCACTTCTTCCGGCGCGCGGCCCGGGTGATCGACGTGCCCTGGCGACTGACCACCGGCGAGGATTTCCGCTTCCCGCAGGTCGCGGGACGGCGGCCGCCGTTGCTGGGCCTGCAGAACGCATACGTCACGCGGGTGCATCATGCCGCCACGGTCGACCCCGTGGTCTGCCGCGCCTTCTTCGAGGTCGCGTCGCTGACCAGGCCGCCGGAGCGCCTGCTGCAACCGGAGATCCTCTGGCGCGTGCTGACCGCGCGTCCCGCGCTCAGCACCTGATCGCGCGCTGCGCTTGCACGGTCCCGCGGAGTTGGCCCATGGTTGCGCCCAGTCCAGGGGAAGGAGCGCTCAATGGCTAAAGTCGCCCTCGTCACCGGCGCAGGTTCGGGCGTCGGCAAGGCCGCCGCGCTGGCGCTGGCCAAGGAAGGCTTCGATGTCGGCCTGGTCGGCCGCCGGGCGGAGATGCTCGAAGCCGTCGCCGCCGAGGCGCGCGCCGCGGGCGTCAAGGCGCTGGTGCTGCAGGGCGACGCCGGCGATCCCAAGCAGGTCAAGGAGGTCTTCGCCAAGCTGAAGGAAGGCCTCGGCCGCATCGACGTGCTGTTCAACAACGCCGGCACCGGTGCGCCGCCGATCCCGATGGAGGACCTGACCTACGAGCAGTGGAAGGCGGTGGTCGACATCAACCTCACCGGCTCTTTTCTCTGCGCCCAGGAGGCGATCCGCATGATGAAGGTGCAGACGCCGCAGGGCGGGCGCATCATCAACAACGGCTCGATCTCCGCCCACGCGCCCCGGCCGCGCTCGGCGCCCTACACCGCGACCAAGCACGCGATCACCGGTCTGACCAAGGCGATCTCGCTCGACGGCCGCGAGTTCGACATCACCTGCAGCCAGATCGACATCGGCAACGCGGCCACGCCGATGACCGAACGCATGGCGCGCGGCGTGCCGCAGCCCGACGGCTCGACGCGCGTCGAGCCGACGATGGACGTACAGGCCGTCGCGCGCGCCGTCGTCTACGCCGCCACCTTGCCGCCCGACGCCAACATGCTGTTCATGACCGTGATGGCGACCAAGATGCCGTTCGTCGGACGGGGCTGAGCCGGTCCCTACGGCAGCGGATTTGCTGTTGTTTGCTGTGGTTCGGCGGGAATCATCCTGAATGGCTTGTGCCGGTGCCGGTGATAGTTCCACGCCACGGCCGCAGAGGCAATTTCTGCCCCTACGCATGTCATCCCACCATGCGGTCCTTGCCGGCCCAGTAGGTCGCGCGCAGGACCTTCTTGTCGACCTTGCCGACGGCGGTGAGCGGAAGCTGATCGACGAACTCGACGTGCTTGGGCGCCAGCGGGGCGCCCTTGCGGTCCTTGACCAGCTGCATCAGCGTCGCGGCCTCGACCGCGGCGCCCGGCTTGCGCACGACCAGCGCGGTGACCGCCTCGCCCCATTTCGCATCGGGCACGCCGATCACCGCGGCCATGGCCACGTCCGCGTGCGACGTCAGCACGTCCTCGACCTCGCGCGGGAAGACGTTGAAGCCGCCGGTGACGATCATGTCCTTCTTGCGATCGACGATGTAGAGGTAGCCCTGCTCGTCGGCGCGCGCGATGTCGCCGGTATGCAGCCAGCCGCCCTTGAAGGCCTCCGCCGTCTGCTCCGGCCGCTTCCAATATGATTCGATGGTGTAGGGCGAGCGCACGCAGATCTCGCCGGCCTGCCCCATTGCGACCTCGTTGAGCGCCTCGTCGAGCAGCTTGACCTGCACGCCGGCCACCGGCGCGCCGCAGGAGGCGAACAGCTCGGGCCGCTTCGCGTCGTGATCGGCCTTGCGCAGCACGCTGATCGGATAGCACTCGGTCTGCCCGTAGAGCTGCGAGAACACCGGACCGATGCGTTTCAGGCCCTCGACCAAGCGCGTCGGCGACATCGGCGAGGCGCCGTAGAGCAGAAGCTCGAGCGACGAGAGGTCCGTCTTGTCGAGCTGCGGATGATCGAGCAGCACGTAGATCATCGTCGGCACGAGCAGGGTGAAGTTGATGCGCTCGCGCTCGATGGTCGCCAGCACCCTGGCCGGATCGAAGCCCTTCATCAGGTGGATGGTGCCGCCCCGCATCAGCGCCGGCGTCACCTTGGTGCCGGCGACATGCGTGATCGGCGCCACCGCGAGGTAGCGCGGATCCCGCGGGAACTCGAAGTCGGCGAGGATCGACGGCGTGATCGCACCGGCCGAGCGGTGCCGTCGGATCGCGCCCTTGGACTTGCCGGTCGTGCCGCCGGTGTAGGCGAGCATCGCGTAGTCGTCGGCGCTGGTGAGATCGCGCGCGCTCGCCTCGCCCGCCTTGTCCGCCGCCGCCAGCAGGTCGACGCCGAACGAGGCCTTGCCCAGGGTGAACACCGTCTTCAGCCGCGACGCGCGCGCCGCAAGCTCGCCGCCGCGCTCGGCGTAGGTCGGCACGTCGACAACGAGCGCGTCGATGTCGCCGTCGTCGATCTGCTCGAGATGATCGTCGATCGAGCCCATCGGATGCAGCCAGGTGATCACCAGCCCCAGCGCGCCGGCCGCCACGCCGGCGCACCAGCCCTCGACGCGATTGGCGCTGAGCAGCGCCATGTGCGTGCCGTGCCTCAGTCCGGCGGCCGCCATCGCCGCCTGCATCCGCCCGATCAGCGCCAGGGTTGCGGCGTAGCTCATCGCGCCGCCGTCCCAGGCGAAGGCCGTGCGCTCGGGAAAGCGGCGCAGCGCGCGGAACACCAGGCTGGTGCCCGTCGGCGCGTCGTAGAGCTGGTTGGTCATCGGGCCTGTTTCCTCCGCGCGGTCTTCATGCCGCCGCGTCGCGCATGGCGGGCCGTGACAGCGGCCGCAGATGCTCCCTCAGGAAGGCGATCTGGTCGGCCACGATCCGGTCGACGAAGGGCGGATGGTACACTTGGAAATGATCGGTGTCGTAGTGCCGGGCAACGCCGCGCGGTGCCTCGCCGGCCACCTTCACGGCGATCGCGGGGTCCATCAGGGTCTCGCGGTCGCTGACGCAGACGAGCAGCGGACAGCGCACCTGCCGCGCCCGTGACGCCGCGTCGTAGAACAGCAGGGCCAGTCCCGCCGCAGCCTGGACGCGCGGGTCGAAGTCGTAGCCCTTCGGCACGACGGAGTACCAACCTTCGTAGGCGCCGGGCAGGGTGACGAAGGCGCGCTCGCCCGGCCGGCCGACGATCGGCACGTAGCGACGCGGCAGACCCAGCATGCCGCGCACGAGGTCCGACACGATCGGACCGCTCAGCCGCAGCAGGTGCGGCAGACCGGCGGCAAGCGCCGGCGCCCTGCCCTGCAGCACCGGGCACTGCACGATGGCCGCCGCGATATCGGCACGCCGCGCCGCCGTCGCCACCACATGGCTGGCACCGAACGACGTGCCCCACAGCGCGACGCGGTTGGCGTCGAGCTCGGCCCGCGTACGCACGAAGGCCAGCGCCGCGTCGATGTCCCCGAAGTAGCGCTTCAGGCTCATGAGCTGGCGCGGCTCGCCGTCCGACTCGCCGAGATGGCGGAAGTCGAAGGCCAGCACCGCGAAGCCGACGGCGGAGAAGCGCCGTTCGTACTGCTCCAGGATCATCGCGTGCGTGGCGCCGCCGCCATGCACCAGGAGCACGACCGGATGGGGCCCTTCGCCCTCCGGCAGGGTCAGCCAGGCAGCACAGGTTTCGCCGCCGGACGGGAAGCTCAATCGCATGGTCATGGGCGCCTTCATCGAGTACGGTGTACGTGAATTCTTTGGTATCACGTACGACGTACGTAATAAAGAGGCGTACGAGCATGCCCGCACCGGCCCGCTACACCCGCGCGCAATTGCAGCAGGCGGCGCTCGATCTCGTCGACGCGCAGGGCCTCCCCGCGCTGTCGATGCGCGCCCTGGCCGGCGCGCTCGGCACCGGACCGATGACGATCTACAACTACGTGCGCGATCGCGAGGCGCTCGACGCGCTGGTCGTCGAGGCGGTGCTGGCCGACGCGCGCTGGCCCGAGGCGACGGACGATTGGCGCCACGATGTGCGCGCCCTCGTGCGGGCGGCATGGCAGGCGATCGGCGCGCATCCGCACGCGATTCCCCTCGTGCTGAGCCGCCGTACGCTGCACGAGGCCGCGCTTGTTCCCGCCGAGGCCCTGCTGGCGGCGCTGTCACGCAGCGGCCGGTCGGGACCGGCCCTGCTGGCGGCGTTTCGCGCCGTGCTGGGCTTCGTTACCGGCCTTGCGCAAGTCCGCCTCGCGCGCCAGCCGGCGGACGACGATCCGAACATCGCGCGCGTCCAGGCGATGGATCCCGCGCGCTTTCCGAAGCTGATCGAGATCGCCGACGCGGCGGCGCGGGTCGGGCCGGACTACGAGCTGCGCGCCGGCCTCGACATCATCCTCGCGGGGTTGAGCCCAGCGGATGCACCTTCATCCAGTGCCGCGCGATCTGCTCGCGGGTCGCGATCCATACGCGCTCGTGCCTCAGCACGTGATCCATGAAACGCGCCAGCGCCGCCGTGCGGCCGGGCCGTCCGGCCAGCCGGCAGTGCATGCCGATCGACATCATCTTGGGCGACCCCGCCGCGCCCTCGGCGTAGAGCATGTCGAAGGCGTCCTTCATGTAGTTGAACCAGCCTTCGCCGGCGCTGAACCCCGGCGGCACGGCGAACTTCATGTCGTTGACGTCGAGCGTGTAGGGCAGGATCAAGTGCGGCTCGCCCTCGACCCGCACGTAGTACGGCAGGTCGTCGGCGTAGGAATCGCTCGAATAGAGGAAGCTGCCGTTCTCGACCACGAGCTTCAGCGTGTGCGCGCTGAAGCGGCCGGTGTACCAACCGACCGGGCGCTTGCCGCAGGCCGCCTCGATGGCGCGGATCGCGAGATGCATGTGATCGCGTTCGTCCGCCTCGCTGAAATCCTTGTAGTTGATCCAGCGATAGCCATGGCTGGCCACCTCGTGGCCGGCCTCGATCATGGCGCGGCCGGCGGGCTGGTTGAGCTCCAGCGCCCGCCCCACGGCCCATGACGTGAAATGGATCTTGCGCTGGGCGAAGAGGCGCAGGATGCGCCAGAAGCCGGCGCGCGCGCCGTACTCGTAGGCCGACTCGGTGCTGAAGTCGCGATGGCCGATCAGCGGCTGCCCGCCCGGCACCTCGGTGAGATAAACCTCCGAGCCTTGGTCGCCGTTGAGGATCGTGTTCTCGCCGCCCTCCTCGTAGTTCAGCACGAAGCTGACGGCGATGCGCGCATCGCCCGGCCATTGCGGATCGGGCGGGTTGGGCCCGTAGCCGTGGAAATCGCGCGTCAGATAGTTGTGCATGGCCGGTCCCACCGCTCGACCGACGTCAACTAGTATGGTGCCGGCCATCCCGTCGTCATGATAGCATAACCGGGCGCGTAGCTGCCTTCGGGGGAGGGAGCGCTCGTGTTCTGGCGGTGGCTTCCGATTCACGTCGGGCGACGATATCTGGCGGCGCTGGTGGTCGGCCTCGCCGTGGTGGCGCAGGTCCATGCCACGCGCGCCTTCGACCAGGTCGTCCATCATTCGCTCGTCTACGCCGCCGCGGTGGCCAACGGCTTCACGCCTGACGAGGCGGCGATCGTCGCCAACGGCTCCTACAGCCTGGACGACAACGACGCGACCACGGCGTTCTCGTCCTCGTTGCTGCGCGAAGAACTGCGCTCGCCCAACGCGTTCAACCTGCCGCATATGCGATCGGCCCAGGTCTTCCATGCGCTGTCCTCGCCGCAGAACCGCCGCCTCGTCCAGGCCGCGCATATCGAGCGCATCCGTGGAGCCATGGCCGAGGCCGGCAACCAGCGCGGCACGCCGGCATACAACCGCGCCCTGCTCTACCTCGGTCAGTACCTGCATTTCGTCGGCGACACCTTCGTCCACCCGAACGACCCGCTGCTGGGCCATTTCCTGAACGGACATCGTCCCGATCGAGCCGATCTCAATCCCCGGATCGTGTCGCTCGCCCTATCGAGCTTCAGCCGGGAGCTCGGCGACTTCCGCAACGGCCGGATATCCGGACGGCCGGTGCCGCAATCGCTCGCCGCGGCCACGGCTCTCGCGGCGCCGCAAACCCTGTCCAGCGACGCCAAGACCGACAGGGTGCTGCGCGACGTCGCGCGCGCGGTCAACGACGCCTGGGCGACGACCTACGCGCCGGAACAGGTGAGCGTCCGGCGATTC
>JBFXAZ010000154.1:0-10554 GCA_050183765.1 Reyranellaceae bacterium | reverse complement strand
GATGTCGTCGGGCTGTGCCTTGCCGGCCAGGGCAGGCGTGCCGGCCATCGGCTTCTCCGGCCGCAGGGTGAAGAAGCCCGCGCCCTTGCCGCGGTCGGGCACGACCTCGACTAGCGGCACGCCGAGCTTCTGCGCCACGGCGCGCGCCGGCGAGTCCTCGCCCTGCTGGACCAGCAGCGCCTTGGCCTTCAGGTCGGTGAGGTAGAACTCGAACTCATCGGCGCGATAGGCCGGGTTCAGCGGCGCCGTGGTAGCGCAGGAGGCCACCGCGACGAAGGCGGCGGCCATCTCCGGCCCGTTGGGCAGCACGATGGCGACGCGGTCGTTGCGGCCGATGCCCATGGCGTTGAGGTCGACCATGGTCTTGCCCGCCAGGTCGCGCAGGCCCGCGAAGGTCAGCGGCTTGTGCTCGGGCGCGCCGATCGCCGGCGCCGAATCGGCGCCGCGCGCCAGCAGGTCGAGAACCGTGTCAGCGGCCATGGGAGTCCTAATTTTGCGTTGGGGGCCGCGCCGATCACGCGGGGCGCTGCCAGATAAAAAAACCAAGCCCGCCGCTGGCGCGGCGCGGCCCCAACGGCACAAGACCTAGGAGAGCTTTGCCAGATCGGGGATCGGGCGGGCAATGCCCGGATCGCCCGCGAGATGCGCCTCCAGCGCCTGGGCCACCTCCAGCACGAACTGATCGCCATGGTGCGGGCCGACGATCTGCAGGCCCAGCGGCGTGCCGGTGGCGTCGAGACCGCTGGGGATCGAGATCGCCGGGTGGCCGGTGTTGGTGATGGCGTAGGTCATCGCCAGCCAGTGGAAGTAGGTGCGCAGCGGCTCGCCGTTGATCTCCTTGATGGTGAGCTGCTCGACCGGGAAGGGTGGCACCGCCACGGTGGGCGTGATCAGCACGTCGACATCGCGGAAGAAGTCCTGGAAGGCGCGGAAGACGCGGGTCTGCTCGGCGTGGGCCGAGGCGGCGTCGGCCAGGGTCATCTTCAGGCCCTGCTCGACATTGGCGACGATGTTGGGGCCGAGCTTGTCGCGGTGCTGCTCGTAGCGCTTCAGATGCGCGGTCAGGAAGTTGGTGGCGCGCAGCGCCTCGAAGACGTCGTTGGCGCGGCCCATGTCGGGATCGCGCCACTGGGCGCTGCGGAACACCGGCGCCAGCGCCTCGGCGCGGTGCTTGAAGGCGTCGCGGATGCGGTGATCGATGATCGCGAAGCCGAGATCGGTGGAGAAGGCGACGCGCAGCGACGACAGGTCGACCGGCTTGAGCGAAGCGAAGGCGGCGGCGTCGACGGGCTTCGACAGCGGATCGCGCGGATCGTAGGCGGCCATCGCGCTCATCAGCAGCGCGGTGTCGGCGACATCGCGGCCCATCGGCCCGAGCACCGACAGCGGCGTCCAGCCCAAGGGCCGGCGCTCGCTGGGCACGACGCCGGGCGAAGGCCGGAATCCCACGATGCCGCAGAAGGCGGCGGGGATGCGCAGCGAGCCGCCGGTGTCGGAGCCGCTGCAGATCGGCACCATCGAGGTGGCCAGCGCCACCGCCGAGCCGCCCGAGGAGCCGCCGCAGATGCGCGCCGGATCGAACGGGTTGCGCGTCGGGCCGTAGACCGGGTTGGTGGTGTTGGCACCGGCGCCGAACTCCGGCGTGTTGGTCTTGCCCACGACGATGGCGCCGGCGTTGCGGATCGCCGCCACCGTGCGCTCGTCCTTGTTGGGGATGTTGTCGACCATCAGCGGCGAGCCGAACACCGTGCGCAGCCCCTCGGTCTCCTGCAGGTCCTTGATGCCCACCGGCAGGCCGTGCAGCGGACCCATGGCGTCGCCGGCCATCACCGCGCGCTCGGCGGCGCGCGCCTCGCCCTGCGCGCGCTCCTCGCACATGGCGACGAAGGCGTTGAGTTTCGGATTCACCTTGCCGATGCGCTTGAGGCAGGAATCCAGCAGCTCGATCGGCGAGAGCTTGCGCGTGCCGATCAGCCGGCGCAGTTCGACGGCGCTGAGATCGCAGGGTTCAGTCATCTTCAACTCCACATTCAAAGTCGGCGAGCAAACTTGCTCAACTGTACGTCTACCTGGCTATAGCCATGACTCCTGAGTAGTTTGCGAATCGCGTTTACGGCGAGTTGGGGTTCAGGATGTACGGCGCTAACGGTCACGGACACGAGTGGTAGCTTCGGCAGCGCCGGAGGGGTGTCGGGCGACGCAAGAACACCGCCCTTTGGATTGATTTGAGCAGAGTCAAGAGCTTGGTAGGGTACTATTCCAGTCGATCGGGCACGAAATTTGGCTGGGGAGAGTAAGTCCTCAAATACCGAAGGATTTGTCGTCGTCAGGCGCCATTCCGCTTCATCGATCCAGTTCTCATCTTTAAACGTAAGCGAAAGTTCTCCCAATGCCTCGCTCAGAGCGACAGAAATTGTACCTAGAGCGTCGATCATAGGATGGGTGCAGTGCTGACGAAGGCTGTTCGCCATTAGCAGCCCCTGTTTGATGGCGTTGAGCGCGAGTCGTCGCTGCTCTTCATGACTATAGACGATTGGAAGCAACCGGATGTTGGACGTGGGCGCGCTGAACTCGAATCCGAGACAGAGCCCACTTGGAGATTGCGCGTAGCGAAACCACTGTCCGGGGTCGTCTGCCTTGCTCGAAAATGACGTAGCGTAGACCTCGGTTACACTCATAGGATCGAAGGAAGACAAGGAGTCCAGTATCCCAGTCTCGGCCGGCATCGGCTCATAGGCTTTAAGCGCGTCACTAATAATTTCCCGCGCGTGCTGAAGTTCGCGCGGGTCGTTTACATATCGAACGTCCGTCGCGAACAGCTGTTGGCTCTGGAGAATGCCGGCGAGTATATACTTAACGTAGACACCGGCCCGATGGCCTTCCGAAAAGCCGCTGTGGCGGTGTGAACCAAGAGCAGATTCGGTTATCGTCGGTCCCCCGACGCAAGCGGTGATCCGATGACCGGCAAGAGCGAAGACCTGAAGCAGGACCGGGCGTTTATGAAGGTGGTCGACCACTTTTTGAAAACGCCGCGCGACGCGAAGGCAGGAACGAAACCCAAGGCGAAGGCCAAGGCCGGCGCCAAGAGCAAGAAGGCGGCGAAGTAGCGCCGTTGGGCGCCGATGGCCGAGCCTGCAGAAACCGCGACCGACCTCACCAAGAATGCATGTGCGCCGAGCCTCAATCCGGCCGTCTGGTCGCCGCCGCACCCCGGCGCTGCGCCAGACGAAATGACAGAAGCGTTCTTTGACTGGCTCGCGGAAAATCACCGCTTCTTGGACGTGGGCCTGCCGGGCGACCTCTTGGATTTGCGTTCTCGGCTGAATGCGGCGTTCGCAAAAGCATCGAGCTGATCAGAGGTGACGCCGAGCGCCTTGTAGAAGTCCGTGGCTGCGTTCGACAGTTCGAGAACATGTAGCCCAAACTCGGCGAGGGTGAATGTGTGGCGCTTCGCGTGATAGTCGCCGCCCCTGGTGCGCTCGATAAAGACAACGCTGTTGGCGTTGGACCAAACATAGGCATGGGCGAACACATCACGCTTGCTGACACCACGCATCTTTCCGAATGCGGCCGATATGGCGGCCTTGTTCTTGTGTCTGCTGTGTCGAATTAGGTCCGCGAGCAACCGTGCCTTAGCGCCAAACATCATCCCTGACGTGATTAAGTGGCACTGCCTCGGAGTAACGCTAAGGAACTTGCCGATGGCGTAGTCGGTGGTGAGTTCGACGCTAGCCCAAAGACCTTGGAATAAGCCCATCAGGCGGATGTAGTCGTGCGACATGGCCAGCTTCTTCGGCGCTGGCCCGGTGTCAGCCATGGTAGCCTCCCCCAATGATCCTGAGCGCACCGACAAGGAAATCGAGCGCCTTCACTTCTCTGCTGCGGCAACGCAGACCGCTGCCTAGCGGCCCGCGCGCTTCATCAAGCGGCGGATCGCCTTCGCCTTCTGCTTGCGCGTTATCGGCTTAGTGAGGCTGTCGGTACGTCAGCCGCTTGCCCTCGATGCCGCGCACCGCTTTCAGAGCGCGCTCCGCATCGCTGACGCCAAGCCCGACGCGGTTGTTGTAGCGGAACGCGAATTCGTTGGCGTAGCGGTCAAGGTGCTGTTCGCTCACGGCTTGATAGACGCCAGTGATGCCGCGCTTGAACACGGAGAAGAAATTCTCGGCCGTGTTGGTATGCCAGAAGTAGGAGCGCACATACTCTTCCGCGCTGTGGTTGACGGTGCCGTGACCATCGAACTCCGCGCCGATGCTCGGATAGACCATGCTCTCATCAGTCATCAGGTAGGACTTGCGCGACGCGCGCTTGGCGATGATCGGGCGCAACGTCTTGGCCGTGACGCGATCAACCTTGGCCGTGCGCACTTCGCCG
Organism: Reyranellaceae bacterium; assembly: GCA_050183765.1. GTDB lineage: Bacteria > Pseudomonadota > Alphaproteobacteria > Reyranellales > Reyranellaceae > JAFAZJ01. The sequence goes on along the minus strand of JBFXAZ010000154.1, from coordinate 6,180 downwards.
CCACGCTCGACCATGGCGATAAGCGCGGTCTTCTTCGGGACATGGTTCTTGCGGTTCTTGGCCTTGCCGCCGACGTAGGTCTCATCAACCTCGACCACGCTGTCAGGGCCGCCAATCGGCGACGGAGTCGGATCGGTCATGCCCTCGCGGATGCGGTGCGCCATGAACCACGCCGACTTGTACGTGATGCCAAGCATACGGTGCAGTTGATGCGCGCTAATACCCTTCTTGCTGGACGCCATCAGATGCGTCGCCAGAAGCCACTTGTGAAGCGGGATATGGCTGCGCTCGTACAGCGTGCCGATGGTGACACTGAAGTTGGTACGGCAGGCGTTGCACTGGACCAGACCGGGCCGCGTGCTGGTGCCTTCCAGCTTCTTAACGCGCTCGGTCTCGCCACAGTGCGGGCAGACCGGGCCGTTGGGCCAGCGCACCGACTCAAGGAACTCACGGGCCTTGGTCTCATCGGTGAAAACGGGGTTGGTCAGGTCGGCGGTCATGGAAACGTCCTTAGCTCTTGCACGCAAAGGTACGTCTCCGGGCCGTCTACGTCAAGTATATAATCGCCAGAATGCCTAGGAATGAGGCGCTATCTGTATAGTGGTACAGCGGTGGTACGGTTTTGGCTATTGAGTTGAGCCAACTGTGGGAGAGTTTGCCAAACGCTTCGTTAACTGCAAAAGACTGACGATGATACTCGTCGTCGATATCATGCGACGTATCAGTCATTGGTGTGCCTCGCTCAGAGAGGAGCAGTCAACCGCGTTGATGCAGCCGCGCGGTGTATCGGCGGCCAGCAGGGTGATCGGGCGTGACGAGTTCCATTCCTGCTTACGCTCCCCTGTTGTAAGAGGCACGTTAGCGAGCGGGGCGAGCACGGGCGGCGAAGCATCGGCCGATTCTACAGCAGGCCGGCGGCGCCCAGGGCGGCGGCGATGACGAGCCAGATTAGCGGATGGGCGCGGGTGGTGGCGGTAAGGATCGCGACCGCGACGGTGATGGCCGCCGCCGCCCAGGAATGATCGGCGCCGCGGGCGACGATGTAGCCTGAGGCCAGCACCAGGCCCACGGTCACCGGCGCGGCGGCGTTCTGGATCAGCGAGCGCCAGGCCGAGCCGCGGAAGCGGTCCCAGACGCGGTAGACGAAATAGGTCAGCAGGCTCGACGGGCCGATCAGCCCGATGGTGCAGATCAGCGCGCCGGGAAGGCCGGCGACGCGGTAGCCGATTAGCGCCACCACCAGCATGTTCGGGCCGGGCACGCCCTGCGCCAGGCCGTAGAGCTCGGCGAATTGCTGGTGCGAGAGCCAGCCCTGCTGCTCGACGACGAAGCGGTGCATCTCGGGCAGCACCGAATTGGCGCCGCCGATGGCGAACAGCGACATCAGCGCGAACTGCGCCAGCATCAGCAGCAGCGTGTCGGCGAGCTTCATCGGCGGTCGCGCATCCACGCGGTGACGACGATCGACAGCAGCGCCAGGACCAGCACCACCGGCACCAGCGGCCAGCGGAAGACGGCGATGGCGACGAAGCCGAGCGCGATGAAAATCATCGCCCGGACATGGCCGAGCATCGGCCGCGCCATCTTCAGGCCGGTGGCGATCACCAGCCCGGCGCCGGCGGCGGCGATGCCCATGAAGGCACCCTGCACGCGCGGCACCTCGCCATAGGTGGCGTGGATGATGCCGAAGCCGATCACGATCCAGAACGGTACGAAGACCAGCCCGGCGAGGGCGGCGAAGATGCCGGCCACGCCGGCGAAGCGCCAGCCGACGCAGATCGAAACGTTGACGATGTTGGGGCCGGGCAGGATCTGGCCCAGCGACACCAGGTCGGTGAACTCCGCCGGCGTCAGCCACTGGCGGCGCTCGACCATCATGCGCCGCGCGAAGGGCATCACGCCGCCGAAACCCGAAATGGCGATGCTGGCGAAGCCGAGGAAGATCTCGGTTGCCGGGATGCGGCGGGCGGGATCGGCGGCGGTCAAGGGTGAAGTCTTGCCGTTCGGGTCGCGGCGCGCCAGCGGCGCTCTTGACGGTGCGGCCGATGAGCGCCGCTGGAGCGGCGCGGCCCAAAGAGCGCGACAGTCTAGCGCCGCGGCAGGCGGCGGGAGAAGGCGAGGCCCAGGATCATCAATCCTATGCCTGCGCCGACAAAGAGCGGTGGCGCGCCATGGTGGTCGACCACCCAGCCGCCCAGCGCCACGCCGATCGCCTGGCCGCTGAAGAAGGCGAAGCCGAACAGGGACAGCGCGGTGCCGCGCGCCTCCGGCGCCATCTGCGTGCCCTGGGTCTGCAGGGTGTTGTGCATCATGAAGAAGCCCAGCCCCATCGCGGCGATGCAGGGGACCGCCATGGCCAGGCTGGGCGACAGGGCCAGCAGGATGTAGCCGGCGCCGAGGATCGCGCCGCCCGCCATCGCCAGGCCGCGTTCGCGCAGCAGGTTGATCAGGAAGGAGGCGTTCAGCGCGTAGATCAGGCCGCCGCAGCCGAAGGCCATCAGCGACAGGCCGACCGCCGAGAAGCTGGCGCCCAGCCGCGCGTGCAGGTCGGCGCCGACGAAGGCGATGGCGCCGAACATCAGGCCACCCTCGACGACGATGATCGACAGCACCATGCGGGCCTGCGGGCGCGCGAGGATCGAGGGATAGAGCCGTAAGGCCTCGCCGAGGCTGCGCGCCTGGCCGACGCTGGAGCGGCGCGTCGCCGGGCTGAACCGGAGCTCGAGCAGCATGGCGATCGCGGCGAACAGGTGGATCGCGGCAAGCACGACGAAGACCTGGCGCCAGCCCAGCCATTCGCCCAGCACGCCGCCCACCGCCTGACCGGCGATCTGGCCCATGATCTGGCCGGACAGGTAGCGCGCGAAGATCGGCTGTCGGCGATGGAAGGGGATCACGTCGCCGATCCAGGCAAAGGCCATGGGCACGATCGCCGCCGACACCGCGCCAGAAATGAAGCGGGCGACCGAGAGGCCCCACAGGTCGTTGACGATGGCGCAGGCGTAGGAACCGAGCGCCGCCAGCAGGCAGATCACCGCGACGGTCTGGTACTTGCCGTAGCGGTCGCCGATCGGGCCGTAGACGATCTGGAAGCCGCCATAGCCCAGGCCGAAGGCGGTCACCATCATCGCCGCCTGGCCGGGCGCCACGGCGAAATCCTGCGCCACCTGCGGCAGCAGTGGATCGGCGATGCGGATCGAGGCCGAGCTGGCGAAGCCGGCGAGCGCGAGCACGGCAAGCGCGCGCACCGGCGTGGGCTGATCGGGCAGAGGGGACGCGGAACTCGACAAGGCGCCGGACTATAGCCGGGCGTGCCGGCTTGCCGCCGGCTTTTCTTACGGCGCCGAGACGATCGTGCGCACGACGATGACCGCCGCCCCACCGATGAGGGCCACCGCCAGCAGCCAGGGGCCGGCATCGGCGAGGATCTCGAGAGCGCGGTCCGCCTTGTCGCGGATCTTGTCGCTTTGCAGGCTCATGACGCGGACTCCATCAACACACGACGCGATTCAAGCGGCCATCAGGGCGTTCACCACCACGACGGCGGCGACACCGATGCACAGTGCCGCCAGGGCCCACTGCGTGCGCTCGCCCAGCGCGTCCTGCACGTTGGCGATGGCGTCGCAAATCCTCTCGAATCCCGTTCGATACATGTCTTCCCCCTCGAGTCTTGCTTGACGTGATCGCGGCGTTGCTCGCCTCGGCGATCAGCGGATGTCCGCCAGCACCCTGGTGTCGATGAGGTCGGCGAACGCCACGAGAATCAGCGTCTCGAAGCTCTGCAGCGCGTCGGTGACGACGCTGCCGGCGGCCAGCGTGGCGACACTTGGCGGCAGGTCGAAGTGGACACCGGCCGTGGCGTCGCTCGGATCGAGAAACTCGACGCCGTCACCGCTCTTTTCCGTGGCGTACGACGCTGCGCTTGCCTGAAGCACCGTGACCGATGCCGCGCCATTGAGGCTGTGGTTGTAGGCGAAGATGGTCACGACGTGTTGCCCCCAATCCCCGTTGCTTGTGCTCTTTGGTCGCTGAGGCGGCGGCGGGCCCCAAATCCCCCAAGAGCCCGCCGCCGTGGTTCCTCGCTCCCCCTGTCCCCCGACAGAGCCAGTCACCCCAAGAAAGAGACCGCTGTTGTTTCAGCCTTGATGTTGTTCCCCAGACCTTGTCGTTCTTGCCTGATGACCTGGACCGCGATCCCAGCGGGTTAGTGTCCCCCCGTTTTCGCTTCGGCCCAGTCCGGTCTTCCCCCGGCCGACTTCTGTGGTCGGCCTTTGTCGGTCCTGGTCCGGCGCGCATTTGCCGATCCCGGTGAACGCAGGTTCTACGTTCGCCGGCCGCAATGCTGCAGTTTTCCCGCTGAGATCATACGAACCGCCTTGGGCGGCGCGTGACATGAATACGTTGATCAGTTTTGTTCAGACATTCCCCAGACTATTCATCCGATTTATCAACTCCCGGTAGTTTGAAGAGCGCCGGGATCGTTATCTGCTTATTGAAATGATCTTTCGTGATCTTGTCGTCACGCGTTAAACTTGCGTGATGAAAGGAATTTGACGATATCGATCATCGCTGTCAAACGCAAATTCATGTTGTTGATTCTATTATATAATTTTCACCCTGTTGATAACTTTGGCGAGGTTTTGACGATAAATTCATGATCCAATTTGGCAGTAAATTCAACCCATTATGGATCAAACCTTCAGTTAAGTCGCAGAGTGGTCGCAAAGAGGGGTTTCAACCCGATTTCTGTCGCCGCGAGTCGCTTTTTACGACCAGACGCGGGTTCGCCGACCGAATGGGCCGCCGCCGATGTCGAGCGGACGGCCGGGGCCTTACCAGCGGCGCACGGGGCCGGTGTCGAGATGCACGAAGCCGGTGCGCGGGTAGTAGCCGACGCCGCCCATGCCGAGTTCGAGGCCGGCGGCGCGCACCTGCGCGGCGGTGCGGCCCGGCAGGATGACGTCCATCGCCTGGCCGAGCATGTGCCGGCTGTTGGTGGCGACGCCGCGCGAATAGCTCGCCAGCCAGGCGTTGGTGCTGGGCGAGCGATAGGCCGACACGACCTGGTAGGGCGCCGAGGAGCCCAGGCGCCGGCGCACGAGCCAGAGAATGTCGAAGAGCTGCGGGTCGATGTTGACCTCGGTGCCGGTGCGACTGTCGCGCAGGAAGTGGTTCAGCCGGGCCAGCGCCCTGCGATCGTAGGCACCGTTGCGCTTGTAGGTGACGGTGATCGACTCGCGCGTGTGCAGATGGAAGAACGAGAGCGTGCGCGGTGCACGCGGGTCGCCAACCGAGGGCCGCGGCGGCAGGATGGTGCGCGCCGGCCGCGCATAGCGCCCGACGCCCCACTTGGACGTGGATGACGTACGCCTGGCCGATGGCCGCGACGCGACGTGTCGGCGGATCGAACTGGCCTTGCGGGCGGTGGCCGACCGCGTGACAGACCGCGGCGCGGCGCGCGCGCGGACCGGGCTGAGCTTGCGGGCGGTGGCGGAACGCGCCGCCGGGCGCGTCGCGACACGGCCCCGGACCGGGCTGTGCTTGCGGACCGCGGAGCGACGCACGGCCGCCCGCGACTTGGTCGACGGCCTGACGGCAGTCGGCCGCGCGGCCTGTGCCGGCGATTTCTTGGCATGCACGGTGTGGGACCGTGTCCCGCTCTTCTTGGCTTGTGCAAAGGCCTCGACGCTGCCAGCGGTCGTCGCGATGACGGCCAGCAGGACGATGGCGAGCGTACGCAACATAGGGGGCGCCATCCAGCTGGGGTGCCGGCATGCTACACGCGCGGCCTCGCATCACCAAACCATGAAATGCGCCAGCGGTGCCGACCTGGCGGTCGGCACCCCCGGCATGTTGTCGCGTCTCAGGCGCTTTCGTGGCTGAGGATGTCGCCGAACAGCTTCCAGGTCTCGCCTTCGAACCGGGCGAGGCGGATCGCCTGGATGGGATAGAAGTCGGTCGGGCTGGTGCTGACGGTGATGCCCGGCAGCAGCAGCGGAATCGTCAGCTTCTTGTGGTTCGCCGCCTGCTTCATCAGGTTGGCGCGTGTCAGATCGTCGCCGCACTTCTTCAGGGTCTCGGCCATCAGCGAGGAGACCGCGTAGGCGAAGATGTAGCCGCCGTCGGCGATGTTGGCGCCCGGCATGTACTTGGCCATGAAGGCCTTCCAGGTCTTCATGT
>JBFXAZ010000153.1:0-10653 GCA_050183765.1 Reyranellaceae bacterium | reverse complement strand
GCTGGCGGGATCGTCGGGCCGGAGCTGCTTGGCGATGTCCTGCACCATGCGCGTCTCGACCGGACCCGGGCACACGGCATTGACGCGCACGCCCATCGGCGCGACTTCGCCGGACGCGGTCTTGGTCAGGCCGATCACCGCGTGCTTGGAGGCGACATAGGCCGGCATGCCCGGCGTCGCCACCAGGCCGGCGACCGAGGCCGTGTTCACCACCGCGCCGCTCTTCTGCCTGAGCATCACCGGCAGCACGTGGCGCAGGCCGAGGAACACACCCTTGACGTTGACGCCCAGCACCTGGTCGAAGACCGCCTCGTCGTAGTCGGCGGTATGCGCGACCTTGCCCTCGATGCCGGCGTTGTTGAAGAAGCAGTCGATGCGGCCATAGGCGTCGAGCGCCGCCTTCACGTAGGCCTGCACGTCGGCCGATTTGGTGACGTCGGCGGTCGCCGCCCGCGCGTCGCCGCCCTGCTGGCGGATGGCGCCGGCCACCGCTTCCGCCGCCGCGCCGTCGCGGTCCACCACCACGACCTTCGCGCCGCGGCCGGCGAAGGACATCGCCGCCGCCTTGCCGATGCCGTTGCCGCCGCCGGTGATCAGCGCGACCTTGCCCTTGAAATCCATGTTGCGTCCTCCGCCCTTCTGTCATGTCGAGCGTAGCGAGACATCTAGAGTGTGATGCGGGCAAGTTTGGCTTCATGTCATCCCGAGCGCAGCGAGGGATCCAGGCGTCTTTCCTGGATCCCTTGCTGCGCTCGGGATGACAGCAGTGATTCGCCTCGACCTCATCATCCTCTGGATGTCTCCTTACTCTCGGGGTGACAGGTTGTTACTCCGCAGCCTTCCTGAGCTTCGACAGGTCGCGGTACGTGCTGCCGACATGCGTCGACTTCAGCCGCGGTCCGTGGCCGAACAGCTTCTCGCGCATCGTGCCGGGCGCGTAGTCGCGCTTGTAGACGCCGCGCTTCTGCAGCTCGGGGATCAGCAGCTCGACGATGTCCGCGAAATTGCCCGGCGCGATGGCATACGACAGGTTGAAGCCGTCGCAATCGCCGTCCTCGAGCCATGCCTGCAACTGGTCGGCGACGGTCGTGGGCGAGCCCACCAGCACCGGCCCGCGTCCGCCGACCGCGCACCATTCCGCCAGCTCGCGAATCGTCCAGCTGCGCGCCGGGTCGGCGGTGCTGAAGCCTTCGACCGCCGACTGGCCGGCATTGGTCTTCACGTAGCGCAGCGGCTCGTCGGGCCGGTACTTGCCGAGGTCGATGCCGGTCCAGCCCGACAGCAGCGCCAGCGCGCCGTCGTAAGTGAACCACTCCTTGTAGGCATCGGCCTTGCGCTGCGCTTCGGCATCGGTCTCGCCCAGCAGCACGGTCTGCATGTTGAAGACCAGCACATCGTGCGGATCGCGGCCCTCGGCGGCAACCAGCTCGCGCAGTCGCGTGGTGTAGGACTTGAGGATCGGGATCGTCGCGGCGCCAACGAACACGCACTCGGCATGACGCGCCGCGAACTGCCGGCCGCGCGACGAAGCGCCCGCCTGGTAGATCACCGGCGTGCGTTGCGGCGACGGCTCGGCGATGTGGAAGCCGGGCACGGTGTAGTGCTTGCCAGCATGGGCGATGGGATGGACCCGCGCGGGATCGGCGTAGAAGCCCGTGCGGCGGTCGCGGACGTTCGCGCCGTCCTCCCAGCTTCCTTCCCACAGCTTGTAGCAGACCTCCATGTACTCGTCGGCGACGTCGTAGCGATCGTCGTGCACGCCTTGCGCCGCGTGACCGGTGTTCTTCGCGCCGCTCTCGAGATACGAGGTCACCACGTTCCAGCCGGCGCGACCCTTCGTCAGGTGATCGAGCGTCGTCATGCGCCGGGCGAAGGGATAGGGATGCTCGAACGCGGTCGAGCAGGTCACGCCGAAGGCGAGATGCTCGGTGACCATCGCCATCGGCGGGATCACCAGCAGCGGATCGTTGGCCGGCACCTGCGCGGCGTGGCGCAAGGCGTGGTCCGCCGTGCCGTGATAGACGTCGTAGACGCCCAGCACGTCGGCCAGGAAGATGCCGTCGAACTTGCCGCGTTCCAGCAGCTTCGCCAGGTCCGCCCAGTATTCGAGATCGGTGTAGCGGTCCGTGCGGTTGTCGGGATGACGCCACAGGCCCGGCGCGAGATGGCCGGGCGTGTTCATCGCGAATGCATTGAGGCGGATGGTCTTGGCCATCTACGCGGTCCCTCCCTGACCCGCGCACTATCACGGCCAGACGGGGAGGCCGTCCAGCCCCGCGGTTTCCGGCAGGCCGCAGATCAGGTTCGCATTCTGCACCGCCTGGCCGGCGGCGCCCTTGCCGAGATTGTCGACCACGCCCATCGCGATCACCAGATTGCGCTGCGGATCGGCCGCGTAGCTCACGAAGGCGAGGTTCGAGCCGGTCGCCCACTTGGTCTGCGGCGGCTTCTCGGTCACGCGCAAGAACGCGCGGCCGGCATAGAAGCGCCGTGCCGCGTCCAGGCACTGCTCCGTGGTGGCACTGCCCCGGCAGTAGATCGTGGCGAGCACGCCGCGGGTCATCGGCACCAGATGCGGCGTGAATACCAGCCCTGACGCGCCGCCGCCGCTCAGCCGCTCGATGGTCGTGGCCATCTCGGGCATGTGGGTGTGCCTGAGCAGGCCATAGGGCACCAGGTTCTCGTTGCTCTCGGCGTAGCCGAACCCACCGCCGCCGCCGCCGCCGCGGCCGGCACCGGAGATGCCGGTCTTGGCGTCGATCACGATGTTGCCGGGCTCGATCAGCTTGCCGGCCAGCAGCGGCGCCAGCGCGTTCAGCACCGCGGCGGGAAAGCAGCCGGGGTTGGCGACGCGCGTCTGTCCTTTGACCTGCTCTGGCCAGACGTCGGCCAGGCCGTACGCCCAGCCCTCGACGTAGCGATGGTCGCCGCCGATGTCGACGATCTTGACGTCCTTGGGCACGCGCGCCAACGCCTCGGCCGAGGCGCCCGTGGGCAGCGACGCGAACAGCACGTCGAGCTTCGGCAGGCTCGCCGGGTCCCACTTCTCGATCACCAGCTCTGCCAGGCTCGCCGGCACACCGGGGAAGCGTTCCACCAGGCGGCTGCCGGCGCTGCCCTCGCCCGCGGCGTAGACCAACTCAAACGACGGATGGCTCGCGACCAGGCGCATCGCCTCGCCGCCGCCAAAACCGCTGATGCCGACAATGCCGACGCGAATGCTCATGGGGGTGTCCTTCCAAGGTTCGGGCAAAACAAAACCCCCGGAGCCGGGGGCTGCGGGGGTTCAGGAACGCGGGCCGGGGCGGTGCCGGCTGGTGGGACTACGCCGAGGCGGTCACCACGCAGACGGACGCTGATCGACGCGCAGCCTGAACGGCCGCCGCTGGGGTGCAGCGACGTCGGCGTCGATCACAGAAGGTCCTGTTCCGAAGCATGGCCTCCGCATACCCACATTCATCGTCCGGCGCAATATCCGCCTGAAATCAGGCGATCGCCGCCTTGCGCCACAGCGGCCGCACCTCGGCGTCGGGATCGTTCACGACGCGGCATTCGTCGTTGAACACCATCGTCGCGCGCGCCTTCGTCTCGTAGGCCGGCCAGGCGGGCATCAGCTCGTTGGCCGGGTTGCCGGTGCGCGCGAAGGTCGCCCAGCTCTTCGACATCCTGTCGGCCAGCGCCTGCGCGCCGGGCTTGTGGTGCTGCGCGCCGATGACGTGCAGCGTGTCGAAGATGAAGGGCACGTCGAGCGAATGCGGCGCCTTCAGCTTGCCGTCGTAGGCCGGCGTCTCCCAGTCCAGCCGGTAGACATAGACCGGTGCCTTGTTGCGCAGCGCCTTGGCCTCGGCTTGCATGATGGTGCGCACGCCGAAGTTCGATGCCGTGAGCGCCGTGATCAGCCGGTCCGTGGCGCTCGCCTGCGGATCGCGCTGCTTGTAGTAGGCGAGGATCGCATCGGTCTGTGCGCCGGCGACCGCGCCAATGCGTTCCTTCAGGTCGTCCTCGGTGATGGCGCGATTCCACACCTTGTTGTCGGGCGCGAGGAAGTTCGCCGATTCGTCCTTGGTGTCGCCGACCATCACGGGGATGTCGTCGGAGATCTGCGGCGCGGTGGGCATGAACGGCTGCTGCGGCAGCACCGTGCCGTCGATCACCGGTCCGAAATTGTAGCGATCGAGCAGCGGATAGCGCGGCCGCGGCAGGCCGCGCTGCGCCGTCGCGACGGCCTCGAGCATCTTGTCGATCGGCACCATCTGCAGCTCGCCGATGCGGTCCTTGCCCAGCGCGAAATACTTCAGCACCGCCTCGGCCAGCCTATTCGTGCGCTCGCGTTCGGCGAAGCGCACGCTGGAGCCGCTCTGCACGATGGCCTTGTGGAACAGGCGCCTGGCGTCGGGCATCGCCAGCAGGGCGCTGACCTTCCCGCCGCCGCCGGACTGGCCGAAGATCGTGATGTTGCCCGGATCGCCGCCGAAGCGCGCGGCATGCTCGCGCACCCATTTCAGCGCCTCGACCAGGTCGAGCACGCCCAGATTGCCCGATTGAGCAAAGCGCTCGCCGCCGATCTGCGACAGGTCGAGATGGCCGAAGATGTTGAGGCGATGGTTGACCGCGACCACGACCACGTCGTTGCGCCGCGCCAGGTTGGTGCTGTCGTAGCGCGGCGCGTTGGCCGAGCCCCATGAGAAGGCGCCGCCGTGCAGCCAGACCATCACCGGCCGCTTGGCGCCATCGCAGCCGGGCGTCCAGACGTGCAGGGTCAGGCAGTCCTCGCTGACCTTCAGTGTGTCGACCGGCCCCCAGACATTGGCCAGCTCCGGGCGCTGCGGCGCGGCGGCGGCCTGCGGCGAGCGGCCCGCGTAGGCGATCACGTCGCGCACGCCGGCCCACGGCTCCGGCTTGCGCGCCGGGCGGAAGCGGTTCGGTCCCGATGTCGAGGCGCCGTAGGGAATGCCCTTGAAGACGTGCACGCCATCGGCGGTCACACCCTGCACCTTGCCGGACGCGGTCTCGACGACGGGCGAGCGGGTCGCGTCGGCTTGGGCTCTGGTCAGGGATTCCACGTCGCCGGCCATCGGTATTCCTCCTGGATCGTTGGCCCGGAGCCTGCGCCCGCTGGAGACAGTAGGTCAACGCCATCTCTGCCTGGGTCTTGAGACGCGCCAGCGTCAGCCCCGACGCGTCGACGACGCGTCCGCCTCTGGCGGAATACCATTCCCTTCCTATTCCCTTTCCCTTTCCCTTTCCCTTTCCTTCCTTTCCTTTCCATCCTGTGCCGGCACAGTACGAGCACAGGACTCGTCCGGTGCATGACCGTGCTCAGGGCGGTTCCTTGCGTGCGCGTCGCGAGAGGCGCAGTCCCGACGTCGTGATCCCGAGCACCGCGAAGCTGGCGCCGATGAACAGCGCGACCGTGGGCGCCATCGAGGGCGCGCCGACCAGGCCGAAGACCATGGCGACGATCGCCGCGCCCGTCGTCTGGCCCATCAGCCGCGCGGTCGACATGATGCCGCCGGCGCTGCCGCTGCGCTCGCGCGGCACGTTCGTGACCATCAGCCGGTTGTTGGGCGTCTGGAACAGCGCGAAGCCGATGCCGCACAGCGCCGTGCGCCAGGCGATGTTCCAGCCCGCGGGATCGGCCGGCAGCAGCGCCAGCGACATCAGCCCGCCGCACATGCAGGTGAGCCCGATCGCGCCCAGCAATCCGGCGGGATGGCGATCCGCCAGCCGCCCGGCGATCGGCGCGGTGAGCGCCAGCCCGGCGGGCCATGGCGTCATCAGCAGACCGGTGTCGACCTGCGAGCGGCCCAGCACGTCGTGCAGGTAGAACGGCAGCGCGACCACGCCGCAGCCCTGCGCCGTGAAGGCGAGCGTCGAGGACAGTACCGAGAGCGCGAAGACCGGGCGGCGGAACAGGTCGATCGGCAGCATCGGCGTGGCCAGCACGCGCTGGCGGCGCAGGAACAGCCAGCCGAAGATGAACGCGGCGGCGAGCATGCCCAGCGCCACCATTGCGCCCTGGCCGTGGCCCAGCGTGTCGACGCCATAGATCAACAGGCCGAAGGTCAGGCCGCTGAGGAAAGCGCTGGGCCAGTCGAACGGGTACGGCGGCACGTTGACCCGCGGCAGCGTCCACAGCGACAGCGCCAGCGCGGCGAGCCCGATCGGCAGGTTGAAGGCGAACAGCCAGGGCCACGGCGCGACCGCGAGGATCGCCGCGGCGATGGTCGGCCCCGAGGCCGAGGAGCCGGCGACGATCAGCGTGTTCACGCCCATACCGCGGCCGAGCTGCGCGCGCGGATAGGTGAAGCGCACCAGCGCGGCGTTGACCGCCATGATGCCGGCGGCGCCCAGCCCCTGGAACACGCGCGCGATCACCAGCGTCTCCAGCGAGGTGGCCAGCGCGCAGGCCAGCGAGGCCAGCAGGAAGACGCTGATGCCGATGCGATAGACGCGCGCGTAGCCCAGGATGTCGCCGAGCGACGACAGCGGCAGCAGCGCCACCGTGACGGCGATCTGGTAGGCGGTGACGATCCAGATCGAGGTCGCGGGATCGACGTGCAGATCGCGGCCCATCGCCGGCAACGCCACGTTGGCGATCGCGGTGCTCAGCACCGACAGCGACAGACCCAGGGTCAGCGTGGCGACCGCCCAGTAGCGGCGCGGCACAGGCAGGCCGTCATGCGCCTCGAATGCGCTGCGCGTGTCGGTCATCGCCGATGTGTCGTCCTGAGCGAAGCGAAGGACCTAGCGGTATCGCGGACAATCACGGAACGGGTGCCTGGACGCACCACCGCAGGGTCCTTCGCTCCGCTCAGGACGACAGCGAGGCTCAAATCCGCACCTCGCGCTTCATCGCCGTCTCGTAGACCCGCATCATCGAGGCGGTGTCCGACGAGCCCAGCCCCATGCCGCGCGCCAGGCGCATCAGGTTGTGCGCCTGGGCGGCGAGCGGCGTCGGCGCGCTCAGCTGGTCGGCCAGCTCGAGCGCCAGATGCAGGTCCTTGTAGGCGAGGTCCAGCGCGAAGGAGGCCTTGAAGTTGCCCTTCGTCACGCGATCCGAGAACAGGCGGAAGGCGCTGGAATTGCCGCTGCTGTTGGAGATCACCTGCTGCAGCTTCGCCGGATCGATGCCGGCCATCTCGCCCAGCATCATGCCCTCGGCCGCCGCCGCCATGTTGCAGAACAGCATCATGTTGTTGACCAGCTTGGCGATGGTGCCGGTGCCCAGCTCGCCCATGTGCAGCACGTTGGCGCCGAACGACTGCAGCATCGGCAGGTGCGCATCGAAGGCCGCCTTGTCGCCGCCGACCATGATGGCGATGGTGCCGGCCTCGGCGCCGATGGTGCCGCCGCTGACCGGCGCGTCGAGCATGGTGATGCCCTTCTCCTTCAGCTTCGCCGCGATGGCGCGCACGTTGGTCAGCGCATTGGTGCTGAGGTCGAAATAGACCGTGCCGGGCTTGGCGTTCTCCAGGATGCCGCCCGCTCCCAGCGCCACCGCCTCGACGTCCTTCGGCATCGGCAGCGAGGTCATGATCACCTCGCTGCCGGCGGCGATCTCGGCGACGGTCTTGCCCGCCGTGGCGCCCAGATCGGTGCAGGCCTTGACGCTGGCCGGATTGAGGTCGAACACCGTGACGCTGTGGTTGGTCTTCTTGATGATGTTGCGGCACATGGGTCCGCCCATGTTGCCCACACCGATGAAGCCGATTTTCATGCCCGTTCCCTCCTGAGCGCTGCCGCCTCGTACACTAGCGCCCGGCTTGCCTCCTGCAAGGATCGCGCCCACACTTCGGCTGCGTGAAAATCGGGGACCTGTTCACGGAAGAGCGCGTGGCGCGCGTGGCGAAGTTCGCCGCGCTGGGCTTCGCCCTCGCCTTCGCCGCCCTGCTCACCCAGTCGCGCGATCTCGTCTATCCCTCGCATGGCGCCGTCGGATTCGACTTCGTCACCTTCTGGGCAGCATCGGACCTCGCGCTGTCAGGTCACGCGGCGCAGGCCTACGACATGACCGCGATCGCCGCCGCCGAACGCCGGGCGCTGCCCCAGGTCGCCGACGTCTATCTCTGGCACTACCCGCCGCCCTTCCAGCTCGTCGTGCTGCCGCTGGCGCTGGTGCCGTACCTGTGGGCCTACGGCCTGTGGCTGGCCCTGTGGCTGGCGGTGTACGCGGCGACATGCCGTGCCGCCTTCCGCGAGCCGGCGCCGTTCTGGCTGGCGATCGGTGCCTCGGCCGTCTACGTCAACGTCCTGCACGGCCAGAACGGCCTGCTGACCGCCGCGCTCGCCGCCGGCGGCCTGCTGCTGCTGGAACGCCGTCCGCTGCTCGCCGGCCTGCTGATCGGCGCGCTCTGCTACAAGCCGCATCTCGGCCTGCCGCTGGGCGTGCTGCTGCTCGCCGGCGGTTACTGGCGCGCCGTGGCGGGCGCGGCCCTGGCCGTCGTCGGGCTGTGCGCGCTGTCGGCGCTGGCACTGGGCGTCGACGTCTGGCGCGCCTTCTTCGCCAATGCCGAGACGGCACGCGCGGTGCTCGAAAGCGGTGCGGTGCCCTGGCACAAGATGGCCTCGCTGTTCGCCACGGTGCGCCTCGCCGGTGGCGGCGTCGGCCTCGCCTATATCGTGCATGGCCTCGCGGCACTGGCAGTGCTCGCGCTGACGGTGCTGGCCTGGCGCGGCCGCGGCCCGCTCGATCTGCGGATCGCGCTGGCGGTGATGGCGGCGGTGCTCGTCTCGCCCTACCTCTTCGACTACGACCTCGCCGTCACCGTGCCGGCGCTGTGCCTGTTGCTGCGCGACGGCTTCGCGCGCGGCTGGCAGCCGGGCATGCGGCCGGCGATCGTCGTGCTGTGGCTGGCGCCGGCGACCCTGTCCTATGTCGCCGAGGCGACGCACGTCCAGCTGCTGCCGGTCGCGCTGCTGGCGGTCTGGATGCTGACGTGGCAAAGACTGCGCGTCGCATGACCCCCCTGTTCACCGAGGCGCGCGTCGCGCTGGTCGCCAAGGCGATCGCCATCGCCTTCCTGCTCGCCTTCGTCGCCACGCTGGCGAGCATGCGCGACATGATGCTGTCGGCCGATCGCGGCTTCGGCGGCGACTTCATCGCCTTCTACGCCGCCGGCACCTTGGCGCGCGAGGGCCGGCCGGAAGCCGCCTACGACATGGCGACGATCACCGAGGCCGAGAAGCGCGCGCTGCCGCAGGCGACCTACGCGCTGATGTACGCCTATCCGCCGGTGTTCCAGATGGTGCTGAAGCCGCTCGCCGGCCTGCCCTATGTCTGGGCCTACATCGTCTGGGCCAGCGTGCTGTTCGCGCTGCACGTCGCGCTGTGGCGCGTCGCCTTCGGCAACAGCCCGGCCTTCTGGGCGGCGCTCGGATCGTCCTCGGTCTATCTCAACGTGCTGCACGGCCAGAACGGCCTGCTGAGCGCCGCGCTGCTGGGCATCGGACTGCTCTCGCTCGGCCATCGTCCGCTTCTCGCCGGCCTGGCGATCGGCGCGCTGTGCTACAAGCCGCAGCTCGGCATCTCGGTCGGCATGCTGCTGCTGGCCGGCGGCCAGTGGCGCGCGGTGGGCGGCGCGGCGCTGTCGGTGACCGTGCTCTGTGCCGCTTCGGCGGCCGTCCTCGGCCTCGACGTCTGGCGCGCCTTCATCGAGCATGGCAGCAGCGCGCGCGTCGTGCTCGAAGGCGACGGCGGACCGCTCGACAAGATCGCCAGCGTCTACGCGCTGGCGCGCAAGCTCGGTTCGCCGGTGGCGATCGCCTATGCGATGCATGCCGTCGTGGCATTGGCCGTGATGGTGCTGGCGATCCGCACGTGGCGGCGCGCGCGCGAAGGCTGGCCGCGCATCGCCGTGGCCGCCGCCACCGTCCCGCTGGTCTCGCCCTATCTCTTCGACTACGACCTCGCCGTGATCGTGCTGCCGATCGGCGTGCTGCTGCTCGACGGATTCCGCAACGGCTGGATGCCCGGCATGCGGATCGTCCTGCCGATCGCCTGGATCGTGCCGGCGGTCGCGCCCAAGCTGGCGGAGATCACCGGCCTGCAGATCATGCCGCTGGCCTCGATCGCGCTCTTCTGGGCGGCGTGGCGGCGATGCGAGTCAGAGTCGGCAGCAACCGGACCGGCATGATGGACTTGAAGTACTTCGCGGTCGTGTTCGGCGCCTTCCTCCTCGCCGGCCTGGTCAAGGGCACCGCGGGCATGGGCCTGCCGCCCACCGCCATCGCGCTCACCACGCTGGTGCTGCCGATGAGCGATGCGCTGGCGCTGCTGACCCTGCCGACCCTGGCGACCAACCTGTGGCAGGCGTTCTGGGGCGGTCACTTCCGTTCGATGCTGCGCCGCTTCTGGATCATGGGCGTCGCCATCGTCATCGGCATCTTCGTCTCCGCGCTGAGCCTGCGCAGCCTCGGCTCGCCGCGCTCGGTGGGATATCTCGGCGTCATCCTCGTGATTTTTTCGTTAACCGCCTTCGTCGCGTGGCGGCCGCATGTGGCGGCGCGCCACGAATGGTGGGCCAATCCGCTGAGCGGCCTGGCCACCGGTCTGATCGGTGGCGTGACAGGCATGGCCGCCGTTCCGTTCCTGCCCTACATCCAGTCGCTGACGCTGACGCGCGACGAATTGAGTCAGGCGCTCGGCATTCT
>JBFXAZ010000152.1:0-10921 GCA_050183765.1 Reyranellaceae bacterium | reverse complement strand
GGGCATGGGCTTCCTCTTTGACTTACCTTCCCCCGCTGGCGGGGGAAGGTGGCGCGAAGCGCCGGATGGGGGTGGCTCGTGCGACGATTGCGGGCGTCGTGACTGACCGCGATAGCGGCCACCCCCATCCGCCCTTCGGGCACCTTCCCCCGCCAGCGGGGGAAGGTAGAAGAATCAGACCACGCCGCCGGCGCGCAGCTTCTCGATCGCGGCGCCGTCGTAGCCGAGGCTCGCCAATACCTCCTCGGTGTCCTGCCCGAGCTCCGGCGTCGGCTTGAGCTCCTTCGGCTGCGGTGCGGCGCTCATGTTGATCGGCTGGCCGACGACCTTGATGTCGCCGAGCCTGGGGTGCTTCACCGGCCGGGCGATGCCGAGATGCTGCACCTGCGGCTCGGCGAAGGTCTTGTCGATGGTGTTGATCGGCCCGCACGGCACGCCGGCCTTGTTCAGCGCCGCGATCCAGTGCGCCGACGTGTTCGTCTTCGTCACCTCGCCGATGCGCTGGTTCAGCGCCTTGCGGTTCTGCGAGCGCGTGGCCGGCGTGGCGTGCTCGGGATGCTCGATGAGCTGCGGCGCGCCGACCGCCTCGGCGAAGCGCTTCCACATCTTGTCGCCCGAGGCGGCGATGTTGATGTAGCCGTCGCTGGTCGGGAACACGCCGGTGGGAATCGAGGTCGGGTGATCGTTGCCCGCCTGCCTGGCGACCTCGCCCTTCATCAGCCAGCGCGCGGCCTGGAAGTCGAGCATGAAGATCTGCGCCTCGATCAGCGAGGTGTGGACCCACTGGCCCTTGCCGGTGCGCTCGCGGTGATACAGCGCCAGGATGATCGCCTGGGCCAGCAGCAGGCCCGAGGTCAGGTCGGCGATCGGGATGCCCACCCGCATCGGCCCGGCGCCGGGCTCGCCGGTGATCGACATCAGCCCGCCCATGCCCTGGGCGATCTGGTCGACGCCGGGCCGCGCGGCGTCGGGGCCGCTCTGGCCGAAGCCGGCGATCGAACCGTAGATGATGCGCGGATTGACCTTGGCGACGGCGTCGTAGTCGATGCCCAGGCGATGCTTCACGTCGGAGCGGTAGTTCTCGACGATGACATCCGCCTTCGCCGCCAGCTTCATGAAGATGGCGTGGCCTTCCGGGCTCTTGAGGTTGAGCGTCATCGCCTTCTTGTTGCGATGCAGGTTCTGGAAGTCGAAGCCGTGCCGCGCGCCGCCCATCGAATCCATCTTGCCGTCGCTGGGCTGCTCGATCTTGATCACCGTGGCGCCCCAGTCGGCGAGCTGGCGCACCGCCGTGGGCCCGGCGCGATGCGCCGTGAGGTCGAGGACGAAGAGGTGGGACAGCGGCAGGTCGCTCATGGCGCTCACCGTCCCTTGAAGGCGGGCTTGCGCTTTTCCATGAACGCGCGGCGGCCTTCCTTGTAGTCCTCGCTGTCGAAGCATTCGACCGCCATGCGCTCGAGCTTGGCGTGGTCCTGCTGCGATTCAGGCTTGGCGATCTCGCGGGCGGAGGCCTTGGCGAGCGCGATGGTCAGCGGTGCGTTCTCGCCGATGGTCTGCGCGGTCTTGGCCACCATCGCGTCGAGCTCGGCGTCGGTGGCGGCGACGGCGTGCACCAGGCCCATCGCGGCCGCTTCCTTGCTGGAGTACTGCCTGGCGGTGAACAGGAACTCCATGGCGCGCGGCAGGCCGACGATGCGCGACAGCCGTTCGATGCGCAGGAAGCCGTAGCCCAGGCCCAGCTTCGCCGCCGGCACGCCGAAGCGCGCCGCTTCGTTGCAGTAGCGCAGGTCGCAGCAGGCGGCGAGGTTCATGCCGCCGCCGATGCAGTAGCCGTTGATCTTGGCGATGGTCGGCTTGGGGAAGTTGTAGAGCGACTCGTAGCCTTCCTTGGAGATCGCGTCGTAGCGCACCTGCGCCTCGGCGTTGGCGCGCTCGCTCTCGAACTTGGAGATGTCGGCCCCCGAGACGAACGCCTTGCCGCCGGTGCCGCTGACCACGACGCAGCGGATCTCGGGATCCTGCGCGAAGTCGGCAAGGATGCTGACCATGCGCTCCCACATGTCGAGCGACACGGCGTTGAGCTTGGCCGGGTTGTTGAAGACCACGTGGCCGACCTGGCCCTCGCGGTGTCCGAAAAGCTTCTGGTCCTGCATGCCGAATTCCTCCATCGGCGGCGGTTATAGCGCAGACGGCGTGATTTGAGCCGTCCAATCCTGCTATGACACGGCGAACGATAACTTCGGGGAGGCGACGTGGCATCCGTCGAGCTCAGGAACTTGACACGACGGTTCGGCGCCACGGCGGCGGTCGACGACGTCTCGCTGCGCATTGAACACGGTCAGCTGATCTGCCTGCTGGGCCCTTCCGGCTGCGGCAAGACCACGACGCTGCGGCTGATCGCCGGCTTCATCGAGCCCAGCGCCGGCGAGATCGCGGTGGGCGACAGGGTGGTTTCCTCGGCGGCGCGCACCGTGCCGCCCGAGGGCCGCAACATGTCGATGATCTTCCAGAGCTATGCGCTGTGGCCGCACATGACCGTGGCGCAGAACGTGGCGTACGGGCTGAAGCTGCGAAAGCTCGATGCCGCAACGATCGCCGGCAAGCTCGACGCCATCCTCACCACGACGAAGCTGAAGCCGCTGGCCGGGCGCTATCCCGCCGAGCTGTCGGGCGGCCAGCAACAGCGCGTGTCGCTGGCGCGCGCCCTGGTCGTCGAGCCCGAGACCCTGCTGCTCGACGAGCCGCTCAGCAACCTCGACGCCAATCTGCGCGAGGAGATGCGCTTCGAGATCCGCCGGCTGCACGACGAATACCGCTACACCACTGTCTACGTGACCCACGACCAGGCCGAGGCGATGACCACCGCCGACCTGATCGCCGTCATGAACCTCGGCAAGGTCGAGCAGCTGGGCACGCCGGAGGAGGTTTATTACCGCCCGTCATCGGAGTTCGTCGCGCGCTTCATCGGCGGCAGTAACATCCTGCGCGGCGAGGCGCTCGACGCCGAGCGCGTCCGTATCGCCGGCGTTGCGCTGCGTACCGTGGGACGCCCCCTGACCGCCGCCGAATCGGTGCCGGTGTCGGTGCGCCAGCATGCGATCCGCCTGCAGACCGTGGCGCCCGACGCGGCGCTCGACAACATCCTGCCGGCGACCGTGACCCGGCAGATCTTCCTCGGCTCGAGCCGCGACTTCTCGGTCGCACTGGCCGACGGTACGGAGCTGCGCGTGACCGCGCCGCCCGAGCCGGCCATTGCGCCCGGCACGGCGCTCTGGCTCCATCTGCCGCAAGAACACTGCCGGGCATTGGCAGGTTGAGTTGGAGGAAACCATGACCAGACGGGCGATATCGCGACGTCACATGCTGCAGGGGTCGGCGCTGCTCGCCGCCGGCGCGATCGCCACGCCGGTGCGCGGCGCGCCGCCGGAGGCGGAGAAGATCACGCCGGCGTTGATCGAAGCGGCGAAGAAGGAGGGCAAGCTCTCCTGGTACACCTCGGTCGACCTGCCGGTGGCCGAGAAGGTCGGCAAGGCATTCGAGGCGCGCTACCCCGGCATGAAGGTGCGCGTCGAGCGCTCCGGCGCCGAGCGCATCTTCCAGCGCATCGGCCAGGAGAACGCCGCGCGCATCAGCAACTGCGACGTGGTCAACAGCTCCGACGCGGCGCATCTGATCATCTGGAAGCGCGACGGCCTGCTGGCGGCGTACCTGCCGGAGGAGGTGAAGCAGCACTACCCGGCCAATCACTACGATGCCGACGGCATGTATGCGACGTGGCGCGTCACGCTCTCGCCGATCGCCTACAACACCAAGCTGGTGAAGGCCGAGGACGCGCCCAAGGGCTTCCGCGACCTGCTCGACCCGAAATGGACGGGTAAAATCGTCAAGGCGCATCCCGGCTACAGCGGCACGATCATGACCGCCACCCAGCAGCTCTCGCGCGACCTCGGCTGGGAGTTCTTCGAGCGCCTGGCCAAGCAGAAGGTGATGCAGGTTCAGTCGGCCGCCGATCCGCCGAAGAAGCTGGCGCTGGGCGAGCGCGCGGTGATGGCCGACGGCACCGAGTATGTCTGCTCCGCGCTGAAGGCGCGCAAGGAGCCGATCGAGATCGTCTATGCCGTCGAGGGCACGCCGCTGATCACCGGCCCGTCGGCGATCTTCAAGCGCGCGCCCAACCCCAACGCGGCGCGGCTGTTCCATGCCTGGTCTATGAGCGCCGAGGCGCAGCAGCTCAACGTCGATGTCGGTGCGTTGCGCACGGTGCATCCGCAGGTCAAGGACCGCGACGGGCGGCCGCCGCTGAAGGACATCAAGCTGCTGCGCGAGGACGCGGCAGCGGTGGCCAAGGAGGCCGAGCAGATCAAGGAACGTTACGTCAAGCTGTTCAAGGTGTAGTCATGCGTACCACCAGACGAACCCTGATCAAGGCCGCGGCGCTGCTGCCGCTGGGCGCGCGCGTGGTGTCGGCCGCGCCGCCCGCCGAGGCGATCACGCCTGTCATGATCGAGGCGGCGAAAAAGGAAGGCGTGGTCACCTATTACACGGCGATGGATCTCAGCGTCGCCGAACCGGTGGCCAAGGCCTTCGAGGCGAAGTACCCGGGCATCAAGGTCAAGGTCGAGCGCACCGGCAGCGAGCGGCTGTTCCAGCGCATCGGCCAGGAATACGCCAGCAAGATCCACCGCGCCGACGTGGTGAATTCCGCCGACGCCGCGCATTTCATCATCTGGAAGCGCGAGGGCCTGCTGGCGCCGTTCGTCTCCGAGGAAGTCGCGCAGCACGTGCCGGCCTCGCTGCGCGACGCCGACGGCACCTACGTCACCCAACGCACGCATCTCAGCGCCATCGCCTACAACTCGAGCATGGTGCCGCCGGCCGAGGCGCCCAAGGGCTTCAAGGACCTGCTCGATCCGAAATGGGCGGGCAAGATGGTGAAGGGACATCCGGGCTACTCCGGCACCATCATGACGGCCACCTACCAGCTCAGCCGCGACCTGGGATGGGAGTATTTCGAGAAGCTCGGCAAGCAGCGCATCATGCAGGTGCAGTCCGCCACCGAGCCGCCGAAGAAGATCGAGCTGGGCGAGCGCGCCATCGCCGTCGACGGCAGCGACTACCTGTTCTGGATGGCGAAGGAGCGCGGCAGGCCGATCGAGGTCGTGCACGCGGTCGAAGGCACGCCGATGATCAGCAACCCGATGGCGGTGTTCAAGCAGGCCGCCCATCCCAACGCCGCGCGCCTGATGGCGGCGTGGATCATGTCGGCCGAGGGCCAGTCGTTCATCGTCAACCTGAGCGGGCAGTATCCGGCGCACCGCCAGGTGAAGTCCAAGCCGGGTCGCCCGCCGC
Source organism: Reyranellaceae bacterium (assembly GCA_050183765.1). GTDB lineage: Bacteria > Pseudomonadota > Alphaproteobacteria > Reyranellales > Reyranellaceae > JAFAZJ01. Next base: position 5,572 of record JBFXAZ010000152.1, on the reverse strand, counting down.
TCTCGGCGATCAAGACCCTGAAGGAAGACCCGGCCGAGGTCGTGCGGCTGGCCGAGGAGATCAAGGCGAAGTACCAGCGGTACTTCAAGGTATGAGATCGTCCGCTATCGTCATCCTGAGCGCAGCGAAGGATCCTGCGGTACCGCGGTCGCACGCAAGCGATGTGACCGATCGCACGACCGCGAGGTCCTTCGCGCTGCTCAGGACGACGTCGTCAATCGTGCCATGACCCGCCGCTTCGACCTCTCCGCGCCGGTCCTGGTCGCGTTCGTCGCGATCCTGTGCGTGCTGATCGTGCTGCCGATCGCGTGGCTGATGATCTTCGCCTTCGGCGATCGCGAGGGCGGCTTCACCTTCGGCAATTTCATCAAGCTGTTCAGCGATCCCACCTTCGCCGAGCCGCTGGTGACCACCCTGATCATCGCCACCTCCGTCGGCGCGCTGTGCTGCCTGGTCGCCGCGCCGCTGGGCTGGCTGGTGGCGCGCACCGACATGCCGCTGCGGCGCACGGTGCGCGTGCTGGTGATGGCCTCGCTGGTGACGCCGCCCTTCGTCGGCGCCATCGCCTGGGAGATGCTGGCGGCGCCCAACAGCGGGCTGCTCAACCAGCTCTACCGTATCGTCACCGGCGCACCCTCCGACGAGGCGCTGCTCGACATCTACTCGCTCTCCGGCCTGATCTTCGTCATCGCCTGCTACACCTTTCCCTACGTCTTCATCCTCGTCGCCAACGCGCTCGATCGCATGCCGGGCGAGCTGGAGGATGCCTCCTCGATGCTGGGCGGCGGCCGCTGGACGACGGCATGGCGCATCACTGTGCCGCTGGCGCTGCCGACACTGGTCGCCGGCGCGCTGGTCGCCTTCCTGCAGGCGCTGAACCTGTTCGGCTCGCCCGCCATCCTCGCCATTCCGGCCGGGTTCCACACGCTGACCACCCGGATCTGGAGCCTGTTCCAGTTTCCGCCGAAGCCCGAGCTGGCCGCCGCGGCGGCGCTGCCGCTGCTGCTGCTGACCATCCTGCTGCTGCGCACGCAGTCGTGGATCCTCGGCCGGCGCGGCTACAGCGTCGTCGGCGGCAAGTACGGCGCGCCGCGCCTGGTGCGGCTGGGCGCGCTCAGGTGGCCGGCGCTCGCCTTCGGCCTGATCGTGCTGATGATGCCGGTCGGACTGCCCTATCTGGCGCTGTTCAACACCGCCTTCTCGCGCATCGCCTCGCGGCTGATCACTCTCGAGACCATCACCCTGCACAACATCGAGTTCACCTTCGTCCAGCTCAGCTCGACCATGCCGGCGCTGAAGAACACCCTGCTGCTGGCGGTGCTGGCGGCAACGCTGTGCGCGCTGCTGGCGCTGGTGATCGCCTACATCGTGGCGCGACAGGCGACGCGCGGCCATCGCGCCCTGGGCTTCCTCGCTACCGCGCCGCTGGCGATTCCCGGCATCGTGCTGGGCGTCGGCCTGTTCCTGAGCTACACGCGCCCGCCGCTGCAGCTCTACGGCACTCTGTGGATCCTGCTGCTGGCCTACATCACCATCGAGCTGCCGGCGGCCTACCAGCAATTGCGCTCGGCCTTCCACGCCGTGCATCCCGAGCTGGAGGAGGCCAGCCGCATCCTCGGCGCGACGCGGCTGCGCGCGCTGGCCGACATCACCGCGCCGCTGTTGCGCTCCGGCGTGATCGCGACCTGGTGCATTGTCTTCGTCGCCGTGATCCGCGAATTGTCGGCGGCGGTGATCCTGTTCACGTCGGAGACCAAGGTGGTGTCGGTGCTGATCTTCGACCTCAAGGAAAGCGGCGACGTCGGCGCCATCGCGGTGCTCAGCCTCGCCATGATCCTGATCACCACCGTGGTGATCGCCATCGCCAATCGCGCCGGCGGCAGTTGGAGAGGAGCGGCGACATGAGCGAGACCTGGGACGTCGTGGTGATCGGCGCCGGCGCCGCCGGCCTGCGCGCCGCCAGCGTCGCGGCCAGGGCCGGCGCGCGGGTGATGTGCATCGACAAGCTCGGGCCGGGCGGGCTGATGATGAATTTCGGCGAGATCCACGACGCGCCGGCGGAAGCCGCCGGCATGACAGGTCCGGATTTCATCGCCACCCTGCTCGACCAGGCGACCGAAGCCGGCGTCGAGATGGGCTTCGGCGAGGTGACGGCCCTGGGTGGCGGTGCGCCGTGGTCGGTCGTCGCCGACGAGACCCACAGCGCGCGTGCGGTGATCGTCGCCACGGGCCTCAGCCATGGCACGCTCGGCCTGCCCGAGGAGGAACGCTACCAGGGCCAGGGGATCTCGCACTGCGCCGTGTGCGATGGACCGCTCTATGCCGGCCAGTCGGTGGTGGTGGTCGGCGACCAGGGCTGGGCGGTGCAGGAAGCGCGTGAGCTTGCGGGCATGGTCGGCTCCGTCACCGTGATCGCCGACTCCGCGCCCGCGCTGCCCAACGTCACCGCCATGCCCGGCCGCGTCATCGCGCTGGATGGCGACAACGGCCTGCAGGGCCTGGTGATCGAGCGCGGCGGCCAGACCATGCGCCTCGAGACGCAGGCGCTCTTTCCCTATGTCGGGCGCAAGCCGGCCTGCGGCTTCGTCGAGGCCGAGCGCGATGCTGCAGGTGCGTTGATCGTCGGCGCCGATGGGGCGACCTCTGTGCCCGGCCTGTTCGCGGCGGGCGATGTGCGCGCGGGCGCGCCGGAGACCATCGCCCAGGCGTTGGCCGACGCCAAGAAAGCGGGCGCGGCCGCTGCCGCCTGGGCGGCTGCGCATCGCTGATCGAAGCGGGGCAGGGCTTCGCCCGGCGCACTTGTCAGGATGCTATGAAGGGTCGAAAGTCCCGACATCACGAACCGTCCGGGAGGAAGGTCGGCATGAAAATCGTCAATCCCAGTTTTGGCCTGTCGGCGACCGGCGGCGAGAAGATGACCACCGCGGCGGTCGACTGGCTGCGTGACCCGATCGCCCTGATCACCAACGCCAAGCCCAACGCGCACGAGCTGCTCGACGGCATCCGCACCAAGCTCGGCGCGGTCCGCCCGATCGACAACATCGTGTTCTTCGGCAAGGACAGCGCCAGCCAGCCGGCCCCGGCCGCGCTGTACGACGAGGTCGCCGCGAAGGGTTACAAGGCGGCGCTCCTAGCCCTAGCCGATTGAGGCTCCTGTTCATCGTGGAGTTTCCACGACAGCGTCGAACTGGAGAAGAAGGGCGTCACGGCTTACGTCGTCGCGACCGAGACTTTCAAATCGCTCGTTCTTGCGCAGGCCAAGGCGCGCAAGATCACCCCGCGACTGATCGTCGTGAAGCATCCCGTCGGCGGCCTGAATGCCCAGGAGCTCGCCGAACGTATCGAGACCGCGACCGCCGGCCTGACCAAGGTCATGAACGGCGAAGACAAGTAACGGTGACCGGAACGCCATGACCGATACGTCACAGACCGATCCCGCCGACGCCGAGCTCATCGACGTCGGCGAAATGGATGTCACGGCATTCAACGAGTACGCCATCGAGCAGGGCTGGAGCGACGGCATGCCGCTCTATGTGCCCACCGAGGAGAAGGTCGCGAAGTTCGTCGCGGTCTGCCGCGGCGACAACCGGCCGTTCCCGCCGGTCTCGCCGCGCTCGGTGGTGCCGACCCTGCAGAGCCTCGCCGCCAACGCGGTGATGGCAGGCTGCAAGCCGGAATACTTCCCGGTGGTCACCGCCGCGCTGCACGCGGTGCTGAACCCGGACTACAATCTGCACGGCACGCTGGCGACGACGCATTCCTGCGCGCCGATGCTGCTGGTCAGCGGCCCGATGCGGCATACGCTGAAGATCAACTGCGGCAGCAACTGCTTCGGCCAGGGCTGGCAGGCCAACGCCACGATCGGCCGCGCGCTGGGCCTCATCCTGCTGAACGTCGGCGGCGCCAAGCCGGGCGAGATGGATCGCTCGACGCAGGGATCGCCCGCGAAATACACCTTCTGCTTCGGCGAGAACGAGGAAGAAAGCCCGTGGGAGCCGTACCACGTGCGGCGCGGCTTCGATCGCAAGGACAGCGTGGTCACGGCGATGGCCGGCGAAGCGCCGCACAACATCAACGATCACGGCAGCACGTCGGGCGACGGCATCATCACCACCATGGCCGGCACGATCGGCCAGGTCGGCGCCAACACCATCTACGGCAAGGGCCCGTATTTCCTGGTGATCGGACCGGAACACGCCGCGACCCTGGCGCGCGACGGCTACACGATCGAGAGCATGCAGGCCGCACTCCACGAGCGCTCGAAGGTGCACGTGGACCGTGTCTCGAAGGAGAACCGGCGCGAGTACGCAAACTCCAGCCGCCCCCGGCAAGGCGACTACTACCACATCACGCCGACGCCGCAGGACATCCACATCCTGGTGGCCGGCGGGCCGGGCAAGCACTCCGCCTTCATCCCGTCCTTCGGCGGCACCACCGCCAGCGCGGTGCGGATCGCGCCGCCGACCTGACCATGGCCGGTTCCTGATGGAGTGGGGCAACCTGCCGGTCTTCGACGACGGCGCTGTCTTCGAGGACGTGCAGGCCGCGCTCGCCGAGGCCGAGCAGGCCGACGGCCTGCCCATGGTGCCGCCGACGCGCCGCCGCCTCGAGGCGATGATCAAGGGCGTCGGCGCGCCCGAGCGTTCCTATGGCCCGATGCCGCCGCTGTTCGGCGAGATCACGCCGGCCGCGGTGGCCTACCAATGCGTGCTGGCGGGCTGCAAGCCGGCGGAGTTGCCGATCGTGGTGACTGCCGCCGCCGCGTGCCTGACGCCGGATTTCAACCTGCTGGGCATATCGACCACGACGGGTACGGCCTGCGTCGTGACCATGGTGCACGGACCCGTGGCGGGCGCGCTGGAGATGAATGCCGGCACCAACATGCTGGGGCCGGGCAACCGAGCCAATGCCTGCATCGGCCGCGCCGTCGCGCTGGTGCTGCGCAACATCGGCGGCGCGCGGCCGCTGATCGGCGACATGGCGACCATGGGCCAGCCCGGCAAGTACACCTTCTGCTTTGCCGAGGCGGATGCCGAGGACGACGCGGCCAACGCCGCCTTCCCGTCCTTCGCCACGCATCATGGCGTCCCCGCGGGCGCCGATGCCGTCACCGTGATGGGCGTGTCCGGCACCATGGAAGTGCTGATCGGCCATCCCGGCGACACCCCGGAGACGGCGCTGGCCTCGGTGCCGCACATCATGCGCGCGGGCGTGATCGCGACCGGCGCGGTGCGCAAGCCCGAGCGCGGCGAGCAGGTGCTGCTGCTGCCGCCCGAGCTGGCGCGGCTGCTGGCGCAGCGCGGCTGGGATCTTGCGCGCACGCAGGACTGGCTGTTCGAGCGCTGCGGCGAGTTGGGCGGCGGCGTGGCGGGCTCGCCGCGCGACATCCACATCATCGTCGCCGGCGGCGCCGGCCAGAAGATGACCTACCTGCCGCTGTGGGGTGGCAGCACGGTGCCGGCGACGAGCCGGCTGGTGGAGCTGTAGCACTCTTACCTTCCCCCGCTGGCGGGGGAAGGTGGCGCGAAGCGCCGGATGGGGGTGGCTCGCGCGACAACACCAATCGTCGGAA
>JBFXAZ010000151.1:0-10947 GCA_050183765.1 Reyranellaceae bacterium | reverse complement strand
TGGTGCTTCGAGTGGCCAGCTTGGTGAAGCTGGGCAATCGTGCACCGCTCTTCGAGCGTGAGGTGACCGTACTGTCTGCCCATGGCAACACCCTAGTCGGGTGTTGCACTTCGTTTGTGAACTCAGGCGGATCTCGAGAAGATGCCTGGGTCCCTCGCTGCGCTCGGGATGACAGAAATCAGGCAGCTCAAATGTTGCACTAGCCTTCCTTCTCCCCGCCTGCGCGGGGAGAAGGGAATTCGGGAGGCGCGTGATGCTGGATCTTCTGATTCGCGGCGGCACGGTGATCGACGGCTCGGGGGCGGAGCGCCGTACCGCCGATGTCGGCATCGCCGACGGTCGCATCGCCGCGGTCGGCCGCCTCACCGACGCCGCGCGTCACACCATCGAGGCCGACGGCCTGATCGTCGCGCCGGGCTTCATCGACGGCCACACCCACATGGACGCGCAGGTGATGTGGGATCCGCTCGGCACCTCGTCCTGCTACAACGGCGTCACCTCGGTCGTGATGAGCAATTGCGGTTTCACGCTCGCGCCGTGCCGGCCCGCCGACCGCGCGTGGTATGCCAACTGCCTGTCCTACGTCGAGGACATCCCCGCCGCGGCGATGGCCGCCGGCATGGAATGGACGTGGGAGTCCTTCGCCGAGTATCTGCAGGCCGTCGAGCGCCGGCCCAAGGCGCTGAACTACGCGATGTATGTCGGCCACTCGGCGCTGCGCATGTACGTCATGGGCCGCCGCGCGCTCAGCGAGGAAGCGAGCGAGGACGAGATCGCCGCCATGGCGCGCCTGGCGCGCGAGGCGATGACGGCGGGCGCGATCGGCGTGTCGACCTCGCGCGCGCATACCCACCTGACGCCCGAGGGCACGCCGGTGGCCAGCCGGCTGGCCTCGTGGGACGAGCTCGAGCGCATCGTCGCGGCGATGGCACCGAAGGGCACCGGCATCTTCCAGGTCGGCTCCGACGTGCGCAGCCATGGCAGCAACGTCGCCATGCTCGAGCGCCTGAAGCACCTGGCGCTGGCCTACGGGCGCACCGTGATGTTCGGCCTGATCAGCACCCGCCAGGGCGACGATCCGGCGTCGTGGCGCACCCAGGCCGAGGCCATCGCCGACACCAACCGCGCCGGCGGGCGCATGTTCGGCCAGGCCAGCACGCGCTCGATCAACGCCATCTACTCGCTGAAATCCTACCTGCCCTTCGACGTCCTGCCGGAGTGGAAGGTGGTGCGATCGCGCCCGCTGCCCGAGCAGCTTCAGATGCTGCGCGATCCGGCGCGACGGCGCGCGCTGATCGAGGCCGAGCAGCGCATGAAGCCCAAGGACAATGTGCTGCAGGGCGGCGGCGCGGCGACGCTCGATCCGCGCAAGCCCGACTACGAGCAGCTCTTCGCGCTCAAGGGCATGGACTGGGACGACCCGACGGTGGCCGAGCTGTCGCGCGCCCGCGGCACGCATCCGGTCGAGACCATGATCGAGCTGGCGCTGGAGAACCCCGACCAGATCTTCGTCTGGCCGGTGGTCAACGAGGATCGCGAGGACGTGCTGGGCATGCTCAAGCACGACACGACGCTCGCGACCTTCTCCGACGCCGGCGCGCATTCGGCGCAGGAGATGGGCGCCTGCCTGCAGACCCACTTCCTGCACTACTGGGTGAACCGGCGCGGCGCCTTCACCCTGGAGCACGCCGTGCGCAAGATGACGCACGACATCGCCGAGGCCTTCGGGCTGAAGGACCGCGGGCTGGTGCGGGAAGGCCGCAAGGCCGACCTGGTGCTGTTCGAGGCCGACCGCGTGCGGCCCTGCGTGCCCAAGGTCGAGACCGACCTGCCCGGCGGCGCGCGCCGCCTGGTGCAGAAGGCCGAAGGCATCCGCGCCACCATCGTCAACGGCGCGCCCACCATGCAGGACGGCGAGTCCACCGGAAACTTCGCCGGCGAGGTGATGAAGGGCGCGGTTGTGTAGCGAGCCGCGTGTCATCCCGAGCGTGGCGAGGGAGGTCGCGTTCGACATCGTCTGGTGCAACTTCGTGAAGACGCGCAAGGCGCACAACCTGTCAGCCGCGGTGGCCGCTGGCCTCGCTCACATGCCCGAAGCATCGCCGCAGAAGCTCGGACGCGCGTCGCGTACAAGAAACGGGTCGCGTCGCCGCAAGTACATTGCGAGATGCCACGACATCTAATCCGGATGCACGGTCAGGCCAAACTTGTCGGAGACTCGCCTTTTTACCCAGGCGACGGCAGGGGCTCTTTCGCGGAATAAAGCCGTCTCCCAACCGGATTCCTGTACGAATACCATCCACATGCGCGTGAGCGCGAAGGGCAGGTCGTCCTTGGCATGGATTGCGACCACGCGCCCCTTGATGCTTCGCGTCGATGCGCTGACCGAAATGCCGGCCAGTTGATGAAGCTGGAAAGTGGTGATGTCGACGCCTATGACGCCGTTGAAGTCAAAGAAGACATACAGGACGTTACTTGCCGCCTTCTTGGCCGTTTCGACCTCCGAAACGGCCCTTATAAGGTCGCTACCTGTCAAATGGCCGAAAGCTAAAAATGTGACACCCCGCCCCCCATCCATGAAGTCGACCTTGAGTGGCATGAACCCGTCCTCTGCCGACATCCGGAGAATTTGCCTTGCTGGAAGTCTGTGCGATGCTGGTGCCGGTACCATTGACATGGGTCAATATTCCTACCGCGTCACGACCGCTCGCGCCGGCAACGGGAGGACAGCATGGCGAAACGCCCGATGTACCTGCAGCACGTCAATGTCTACGTCCGCAACGTCGAGCGGTCGAAGAAGTGGTACGAGGATCTGCTCGGCCTGCACGTCTACGAGTACCGGCCGGGCTGGGCGGCCTTTCTGTCGGCCGACGAGGAGCAGTCGCACGAGGTGGCGCTGATGCAGGTGGGCGAGGATGCGCCGCTGCAGCAGAAGGGCCAGGTGGGCCTCAACCACATGGCCTGGCGCCTCGAGAGCCTCGACGACCTCAAGGCGTTCTATGAGAAGATCAAGGCCGAGGGTCAGCCGATCGACCGCGTCATCGACCACGGCATCTCGCTTGGCATCTACATGCGCGATCCCGACGGCAACGGCGTCGAGGTGTTCTACGAGATGCCGCGCGCCGAGTGGCCGGTCGACTACAACGTCTTCACCCGCGAGAAGACCGGCACCGGCCGCTTCCCCGGCCCTTGGGATACCGAGCCCGGCCACACCGCGTCGCCGGCACCGCGCCAGGACGCGCAGCCGGCGCGCTAGCGTCGGGCCTCCATGCCGCCGCCCTTCACCGGCGCGATGGCGCAGGCGACAGAGGCGACCCGCGCCCGGACAGATGATCACCCCCCGGCGGCCCTCCGATCTTGGATCGACTAGCCGATTGACCCGTCAACATGTTGAACGCATGCTGGAGATGTCAATTTGGGGGACTCATCATGAAATCCGTGTTCGTGATCGTAACCGCTATTGGAATGATATTGCCCGCGGCGCAGGCGCTCGCCGATTGCAACCCTCCCTGCCCCAGCGGCCAGACCTGCCGCTACGAAGCCGCCGGCGGCAAGTTCTATTGCGCCGCCACCCAGGGCGTGAAGGGTGGCAACTCGCCGGGCGGCGTCAAGACACCCGGCGGCAAGGCGCCATCCAGGGTGCAGACGAAGTAGCACGCATCCGCTGCGAAGCGGCCGGCGGCACGTTCTATTGCGCTGCCTCCAAGGGCGTGAAGGGCAGGACGCCGGGCAGCGTCAAGTCGCCCGGCAAGACCGGCCCGGCGAAGATGGCGAAATAGGGCGCTACTGATTGCGCTCGTGCTTCTGCAGTTCGCGGGTGAACCAGGCGCGGTGGTGATCCATCGTCCACGAGCACAGCGCCTTCACCAGCGACTCGCGTTGGCTGACGTCGATGTCGGGCCGCAGTTCGGCGAGCGCGCGCAACGCCTCGGGCATGCCGCCTGATGGCGCGTATTTCGTCTGTGCGCGGTTGCCCTTGAGATAGGCGCCGATGATGCGCCGCGCGTGGCCGCGCCGCAGCGCGCCGCGCACCCAGTCCGACAGCTCCGCCGCATCGAGGCGGCCCGCCGCCTCGACCGGGGCCGGCGCGCCCAGCGGCGGCGCGGGCTCGACCTGCGGCCATTCCGGCGGACAGCGCCAGTCGATCTGGCTGGACCGCAGCCACTGGCGGAATTCGGCGGTGTCGATGCCGTCGTAGAAGGCGAACACCAGATGGCCGCGGTCCTCCCAGTGCCGGGGGCTGCCGCTATTGCGCGCCGCCCACAGCAAGTGCCTGAACCGCCAGCCGAATCCACCCGGCGGGATGGCCACGGCGACCTGCTGCGGCCAGTCCCTTTCAAGGCGCGTGAGCGGCCCGCGGGGGTTCATGGGCGAAATCTGGTCGCGAACAAAACAAGAATCAAGAGCTTGATAATTTTCCCAATTTAAGAAATATGGAAGCGGGAGACAACCCCTTGATCGTGGATGGGTCCCGCCATGCGGACAGACAACGCCCGGATCATCGTCAACGCGCTGCACGGCCGATGGTCCTCGACACGCGGCATGTGCCGCTGCCCGGCGCATGAGGACGGCACGCCCTCGCTGTCGGTGACGGCCACGCGCGAGGGCCGCGTGCTGCTGCACTGCTTCGCCGGCTGCGCCGGCCGCGACGTGATCGCCACCCTGCGCGGCATGGGTCTGTGGCCCGAGGGCGGCCCGACGCGGCCGCGCGTGCATCTGACGCCGGAGCGGCCGGACCAGGCGGCGCTGCGCCGGCGGCGCCGCGCGCGCGCCCTGTGGGAAGCGGCGGCGCCGATCGCCGGCACCCTGGGCGAGGTCTATCTGCGGGCGCGCGGCATCGCCGGTCCGCTGCCGCCCTCGCTGCGCTTCCTCCCGCGCCTCGAGCACACCAGCCGGCCGACGCGCCATCCCGCGGTGATCGCCGCGGTGCACGACGGCACGGGCGAGGTCTGCGCCATCCAGCGCATCTGGCTGAGCGACGACGGGCGCGCCAAGGCGGCGCTCGATCCGGCCAAGGCGTCGCTGGCGCCGATGCGCGACGGCGCGGTGCGGCTGGGCGCGCCGGCGCCGATGATGGGCCTGGCCGAGGGCGTCGAGACGGCGCTGTCGGCGCAGCAATTGTTCTCGCTGCCGGTGTGGGCCTCGCTCGGTGCCGCGCGGCTGAAATCGATGTGGCTGCCGCGGATCGCCCGCACGGTCGTGCTCTTCGCCGACAACGGCCGGGCGGGGCTGCGGCTGGCGCACGAGGCGGCGGTCGATTTCCGCCGGCAGGGACGCAAGGCGCTCGTGCAGAAGCCGGCGCGCGGCTTCGGCGACTTCAACGACGTGCTGCGGGCGAAGGGAGGCGCGGCATGAAAGCGGTGTCGATGCTCGAGCCGATCTGCCCGACGCAGTGGCAGGGCCGGCCGGTGCCGGAGCGGCGCTGGCTGATCCCCGGCCTGCTGATCCGCGGCTCGGTGACCCTGCTCAACGGCGACGGCGGCGTCGGCAAGTCGCTGCTGGCGCAACAGCTCGCCACGGCGCTGGCCATCGGCCAGCCCTTCCTCGGCCTGCCGGCGCACGCCGATCCGGTGCCGTCGCTGGCGCTGTTCTGCGAGGACGATGCCGACGAGCTGCATTACCGCCAGGCGCGCATCAACGCCCACTACGGCTGCGCCATGGACGATCTCGCGGCGATGACCCTGCTCAGCCGCGTCGGCGCGGAGAACGGCCTGATGGCCTTCGAGCGCCGCACCGACCAGGGCGAGGCCACGCCGCTCTATCACCAGCTCGAGCACATGATCCGCGAACGCGGCATCGAGCTGATCGTCGTCGACACCTCGGCCGACAGCTTCCTGGGCAACGAGAACATCCGCCCGCAGGTGCGCCAGTTCATCGGGGCCCTGCGCCGACTGGCGATGATCAACGACGGCGGCGTGATCCTCAACGCGCACCCGTCCTTGACCGGGCTCAACAGCGGCTCGGGCTTGAGCGGCAGCACGGCGTGGAACAACTCGGTGCGCGGCCGCCTGTATCTCACGCGGCCACCCGCCGCCGACGGCGAAGAGGAGCACGGCGATGCGCGCATCCTGAAGCTGATGAAGAACAACTACGGCCGCGCCGGCGAGCAGCTCAGGCTCCGCTGGCACGACCATGTCTTCGTGCGCGAGGACGAAGGCGGCGCCACGAACGGCAACGTCGTCGACCGCATCGAGCTCGACAACGCCGTGTACGCCGGCTTGCGCAAGCTGGTCGCCAACGGCGCGCTGGTGCCGGCCGATCCCCAGGCCAAGAACGGCCTGTCGGTCCGTCTGCGCACGCAGCCTTCATGCCGGCGCTGGAGCTGGAGCGCGATCAACGCCGCGCAGGAGCGGCTGATCGCCATGGGAAAGATCGTGAAGGTCGAGATGGGACCGCCGAGCCGGCGACGGCTCTTCGTGCGGCCGCATGACGTGACCCTGCCGGGTGAAGTCGACATCGGAAATGCCGGAGCGTGAGCGCCGATGCCATCCCCTTCCATCCCCTGTCATCCCCTTCCAACCCCCTGTCATCCCCACCTGCCATCCCCTGCGATCCCCCTGTCATCCCCCTTCCAACCCCCTGCCCTCACCACCCCCTTGAGGGGGTGGTGAGGGCATTGAATGGAGCCACCGCGTGATCCGCCATCGCCCGCGTCCGCACGATCCGCACGCCGCCGTGCCCGAGCGCGACTTCATCGACGGCTATGCCCTGGTCTACGGCATGACCCATGACGATCCCAAGCGCCTGCGCCTGATGATGCTCGAGGCGCTCGACGAGGCCTTCCCGTTCCACCCCGGCCTGCCGCGGCGCATCCTGCTGCGGCTCAACGCGCTGTCCGAGATGTGGCGCCATCCGATGATGGAGAACTGGCGCGGCGCGGCGACCCACATGGCGCTGAGCGACGCCGCGCTGCGCATCGCCGCGACCCAGCCGCTGTGCGCCGACGGCTGGTTCAATCCCGAGAGCTTCTTCGCCGAGATGCTGCGGCGGATGAATGGCGGAGGGCAGGCCTAGCGACGGCCGGACCGACGCGCAAGGCGGCCCCGTCAACTGAACCCACGGGACCGCCCCAAGCGTCGGAGTCGCCTTACCCCACGTTCGTCGATTCGGCGCCTGCGCCATCCTCATATCCAGCGCCGCGCGCAGCGGCGTTGACGCAGGTCAACCGACGCGGCTGGCGCGCGGTTGGCCGGCGCTGCTAGCCTGCGCCGATGTGCGGCAAGTTCACGGCCATGGCGTCCTGGGAGAACGTCGTCGACTTCTCGCGGCCGCTCACCGGCGATGCCGGTGCGAGCGATGGCGATGGCGGCGACGACGCGGTGCGCATTCATCGCGTCAACGGCATGCTGCCGGTGATCGTCTGGGATGCCCAGACGCGCGCACGGCGCGTCGTGCGCATGCGCTGGGGCTTCCCCGATCCGCGCGACTGGCGCCGGCCGCGGCCGATCCACGCGCGCTCGGAGACCATCGAGAAGCGCGAGCCGTTCCGCACGCCCTTCCACGCCGGCCAGCGCGGCATCGTCGTCTTCGCCACCTTCAACGAGGGCGAGGAGGTGGTGAAGCCCAGCGGCAAGAGCGAGACGAGGCAATGGACGATCGATCCCAGGGACGGCAAGCCGCGCGGCTTCGCCTTCGTCTGGGACCGCTTCGAGGTGCCCGGCATGCCGGCGCCGCTGCTGGCCTGCGTGATGGCCACGGTGCCGGCCAACGAGCTGGTGCGCCGCACGGTGAAAGCCAACGAGGACGACCCGCGCATGCCGGCGATCCTGGCCGACGACGCCTGGCCCGCCTGGCTGGGCGAGACCGACGCAACGCCCGCCGAGGCCAAGGCGGTGCTGCGGACCATGGAAGGCGTCAACTGGCACGCCGCGCCGGAGCCCAAGACGCCGCGCCCGAGGAAACCGCGATAGGGCTGAACAGCTCCCACTTCCCGTTTGCGGCAGAGTGATCGCATGTGGATCGGAGGTCGCTTCCTTCTCCCCGCGCAGGCGGGGAGAAGGTGCCCGAAGGGCGGATGAGGGGCTTCGCGGAGTCTCGACAGCACCGATGTTTGTCGTTGCACGAGAAGCCCCTCATCCGCCTCGCTGACGCTCGGCACCTTCTCCCTCGGGGCCGTCCGCGGCCCCTGACCTGCGCGGGGAGAAGGAGGAGAAAGCGCCGTATGCGATCGTCCGCCAACCGTGAATCCGGCCGGGTTGCCCCTCCCGGACCGCTCTGATAGGTTCCGCCCGCTTTCCGGGGGCGCATTCGCCCCCGGCCGCGTTTTGAGCGCGCGATCCAGACACTTCAAGACCATCGGTCCGACCGCCATGAAAGTGCCCATCAACACCATCCGCGCCGGCAACGTCATCGACTACAACGGCCGCCTCTACGCCGCGATGAAGGTGCAGCACGTCAACCCCGGCAAGGGCGGCGCCTTCGTCACGCTGGAGGCGCGCGCGCTGAAGGAAGGCAACAAGCTGCAGGAGCGCTTCCGCTCCGGCGAGACCGTCGAGCTGGTGCGCATCGACGCGCACGACTGCAGCTTCCTTTACAAGGACGGCGACGGCTTCCACTTCATGAACAAGGAAAACTACGAGCAGTTCACCATGACCGAGGAGATGATCGGCGCCGAGCGCGCGCCGTTCCTCCAGGACGGCATGGAAGTGGTCGTCTCGATGCACGAGACCACGCCGGTCGGCATCGAGATCCCCAAGTCGGTGACGCTCAAGATCGTCGAGGCTGACGCGGTGGTGAAGGGCCAGACGGCGTCGTCGTCCTACAAGCCGGCGGTGCTGGAGAACGGCGTGCGCGTCATGGTGCCGCCGCATGTCGGCGCCGGCACGCGCATCGTGGTCAACACCGAGACCGGCGAGTACATGGAACGCGCCAAGGATTGACGGCGCAGCTGTCGTCCCGAGCGCAGCGAGGGATCCGGCAGCAGCCTGGATCCCTCGCGTCGCTCGGCATGACAGAGAGATTGGAGCTCAAGATGACACGGCCACCGACCAGAGGCGGCGACCGGCCGGTGGCCCGTGTCGGCACCGCGCCGACCGGGCCGATCCGCGAGCGCTCCGCGCCGCTGCCGCGCGCCAGCCAGGCGCCGCGCTCGCCGCTGATGACCATCATGCAGCGCGCCGCCTTCGCCGCCGGCAAGGGGCTGAAGCGCGACTTCGGCGAGGTCGAGCACCTGCAGTTCAGCGAGAAGGGGCCGGGCGACTTCGTCAGCCACGCCGACCTGCGCGCCGAGCAGGTCTTGCGCGAGCACCTCCTGCACGGCCGCCCCAGCTTCGGCTTCCTCGGCGAGGAAGGCGGCGAGACCAAGGGCGCCGGCGAGTACCGCTGGATCGTCGATCCGCTCGACGGCACCACCAACTTCATGCACGGCGTGCCGCATTTCGCCATCTCCATCGCGCTCGAGCGTGCCGGCGAGGTGGTCGCCGGCCTGGTCTACAACCCGGCCAACGACGATCTGTTCTACGCCGAGAAGGGCTATGGCGCCTTCCTCGAGACGCCCTTCGCGCGCTCGCGCCGCCTGCGCGTGTCAGGGCGCCGCCAGCTCGGCAGCGCGCTGATGGCCACCGGCATTCCCTTCCAGGAGCGCGGCGACCACGAGCGCTTCACCGCCAGCCTGCGCGCGGTGATGGCCAAGACCGCCGGCGTGCGCCGCTTCGGCGCCGCGGCGCTGGACCTCGCCTGGGTGGCGGCGGCGCGCTTCGACGGCTTCTGGGAGTTCGACCTCTCGCCCTGGGACGTCGCGGCCGGCACCTTGATCGTGCGCGAGGCCGGCGGCGTGATCTCCGACATCGCCGGCAAGGCCTATGCGCTGGGCGGCCCGACGATCCTGGCGATCAATCCGCTGCTGCGCGATTCGGTCGTCGAGTTGCTCACACCATCGGCGTGAGCTGCGACCCGCCGCGCGGTTGAGGCGCGGTGATCGAGTCGCTATGGTATCGGCCTCGTGTGGGGAGAGTTGCCGCGTGGATCGGCGGCGACGGGACGTGGCGATTGAACATGAAGTCTACGCTTAAGGCACGCCTTCGCGTCGCCCTGCCGATCATCGCAGGTGTCGCGCTGGTGTCCTTGCAGGCCGCGGCCCAGCAGCAGCGCTTCTATGGCGCCACCGGCTACGGCACGAGCGTGGTCGGCGCCTACAATCCCTACACCCAGGCCGGTCCCGGGCAGACCGCCGGACGCGCCTATGGCGCGCCGCCGGTGGCGCCCTATCCGCCGGCCTATGGCGCCTACCGGCCGCAGAGCCCGGGCTATCCGGCGCCCGCGCCCGCCCCGTTGCCCACAGCTTATCCACAGCAGCAGGTGGGCCAGGTCGCCGCCTACAATCCGTGGCGCATGCAGCACGGCGGCGGCGCCGCGCCGGTCGGACGTGGTCCGGCGGTCGGCGGCCCGGCGTACGGCGGCCCGGCGTACGGCGGCCCGGCGTACGGCGGCCCGGCGGTCGGCCGACCGGTCGCGGGCGCCTACATGCCCTATGGCGGCTCGGTCGCGGCCTACAATCCCGGCGCCAACCTGCCCCAGCCGCCGCCGGGTCCGATTCACAGCCGGCTGCTGTCGATCCCCGAGGTCGGCAATCCGCGCGGCACGGCGGCGCCGTTCCAGACCGTGCCCTACGTGCCGCGCCGCACGGCCGCCGCACGCCCGCAGATGGCGCCGCGCCGCACGATGGCGAGCGCGCCCGCGCCGCGGCCGACGCAGCTGGCCAGCGGCGGCATGGGCGGTCCGGCAGTGCCCCCGAGCCCGCCGCCTCGCGCCGCCAAGCCGCCCGAGCCGCGCCAGCCGGTGCCGGTGGTCGCCGCCGCGCCGAAGCCGACGACGCCACCGGCAGCGCCGGCCATCGCCGCCAAGCCACCGGCAGCGCCCAAGCCGCCGCCGGCGCCGCCCGAACCGCCGAAATCGGTCGCGCCACCACCGCCGCCACCCGCCGCGGCCGCCAAGCCGCCGGCGCCGCCC
>JBFXAZ010000150.1:0-11029 GCA_050183765.1 Reyranellaceae bacterium | reverse complement strand
GATGTAACGCACAGCGATTCAGTGCCGGCCGCGATCGCGTAGACGTCCGCCTGCACGACGGACAGCGTGCGGCCGGGGCGGATGACCCGGGCGCGCGCCGACAGGCGCTCGCCGATGCCGGGCCGCATCAGGTTGAGCTTGTACTCCACCGTCAGGACCGAGGCATCGGCCGGCATCAGGCTGAAGGCGGCGTAGCCCGCCGCGCTGTCGGCCAGCGAGGCCATCACCCCGCCGTGGAAATAGCCATGCTGCTGGGTCAGCGCCGACGCGTAGTCGGCCTCGACGACGCATTCGCCCGGTGCCAGCGCGGCGATGCGCGCGCCGAGATGGGCCATGAATGGCTGGCGCGCGAAGCTGTCGCGGACCCGCCGGTCGTAGCCGGGATCGACCGGGTTCATGTCGCCTCGACCATCTGCCCGCGCACGGCCGCCGCGAAGGCGGGCGGCCACGGCACCGCGCGGCGCGTCTTGAGGTCCATGCAGACTGTCATCAGCTTGCCGGACAGGACGGCGCGGCCATCCTCCAGCCGCTGGAGGCGGTGGCGGAAGACGATCTTGCGCTCGCCCAGCTCCTCGACGCGGCTCAAGGCCACCACGACATCGCCGCCGTTGAGCTCGCCCATGAAATCGAGCTCGGCGTGAACCGCCGCCATGCTTACGCCGTTGCGCGCCGCCTCGCGCGCGCCCATGTCCAGCGGTCCGACCAGCGAGAAGGCCGCGTCGGCCAGCCAGCCCATGTACGACCGCACGTTGACGTGGCCGAGGTGATCGCACTCCCAGGCCTGCACCATGAACCGCAAGGTTTCGCTTTCCATCGCCGCTCCTCCTTACCCACGACGCTATGCCTGGCGATGAAATAGGGAAAATTGATTGTTTCTCTCCTTCCCATAGCCATACTCAATGACGATGAACCTCGCCTTCGTGCGCTACTTCCTGGCCGTGGTCGAGACCGGCGCCTTCACGGCGGCCGCCGCGCGCGTGCACGTCACCCAGCCCACCCTCTCGGCCGGGATCGCGCGGCTGGAAGAGCTGCTGGGCGCGCGCCTGTTCGAGCGTCAGGGCCGCGTCCGGCTGACCGAAGGCGGTGAGCGATTCCTGCCGCGCGCCCGCTCGATGCTGGCCGAATGGGCGGCGGCGGAAAGCGACGCGCGCCGTCCACCGCAGCGTCTGGCGGCGCGATTGGGGATTGCCCCATCGCTGCCGGTGAAGCCGGTCACCACCTGGCTGGCGTCCTGCGCGGCAGACGGCTTCGATATCGAAGCGGTGCAGGCCGCGCCCGATATCCTTCGCGAACGACTGCGGCGCGGCCGGCTCGACGCAGCGCTGCTGCCCATCACGGCGGGCGAGGTTCGCGCGATCGCATTGTTCCATGACCCGTTCCGCGTCGCACTGGCCACGCATCACGCGTTCGCCGCGAAGCGGCGCTGCACCATCGCCGATCTCGCTCATGAACCCTTCGTGATCCGCCCGCACTGTCCCGAGCACGAGACGGCGCGGCGAGCCTTCGCGGCGAAGGGGGCGCGTCCACGCGTGGCGCTGCGCACGACCGACGATGATGCGGCCATGGCCGCGGTGGCGGCCGGCGTCGGTGCCTGCTTCGTGCCGGCCTCGCTGGCGCGCGCGGGCTGTGCGCTCCTGGCGGTGAAGGAATTGCCGACCGAACGGCGGATCGGTCTCGTCTGCTCGGAACGACTGGAGCCGATGCGCGCCGAGCGCCTGCGGCGCCTGGCGCAGGCCGTGCGCTGGCCCTAGAGAAGGAACACCGCGGCCAGGCCGAGGAACGCCACGAATCCGACGACGTCGGTCACGGTGGTCAGGAACACGGTCGACGATACGGCCGGATCGACGCCGACGCGCTGCAGGCCCAACGGTATCAGCGTGCCGGCCAGCGCCGCGCAGAGCAGGTTGATGATCATGGCCGCGCCGATGATCAGCCCGATGCGCAAATCGTGGAACCACAGCCACGCGGTCACGCCGACGAGGATGGCGAAGATCAGGCCGTTGGCGCCGCCGACGAAGACCTCCTTGACCACGAAGCGCGTGATATTGGCGATGGTCAGCTCGCCCATCGCCAGGGCACGCACGGCGACGGTCACGGTCTGCGTGCCGGCGTTGCCGCCCATCGAGGCGACGATCGGCATCAGCACGGCGAGCGCGACGATCTTCTGCAGCTCGTTCTCGAACTGGCCGATCACGGCGGAGGCGACGAAGGCGGTGAAAAGATTGACCAGCAGCCACCAGAAGCGCTGACGCGCCGTTCGCACCACGGGCGCATGCACGTCGTCCTCCGTCACGCCGCCCATCTTCAGGATGTCGTCGCCGGCCTCCTCGTCGATGACGTCGAGCACGTCGTCGACCATGATCACGCCGAGCAGCCGACCCGACGAGTCGACGACCGGACAGGAGACCAGGTTCTGGTCGCGGAAGATGTGCGCGACCTCCTCCTGCTCGGTCGCCACCGGGATCGACGGGATATCCGGGTCCATGATGTCGGTGATCGACACCGGCCGCTTGGTGCGCAGCATGCGGCCCAGGGCGACCGAACCTCTCAGCCGGCGCTGCTCGCCGACCACGAACAGGTCGTAGACGTCATCCGGCAGATCGGCGGCCTCGCGGCAGAAATCGATGACCTGGCCCACGGTCCAGGTGTCCGGCACCGCCACCAGGTCGCGCTGCATCAGTCGGCCGGCGGTGTATTCCGGATAGGCGAGCGTCTCCTCGATCGCCGCGCGCTCGTCGGCCGACAGCGCCGCCAGGACCGCCAGCCGTTCCTCCTCGGGCAGGTCCTCGAGGATGTCGGCGGCATCGTCGGTATCGAGCTCGCGCGCCGCCTCCGCGATATCCTTGGGCTCGAGCGCCTCGAGCACCTCGTCGCGGATGTCGTCGTTGAGCTCGACCAGGGTCTGCGGATCGAGGTCGCGCTTGATGATGCCGACAAGCTGGTTGCGCTGGTCGTGACTGACCTGCTCCAGCAGGTGGGCGACGCCCGCCGGACTGAGATCGCCGACGATGGCGCGGATCTCGTCGACGCGGCCGTACTCGAGATGCTCGAGCACGGCGCGCAACAGCGTCTCGGTCAGTTCCTCGAGGCTCTCGTTCTCCTCGGCCGGAGCGCGCGCAGTGTCGGCCATGGCGATCTCCTCAAGCTTCTTCCCTTCTCCCCGCGCAGGCGGGGAGAAGGTGCCGAGCGTCAGCGAGGCGGATGAGGGGCTTCTCGTGCAACGACAAACATCGATGCTGCCAAGCCTCCGCGAAGCCCCTCATCCGCCCTTCGGGCACCTTCTCCCCGCCTTCGCGGGGAGAAGGGAAAATGGTACGATTATCGTGTCCACTATCTCAGGCGCCGCGGCGTGCGGCCTCCTGCGCGTCGACCACGGCCAGCGCGCTCATGTTGACGATACCGCGTGCGGTCACCGACGGCGTCAGGATATGCGCCGGCAGGCGCGGACCCAGCAGGATCGGTCCGACATGCAGGCCATCCGCCGCCGCCTTCAGCAGGTTGAAGGCGATGTTGGCGGAATCGAGCGACGGACAGACCAGCAGATTGGCCGATCCGTGCAGCTTCGAGCGCGGGAAGAGCTCGCGCCGGATGTCCTCGTCGAGCGCGGAGTCGCCGTGCATCTCGCCGTCGACCTCGAGCTCCGGGGCGCGCTCCCAGATCAGCTTCAGCGCCGCGCGCATCTTCTCGGCCGAGGCGCTGTCGTTGCTGCCGTAGTTGGAGTGCGACAGCAGCGCGACCTTGGGCTCGATGCCGAAGCGGCGCACCTCCTCGGCCGCCAGCACCGTGGTGTCGGCGATCTCCTCGGGATCGGGATCCTCGTTGATGTAGGTGTCGCAGATGAACAGCGGCATCTTGGGCAGCACGATCAGGCTGACCGCGGCGAAACGCTCGATCCCCTCGCGCAGGCCGATCACGTCGCGCACATGGTTGAAGTGCGTGCGATAGCGGCCGAAGGTGCCGGCGATCAGCGCGTCGGCGTCGCCCTTGTGCACCGCCAAGGTGGCGATCAGGGTCGGACTGGAGCGCACGAGGTTGCGCGCCGCCACCGGCGTTACGCCGCGCCGTTCCATGATCTCGTGGTAGGTCGACCAGTAGGAATCGAAGCGCGGATCGCTGGCGGGATTGATCAGATCGACGTCGAGACCCGGCCGGAAGCGCAGTCCCAGGCGATGGGCGCGATGGGCGATGACCTCGGGCCGACCGATCAGGATCGGCTGGGCCAGCTTTTCGTCGAGCAGCACCTGGACGGCGCGCAGCACGCGATCGTCCTCGCCGGCGCTGAAGATCACCCGCTTGGGATCGCGCCTTGCCTGGTCGAAGACCGGGCGCATGATCAGGCCGGAGCGGAAGACGAACTGCTCCAGCCGATGGCGATAGGCGCCCATGTCGGCGATCGGCCGCGTCGCCACGCCGCTGTCCATCGCCGCCTGGGCCACGGCGGGCGCCAGCTCGACGATCAGCCGCGGGTCGAACGGCTTGGGGATGATCTGCTCGGCGCCGAAGCCGTCGTCGCTCTCGCCGAAGGCCTTGGCGACGACCTCCGAGGTCTCGGCATGCGCCAGCCGCGCCAGCGCCTGGACGCAGGCCACCTTCATCTCGTCGTTGACCGTCGTGGCGCCGACATCGAGCGCGCCGCGGAAGATGAAGGGGAAGCACAGTACGTTGTTGACCTGGTTGGGGTAGTCGCTGCGGCCGGTGGCGATGATGGCGTCGTCGCGCACCGCCTTGACGTCCTCCGGCATGATCTCCGGGTTGGGATTGGCCAGCGCGAGGATCAGCGGCTTGGCAGCCATGCGCGCGACCATGTCGCGCTTCAGCACGCCGCCGGCCGAGAGGCCGAGGAAGATGTCGGCGCCGTCGATGATCTCGCCCAGGGTGCGCTTGTCGGTGTCGCGGGCGTAGCGCTCCTTCCAGGGGTCCATCAGCGTGTTGCGGCCCTCGAAGACCACGCCCGCGATGTCGCTGACCCAGATGTTGCCGACCGGCAGGCCGAGCTTCACCAGGATGTCGAGGCAGGACAGCGCCGCGGCACCGGCGCCAGAGCACACCAGCTTCACCTCGTCGATGTTCTTGCCCACCAGCTTCAGGCCGTTGGTGACAGCGGCGCCGACGATGATCGCGGTACCGTGCTGGTCGTCATGGAACACCGGGATGTTCATGCGCTCGCGCAGGGCGCGCTCGACGGTGAAGCATTCCGGCGCCTTGATGTCCTCGAGGTTGATGCCGCCGAAGGTCGGCTCCAGCGCCGCGACGATGTCGATCAGCTTCTGCGGGTCCTTCTCGGCGATCTCGATGTCGAAGACGTCGATGCCGGCGAATTTCTTGAACAGCACCCCCTTGCCTTCCATCACCGGCTTGGCCGCCAGCGGGCCGATATCGCCCAGCCCGAGCACGGCGGTGCCGTTGGTGACCACGGCCACGAGATTGGCGCGCGCGGTCAGGGTGGCGGCCTCGGCCGGGTCGGCGACGATGGCGTCGCAGGCGGCGGCGACGCCCGGGGAATAGGCCAGCGACAGGTCGCGCTGGGTGGCCAGCGGCTTGATCGGCGTGACTTCGATCTTTCCGGGGCGTGGCTGGCGGTGATAGCGCAGCGCCGCGTCGGCGAGTTCCTCGGCCATGTCTCCTCCCGGGTGTGCACCCCAAACAAAGCGGCCGCCCCTCGTCGGGGCGGCCTCCTTGTCGCATCGAGCCGGTTACGAACGGATGATTGGTGCGCCCGAGAAGACTCGAACTTCCACGATGTTACTCGCCAGCACCTCAAGCTGGTGCGTCTACCAATTCCGCCACGGGCGCAAACACCGATCGGCCGGCCTGGATGCCCGGTCGGGCCTGTCGGCCGAACCGGCCGGGGAGATAGCAAATCGCCCCCGGCGAGGCAACACGGGTGGCGTTTGACCGGACCGGTTTCGGCGCCTATTCCACCGCCATGGAATGGCGGGTCGAGGACCGGCTGGTGCCCTATCCCGAGGCGCTGGCCAAGATGGACGAGCGGGTGGCGGCGATCCGCGCCGGTACCGCGCCCGAACTGGTCTGGCTGCTGCAGCACCCCCCGCTCTACACGTCAGGAACCAGTGCCAAATCCGCCGATCTGCTGGCCCCCGACCGTTTCCCGGTCCATGCCGCCGGCCGCGGCGGGCAGTACACCTATCACGGGCCGGGGCAGCGCGTGGCCTATGCCATGATCGACCTGCGGCGGCGCCGCAGCGACGTGCGCCAATACGTCCACGACCTCGAGGAATGGATCATCCGCGCGTTGGCCCGCTTCAACGTCAGGGGCGAGCGGCGCGCCGACCGGATCGGCGTCTGGGTGGTGCGGCCGGACAGGCCGGCCCCCACCAAGGGCAGGATGGCCGAGGACAAGATCGCCGCCATCGGCGTACGGGTGCGCCACTGGGTGGCCTTCCACGGCATCTCGATCAACGTCGACCCAGACCTCAGCCACTTCCAGGGCATCGTGCCCTGCGGCATCCAGGGCTACGGCGTGACCTCGCTGGTCGATCTCGGCCTGCCGGTGACCATGGCCGACCTCGACGTGGCCCTGCGTCAGGCGTTCGACGAGGTGTTCGCGCCCGTCCCGTCGCCCTGAGCGGCAGCGAAGGACCCCGCGGTGGTGCGACTGCGCGCCACGTGGGTGAGCGGCCGCGATACCGCCGGATCCTTCGCGTTGCTCAGGATGACGGCGTGTGGGTCTTCATCCGGTAGCGGAAATCGCAGTACGGCGCGCCCTTCATGATGGTCTGGGTGCGGGTGAACTCGACCTCGGGCCCGCCGACATCGGCGATGTGGAAGTCGATCTCGCACAGCAGGATGGTGCCCAGGTCGGGCTCGCCCAGCTCCTTGAAGAACTCGGCGTAGCGGCAGCGCGTGATGTTGTAGTCGCGTACCTCGGCGTCGTCGCGCAGCATGTCGCGCTCGACCGAGTCGCCGATGCGCGGGCGCAGATCGGTCCAGATGGCGTCGAACTTGTCCCTGGGGCCGCCCGGCTCTTCGGCGCCGATGCGGTGATAGAGGCTTTTGGACCAGTCGCGCAGCGCCTCGCCGACCAGGCGGTTGGCGCGCTCCGCACCCAGTTCGGCGCGCAGGGCCTTGAGCACGGGCACCAACACGCGCGCCTGCGCCTTCACCTCGTCCATCAGCGATACCTGAGATGCGATCTCGGTCATGCCCGTCCTCCCGTTCAGAGCGTGGCGATCTCTTCGAAACCGTCGCCGACCGACTCGGCGGCGTCCTCGACGTCCAGCGAATCGACCCGCGCGGCGCGCGGGCCGCTGCGGCAGGCGGCGATGAAGGCGTCGAGCGCATGCGGCGCTCCCGACGCCAGCGCCTCGACCGAGCCGTCGGCGCGATTGCGTACCCAGCCGCGCAGCCCGAGCGTCCGCGCCCGGCGTACCGTCCAGTAACGGAAGCCGACACCCTGCACATGACCGCGGATGCGCAGCCTCTTCATGCCGCTCCTCCGATCAGCCGGCGATCGCGCGCCAGCCGTTCTGCACGGTAAGCACCATGCCCGAGGCCAGCAACAGGCCGAGCACCACGACGCGGAACGAGGCCGGCGGGATGAAGCGCATCGCAAGCGTGCCGATCCAGGCGCCGCTGATCAGAAAGGGCAGCATCCACAGCCAGCGCCACAGCGTGGTCGCGCCGATGTAGCCGGCAAAGGCCACCATCGCCAGGGCGATGATCTGGCTGATCGCGTTGAGCATGGTCATCAGGCCGCGATGGCGCAGCTTGTCCCAGCCGCGCAGCACGCCCCACACCGCCGGCACCGCGCCGGTCAGCCCGGCGAGGCCGCCCATCACGCCGCCCACGGCGCCGATCGCGGCATCGGCCAGCTTGCCGCCGCCCTCGACGCGCAGGCGTGTGCCCATCGCCAGCTGGAACACCGCATAGGCGATCAGCAGCAGGCCGAAGCTCAGGCGGAACAGCTCGAGATCGGTGTAGGCGATCAGCCAGACGCCCAGCGGCAGGCAGACCAGCGAGGCGCCGAGCATGGGAAACAGCGTCGGCCAGTCGACCGTGCGCCACACCGTGGGAACCGCGACGCATTGCGAGATCACGGCGCCGAACAGCACCAGCGGCGTCAGCTCCGACAGCGGGAACAGCCACACCCAGAAGGCGATCGACACCAGCGCATAGGCAAAGCCCGACAGGCCGGAGACGAACGCGGCGATGAAGGCCCCGGCGAGGAAGACGACATGGTCGCCGGGAGTCATCGCCCTTCTCCCCACGAAGGTGGGGAGAAGGTGCCGAGCGCAGCGAGGCGGACGAGGGGCTTCTGGCCCAACAACCACCGTCGATCGTATTGGAGCATCGGAAAGCCCCTCATCCGCCCTTCGGGCACCTTCTCCCCGCCTGCGCGGGGAGAAGGATGTCTCATGCGAACTCGAGGATCTTCTGGTCGACGCGCAGGCTTTCGCCGGGCTGGGCGTGGAGCTTGGCGATCGTGCCGTCGCGCGTGGCGCGCAGCACGTTCTCCATCTTCATCGCCTCGACCTTGGCCAGCGCCTCGCCGGCCTTGATCTCCTGGCCCTCGGCGACCTCGACCGAAACCAGCAGGCCCGGCATCGGCGAGAGCAGGAACTTCGAGGTGTCGGGCGCGGCTTTCACCGGCATCAGCTTGAGCAGCTCGGCGCGGCGCGGGCTGAGCACCAGCACGTCGGCCTGGCCGCCGGCATGGAACAGCGTATAGCCGGCACCCCTGGCGTCGACCTGCGCGACCACGCGGCTGCCGTCGATCATGGCGTCGAACAGCGGCTGGCCCGGCGACCAGCGCGTCGCGACCTTCATCGTGCGCTCACCAACCGCGACCTCGACGCTGCCGAACAGCTCCTCGATCGAGACCGAAGCGCCGTGATGCTCGCCGTTGAGGACGACCACGACCGAACCCGACGCGGCGCCGCCCGCGCGCGCCGCGGTGATCCGGTCGATGGTGGCGGCGATGGCGATCAGGATCGCGGGATCCTTGGGCGGCAGGTGCGCGGTGGTGAAGCCGCCCTTGAACTCCTCGGCGATGAAGTTGGTGGTGAGCTTGCCGGCGCGGAAGCGCGGATGGCCGACCAGAGCGGCGAGGAAGCTCATGTTGTGATTGAGGCCGCGCACATAGTACTCGTCGATCGCCTGCAGCATGCGATCCGACGCCTCGTCGCGCGTGGCGCCATAGGTCACCAGCTTGGCGATCATCGGATCGTAGAACATGCTGATCTCGCCGCCCTCGTAGACGCCGGTGTCGACGCGCACGTCGGGTGCGGCCGGCGGCGGCAGGTAGCGCACCAGGCGACCGGTCGACGGCAGGAAGCCGCGGAACGGATCCTCGGCATAGACGCGCGCCTCGACGGCCCAGCCCTTGAGCTCGACGTCCTCCTGTGTGAAGGGCAGCTTTTCGCCTGATGCGACGCGGATCATCAGCTCGACCAGGTCGAGACCGGTCACCAGCTCGGTCACCGGATGCTCGACCTGCAGGCGGGTGTTCATCTCCAGGAAGTAGAACTGCCGGTTCTTGTCGACGATGAACTCGACCGTGCCGGCGGATTTGTAGTTCACCGCCTTGCTGAGCGCGACCGCCTGCTCGCCCATCGCCTTGCGCGTGGCCGCGTCGAGGAAGGGGCTGGGCGCCTCCTCGATCACCTTCTGGTGGCGGCGCTGGATCGAGCATTCGCGCTCGCCGAGATAGACGCAGTTGCCGTGGCCGTCGGCCAGCACCTGGATCTCGATGTGGCGCGGCTCCTCGACGTACTTCTCGATGAAGACGCGATCGTCGGCGAAGCTCGCCTTGGCCTCGTTGGTGGCCGAGACGAAGCCCTCCTTGGCCTCCGCATCGTTCCACGCCAGGCGCATGCCCTTGCCGCCGCCGCCGGCCGAAGCCTTGATCATCACCGGGTAGCCGATGGACTGGGCGATCTTCACCGCCTCGTCGGCGTTGGGGATCGCCTCGAGATGGCCCGGCACCGTGCTGACGCCGGCCTTCTTCGCCAGGATCTTCGACTCGATCTTGTCGCCCATGGCGTGGATGGCGTGCGCGTCCGGGCCGATGAAGGTGATGCCCGCCTTGGCCAACGCCGCCTGGAACTCCCGCTTCTCCGACAGGAAGCCGTAGCCGGGATGCACCGCCTGCGCGCCGGTGGACTTGCACGCCTCGACGATGCGATCGACGAGGAGATAGCTCTGCGCCGAGGGCGGCGGGCCGATGAACACCGCCTCGTCGGCCTCGCGCACGTGCAGCGCGTCGGCGTCGGCCTCGGAGTAGACCGCCACCGTCTTGATGCCCATCGCCTTGCAGCTGCGGATCACGCGGCAGGCGATCTCGCCGCGATTGGCGATCAGGATCTTGTCGAAGGGCGGCCTGGTCGGCCGCGTCGCCGCGGCCTTCTGCGCCGCCGGCGTCGACGCCGCCGTCTGCGCCGGGGCTTCGCTGGCCTTCGCGGTCTTCTTCCTGGCGGCCATCGGACTCTCCATCAAACCGGATTGGGCTGAACGGGCAGGTCGAGCGCGCGGACCACGAAGGCCAGGCGCTCGGCGACCTCGATCAGGATCTTGTAGCGACCGGAGGCGCCGCCGTGACCGGCCTCCATCTCGGTGTGCAGCAGCAGGACGTTGTCGTCGGCCTTGGTGGCGCGCAGCTTCGCCACCCATTTCGCCGGCTCCCAGTACGTCACCCGCGGGTCGTTCAGGCCCGCCGACACCAGCATCGCGGGATAGGCCTGCGCGCTCACATTGTCGTAGGGGCTGTAAGTCTTCATGTAGTCGTAGAATTTCGACTCGGCCGGATTGCCCCACTCCACGTATTCGGGCGGCGTCAGCGGCAGGGTCGAATCGAGCATGGTCGACAGCACGTCGACAAACGGCACCATCGCCAGCACCGTGCCGAAGAGCTCGGGCCGCATGTTGGCCACCGCGCCCATCAGCATGCCGCCGGCGCTGCCGCCCATCGCCGCGATGCGGCCGGCGGCTGTGCGCCGGTTCTCGATCAGGTACTCGGCGCAGGCGATGAAGTCGTCGAAGGTATTGCGCTTGTTGAGCAGCTTGCCGGTCT